>CAZAJF010000019.1:0-78571 GCA_964485395.1 uncultured Treponemataceae bacterium | reverse complement strand
TCTTTCATGAAACCCAATCTCGGATATTGGCTGCTGGTTCTCATGGCGACGGGTTTGGCGTGCGGCGGGCGCGCTCCGGCCGCCAAGATTACCAAAGGCGGGGACAGGCTCTCGGATACCGTCAAGCCGATAGCCGTCGTGCAGGAGCTCGCAAAGGAGACATATCAAGGAAGGCAAGCCGGTTCCTCGGGCGGAGCCAAGGCGGCCGAGTATATCGCGTCAATTTTTGCCGGAATCGGGATTGAGGCGACAACCATGGAATTCAGGGAGAACGCCCCCCTGCTCGTGCGCAAACCCGGTTTTTCGGTTTCGGTGCCGGGGGACGCGGCAAGGACGTTCGAGTTCAGAAAAGATTACCGGGATGTCACCAGGGGAGCTTGGGTAGGCCAAAGGGCGGTGGGTCCCATCGCCTTCCTCTCATCGGCGTCTGACGACTTCCCCAAAGGCGCCGTCGTCGTCATTTCGGGTCAGGGCTACGACAACGAAAACGACGAAATTTTCCTGGAACGCGGGGCGGTCGGCCTGCTCGTGATATTGGACGCTCCGAGCATCGAACGCCGGGCGACCTATCCGGGACAGGATCCGCATCAATTGGCGCTGCCGAGGACAGACTTCGTCAAGATGGCAGTTTCGGAAGCCTTAGCCGGCTATCTTTCCGAGGCTGCGGAAAAAGGAGCCACGGTCACGCTGGACAATCCGCTGGGCTTCGAGGAGCGCACGTGCAGGAATATCCTGGCGAGCTGGAATGGCGACGGAGGAAAATTCGAGCCGTCGCTCATGTTCGCGGCGCATTATGACCACATAGGCGCGGATTTCGGGGGAATGGTTTTTCCCGGTGCTTTGGATAATGCCTCGGGAGTCGCGCTGCTGTTGTCCATGGCTGAAAACTATTCGAAAGACGGCATAAAACAGGATGTCGCGTTTCTCCTGACGGATTCGGAGGAAATAAACCTGTCCGGAGCCTCGGACTTTGCGGGAAAGGCGCCGTTCAAGATGAGCGTTTTGAGGGTACTCAACTTTGACATGGTGGGAGGCTCGGGATCCACCATACCGTCGATCTATTCCAACGGCGACAAAGCCAGCATCAAGCTGGCGAACGATCTCGAGAGAGCTCTTTCGGAAGCGGGCATCGAGACGAAAAACGAGTATCCGGTTCCGAATGTGGATTCAGGACCCCTGGGACGAGCTGGAGCCGCCGCGGTTACGCTCTGCGAATTCGATGAAGATGCCTACCATACCCACCGCGATACCTTGGCCAACGTTTCCGGCCAAGAGCTCGACAAGCTGGAAAACGCCATTTACCCCTTCGCACTCGGGTTGGGCGAGAAAAAATCGAGGTAATAATGGATTCACTTTTCAGGTTTCCCACGCGGCTCGTGTTCGGCTCGGGCTCCCTTGACGGTTTAGCGGCGGAAGCAACGAGAGTCGCGCAAGCGCCTTGCACGGTAATGCTGGTCTGCGGCTCGGGCTATACGGCCGGATCGGAAGGATTTGCCCGCGTCGGAACCATGTTAAAATCGGCGGGATACCGCGTGGAGACTTTCGCCGAGGTTACCGCGGACCCGCCCGTGGAACTCGTGGAACGCTGCGCCGGCCGGCTTCTGTCGACGGGAGCGGCCCTCGCCGTCGCGTACGGGGGAGGAAGCCCCATCGATTGCGCCAAGGCCGCCATAGTACTGGCCGCGAATTCCGGCCCGGAGGGACCGCATCCGGGGGCAAGCTACCTGGAATACCTCTACGGAAGGCTCTCTCTCGAGCGACCCGGAATCCCGCTCATCGCGATTCCCACCACCGCGGGAACGGGCAGCGAGACCAGCTCCGCCGCCGTCGTGACGGACACCGGCGCCAAGTCCAAGAGAGGCCTATCAAGTGATTTTTTCTTTCCAAAATCGGCTATCGTGGACCCCCGGCTGCAGGATTCGATGCCCCCTGCCCTGGCAGCCGCGACGGGCATGGACGCGCTGACCCACGCCGTGGAATCCTACGTGTCGAGAGCATCGACGCCCCTGACACGGGCGATAGCCGGGGAATCTGCGCGGCTCATCGTTTCATCGCTCGAGAATTCCGCCCGGGGAGAGACGCAAGCCCGATCGGACATGGCGTACGCAAGCTCCATCGCGGGCATCGCCTTCAGCCAAACCGGCTTGGGCATGGTCCATGGATTCGCGCATCCGATAGGCGCCCGATGCGGGCTGCCCCATGGCATGGCAAACGCGATAATGCTGCCGCATGTCTGCAGGGCCTGCTCCCTCGAATCGCAGGTTCCGTATGCGGCCCTCGCGCGGCTTTGCGGCCTGGCCGACGAACAAACCCCGGTTGGGGAGGCCGCGGGCGCGCTCGTACGCGAGTTTTCAAGATTGGCTTCGGCTTTGGGGATTCCGGGAAACCTCCGGCGGGCGGGAGTGGAGAGGGAACGCCTGACTGAAATACTCGCGGACGCGCTGACTTACAGGGCAAGGCCCAACAGCCCGAAGCAATTCAGCGACGCCGAACTGTCCGCGCTCCTGGAAAGCTCCTGGTAGCGGCGCAAGAACGCGATGTTATCATATGATTACTTTATTCTGGAAATTTCCACCTTCACCGCCCCGTCGCCGTCGTCGCGCATCCAAATTTCGCCTTCCTGAACCGAGCACTGCAGGTTCATGGCGCGGGAAGCAAGCGAGCCAAGCGCCTTGGCGGACCGCTGATCCACATGGTAAACCTCCAACTTGCCGTCCATGGAGAATCTCGACTTTATGGGATCCCACCAGAGCTCGGGATTCCGCGAAAAGGCGTAGACGAGAACGCGCGAGGAACGTCCCAGGGCCTTGACGAGAATCTTTTCGTCGGGGTGCCCAAGTTCCACCCACAGCTCGATGTCGCCCGTAAGGTCCTTGAGCCACAAATCGGGTTCTTCGGAGTCGGAAACGCCTTTGCCGAAAGCCAGGCGCTCATGCGCGTTCAGCGCAAACGCCAGGATGCGCATCATGAGGCGCTCCTCCGTTTCGGAAGGGTGCAGGGCAAGCGTCAATTGGTGCGTCTCGTAATAGTGGCGATCCATGTCCACCACCTCGAGCTCTGCCTTGTAAATAGTGGACTTGATGGCCATGAAAAAAACTCCTGTTCTAAAAAGACATGGCCAGCATGCCGAAAAGCGGGCTACTTGGTCAACGCCTCGCAGGAGAGGCGCCGCACGCGTCGAAAGACAGCCGCTTTTGGGAGACGCCCGCTATTGGGAGCCGCTGCCCTTTAGAAGGCGGCTTCCCAGCGGGAAAAAAATTCTTTATACTGCGGTTATGCAATTATACACTTTGAACCTGGCGTTACCGCTTAACTGGACCGAGCAGGATCCGGCCGCATGGAATCGGGCTTTTGAGCATGATGACGCGGAAATCGGCAACGACGGCGCGGTCGAGGAATCCGTTTTTTTCTGGAATGCCGACGAGATAATCGCCGTAACGGAAGACGGCCCGAGGATTGTCCCCAAACTTCCCCTGCCTTTAAGATTCGGCGAAAAAAAAGCCGGGGATACGGGAAATATCGCGCTCGCCGCCTCGCGCTACCTTTTCGCGCAATCCAATCTCGGAGGAATCGCCTCCGTTCCCGAAGCAGTAGAGTGGTTCGCCAGGGAAGCGTGGTGGACGGAAGCCCGGATGGAAGGACCGATCGTCGTAAGGCTGGTGCGGGAAGACGGAAAAACCGCGCTGCAGGTTATCAGAAAATTACTGGACTGACCGTGCCCCCGATATGAAGCGGGCAAGGCCGCCCAGGGAAAGAAGCTGGCCCCGCTCCTTCCTCCGAGGATCTATGAGGGAGCCCAGGCGCCAGGAATCCCGAATCGGCCCGTCTGTGGCGAGTCGTTCGCCGGGATGGTCCCATGGAGGCGGGCTTTGCAGCCAACTGCCGTCCGAGGCTTTCATATGCGACCGGTCACTGTAAAAATTCGCGGAAAAATCAATCGCGGGAAGAAGCCTGAACACCGGTTCAAAACGTGCCAGAACCGGATCGGCGGAATTTGGCGGGATAAAAGAGCGCTTCAGATACGCTTCGGCGGGCAGGGGAAAATCGAGGCGGGTATCGAAGTCGAAGACGAGGAGCCCTGCGGCGGAAGGGTCGGACACAAGCGCGACGGCGTGGTAATCCCACAGCACGAATCCGTCCTCGTCGCGGCCGGCCCTCTGCTCGAGCATGGCGGCACGCCCTTCCAGACCGAAGATCAAAACCGCCCAGGCATCTCCGGGAAACGCTTTGGAGGACAGCAGGCGCCAAATATTTTCTTCGCAATAATACGGAGCGTAATCCAATGCATCGCGGGAAGCGGGCAAGGTCATCGCGACGGGGATTCCCTGTTCACTTTGGATAATTTTCTATAACCCGACATAGCCGCACGAAAGGTTTCCGCCCGGGGTCCCGTCGCTGCCGTTGCCCGGGCTTCCGGTGCCGGATATGGCCGATGTGCGCGCCCGTAGCGGATCGCGCGAGGTTTGGCCCTTGGTCCCCGAGCCCCCGTTCGTGCCGTGCGGAACGCTCATGCTGCGATCCCAGGCAAACGAATCGGCGGCATTCCGCGAAGCAGGCGGGGAATAATCCGCCGGAGGCCTCGCGGTCAATACGTCAGGCGGTACCACAAGTGTTCCGAAAGCGAGAGGATTGAAATTCGAGTTCCCCGTCTCGCGCGACAACAGCGTATCCCTGGAGGGAATGGCGCCGTTCCAAACCATGACATACGCATCCAGGCCGGTTTTCGAGGCGGTGCTTATGAGCGTCGAGGATAAATCGGATTGCTCCGGAACCTTCGTCTTGCCGATGAGAAAGCCGGACATTTTCAGCTCCATGCCCGTTCCCGTCGCCAACGGGGGAACGATGGAGGGAGCCACCGTCATACTCGCGGTAACCGACTTGATATAATCGGAAAAATCGGAATCTTTGCCGGCGATCGCCTTCAGGAAATACTTCATGACGATCGACCAATCAGCGGCGATGGCAGCCGTGTCCACGCTGAAATCTTTTACCCAAACCCATTCGCCGATTTTCGATGCATAGCCGATAGCTGGGTCCTGCAGCGTCGCGATCAAGTCTTCAATCGAACTGAGATACTCAAGCGAATCTTCCTGTCCCGTTTTTTTAAGGAACGTGGAAATCAAAAGCGGTTTTGCCGCGTCGTCGATCGCCGAAAGCAAATACGTTCCAAGAAGCGAGGCTACGACATATTGGGTAAAGCCGTTGGTCCAATACAGAAAATCCGTTTTGCCGGCGGCAAAGTCGTCATAGGTACTGCCTGTCTGCGTGTTCACGGCGGAGTATTCGCCCAGATAGACGGAAAGCTGATTGGAAAAAATACTTTCGGCCGTCGTTGAGCACAATTCATTCGCCCAAGTGTCCATCTGCCTCTTTTTCAACCGGCCGTCGCCGTAAATAAAATAATGGGCATTGCACATATGCTGATATTCATGGGTCAAGGTACCCTTCGTAAACAGGGTGGCCGCCGATTGATTGGTTGCGCTGACGGCCGATTTTATGTTCATGTAGAGAATATTGGTTTCGTTGGACCGGTTGACCGACCCGGCGGAGTCGAGAAAAAAGTCCTTGTCCCAAAAATATCCGGCGAGCCCGGAGGCGGATTCATAGAAAAAAATATTAATCCGGTTGCCCGCCTCCCCGAAAAACTCCGTGGGGGCATACACGTATTCGCTTACCTTGGGCATCGAAAACCGCGTGAAATAGATTCCGTACTGATTGATGAGATCCTGGCTTATCTTGCCGACATCCTCGTTGCGGACATACACGTTGCATGAAACCGAGGAATACGCCAGCGTCGCAGCCGCTTGCGTCCAGGTTTTATTCGCGGACAGGTCGTCCACCCAAAAAAACCGGTTCTTCGCGGTGACGGGAATCGGATCAGTCGGTTTCCCGCATGAAAAAAAAGTCAGAGCAAGAATCGCGAGCATCAGGCGTGATAAAAACATTCCGGCTTTTTTCAGCGCAGCCGCATGCCCGCGAGCCTGTTTCATTCTATGACTGCCCGAATCCGCCGTATGCCGGCGCTCGAGCTCTGCTCCTTCTGGATTACGAATTTGCCGATGAGCCCGGTATGCTCGACATGGGGGCCTCCGCAGACTTCCTTGCTGAAGTCGCCCATGCTGTAGACCTTGACGACCGATTCGTATTTCTCGCCGAAGAGGGCCATGGCGCCGCTGCCCTTGGCTTCCTCGAGGGGCATCATCACCATGGTAACGGGAAGGTCTCGCCGTATCTGCTCATTGACGATGTCCTGCACTCGCTGCACTTCCTCAGGGCTCATGGGCGCAGGGTGGCTGAAGTCGAAGCGCATCCGCTCGGAGGTTATGTTAGAGCCTTTCTGGGCAACGTGGTCGCCCAGTACCATGCGCAAAGCCTTGTGCAGGAGGTGCGTAGCGCTGTGGTATCGTGTGGCGATTTCGGAATTGTCGGCCATGCCGCCTTTGAAAGTAGCCTCCGCGCCGGCCCTGGACAGCTCCTGGTGTTTCTTGAAAGCCTCGTCGAACTCGGCGCGATTCACGGTCATGCCGCTCTCGGCAGCCAGTTCAAGGGTCAGCTCGATGGGGAATCCATAGGTATCGTACAATTTAAACGCAAGTCGGCCGCTCATTATTTTCTGCGGGTTGCGCAGGAGGTTGGGCAGCATTTTCTCGAATTCGTGTTCCCCCTTGACCAGCGTCTCGAGGAATTTCTCCTCTTCTCGCTGCAGGTCGCCCATGATGCGACCGCGGTTCTGCACGAGTTCCGGATACGCCGCGGCGAATTTGGCGATGACCACTTCCGCCAACCTGCCCAGGAAACAGCCTTCGATCCCGAGCTTGCGGCCGTGCCTTACGGCCCGACGGATAAGCCGCCGCAAGACATAGCCGGCGCCGACGTTTCCCGGGGAGACGCCTTTAGGATCGCCGATGATGAACGTAGACGTGCGCGCGTGGTCGGCGATGATGCGCACCGAGGAATCCTTGGCGGGATCGCTTCCGTAGGCATAGCCCGAAACTTCGGCTATGGCGGCGATGACGGCTTGGTAGATATCTATCTGGTACACGCTCGTCTTGCCGTTCAATATGGCGATGGTGCGCTCGAGGCCCATGCCGGTGTCCACGTTCTGGGCGGGCAGCCTGAGCAGCGTCTTCTCGTCAACGCGGTTATATTCCATAAACACGTTGTTCCAGATTTCCATCCAGTTGGCGCTGTCCGTGCCTTTATTGGAACCGGGAGGCGGAAAGCCGTCGGCCACCCAATAGAATATCTCGCTGTCCGGTCCGCATGGCCCCACGGGGCCGGCCGCCCACCAGTTGTCCACGGCGGGCAGATACGCGATGCGGTCCGCCGGAACGCCGTTGGCCTTCCAGTGGCCCGCAGATTCCTCGTCGCGAGGCGCGTTTTCGTCACCCATGAATACCGTTACCGAAATCTTCTTGGGGTCGAGAGCGAGCCAATCCTTGCTGGTGAGGAATTCCCAGGAATACGCTATGGAGTCTTTCTTGAAATAATCGCCGAGAGACCAATTGCCGAGCATCTCGAAGCACGTAAGGTGGCTCGAGTCGCCCACCTCGTCGATGTCTCCGGTGCGCACGCATTTCTGGTAATCCACGAGACGCTTGCCCGCCGGATGCGCCTCGCCCATCAGATACGGGACGAGGGGATGCATCCCCGCCGTGGTAAAAAGAACGGTAGGATCGTTCTCGGGGATGAGAGACTTGCCGGAAATCACGGCGTGGTTCTTGGTCTTGAAGAACTCAAGGTATTTGGTTCGAAGTTCGTCGCTGCTTATCATAGAAGAATAGTGTAATAAAACGGCTACCTCTGGTCAATCGGGGCGCAAAGTGCCGCGAAACGAGCGACATCGGGGGCTGATTCAATACTCAGGCGGGGCGGGGGCGGCGGGAGCTTGCATATAAGGGTTATGGGCGGGGTCCTGTCGCAACAAAAATACAGTGCCGTGGGCGCTGTATTTTTTTGCGCCACCCCGACTGACGCCTGTTCTACAAGACACGGGCGGCTGTCCCGACTATGGTGCGCCGCGCGGCTGACTTTCGGTGGCAGGACGCGACAAAATACTAACTGATGTCAAACTGATATATCACCTTGACCTTATCTGAAAGGCTCGATAGGATATGTCAGTACGTAAAATATATGTTTTCGATGTCGAAATATTCACGTTAAATAAAGGGCTTTACTAATCGAGCCTTTAGAATCGCAACTTTTAAAAGTACCGTCGGAGGTTTCCGTGCTGGAACAGATCAACAGCGACTTCATCATCAGATTCCTGAGCATTACCCTTATCGATATAGCTCTTTCAGGCGACAATGCCATCGTCATCGGCATGGCTGCCGCCGCCCTGCCCCCTAAAAAACGCAAAGCGGCCATCATCCTCGGTGGAACGCTCGCGGTCGTCCTGCGAATAGCCCTCACCGCCATCGCGTCGTACTTGCTGCTCATACCCTTTCTATCCGCGGCAGGCGGCATCGCGCTCATATGGGTGGTCTACAGACTCCTCAAGCTGGATTCCGCTCCCGGGGAATCGGTAAAAAGCGCAGGGAACCTCAAGCAGGCCATCATCCTCATCCTTGCCGCGGATTTTATGATGAGCGTCGACAATGTAATCGCGGTCGCGGGCAGCGCGCATGGCAATGTTTTTCTGCTCGTCGCGGGACTGCTCATCAGCATGCCGCTACTCATGGTGGCGGGCGGATTCATTTCCTCCCTCATCGACAAGGCGAAGTGGCTGGTTTTCGTCGGAGCGGCCGCCATATCGTTTACGGCGGTACGCATGGTTTTCGAGGATAAAATGGTCGACCGCTACCTGCACATGACCGGTTCGCTCGTCATCTTTATCGCGGTAATCGCCGCGGCTCTTATCCCCGGCGGTTTTTTTATGCTGAATCGCAAACTTGCACGCAAGATCGGCCAAGTGGAAAAATCGGCCCTCGACGGATTGCACGCCATGCAGGACATGGTGGATGGCGGCGGACAGGCAGCAGGAATCCTTGAAGGATCCGAAGACCAATAAATCTTGTATTTACGCAATTGGGCCTTATGATTCAGGAGCAAGGCCCCATGCAAACTTTTTTTTACCCCATCGAGCAGCTGTCCGATATCGCGCCGGAGTCGCCGAAGACGCGATGGATCTTTATTTAACGCTCCATAACTCCACTCGAATGAGCGCCGATCCCTGGCGCCTCGAGAAGTCCCGGGAGGACATGGCGCACCACGTCCGCCAATTCGCCGCAAGCATCCTAACGTCAATGCATCGGGCTCGTTTACCGAGGTCCGGCTCGACGAATACTGCCTGAGAATATGCAAAGCGCTCGTGGGCATGCCGGATTCGGTGCGGCTTGAAAGCAGCCTTCAGGCCGTAACCGCAAACCCGGAACAGGCGACTCCCATCGGAAAGCTCGTAACGGAGATAATCATGAATTGCCTCAAGTACGCGTTTCCCGGAGGACGGCCGAGAACCATATCGGCATCCCTCGCAAAATGCGATAAAAAAGTAACGCTAAAGATATGCGACGACGGAGTCGGCCTTCCCGGAGGTTTCGACGCAGGCCAAAGCAAAGGCATGGGGCTCAAGCTCGTAAAAGGCTTGTCTGCCCAGTTGGACGGCAGTTTTGCCATACGGAGCACGGCCGCAGGTACATGCTCCACGCTGGAATTCAGCCAGTCCGCTCCGATTCGGTAATGTCGCTCCGCGAGGAGCGGCTTAGATAGCCGTGCTTTGACTTTAATTCTTTTTTAACTATAATTATTCGGAGGAGTTTTTTTTGGCACAAGCTTTTCGGTGAAATAGAAACAGAAGTATTGAGCAGGAGGCTTTATGAAGCTGAAAATTTTCCTATTGCTGTCTATTATAGCAATAGAGGGAATAGTCGCCCAAACATCAGGCAAAATCATCGTAGTGCGCGACTCTGTAGATTATGCGCCGCTGGAATTCCACGAAGGCGGCAAACTAACGGGTTTTCATGTCGAACTGGTCAACGAAGTGGCTGCATCGATCGGATTGACGGTGGACTGGATGGAAGTGCCCTGGGTACGGGCGCAGAAAATGGTTGAAGCGGGCGAAGCAGACGGGATTACTTATATTAGCCCGACTCCCGAGCGGTCAAAATGGGCTATTTTCAGCGACGCCAATATCCTTACTTCAGGGTCGTTCAACTTTCTTATCCGGGCAGATTCCAAAGACACCATGAAGTATACGGGTAACGCCGAGGAATTTCTTAAGAATCGGACGCTGCTCGTAATCAGGGGATTCAACCTGCCTGAAGCAATAACGAAAGCCAACCCAAAATGCGCCGAAGCGCCCACGATGACTAACATGATCGACATGCTCCTGGCTAAGCGCAACGACGTAGCCATCATCAACTACGATGACTTCATCGCGGCTTTCAAAGGCACGCCCGCCGAGACGAAGCTCATGATGCTCGATCCGCCGGTCAGCTCCTTCAAGAATTATATCGCCTTCACGCTTGTCAAAAACAGTACGGGGCTTTCGGAAAAGTTCGGGAAAGCGATGATCGCATTCAAGAAAACGGCACGCTACGGAGAACTCAAGAAAAAGTACGGCCAATAACGGAAAATTACGATTGGCCACGGTTTATTCAGTCCACGAGGCGGTATAGTTTCCGATTTCCCTTCTTGCCCGATTCCTTGAGCAAGCCTGCCTTGGCATAGGTGTAAAGAATTTTTCCGGCTCGCACGGAGTTGATTCCCAGCGTCGATCCCAGGCCGGCGGAATCGTAATCCCCGCTGTCGCCGGGAGGCGGCAGCAGGTTGATCCAATCCTGCCTCGTATCCAGGTGTATCGTTTCGCTGATCGCCTCGAGGCGGCGGGAAAGCACCTCGTCTCCTTTTTTCCGCCAGGATCCCTTGCCTGTCCGCGAGCGCCGTTCGTGCACGTGCACGAGCACGACGTCGAAGCGCACGTTGGGCGAGGCCACGAGGAGACTGGCGCGCACAAGCTCGTCGAACAGGCTGTACAGGTCGCGGCGAACCGTGCTTTTCCGCTTGGACAGGGAAGCGCCCGTAAGCGGGTCTATCCGCTCTATGCACAGGGCGACGGTTATGGGATGCACCACGCGCACGGGCATGATGGTCGCAAGATGCAATATTTTATTGACAATAGAGCCGATGTTCCGGGTCTGCACCTCTACGAGCTCGTGGGGCAGGACCACGTCCACGACCTTGCCCCCGAGCTTGGCCTCAAGCCTGCCGTTTCCGGAGGCGTACAGGCTTTTCAGCGCGGCGTGCAGGCCTTTTTCAGAGTACAGCCCGATTCCCGGGGCTTCGGCCAGACAAGCATCGGCATGGCCCGCATCCGTATCGCCGGCCATGGTCGATCCGCGACGCGTCATTTTTTCTTGAGAGCCACGACGGTGAGGTCGTCCTGCTTGGTCATGCGGCCGATAAAGCCGCGATAGTCTATCATGATGGAAGACAGGATGGTCTGCGCCGTCTCCATGTCCGCGCGCCTGAATGAATGCCGGAGGCGCTCGATGCCGTAAGCCTCGCCTTTGGCGTTCCTGCTGTCCACGAGCGCGTCGGTGTACGCGAGGATTCCGTCGCCTTCCGAGACCGTGAAGCGCAAGGGAACGACCGCGTCATCCAGCTGATTTCGCCCAAATGGCGGAAGCTTGAATCCGGGAACGTCCTTGGGCAGCAGCGGAAGCGCTTCCGATTTTCCGGCATGGCGCAGCAAAACGTCGGGATGTGAGGCATTGACGTATTCCACGCGGTTTCCGTCTACCCATAGCAGGGAGCAGCGGAAGCTGTTACCCACGGAAGACAGCTCGCGGACTAGTTCCTTGTTTATGGCGAACACCTTGTCGGCCAGCCCGGTTATTTCCGGGTCTTTGAGCTTCCTGAAAAATATGCTCCGCGCGAGCACCGTTATGAGTCCGCTCGCGATGCCGGTTCCCGAGACGTCGCCGACGAGCACGCCGTTGAACTCGTCGCCTTTTGTATAGAAATCATAGAGGTCTCCGGACACACCGGTGGCGGTCTCGAAAACCATGGCGATGTCCCATCCGCGTACCGTAGGGGCGATGGCCGGGAAAAAGCCCTTCTGCACCGAGATGGCCATGCTCAAGTCGCGCTGGGATTCCTCGATGCTCGCCTGGAGCTCCCGGTTCGACTCGAGCATCTTGGAATTGAGGCGCCGCTGCTCGGCCACCGCGCCGGAAAGCGCGGAGGTCCTCTCGATGACCGTATGCTCGAGGCTCGCGTTCAGGCCTTCAAGGCTCGCGTATATCTTGAGCATCCTGCCGGACTGCATGGCGGCCACCCCCAGGATAAAAAACACGAAAGAATATTTAACCAGGATCAAATCCTGTCCGTTGAGCGCGCGAGCGGTGTCGAAAATCGCCGCGGAAACGAACAGTATCGTTCCCAGCATGATTTTCCCCGTGTCGTTCTCGATGCTGAAGCGGTGCCAGGCAAGCGCCATTCCCCTGAGGCCTTCATGGCGCACGCCGCGGAAAATTTCCTTGGCGTCCGCCACAATCACTTTGCCAAGGATGAAAACAAGGAAATACACGATAAAAACAGGGGTCGTATATTGCCATAGCAGGAGGAACGGTTCCGTACGCAGCAACATCGCCGGCACGAGTAAACCCAGGTATGCGATGGAGAGGATGATAGTCAGGCGCGAGATGCGGTTCTTGAGCAGCAGGTCGAAAAAGGCGAAAAACAAAGGCACGACGCAGAACAGCGAGGCTATCTCCATCCTGTTCGAGATACCCGTGTTGTTGATGAGTTGCATCGCCAGCATGGTCTTGGAAAACAGGTACGCACTGAGAGTGAGCGTCGCCAGGCCGAAAAGCAGGTAGCTTCTCTCCTTCGGACGCAGCAGGAACAGCACGATATTGTACAGCGCGAAGATCGCGTAGACGCTGATGAGCACGAGATCGACGTATTCCCTGTTCCTTTTTACGAGCACTCGGTAAGAATCTATAACATAGGGGCTTTTAAGCAGCAAGCCCATGCGCTCGCTGCCAGGGTCGCCGGTCAGCTGTATGGCCAGCAGGTTCAGGCCTTCCTTCAGAAGGCTCGAATCCAGCGGTATCAAGGCGTTTCGCGTGGTGTGCTCGACGTAGTGCCCATTGCCGTCCTTGATCTGCCCGCTGTACACCGGAAAGCCGTTGAGGTAGACGGACCAGGACTGACCGATGTACGCCAAAAGCAGCGCAGGATCCGTAAGGTCGAGAAAACCCTTGCTGACCGAAAAGGGAATGATTGCGCATACCGTTACAGGTTCTCCAGGCAGTGGATTCCATCGCGAGGAGGAGCGAACTTGCGGGATATCGAGATCGCGCACCAGCAAGGTGCGCTTTTTGGAAGGAGAACGGATTACGCTCCAGTTCTCGTCCGTATAGGAAGGAACGGTGCGCAGCCACACGCTGGAGAAACCTTTCCTGAAATACCAGTTGGATGAGGTAAGGTCGATGGATTGCCCGACAAGCGGCAGGAGGGCGAGAGTCAAGATGCATACGAGCGTTATTTTCTTCATGAGTACCCCTATCCTATGATGCCTTTATAGCTTGGTCAAGCAAACATTCTCGTTACAGTATCGGCTTACATTTGACACAATCGTAATTATTGCCTACGCTTGGTATAGTTCGCGTCTAATAAAGGATGAGCATCGTCATGTCAAGGAAAATTTCGATACTCGCGCTTGGCCTTATTCTGGCTTGCCACGCTTTTGCGGAGCAGGATTGGAAAAAACCCGCCGAACTCAAGATAGCCTGTTCATACGACCTGTACCCGTATTCATTTCTTGACGCCGACGGCACCGTAAGCGGAGCCCTCGTCGAACTATGGAAACTATGGTCGGAACGATGCGGCGTAGCCGTGTCGTTTTCCGTTTTCTCGTGGAGCGAGAGTATCGCGGCGGTGCTCGATGGCCGAACGGACGTTCATTCGGGGTTATTCGATACGGACGAACGCAGAAAATTCATGGATTTCTCCACGCTGAATCAAAGGACGGACAGCGGACTCTTCGTTTCGGACTATTTCAAGCCGGAAAGCATCGATGAATTGGGATCCCTGCCCGTAGGCGTCATAGCCGGAGATTATTCCGCGGAATACTTGCACGCCAAATATCCAAGCCTAACCCTGATGGAATATCCCGATACCGACGCTTTGTTCGATGCCTTGAAATCGCACAATCTATTCGTATTTGCGGACGACGTTCCGCGCGCCTTCATGCAATTCAGCAAACATCCCGATATACAAGGCAAATTCCGCAAGATTTCCACGCTATACTCGCACGACTTGAATTTTGGCGTAAAAAAGGGAAACGCCGAGCTCTTGGCCTTTATAAAATCAGGCATGCAGACCATTTCGGCCAAGGAACGCGCCGCTATCAATAAACGGTGGATTCCCTACGAACAGTCCGATATCAGTTTCCGCTCCGCTATCCGGTTCGCCACGGTTGCGGCCGCGATTTCGCTTTTCCTGTTTTTGGCCGGGAGCTATTTTCTTTTACAGCGCCGAGTCCGCGTCAAGACACTGGCGCTTCGCGAAACCCTCGCCGAAAAGGAAAAACTCATCGCGGAGCTTCAGGAAGCGGTCGCGAGCGTGCACACGCTGAACGGCCTCATACCTATTTGCGCGCATTGCAAGAAAATCCGCGATGACGCCGGGTATTGGGAACAAGTCGAAGAATACGTGCGCGCGCGCGCCGACGTGAGATTCAGCCACGGCATCTGCCCCGACTGCGCCCGCAAGCTGTACGGGGACATGTTTACCGAGGACGAGTTCAATCAGATGAAATAGGAATCTTCCCGCGCGCTATGTGCCGAGAATGCTGAACCACCGTGGATTTTCCATGCTTGCATCAACGGAATTTTAGATTTATGCTGTCGTGATGGAAAAGTATCGGTTTACCTACAACGACATCCACCGCACCGTACGCGAATTAGCCGACCGCATCGAAGAGTCGGGTTACGTCACGGACATCATCGTGGCCATCGGCTCGGGGGGCTACATACCCGCGCGCATGCTGCGCACGTTTATCAAGCAGCCGATTTTAGCCGTCGGCGTCGCCTATTACGACAAGGACAACAAGCCCACGGACCAGCCCCGCAAAGTACAGTGGATAGAGGAAGCCGAGCGCGAACTGCAGGGCAAGCGCATCCTCCTCGTGGACGAGGTGGACGATTCGCGCTCCACGCTGGAATACTGCGTGCGCGAGCTCTTGTCCCACAAGCCCGCTTCCATCGCGGTAGCCGTGCTGCACAACAAGCTCAAGGAAAAGCGCGGCGCCATGCCCCCCGAAGTCTCGCTCTACCTTTCTGGGCGCGACCTCGAGGATAAATGGATATGCTACCCCTGGGACGCCGTCGACATCGACGATCACGAGAGGCAGGCCAAGGCGGATTCCGAATAAAGGGGGCGCCATGTGCCGGCATTCAGCCGCACGTGCCAGACGCGCCCCCTGGCGCCAGCCTCGCCGGAAAACCGGCGGGGTCTGGCGCCTCCCCATAAAAGGGCACTCGCCGGTTTTACCAAAGCGTGGTATATTTAATATATGCGAATTTCATCCGAACAAGTCAGCACAATCCTAAACATCTGTTCTTCCAAACTCAAATATACTCCCAAAATTTGGCTTTTCGGATCACGGTTGCACGATGAGGCTCGGGGTGGAGATTTTGATTTACTGATCGAAGTCCGGACAAAACTTTCCTTGCTTGATGAACTGCGTTTACAGCAGACACTATCTACGGCACTTGAGCGCAAAGTCGATTTACTGGTGAGCACGAAGGGGCAAAAAAGCGGACCCTGGCAGCGACTCGCAAAAACGCAAGGAGTGCAGCTTAATGAAGCAGTCTAATCAGGAAGCCAGGGAAATTCTTATTGAAAAATGTGCCGCGCTGCGCAGGCTGCGCCAAGGTTTGCTCTTTACCGAATCGCGTCTTTCGTGGCCTGTGCCCAACACGCAAAATTGCGATGCCGAAACCATGGAAAGACTTTCCGCCTTTTCCGAACGATTCGCAAAAATGCAAGACGTCCTGGCAAGTTCCATGCGCCACGCCCTGCTCCTTCGAGGTGAAAATATACTGACATTTTCCGATGCACTCGCAATCATGGAAAAACTTGGAATTGTTGCGGACCAGCAAGAATGGATTACCATACGTCTCCTGCGTAATAAAGCCGCCCACGACTATACAACCGACGGTAATACGCAAGCAGAATATTTCAATACTCTGCACGGCCAACTTCCACTTCTGCTCGGCATGACCGATAGATTCCTGGCCTGGATTTAGAAGCTTGGGGTCTGCCCCCCCATAAGCCCTACTCGAAATGCTTTGCCAGCAGGATATTGGACTGCGACCCCGCGACGAAAACATTTCCCGCGCCGTCCAGCGCAACCGCCCGGTTGATGGACACGACGAGCCCAGTGTTTATGGCATTGGCCCAAACTGCGGTACCCATAGGATTATACTTAACGAGGACCGCGTTATACTCCGACCATTGTCCTGAAGCGCTTGCACCTCCGTAATTGTATGTACCTGTTCCATTTTGGTATCCCACAGCGTACACCATGCCCGTTTCGGCAACGGCAACGCCGTAATAATAACTGTGCACCGTGCTCGTTATACTCGTGGACTTCGCCCATTGCGCCATGCCCGAATTACTATATCTTACAAGAACGGCATTGAGACCCGTACTTGTTCCGGGCACGACAATTCCCGAGCCGTAATTAAAAGGCGTAATTCCGGTTTGAGAGCCTGCGGCATAGACATTACCCCCACCATCCACGGCAACACCGTTAAAGATGCTTGCCGAAGCAGAATTGCTGACGGACGTTGCCCATTGCGCGATACCCGCAGCAGTATATTTTACTAGAACGGCATTGTCGTTCACGGATGACCCTCTCGCGCTTACAGGCGGACTGTTGCCATAATCATAGGCATTCGTGCCGGTTTGAATTCCGGTTGCGTATACATTACCCGAAAAATCTACCGCCACACCTAAAAAGTAACTATTTGAAGAAGGCGAAACGATGGTCTTAGCCCACTGGGCGGTTCCCGAGGCATTGTATTTTACCAGCACCACATTACTGGAGGAACTTGTCCCCGTCGCGGTAACCACGGGGCTAGTGCCATATTTATATAGCGACACGCCACTCTGCCTTCCCGCGGCATAGACGTTCCCCGCGGAATCCACGGCTACCGCCGAAAACATGCTGTACCCGCTTCCTAAACTTACACTTCTTGCCCATTGCGCTGTTCCCGACGAATCATATTTTACCAATACCACATTAAAGGACGAGTTGACTCCTCCGACGCTCACTGGGGGCGAAGTGCCATAGGTAAATGGCACCGTGCCGAGTTGAAATCCGGCTGCGTAGACGTTACCGGACGAATCCGCGGCAACCGCAAAGAAACCGCTGGCAGCAGGTCCTTCGCTGGCGGTTCTTGCCCATTGCGCAATTCCCGATGAATTGTATTTTACAATGACACTATTAATTCCCGTGAATTTTCCCGTCGCGGTCACCAGCGGGGAGGTTCCGTAAGTACAGGGAGATGTGGTGCTTTGATCACCCACGGCATAAACATTACCGGAAGCATCAACCGCCGTGCCGAAAAAACGACCTGCAATACCGTCAGCCCTTGTTCGCCACCACTGAACCGCGCCCGATATCGGGGAAAAGTTGGCTTGGATGGTCGCAGGCCCGCTCGTGAGAATCACGGTGGTATTTGCGTTTGGGGCGGCGCCGAAGCTGACGCCCGTTCCCGAGGTCACGGTCCAGGTCGTAAACTCGTACAGCGAGGCAGGAACCGCGGTAATCTCGAACGGCGTATTATAGGTAACTAGGACCGGGCTGGATGCGGGAACGGCTATGCTTCCGTTGCCTCCGGCGTTGACCGTCAACCAGTATTGATCGATCGTCCACTTGGCGTAGAGCATAACGCTGGATGCGCCCATTGAGAATGTCGCTCCGTTCGCGTACTCGACGGCTCCGCCGGGGCTGGTGGCCCATCCGGAAAAACTCCAGCCGGTCTTGGCAAAGGCGTTCGCGGCGATGGCTGCCTGGGTACCTGAAGGAATCACTTGCATCGGCATGGTTCCCGTGGCGCCGCCGTCGTTTTTGTCGAACGTGATTCCCGGGTTCCAGAGCGCGTAGAGCGTTACGTCCTGCGGCCCCATCGTATAACTTGCCTGATCTCCGTACGCCAAGGTTCCGCCGGGGGTTGTCGACCAACCGGCGAAAGCCCAGCCGGTTTTACTGAACCCGTTCGCGCTCAAGGTTGCGGAGGAGCCGCAGGAGATGCCTTGAGGAGCCATGGAGCCGGTCGCCGCATCGTCGTTTTTATTAAAATATATCGAATAGACATTGGCGGTCCACTTTGCGTACAACACCACGTTTTCGGTTCCCATGGAAAAACCGGCTCCATTGGCGTACGCGACTGCTCCGCCGCTCGTCGTGGCCCACCCCGAAAAAGTCCAGCCTTCTTTGCTGAAGGCATTGGCATTGAGGTTGCCCGACGTATTGTGCGCCATGGCCTGATTCCCCATGGTCCCCGTCGCGGAGGCGTCGTTTTTGTCGAAGGTAATTTCCGGGAACGTGGTTCCGCTCGATACCGTGCAGAAATCGCTGATGCCGCTCGAATTCCTCGCCTTGATCCAGGCGTAGTACAGGGTATTGCTCTCCAATCCGGTAACGGACCTTGTTATCGTCGTCGACGACGTAATAATATTTTTCACGTTGGCCACGGGGATGCTGGCCGTATCGTCGACCGTATTCCAATAAATATCGTAATTGGTGGCCCCGGTGACGCCCAACCAGGAAATATCAAACTGCCGCTGCCCCATCGTCATGGCGGGTTTTTCCGGAGTCGCGATCGTCTTTGCCCCGGATGACTGGCTCCAATCGCCGATTCCTATCGAGTTTACGGCCCGAACCCACACATAGTGGATTATGCCGTTGGGAAGCGGCGTTATCGTCGTGGACAAGGTCAGCAATCCTTCCTGCTTGTCGCCAATAAGAACGTTCGCCGGATTATTGGACTCGGCCCAATAGATATTGTAACTCGCGGCCCCGCTTACCGTCGTCCAGGAGACCTGTATCCTTCCGTCTCCCGCGACAAGCGTCGGCGCGGGCGGCGCGGCGGGCGGCGTCGTGGCCGCTACCGGCGATTCGCCCGACGACGGACCCCAGTCGCTGGAACCGCCCGTGTTCCAGGCTTTTATCCAGACATAGTACCGGGTGCCGTTCGCGAGTCCCGTAATGGCGCAGCTTGTCTTGGCGGTGGTGAGTTTGTTGGCGGGAGGAATTGACTCGGTGCTGTCCACGGTGCTCCAGGAAACGTCATAGTCGGTAGCGTCTGCTACCGCGACCCAAGAAACGCCGAGCTGGGAATCGGAGGGATTCAACGAAGGCGCGCCGGGCGCTGCTGGAGGATCCACCGGCCTGCAATTCGCCGCCGGGCCAAAGGCGCTGACGCCGGCGCTGTTCCTTGCCTTGAGCCATACGTAATACAGAGTCTTGTTGACGAGTCCGTCGATTACGCAGGAAGTTTCCGTTACGTTCTTTACGGCGCCGGAAGGAATCTTGGACGAGTCGTTTACCGTGTGCCAAAAGACGTCATAGCTCGACGCCCCGCTTACCGCGGTCCAGGTCGCCGATATTTGCGTGTTGCCTGCCGTTAGAACCGGTTTATCCGGTGCGGCCGGCGGAGGGATGGGAATGCCGCTCGCGTAGAGGCTGAAGCCGCTGGGGCCGATAGCGTTGACGGCTTTCAGCCACACATAATACGTGATGCCGTTGGAGAGGCCTTCCACCACGCAGGAAAGCTCACTCGTGGTCGCGCGGTTCGCCGCCGGAATGGTAAGCGTTTCGGATTGGGTGCTCCAATACAACTCGTAGGAAGTCGCGCCTTCCACGGCGGTCCATGAAGCGCTAAACCTGCCGTCGCCAAATACGAGGACAGGGGCGGCCGGTGCGGCGGGCGGCGTCTCCGCCTTTACGGGAGTTCCGCTGGAAGATGGGCTGTACCCGCTTATTCCGGCGCCGTTCCTGGCCCTGAGCCATACGAAATACGTGGTGCCGTTTTCAAGGCCGGTAATCGTGACGTTCAGTATTTTTGTGGTAACGAATGAGGCGGGAAGAATTGTCGCGGTATCGTTGGAGGTACTCCAGTAGACATCGTAGTCGGAGGCTCCAAGGAGGGCCGACCACGAAACGGTCAGCTGCGAGTCCGCGGCGGTCACCTCCGGCGCAGGAGGCGTGAGGGGAGCCCGGAGCGTGGCGTTATATTCCACCGTCAGTTTTTCCACGGTGTCCATGAGGGCGTTTTTGCAGGCCAACGCTCCGCAGACGCAAAGGAAGGCGCAGACGGCGATTATCGCGAAGGATGCGCCTGGTTTTTTTATTCCGACCATAGCAGCTGCTCCTTGCTCCGCGAAACATCCGAGGCTCGCGCGGCTTCGGCGCCCTTGAGATCCAACCAGGCGTATTGCGCGGCAAGGGCGGAATCCAGGAGCGCCAGTTCCGCGTAGAGCTTTTTAACCAGGCCGTAATTTTCCGCCTCGTGGTTTATCTTGGCCAGGTACAACACGGCGAGGGCGTTTCGCGGCTCTGCCCGGTATGCGCGTTCGAAATAGCCGGAAGCGGCGTCCCGCTTGTTTTTGAGGCTTTGTATATTCCCGAGATTAAGGAGCGAGGGAACATACTCGAGCTTGACGATATTTTTCTTGAATTCGACTTCAGCCTTGTCGTACAGACCGAATCTGGCATACAGCACGCCCAGCGAGTTGATGGCCTTCGGAGCGCCGTTGGTTCTGGATATCTCGGCTTGAATCTTGGCCGTCAGGGGAACTAGCTCGCGCTCGATGAACCGGGTCGTCTCGCTTTGATAGCGCGTCAAGACAGCGTCCGGCTCGGGAAAAGAAAAGGCGGGGGGAACCCCGGGAAGGCCTACCGGCTCAAAAACCGTCCAGGCTTCGTGCACGGGGAAGAGCCCGGCCTGTTTCCGCGCATCGGCCTCCCGCCATTCCTTGGCTCCGGTCTGCCAGGCGGCGAGGAATCCGCCCTTGCGGTCGGTAATCTCCACGGGCAGCCAAACTTTTCCATCGCGGATAATGAGGTCGTCTGGTCGCGAGAAAACTTTTCGCGCGTCATCGGCGGAGACATCCAGGTAAAAGGCGGCGTAAATATGCCCGGGTACGGTAAGCAGCGCCGTTTCTATGCCCACCGATTCCAGCAGGGCCGTATAGAGAATCGTAAGGTCATCGCAGTCCCCGGCCCGATACTCGAGCGTCTGCCGCGGAAACTGAAGAAAATCCACGGCTTCCTTGTTTGCTGAGCCGGACGAATACGAGGACTTAGGGTCTACGACGTAGTTCATGCCGTACAGATCCAGGGCCTCGTGCAGGGCCAGCGCAGTCTGCAAGTTTTTATTAACGGAAAGATTCATGACGCTCTTGATGGAGCCGGCTACATTCTTGGCGAAGCTGAGGATCGAGGGATCCTTGGCCGTTATGTACGCCGCCGCGCATCGATCGTCCAGCCATGTCATCGCGTTCCGGTCGAGGATGCGGACCGCCTCGCTTCCGCTCTTCTGAACCTGCTGGCCCTTGAGCGAATAGGTAACGCCGATGTCGGCCGACACCATCGTCCCTTCGGTTATCTCCAGCATTTTGTCCGTGAAGAGGGCCAAGAAACCAACCTCGGATTTTTCGCCGCGCTCAAGCCTGGGAATGACCGCGCATATCTTGGGGGCGTCCATGTACTGCCGCATGAACAAACTGACCGACACGTCGGTAACGGCATCTTTCTCGTTATTCGTAAGCATGGCGGAACCGAATGAATAGTCGTTATAGTACTTGAAAAAAACGGGGAAGACGTTTCCGAACTGGATGGTATCCACGACAAGGCCGTCCGATCCCAACGGAAGGACGCGGGTAGCGGCGGCCAGCGCCGACCTTCGCGGTTCCAGCTTGATGGAGGCGCTGATGCCGCCTTCAAGCCCGCTCCAAAGGCCGAACAGGTTCCTGTAGCGCAGGCCGAGGGTAAGGTCCAGGTTGCGCACGCCCAGGAAAGAAAAAGAAACATCGGCCGAGGCGCAGGGTCCTGCCGAGGAGGTCGCGGAATCCGCGGGTAAGCCGGAACCGTCGCTCAAGGCGCCGAAAAAACCGCCGGCTCCGAGGGTCCCCTTGAGGGACAGGAGGTTTCCCAGCGGCAGAACGTAGCTTGCGCCGAGTTCAGCCCGCCCCAGGTCGATACGGGGACCGGCGATAAGGGGAAGGCCCGCGTACCCCAGCCCGAGATTGAGTCCCAAAGAGGAGTTCAAGGGGAGGTTGCCGGAAAAATCGGCAAAATAGCCTGCGGAATAAAAGGCTGCGCTCGTGCCCAAAGGCAACGATCCTCCGCCGTACAATCCTATTTTAACTCCGGCGGGCGCGGTCGGATCGGCGTCTGCCGCCTGGGCGGCCAGGAGCGTCGACAGCAGGAAAAAAACTGCGGTAAAAGAATTGTTTTTTTTCATTTTGGCCTCCAAATACCCGCAAGCGTTGCGTAGATTTTTGGCAAAAAGCTCAAAATTACTTAACAGGAACCGAAAGCCCCTCGGCTCTCCGGCGCGTATGCCCTTCCAGGCGGCTTAGCCGCCTTCAAGCTTGGAGAAGCTGCGATTTAAAGATACTATTAGTGTACAGCAAAAACGGTCGACATTCAATAAAACGCGAATTTTTTTTATGATTCCAAAGACGCGCGCGACGGCTGTGCGCCTCAGGCCATCTACCGCGATCTTCTACGCGAACGCGGCAAGAGATCGAAGCGCTTCCGTTTTTTTGCCGGAATCGGCCGCAAAAGCCAGGAACTCCCCGGCGAGCAGACGCATCTCCGCCCGTGCCGTCGCGGCATGCTCCGCAATCACCGTCTCCGCCCACGCTGTACGGAACGCACAAGCAAACAAGGGAAGCAGCAGGCTTTTCGGCAGACGAAAAACCTGTTCCAGCCGCGGCGGCTCTGGCGGGATTCCGCACGAACGCAGGATACTCATGCCTTCGCGTAAAATCCGTTGGCCAAGGGGCTTACCATGGCCACGTGCGTTTTTTGCCAAGCCTCCATTCGGCCGGTAAGCGCGACCGGAAAACCCGCCGTGGATATTGCGTGGCCGACGGCGCGCACTTGATCGGAAACCGCCCCGCGCAATTCACCGAACGTGGTTCGCTGTATCGCCTTGGTAACGACGCGGTACAGTACCGTTCCATCGTCCAAGCGGGAACCACCGGCGCCCGGAAAACCCAAAACCAGCCGGTCTGCGCCTATCGCCCCGGACAGCGCCTTGGACCCGTCTGCGCTGTTGATCATGGACACGAACAGCGGCGTCGCCTTGTTGCTCTAAAGTTCCGGCAAGGCCGATACGAGCTGGTCTTTGCATAGAGACTGCCGATCACACCGGCTCCGAATACGCAAATTCTCATGGATTCCTCCCAAGACATCCCCGTATGCCAATCAATTAAACATTATGCGCAAGGCCGGAAAACGTCCATTACCCGTTTGGAGTATCCGGTGCGGTAGAAAGGAGGTATTCCTTGCTTTCAAGCCGTATCGATGCTATGGTAAGGCACAACCATGAACAACCGCCAGAATAGGTCGGCCAAGGAAATCGCGGCGGAACTTTTTATTTCGCCGGAGACGGTTCGCAAGCATTGCCAGAACATATCCCAAAAAACGGGCGCCCACTCAAGGCTTGAACTGCTCGTTCTTTATACGTCCCGCGAAACCGAGGAGAATCGTCCATGAAAGCAGAATGCATTTTCAATATCACAGGCCGAGACCAGGCTGCGGCCGCAGTCAAGGCCGGAGTCTTCCGCACCCCGAGCCTCGAAGCCGAGGGCTTCATCCACTTTTCGCGGGCGCACCAAGTGCTTAAAGTGGCGGCACGTTTTTACGCCGGGCTTAAGGACCAGGTAATCCTCGTGGTAGACCCTTCCCTGCTGCGTTCCGAGCTTCGGTTCGAACCGCCGAGCCCGGCGCCCGACAGAATCGCCGCACCGGGCTTCGAAGCCGACTCGATGTTTCCGCACCTGTACGGCGAACTCAACGCGGACGCCATCGTCGACGTCGTGGACCTCGAGTCTTTCGACGGCAAGCCCATTCACCCGGATACCCAGGCTATTCTCCGCAGGTATCGCTTCGGTCGCCTGCCAGTCGAGGGAACCCTCTACAAAAGCAGCTGGCAATCGGCGGAGGAGCACAGCGATCTATCTGCGGGGATACGACCCATGGGCACCGCGATGATCGGCCTGTATACCGACAGCCCCCGGAGCGTCTCGTGCTTCCACCGCCTGGACACGGACGAAGTGTGGCATTTCTATAACGGAGACCCGCTCACGCTGCATCTCCTGCACCCCGACGGCCGGGCGCAGTCGGTATCCATGGGCGCAGACAGCGCCAGCGGGCAGCTCGCGCAATTCACGGTACCGGCGGGCGTGTGGCAGGCCGGTGAGATGTCCGAAGGCGGCCGGTATTCGCTGTTCGGCTGCACCATGGCACCCGGCTTCATACCCGCCTGCTTCGAGGCGGCGAACTCGGGAAAGCTGAAGGCCAAGTATCCGGGTGAGGCCGCGACCATCATGCGCTTGTCGGCCAAACCCGGAGAAATCCGGATGCCCGACCTGAGCCCGCCGCCGAATCAAGCTTGACGCAGCGCGGTCCAGCCTTTCTCGAACGCGAAGGTCGCTTCCGATACCTCCAGCGAAACGGGAACGCCTCCAGAGTCGAGATTGAAGCGGAATGAGAACGGAAAACCCTCCATCTCAAACTCGGTATCGGTTTTCGGCAGGAGCCGAAGGTCTGGCCAGAACGCGTCAACGCGGAGGCCGTCGGCTTCCGCGCGCACGTTGAACGGCGCATCCTCTCCTTCGTCGCCCTTGCCCATGTACAAACCGGCGAAGCGAGAATCCGCGGGCCGCGCCAAGGTCTCGGCGACGAACGGCACGCCGAGGAACTCAAGCATGCTCGCCCGATAGCCGGCCCAATCCTGGGCGGAGTTTTCGATGGCAAGGTACGGCACGCCGAATTCCGCCACCAGCTCCCTGGTCATGGACATCCAGGATTCCCATATGCCGTAGGACGCTTCCGCCCCGCCGATGCCGCGCTTCACGGCCCAGGACGTCTTGGCCATGCGGTCCACGTACCAGTCCATCCAGTCTTTTCCGCGGCGAGACCAGTTGAGGCGCAGCGCCTTGGGGACGTCTTCCTGGTATAAGGAAATAATGACAGGGTCGAGGCCGCGCACCTGGTCCACGAGGCCGCGCGAAAAAGCCTTTATACGTTCCCTCGGATATTCCAGGCGCACCAGGCCGATAAGCGAAGACTGGAAAAGGTAGCACTCCACGATGGAAACCTCGTCGGAGCCCTGAAGGGAATCCGCGAAGGCTTTCCATTGCGCCGGGTAGTCGCGCATGTAAATTTCCTTGCGTTCCGCCTCGGGCAGGCCCTTGTATTCTTCGGGTTCACGGTACAGCAAGGGGTGGTCGGGCTCCTCCTCGTGATACCAGCGGGCCTTTATGCCGTTCTTGGCCAGCTGCCTCGCCAAAAAATGGGCGCTTACGGACTTGCCGGAGCCGGTCATGCCGTCGATTAAAATCAGTTTTGTTTTCTTCACGCAAGCCTCCAGGGACGTCGGGAACGTTCCGCGCCATTGTAGCACGGGTTTTCGCCGCGCAACCGGAATACTTTCATTTTCCCCCATAATGGCGTATACTCGCAGGCGTAAACAAAACCCGACCGCAAGGAAGCGCAATGACGCCCAAAGGACTGCTTTTTTTGCTCTGCACCGTAACCTGCACCGTGCTCGGCCAGGTACTCATGAAAAAAGGCATAACGATGAACGGCGCCGTTACGCTCAAGAACATCTTCACGAACTATTTCCTGCTCATCGGCATATGCGCCTACGTCGCCAGCTTCATGTTCTGGCTCAACGTGCTCAAGCTGGTGCCTTTGAGCAAAGCCTATCCGTTTTCCAGCATATCGTACGTGGCCATCATCCTGGCCTCGGCGCTGTTCCTGAACGAGCGGATAACCGCAGGCAAGATAATCGGGGTGGTTCTGATCTGCGCCGGCGTGTTCGTCTCCAGCCGCTAACTCTTTGAGAACAGCCTGTCGCCGTATAGAGTCATCGCGGTGCCCAAAAGCGCCACCGCGATTCCCGCGAGTTTCCAGGCGCTTAGCGGAGATCGGGCCGATCCCAGCCAACCGTTGGCGGACAGGATCGACGAGGCCGCGAGTTGGCCCAAAAACAGCAGCATGGTCAGGTTGACCGCGCCGATTCTGGGGATGGACAATCCGGTGAACACGGCTATGGCCGAGCCAAGGGCTCCGGCGAAAAAAAGCCACGGGGGAATCTGCGGCACTTTGCGAAGCAAGGTAAAGTCCTGGGACGGCAGCGAAATAAAAAACGCCGCCGCAAGGCCAGCGCCCCAGAATATAATGTTTCCCAGGCGCGTGCTGCCGAGCAGAACCCCGAACTGGGCGTTCATGCCCATATGCACGGTAATGAGGATTCCGATCATGAACGCAAGCATTGAATAAAGTATCACCGATGTCTCCTATATTGAAGGTGCGCATGCTACGGCGCTAACTGCGGCGCATCCTGTATTTAATGTAGCGCGTGCCTATACTTGATGACAGGACAAATGTCCCGATCCGGAGCGAATGTGAACAGCAGCATACTGGAGCTTTTTTTTACAGCGGCGGCAAGCGCGCGCACGCAGTTGAAGGAACGGCGTTTCGAAAGGCACGACAGGCTCATAACGCAGGGGAAACCCGTCGGCGGAATATTCGTGCTGACGGGCGGGCTCGCCGCAGTTCGGCTAAGCCTTGAAAACGGCCAGGAAACCCTCATAGCCCTCTCCGGCACGGGGGAGACACAGGGCGACCTCGAATACTTCCTGGACGGCGCACCCGCCATCTGCAGCGTCGAGGCGGTTGAGGACACAATCGCTCTATGGGCGGACGCCGCCGCGGTCGACGCCATGATCCGCGCGGACCCCGCGCTCGCCATAGCTCTGGCCGGGATCCTGGCGTCGCGCCTCTTCCGCTCGTCGGAGCGCATGAGCGCCGCCATGGTGTACCCGCTCGAGTACAATTTGCTCAAGGCACTATCGCTGCGAATGAATGCTTCGACTACCGGTGTCGCTTGCCTGTCCAAGCACGACCTTGCGGATTACCTGGGGCATACGGAGCGCCACCTGAACCGCCTGCTCAAAAGCCTTGCCGAGAAAGGCATCGCAGCCACGGAGCGCGGCATGGTCAGGCTTGTCGACGCGCGCAAGGCGCACGCCCGCATGGCGGAGTTGGCGCATGATTGACGACTACCTGTTCTGCGACTGGGACGAGGCGCCCGGGCTCATGGATTTTGAGCTGACTTACGGAGAGGCGATAGACCGATGCGCTGATCTCGTGGAAGGCATCCAGGCTTTCGGGCCTGACGGCCAAAAAAACCCCGCATCATGGAAGATGGCCGAGGAACTTTTCGTAACGGCCCCGGCCATAATCAACGTGGCGCTGAATTACCGAATTTGCGTGGATTTCGGGCTGGAGCTGCACCCCACGCAATATTTTGAGCTGAACGCGGCCGGAGCGAAGGGCATCGAGTACGCGAAGGCGGAGATCGACGCCGCCGAGGTACTGTACGCCTCCTCCATCTCGCTGGCGCGGGCCGCCTACCGCCTGTCGCCGGTATTCCGGGAACAGGCGAACGTCTTCAGGAAAAGCCTGCCTGGGAGCCTGGAAAATTTCGTGTACACGTCGCGCCGCGACAAATACACGTGGCGCGCCGCCGAGCCGGCCAAGGTCCGGTCCCTCGTGACATCCATCATGAAGCACGGCCGCCCGAAACTGGCCATCGGCGCCGCCCACGGTTCCATCATGGCGGGCGTCTTGCTCGCCGAGATTCTCTGCTGCCGGCTGTGGTTCCTGCGCTTCTCCATGTTCAAGCGTCAGGACAAGGCGCCCGTCATATCCGGCCGCGACGAGGAATTCATCCGGTCTTTCGGCTCAGGGTCGAGCCTTCTCGTCTTCGACGAGGACTCCGCGTCGGGCACCACGCTTTCCATCCTCACGGAACGCATACGCCTCATAGCGCCGGAAGTACGCTCGGGCGCGGTAATCCGGCATGCCACTTCAGGCTTCCGGCCGGATTACGTGGGACGAACCTGGTGGGACTGATCGTCCTTGAGCAGTAAGAGCGAAGCTGCCGCGATGACGATCGAGAGCGAGAGGATGAGCACCATGGACAGTGCGAGCGTTCCGCGGTCCGCCACGAATCCCATGAGCGGCGGGCCTATCATGAAGCCGGCGTAGGCGACGGTGGAAACGGAGGAAATGCCCATGCCCACGGGCATCGCGGCGCTTTTTCCGGCGATGCTGAAAAGAATGGGAACGATGTTGGCCATGCCCAAGCCCGTCAGGGCCACGAACGCGAGGCTGAGCGCGGGCACTGGAATCAGCACGGCCATAGCCAGGCTGCAAGCGGCAAAAACGCTGCTTAAGGCTACGGTTTTCTTTTGCCCGAGCCTTCTCGTAACGGAATCGCCGAAGCCGCGCCCCAGGGCCATCAAGAAGGAAAAGCCTCCGTAGCCGAGCGCCGCGGTGCCGACATCCAGTCGGCGTACCTTATTCAGGAACAGCGCACCCCAGTCGTAGATTGCCCCTTCGCTGATGAAGGCCAGCGTGGTTATGGCGGCCACGACGACGAGAGGCCCTTTGGGAAACATGAATATTTTCTGCTTGGAGCCCACTGCTCCTGCGGGACTTTTTTGCCGAATTCCAACACTGTCGTCCGGCAGGGGTTTCATGAGGCTTACGGCAAAGAATCCAAGGCAGAGGAGCAACGCCGCCGAAACCAGGATGAACACGTTCGTGGGCAGGCCGAGCGAGAACGCCGCCTTGGCCAAACCTGCCGCCACGAGGCCGGCAAAGCTCCAGAACGCGTGGATGTTGGACATGATGCTCTTGCCGCAGGCTTTTTCCGTGGACGAGGCGCGAGTGTTCATGCTTACGTCCATGGACCCCAGGAACAACCCGTTCGCGGCCAAAAGGGCGGACAGCGCGCCGATGCCTGGGGCAAAAAAAAGCAGCGGCAGGACGACGCAATACGCCGTCATGGTAACGAGGATGAGCGTTCTGCTGCCAAAACGCCGCGTTAGGGCGCCCGAGAAAAACAAGCCGGGAAAAGCGCCGAGCGTACCCGCGAGCAGCGCCAGGGAGAACTGGCCGTTATTGACGGCAAGCCGCCCCTGTATCCACGGAATGTGGGAACACCATAACCCCGTTACCAATCCATGAATCAGGAATACGAGGCTTACGCCCACCCGGTTCGCCTTTGCCGCGTTCATGTTTTTTCCTCGACGATTTCGGGACGCGCATCGATTATCTTGGCGGCGCGCTTGACGTACAGGCGCCTGAACGTGGCCGCGAGCGTCTCATGCGTAACCTTCGCGGGATCGAATTTCAGCAGCCTGAATACGAGCTGTATGCAGAAACCTATTCCGAACGCGCAAATAACCGTACCGGCACCCACCATGCCGCCCAGGCGCCAACCGGCCAGAACGGCGACTAGCTCGATGGCTCCGCGGCACACGCCTACGGGCAGCTTCGTCTTTCGCCTGAGCGCGACCATGAGGCTGTCCCGGGGACCCGCCCCAAAACCCGAGCCGATATAAAAAAAAGAGGCGAACGCGATTACGAACAGCGAAACCAGCAACTGCGCCAAACCGACTATATAATTACCGGGGCTTGGAATAATCCCGACCTTCAGGAGGATATCGATAAAAACACCGATCAGCACCATATTGAGCAAGGTACCGAGCCCAAGTTTTTCGCCGAGGATAGCCACGAGAACCACGAAAAAAACACCGCTCACTATCGAGGCCACGCCGATGCTCATGCCTGTGGCGTTTGCCAGGCCTACATGGAAGACATCCCAGGGAGCATAGCCGACTTTTGCGTTCAGCGTTCCCACGATTCCGAGGGCATAGAGGAACAGGCCGAAATTAAGGCGAGCGAGGCGAAACAGAAACCGCTTCATGCCAAGACGACCCGGGCGCGTCCCGATTCCTTGGCTTTGTACAAGGCACCATCCGCCGAGCGTATGAGCGTATCGAGGTTGGCCGAGCCGTCGGGAGAGCAATCGACTCCGGCGGACCAAGTGATTCCCGTAATCTCAATATCTCCCTGGCGATATACGATGCGGCTGAATCCGGCGAGCGCGGCTTCCAGCCGCACCTTGACGGCATGAGCCTCCGCTCCCGGCATGATGATGCAGAATTCTTCGCCGCCGTAGCGAACAAGCACGTCTTCCTGCCTGAGGCTCGCTTTCATGGATTTGGCGAACTCCACCAAGACCGTATCGCCGAAGGCGTGGCCGTAGGTATCGTTGACTGCCTTGAAGCGGTCTAAATCGATCATGGCAAGGGAAACTGGGATACTCTCACGCCGCGCCAGGGAAAGCATGGAACTGGATGCGTCGCCGAAGAAACGCCGGTTGAGCAGCCCGGTGAGAGGATCGGTCAAGGAGAGCTCCCGGCACAGATCCCGTTCGCGGTAGGCTTTTTCCACCTCGTGCTTGATGCCGAGCGTCAGGGAGATGCCCCGGGCCGATTCGCTGATCTTGCGTCGCTTCTCGGCAAGGGAGGCCGAGGCATGGTTATAGGCACGCTCCCACTCCCCGAGGGAGGCCGCGCTTTGGGCCGCCTGCTCGCGCAGCCTGTCCAGCAAATCCGGCTCCAGGTGCTCCGTCAGGGACTGAATCCCTGCCTCGGCGGCTTCGAGCGCCTGCCTTGCATTGCCAAGCCCATCGGCGATTACCGCATTGACCAGGAAGGTCTGGGCGATGCGGTGGGCCCTGCTTACCGCATCGGTACATTCAGCCAAGGGAACGGCGGCTTCCAAATCGTCAAGCAGGTGCGTGGCTTCGGAAAACTCGCCCAATCGGGCACAGGCTTGGGCCATCGCGAGGTTCACCAAAGCACGTGAATGCACGGATATTTCCTCGAGCCTGTCTATCCATTGGCCGGCTACGTCCTTAGCCTCTTTGTACAGGCCCGCCCGCTCAAGCACGATGGAAAGATTGCCCGCGACGATACCCATGATGCCGGCGCAACCGGCGGGGGCGTTTTTATATGACAGAGCCTGCCTGAAAAGCATCTGGGCTTCTTCCATATTGCCCAGGTCGGTTTGCAGGGAGCCGAGATTATTCAAGACAGTCAGTATTACAAAGGGATTGTCCGCCTTGATGGCGAAACTCAAGGCAGTGTAGTAATTCCGGGCGGCGGCCTCGGTTTGATCGGTATAAAAATAGGACACGGCAAGGGAACTGTAAAAAATGGCTTTGTCCAGATCCGTGTATATGTCCTCGTTCTTCTCGAGGATTTGTTTCATGACGGGGATCTGCACCCGGTCTCCGCCTGTTTCGCGGGAGCGGGAGACGGACAGAAAAAAGCGCGCTCGCGCCGCCAACAGGGTCTTGCCGGCGATTTCTGCGCCTTGAGTCGCTCGCGTGAGCAATCCGATAGCCTGCTCATGATCCGAAAAGCGGTCTGCCCAGATGCCTAAAAGCATCGTTGCCGATAATTCAAGCGTTTTATCGCCGGATACTTGAGCTAATTCGAGGGCAGCCTGGGCAAAAGAGGGAATGGCAGACACATTGCCCATGGCGTAAAAATAAGAATCCTCGCTGGAGACGTCCTCTGGACGCGGCGCATCATGGAGATGCGGCTCGTCTTGGAGATGCGGCGATTCTTTGGGTACTTTTTTAGAATTTTGCATAGTTCCCCCAAGCAAGAATAATACCATAATATGGTGAATCTTGCAAAACACGGAAGAAATCAACCAAGATTCGCATACAGTCTAAGCCCGAACAGGTTTGATGTACTCCAGGAAATCGCTGACCCGCTCGTTGACGAAAAAGTCGCGGGCACGGGGTCGGGTGCGGAGAAGCAGCCCCTCAAGCCTGGTTACGCGCGAAATGGCGACATAGGCCTGACCGGCGGCAAAGGCTCCTTGGGAGAGGTCCACGAAAACTTTTTCAAGGGTTCTTCCTTGAGCGCGGTGAATGGTGATGGCCCAACCGAGAACGAATGGATATTGCCGGTATTCATCGCCGGCCTCCTCCGAGAGTTGTCCGCCGCGCATCGTAAAGCGGAGCTTTCGCCAGACGTACGGCTGGGCGGAGAACTCGCCCGCTTCGTCCTGAAGGATTACCCGCTCGTCCTCGAGCCCCGAAACCGTAGCCAAAGCTCCATTGACCCACCGGCGCCCCGGATCATTGACGGTAAACATGACGCGGGTTCCCACCTTGAGCTCGAGGGCCCGTGGCGCGGGGAGATCCTCGTCGTCCAGCGTATTGGCGAAGTGTCCCGTGGAAACCGCGGTATAGATCCGTGCCGTACCCGGCAAGGCATCGATCCGATAGCGGTTAAGGCGCAGCGCATCGTCCTTTTTCGCCGAAAGGACCAGATGGCTGGCCGGCGGTTTCTTGCCCTCGGGCAGTACGCGGGACTGAAGCAGGTCCAGATCGGCCTCGGATACTTCGCCTGAGCGGCAGCGATCCAGGGTGGCGAGGAAATCAGCCTCGTTATGGCGGAATACCCGCGTAAATTCCACATGTTTGATTTTTCGGGCTTTTGTGCGGAGAACCTGCGACGAAAAAAAGAACGGGCTCTTATAGCGTTTCGCGAAGCGTTCGGCGGCGAGAGTATAGGGTTCGGGCTCTATCGGCGGCAGCTGGTAGGCATCGCCGAAAAGCACGAGGCGCACGCCCCCGAAGGGCAGGTCGGACTGGCGTTTCGCGCTGCGCATGCGCCGGTCCATCTCGTCCACGAGGTCCGCGCGAACCATGGAAATCTCATCGATGACGATGGTTTCGACCATGGCCAGACGGGGGTAGAGCTGGCTTTCCCGATTGGCATCGAGCGTGGTTTCGAAATATGCCTTTTCTTTGGGATCGAGCCAGAAAAAACTATGGATGGTCTGCCCCCCGATGGTAAGGGCGGCTACGGCGGTGGGAGCGAGGTAGACTACGTTCCTCGGTTTGATCGTAGCCTTGAGATACTGGAGGAAGGTCGATTTTCCTGTGCCTGCGCGCCCGGAAATCCAGATAAAGCGTTCGGTTTGGTCCTCTAGCAGGGCAATAACCGCCTTCATCTCCTCAGTTAAGATAATCTCATCCACATGGGCCTCACAAGAACTTGATGGTCAGCGTCGGCTGGGGATTCCCCGGTAGTCGACGGGAGTTACGAAGATAGCATAAACGGGCTGATATGTCCGCATTCGAGTCCTGCACCGTGCGGCTGCCCGTCTATAAAAAACAAAACCCGACCTTTCGGTCGGGTTTTAGTTTTGCGGCGAAGAAGACTTGAACTTCCATACCTTTCGGCACCAGCACCTCAAGCTGGCGTGTCTGCCAATTCCACCATCGCCGCAGGCAAACTCATCAACGGAGTGTTTTATACTTCGGAACGCGCGGCTTTGTCAAGTGTCAAACATATTTGAGGAAACACAGCGCTTTTCTTGATTCGGACACCGTGAGGTTACCCTAGGCGCATCCCTTTGATGCGGGGGCCTCAGGAGTATTTGGAATCTACTTCTTGTTATTAAATATGTTTATATCTATATAATAAAAATCATATAAATAGCACGATTCTTCATGAAAACGCTGGAAAAAAACAGTAACATATAAATAAGCATATATTACTATGCAAATCCGTAGTGGTTTTGGAGGCTTCCAATGAAACAATACAAAAATAATCCAGTAATGTTGGTAGTCGTATTTATGAGTATCGTGCTTGCAGTATCCTGCACCCCTGCGGTAGCTCCTTCGACTGTTCCTGCCGCATTACCGGGACAGACGACGCTTGCGATTTCAGCAACCGTACCGGTTTCTTCACATGCTTTATCTTTGGCGAATCCGCGGGCGCTCGCCTCCAGGGCGGTAAGCAGCTTGGAAATACCAGTAGAATACCCTGTGGGCACTTCTGCCGGAACGATAAGCTTGACCACGGTTCAATTCGTCCTCAAGGAATTGGAACTTGAGCAAAAAGACGACACTGACAGCTCCTTTGATTTTAAAGGACCCTATTTAGTGGATCTTATCGCCGAGACTATTGATCCGGAGCCGGCGGCGGCTGATCTGCCCGCAGGAACCTATACGCAAATAAAATTCAAGATCGATAAGGCAGAGGATGGCGAAAAAGACGAGGCCGGAGCCGTTTTGGCAGCTTCAACCGATCCCATCTACGGCCACAGCATCTATCTGGCCGGCTCGTATACGCCCGCTGGAGGAGTAGCCGTTCCATTTACGTATACTTTCGATGTTGATGCGGAGTTCGAGCTTACTCCCTCGGGAGATACGAGCGTCGGTTTGGATATCGTAAACACGGCGGTGAACAACGTCATGATAGCATTCCGGCTGAACCGCTGGTTTGACGGTATCGACCCAGCGGCCTTTGCCGCTAATCCAGGGTCATTTTCCGAGGCTCTTAAGGAAAACATCAAGTTAAGCGCGGATTACGGCAAAGACAAAAACGGCGACGGCAAGCTTGAGAGTTCAGAGGACGACGATCCTGATTCCGAAGATTCAGCAGATGAATAAATAAGCCCCGGATTTTGACGCTCAGTTAGTCTTTAGTATCCCTAATCTTTTCTATCGTATGGCATGGTTTCCAAAATACTGGAAACCATGCCATTTTGCATTGACATTCATGGACACGAGCCGCTAAAGTTACTAGTTGTCCAGTCAACGGCAAATCTGACACTACTTGGAGCCACTCCATGCAACTTTCCGTCAAAGACACTGCGCGTATCCTGAACGTATCCGAAAAAACCGTCTACCGTTGGATCAAAGAACAAACGATTCCCTTCTATAAAATAAACGAGCAATTCCGCTTTAACAGGGCTGAATTGCTGGAGTGGGCCACGTCGCGCCGCATCAAGGTGTCTCCCGATATTTTCAAGGAAAACGGTACGGGCCAGGAAGCGCTTCCGGACCTTACGGATGCCGTAAAGGCAGGCGGGATTATCTATCGGGTAAGCGGCAAAGACCAGTCGGAGGTATTGCGCTCGATAGTCGATGCGCTGAAGCTCCCCGAGGAAGTGGACCGCGATTTCCTCTATGAAGTGCTCGTAGCCCGCGAAATGCTCGGTTCTACGGGCGTAGGCGACGGCATAGCGATTCCACACGTGAGAAACCCCGTCGTGCTGCATGTGGAAAAACCCACCGTAACCCTCTGTTTTCTCGAGCATCCCATAGACTTCAAGGCCATCGACAACAAGCCGGTAAACATTCTGTTTACGATTATCAGCCCTACCGTGCGGGCACACCTGCATCTGCTATCCCGCTTGGGCTGCCTGCTCCACAACGACGAATTCAAGGCCGCGCTCAACAGGCAGGCATCCCGGGACGAACTGCTGGTCCTGCTCGCGCGGATAGAGGAAGGACTTTTCCGAAACGGCCAGGCAGACGGCGGACAAGCTCAAAATCTTGCCGCAAGCCATCAGCCATGACATCCTTTCTGGTCGTCGCCGCAATCATACTCAACGCGGCCAGCGGCTTTGCAGGCCTGCTCGTCCCCCGAAAATTCCGCGCGGGCCAATGGGTAAGCACAGCCCTCGTGGTACTTGGCTGCGCGGCCGGTCTTGTATCCGCCGGAGCAGGATTGATCCATAGGAACACCGTAGTAATTCCCTTTCCATGGCAGGGGATGGGCGATTCGTTCCTGGGAATGGACGCTCTGTCCGCATTTTTTCTCATGCCCGTGTTTCTGATAGGAGGCCTCGGGTCCATATTCGGCCTGGGCTATTGGGAGCAAAGCAAGGCAGCCGCCAATGCCGGGCGAGTGCAGGTTTTCTGGGGGACGATGGTGGCCGGCATCAGCGTCCTGCTTATGGCCCAACACGGCATGGCATTCCTGTTCGGCTGGGAAATGATGGCGCTGTCCGCGTTTTTCCTCGTCGGAACCGAGGACTCGAGGGCAGAGACCAGAAAAGCCGCCTGGATCTACCTCGTGGCCACGCACATCGGTACGCTGACGCTGTTCTGCATGTTTACGTTCTGGAAACATTCCACCGGCTCCTTTGCCCTGGCGCCCGTAGCTCCGGGCACGATGGGCGCGGCAGCGATGAATATCCTGTTTGCCCTTCTGCTTACGGGATTCGGCATGAAGGCAGGAATCATGCCGCTGCATTTTTGGCTGCCAGGCGCGCATGCCAACGCCCCGAGCCACGTTTCGGCCATGCTCTCGGGCGTCATGCTCAAGACGGGCATATATGGAATCCTTCGCATGCTGTCGCTGCTCCCCGAATTCCCGCTAACCTGGGGTATCGCAATCCTCCTCTTGGGCACGTTCAGCGCGGTGGCGGGCATACTGTTCGCCTTGGCCCAAGCCGACCTGAAACGCGCGCTGGCGTATTCGAGCGTGGAGAACGTCGGCATAATCATGATGGGCATCGGGCTTGCCATGATCGGCGCTTCGCTGAACCAAGGCGCCTTGGTGGCTCTTGGTTTGGGCGGCGCGCTGCTCCATGTCTGGAACCACGCACTGTTCAAGCCGATGCTGTTTTTCGCCTCCGGTTCCATACTCCACGCCGCGGGCACGCGAAAAATCGACATGCTCGGGGGACTGGCTTCATCGATGCCGCTCACCGCGACGATATTTTTGATAGGCTCGCTGGCTATTAGCGGCCTGCCGCCGCTCAACGGTTTCATGAGCGAACTGCTCGTGTACATCGGGCTTCTGTCACCCATGGCAAGCGGCGGCGCCGCCCAGTCGCTCGCGGTGGCGGTGCCGTTTCTCGCCCTCGTAGGCGCCCTTGCCCTGGCATGTTTCGTGCGCCTGTACGGTACCGTCTTCTCCGGACTTCCCCGAGGCGAATCCGCCCTGCATGCCCATGAAGGCTCGGTATCCATGCTGCTGCCCATGTTCATCCTGCTGGCTCTGTGCGCGGCAATCGGAATTTTCCCCGGATTCCTGGCTCCCCTCCTAGACGGCGTGGTGGAGTCCTGGGCTGGCGGAGCGGGCAATTCGATCGGCCCTCTACCGAGGATCGCCTCCCTCGTGCCCTTTCAGGCTCTGGCCGCCCTTTGCGCCGTCTTGGTCGTGCTTGTGTGCGCATTGCTCTTTTGCGTCCGGGCGGCCATACAAAAAGCGAAGCCGGCGGTAACCTGGGACTGCGGCTATGCCGCCCCGGGCAGCCGCATGCAGTATTCCGGCTCGTCCATCGCAAACAGCTTCACGACGGTTTTCTCGGCGATTCTGCACCCGCGCTCGCGCCGTCCCAAGATCGCCGGTGAGTTTCCCTCCCCTTCTTTCATGCGCAGCAGGCTGGACGATCCCGTGCTGGACCGCGTCCTCCTCCCGTTCGCCAAAAAAGTGGACGAACGATTCACTTGGTTCCGAAGGTTCCAGCAGGGCGTCATCCAGAATTACATTCTGTATATTTTCATAACCGTGGTGATCCTCTTGGCCGCCCTGTTGCCGTTCGGCCGGATTTTCGCGGCGTTGGCGGCTCTATGACGGCGGCTCCCCACCTTCTGCTGGCGGCCGTCGGATTATTGTCCGTCAGCGGCGTTCCCGCATTTTTCATGGGCCGCCGACCAGGCTCCCGCGCGGGGCAATACGTCAGCGCCGCGATTTTGCTCGCCGGCAGCGCCACCGGGCTTGCGGCCGTGGCGACGGCCCTGGCATCGCCGGGCGCGGGAGACTCGCTGCGCGCGGCCTGGTTTCTGCCCCTGGGTGAATTTTTCATACGCATCGATGCCCTGAGCGCGGTTTTCCTCATACCCGTGTTCGTGCTTCCCTTTCTCGGCGCGCTGTTCGGGCTCGGCTACTGGCCGTACTCGGATCCTTCCTCGGGCGGCCGCAGGCTCGGGCTCTTCTACGGCCTGCTGGCGGGCGGCATGGCCATGGTGTGCGCGGCCGGGGACGGCGTCCTGTTCCTCATCGCCTGGGAACTGATGGCCGTCGCCGCCTACTTCGCGGCCACTTCCGACGGTAAAAACATGCGCGCCCGCAAAGCCGGCTGGATCTATCTCGTGGCGACGCACGCGGGCACGCTGCTGCTTTTCGCCATGTTCGCGCTGTGGCGCGAGGCGACCGGCTCATTTGCCCTGGTGCCCGCGTTTTTCGCGGACCCCAAGCTTGCCGGCGCCGTATTCGTCTTGGCGGCTCTGGGTTTCGGCTTCAAGGCCGGCATCGTTCCGCTGCACTTCTGGCTTCCCGATTTTTACGCGAACGCGCCGAGCCATCTGTCGGGCGTGCTGTCCGGGGTGATGTCCAAGATGGGAATCTACGGGCTGATCCGTATGTCGGGACTCCTGCCCTCCCCGGAAACATGGTGGGGCGTCACCCTCGTGGCCGCCGGGTCGCTGACGGCGCTGGCGGGCATCCTCTTCGCATTGGGGCAATCCAACATCAAGCGCCTGCTTGCCTATTCCAGCGTCGAGAACGTCGGCATCATCACCATCGGCATCGGCACCGCGCTTCTTGGCCGGGTTGCCGGGCACAACGAGTGGATAGCGCTGGGACTGTGCGGCGCGCTGTTCCACGTCTGGAACCATGGCCTGTTCAAGTCATTATTATTTTTTAATGCCGGGACCATCGAGCTCGCAGCGGGCACGGCAAACGCGAACCTGCTGGGAGGGCTCGGCAAGAAGATGCCGCTGGCCATGCTGCTGTTTCTCGCGGGAGCCCTGGCGATAAGCGGATTGCCGCCGCTCAACGGCTTCGCGAGCGAATGGCTCGTCTACGGCGGCCTGTTCCGGATCATGGGCGACGATTCGGCCCTCGCCGTCGCAGGCGGCGCCGCCGCCTTGCTGGCCATGAGCGGGGCGCTCGCCACCGCGGCTTTCGTCAAGCTGTTCGCCGTCGTGTTCCTCGGCGCTCCCCGCACGGACAAAAGCGTAATGCCGGAAAAGCTCAAGCCGGTCATGGCCGCGACGATGGCGATACTCGCTGCCGCCTGCGCCGCGCTGGGAATCTTCGCCTGGAAGCTGGCTCCGTTTCTGCAGGCCGCCGCGCAGGCATGGACATCGTCGGCGATCGCCGCCGACTCGACGCCGCCCGTATCGCTTGAAGCCCTGGCGCCGCTCCGTTCGCTCGGCGCGATGGCGCTCGTGCTCGGGGCACTCGTCGCGGCCGCAGTCCTGCTCCTCGGCACGGTCTCGCGCGCAAAGAGTCGCGCATCGGCGCCAACCTGGGACTGCGGCTATGCAAAACCCACAAGCAGAATGCAATACACGGGCTCGTCGATAGCCTCCGGCATCATCCTGCTTTTCCCGATCGTCTCGCCGTTACGGAGAAGCCGCCCGAAAATCGAAGGCGAGTTCCCGGATAAATCGGCCTTCAAGGCCGACCTGCCCGATACGGTCATGGACAAGGTCGTGATTCCCGCGAAGGCGGCCGTGGCGCGCGCGGCCTCGCGTTTCCGCGAGCTGAGACAAGGCAACCTATCCCGGTACCTGCTCTATATTTTCATAATAACGATCCTGCTGCTCGCCTTCGGCTCCATGGGGGTTTCCTGATGCCAGAAAAAATCATTAACATCGTTGTGATGCTGCTGCTTCCGCCGCTGCTCCTCGGGGTCATAGCCAGGACCAAGGCATGGTTCGCCGGAAGGCACGGCGCTCCGTTCCTGCAGCCGTACTTCGATCTCGCGAAGCTTTTCAGGAAAGGGCTCGTCCTCAGCGGTACCACCGGATGGATATTCATCGCCGGTCCCGTCGTGACGCTTTCCGCCGTGCTGGCGGCCGGGCTCCTCGTCCCGGCGGGCCCGCTCCGGCCGCCCATCTCCTTTACCGGAGACCTGATCCTGTTCGCGTACCTGCTGGGACTCGCCAGATTCTTCACCACGTCGGCGGCCCTGGACACGGGCTCCGCCTTCGAAGGCATGGGCGCCACGCGGGAGCTCACCTTCGCGAGCCTCTCCGAACCCGCGCTGTTTTTCGGCCTGCTCGTCCTTGCCAAAATCTCGGGGTCCCTCAACTTGGGCACGATGCTCGAAAATCCGTGGAGGATTTCCGCCGCCTCGGGCACCGCGCCCCTCATCCTCGTGTCCATAGGCCTGTTCATCGTCATGCTCGCCGAGACTTGCCGCATCCCGGTGGACGACCCTACCACGCACCTCGAGCTTACGATGATCCACGAAGTGATGGTGCTGGACCACAGCGGCCCGCTTCTGGGCATCGTGCTGTACGCGTCCGCAGTCAAGCTCTACCTGCTGGAAGCGGTGCTCCTCCACCTCATCGCGCCGTTCCGGACGGGAATCCTGGTGGCGGATACCGCCGTGTTCGTCGCCGAGACGCTGGCCATGGCGGTATGCGTCGGCATCCTGGAATCGATGATGGCCAGGCTCAGGATGAAGCGGGTGCCCTACCTGCTTACCGGCGCCCTGATCCTGTGCTGCTCGGCGTTCATACTGCTGGTGAGGTGAATGATGTTCAATATTCTTAACGCAATCCTGGTGATCGTGCTGGTGCTCAACCTGTTTACGCTTGGAACCAGCCGCATCCATTCGGTCATACGCATCGTAGGCCTGCAGGGAGCGCTCCTGGGCTTCCTGCCGCTGCTCGTAAACGAGCGCGTGCACGTTCCGTCGCTGATAGCGGCCTCGGTGGCGATAGCGCTCAAGGGCATCGTGATTCCCGCCATCATGATACGCTCGCTGCGCGCCGCGCAGATAAAGCGCGAGGTCCAGCCGCTCATCGGGTTCCTTCCTTCCATAATAATGGGCGCCGCGGCGACCGGGGTCGTGCTCCTCCTGTCCTCGAAATTCATGCTCGTGGGCAAGCTGGCCGACACCTTGATATTTCCCGCATCCATAACCACGGTACTGGTGGGTTTCATAATACTCACGACGCGCTACAAAGCCATCTCGCAGGTGCTCGGCTACCTCGTCCTGGAGAACGGCATCTTTATTTTCGGTACGCTGCTCGTGGAGGCCATCCCGCTCGTCGTGGAGATGGGCGTGCTCCTGGACCTCTTCGTCGGCATATTCGTCATATCGATAATAACGAACCACATCAACCAGGCGTTCTCATCCCTGGACACACGGCGCCTCGTGTCCCTCAAGGAGTGATCCATGGCCTACTTCCTGATTTTCTTTCCGATGGCCATGGCCGCTCTGGCCGCGCTTTTCCCGTCCAATAAATGGCGCCCCCTGTTTCTTCCGGTCGCCTCGGCCATGCACCTCGCGGCCACCGTATACACATTGGTCTATCCATCAGTGGCCACGAACAACGACTGGCTGGCGCTCGACCCCGTCGGAAAGATAGTCCTCCTCACGGTGGGGGTGCTTTACTTCTTCTGCTCCGTGTACTGCATCGCGTATTTGCGTTCCAGAAGCGAGCGGCAAAACAGGGTTTTCGTCTCCTGCCTGCTCCTGTTCCTGGGCATCATGAGCCTCGTCGCGTGGTCGCATCACCTGGGCCTCATGTGGGTGGCCATCGAGGCGACGACGCTCAGCACGGCACCGCTGATATATTTCAATCACTCCAAGAAAAGCATCGAAGCCACCTGGAAATACCTGCTCGTCGGGTCCGTCGGAATAGCCCTTGCCCTGCTCGGCACCTATTTCCTGGCGTATTCCGCGCTGCACGGAGGCATGGAGCCCACCCTTCAATACGACGAGCTGCTGGCCAACGCCAGGGGGCTTTCCAAGCCCTGGCTGCAGGGAGCCTTCGTGCTCCTGCTCGTAGGCTACGGAACGAAAATGGGTCTTGCACCCATGCACACCTGGAAGCCCGACGCCTACGGCGAGGCGCCAGGGGTCGTAGGCGCAGTATTCGCCGGAGGCGTCACGAGCTGCGCGTTCCTGGCATTCTTAAGAATTTATCACATCTGCGCCGCGGCGGGGGAATTCGCATACGTTTCGAGGCTCCTCCTGCCCATGGGACTCGTCTCCATGGCCGTCGCCGGCCTGTTCATGCTCGGGCAGCGCGACTTCAAGCGGATGCTCGCGTATTCCAGCGTGGAGCACATGGGCATCCTGATGGTGGGCCTCGGCCTCGGTGCCCCGGCGCTGTTCGGCACGGTCCTGCACGTCATGACGAACGGCATGACCAAGGGCGTGCTGTTCCTTTCGGCGGGCAACATACACCGCGCGTACGCGAGCAAGAGCACCGAGCAGGTAAGCGGCGCCCTCCGGAAGGTTCCATTTTCCGCGGCCATGTTCCTGGCGGGATTCCTCGCGATTACGGGCAGCCCGCCGTTCGGCCCCTTCGTAAGCGAATTCGCCATCCTGAACGGCGCGTTCGGCGCAAACAGCTTCCTCGTCGCGGGGCTGTTCCTCCTCTTCCTGCTCCTCGTCTTCATCGGCATGGGCAAGACGGTGCTCAAGGTCGTGCAAGGCTCCCCGATCGGCCTGTCCGCAAGCGCGCCCGGGGAGCCTTCGGCAACAGCCGTCATAGCCGCTCCCTTTCGCGATACCTTCCTTACCGCGGCCCCGGTGGCGGCCCTCATGTCCATCGTCTTGCTGCTCGGGCTGTACATACCAGGGCCGCTCGCCGGGATGGTAGGCGACGCGGTTTCATTCCTGGGGGGCAATCCATGAGAAGGCAAGAAGAAATATTTACATCCATACAGAACGGCGGCGCAATCGGGCTGGAGAGCCTTCCGCCTTCCGCGAACGACGATTTTTTTACGGCGCTCGAGAATTCGATGGCCGCAGGATGCCATGTTTCCGCATATTTCGGCATGCCCGGAAAAACGCAAGGATGCACCGAGCTGTTCGCCGTCATGTCCGACGATCAAAACAACAAACTGGCCGTCGCCCGCACCGCGCTGCGAGAAAGGCACTTCCCTTCCCTTGCCGTGCGTTGCCCGCAAGTGCAGCTCTTCGAGCGGGAGATAGCGGAACAGATGGGAATCGTGCCGGACGGCCACCCCTGGTTCAAGCCGGTACGCTACCGCGCCTCATGGACCGGAAGCGACGCCTGGGGACGTCCGGCCGGGCAGGAGATAACGCCCGGCGTAACGGATTTCTACCGCGTCGAGGGCGAGCAAGTCCATGAGGTGGCAGTGGGCCCTGTACATGCGGGCGTAATCGAACCCGGCCACTTTCGCTTCCAGTGCCACGGCGAGCAGGTTTTTCACCTGGAGATCGCTCTAGGCTACCAGCATCGCGGCATCGAGGAATCGCTTGTGGGGGGCCCGTCGAAACGCACGCTGCACTACGCGGAAAACGCCGCGGGCGACACCTGCATAGCCAACGCCATGAATTACTGCCAGGCCATCGACTCGCTGTCGGGCATTAAAAGGAAACCGCGCGCCCAGGCCATAGCCGCCGTCGCCCTCGAACTCGAACGGCTGGCCAACCACGTAGGCGACCTCGGCGCCCTTTCAGGCGACGTCGGCTACCTGCCCACCGCCAGCTTCTGCGGGCGAATTCGGGGAGATTTCCTTAACATGACGGCGCTTCTCTGCGGCAACCGCTTCGGCAGAGGGCTTTTATTGCCCGGGGGCATCGGCTACGATCTCGACGAGACCCGCGCCATCGAGCTGGAAAAGAGGCTCGGCATAGCGGAGAAGGAAACCGCGAACGCCGTCAACCTCCTCTGGGACACTCCCTCCGTAATGGCGCGCTTCGAGGACACGGGAATCCTGCCCAAGGAAACAGCGATATCGCTTGGCATCGTGGGACCCGCCGCGCGGGCTTCCGGCTTAAGCCGCGACGTCAGATGCAACCAGCCTTCGGGCATCTACCGCTTCAGCCAGATTCCCGTTTCCAGCTACGATTCGGGCGACGTATTCGGCAGAGCGTACGTGCGCTGGCTCGAGATACGGCAGTCCATCGCGTTTATCCGGGAGCTGCTGCACAGCCTGCCTGGCGGCGGCATTGACTCGGGCACGGCTCCGCTGAAGCCGGACATGCTCTGCGTCTCGCTCGCGGAAGGTTGGCGCGGCGAGTCGTGCCACGTCGCCATCACGGGCTCGGACGGAACCTTCTCCCGCTACAAGATCGTGGATCCGTCGTTCCACAACTGGTACGCGCTCGCCTATGTGCTCCGGGGACAGGAAATCTCGGATTTCCCCCTGTGCAACAAAAGCTTCAACCTTTCGTATTGCGGACACGACCTGTGACGGTGCGCATCGCGCGAGGCTCAAGGCGCATCAAAAATCCGAGGAGCCATATATGATGAAGGAAATCGCAACACGTCTTCGGCAAGGGTATAGAACCGTCAAATTCCCGCGGGGAAAACCGCCGGCGCTGCCCGACAGATTCCGCGGGCGGCCTTTGGTAGACGCGGTGAAATGCGCGCAGTCCTGCCCCTCCTGCTCGGATGCCTGCATAACGGCCTGTCCCACGGGAGCCTTCAGCCGTGAAGGTGCCTTCAGCCGTGAAGGTGCCTTCAGCAGTGAAGGTGCCTTCAGCAGTGAAGGCAGCATCAGGCTCGATATCGGAAAGTGCCTGTTCTGCAACGACTGCAAGGATTTGTGCCCGGCCGGCGCAATCTCCCACGATTCGGATTATCGCCTGTCGTTCCGCGAGCGCGGGGACATGCTGGTGGAGGCAAGCGCCAAGGAGCTGAGACTGGCCCAGCAGCTGGATAAAAAAATAACTCGCATGTTCGGACGCTCGCTGAAGCTGCGCGTCGTGAGCGCGGGGGGCTGCGGCGCCTGCGAAGCCGACGTAAACGTCCTCGGCACGATAGGCTGGGACCTTGGACGCTTCGGTATCCAGTATGTCGCCTCGCCGCGCCATGCCGACGGAATCCTGGTCACGGGCCCGGTGAGCAAAAACATGGAGTTGGCCCTGAAAAAAACCTGGGAGGCGATACCGGAACCGAAGCTGGTCATAGCCGTGGGCACCTGCGCCGTCTCCGGAGGTCTTTTTTGCGGAGACCCGGAAGCGGGAAACGGCATAGGGGGCTGCCCGGACAGCGGCATCGGCGGCCTGCCGAAAGTGGACTTGTACATACCCGGATGCCCACCGCATCCCCTGACCATCCTCGACGGGCTCCTGCGCCTGATAGGAAGAATAAAGGAATAGGATACGGGCAAACGGTATTCGGCGCAGGCGGATTCGCGAGTGGGAATCCGTCAGTAATTATAACTTTCAGAATTTTCGGGAACCGTTCCCGGCGGCAAGAAAACAAAATCCCTGAAGAGATTGCCCGGATTCCGGTCGCCGTACGGATGCGCCTCGTTCGCGTTATCGTGGCACGTAATGCAAAAATCATAGTTCATCTTATTTTCCACGCCGCTGACAAGGTCTTTCATGCCCCAGACCCAACCTCTCAACGCCTCCGGATTCTCGGGATCTTTGTACATGAACGTCGCGACGATCGGTTTTTCGCCTTCCTTGACGGTATTGCCGGCGTAAATATCCTTTATGATTATCGAGCCTTTGGGAAAATCCAGCGCCCCGCCTCGATTGGCGTTCCATGCGATATCGTTCATGAAGATGATTCGGTAGCGGTTTTCGTGACCCGGCACCGCATACGTCAAGGCGGCGGACACCGGCTTGTTCCACGCATGATAATCGCCCATCACGAACTGGGAATCCTTCCTGGGAGAGCAGGAAACGAAGGAGAGAAAGAATACCGCCGCGAATAAATAAATAACTTTCACATCAAGCTCCTTGCCGGGAAACCTCGGGCGTTTCGTAGCCGGGAATTCCAGCCGGCGTCCCCCGGAGCACATAGACGTGCTGATCCTCCGACTTACCCTTGAGACTTACGGAAAATGGTCCCATGAAGACGATGGCCTCCAGTGCCTCGCCGTAATAAGCGGGGGCGGACTTGGCGGGCGGAAGCAGCCTGACGAGATTCTTGTGGGTCTCCCCAAGGGCCGCCAAGGTACAGTCGCACACTACGATCTCGTTGGGCCGCGCGATTCCGCAGAGCCTGGCGGCCACGTTGACCCTGTCCCCTATCACGGTAAAGTCGGCGCGCAGGTGCGACCCCAGCATGCCCTGGATTACCACCCCCGTTGCTATCCCCGCGCCTACCGAAAGACCGTCGAACGCCTGGCTCTTTTGGTACACGAGCCTGCGGATCGCGTCCGCGGCCAGGCAGGCCCTATGCGCGGCGTCATCGCCGGCGAATACGGCGACCACTTCATCGCCGACGAATTTATCGATGTCGCCGTGAAAAAAATTGATGATGCGCGTCTGTTCCTCGAACAAGGCGTTAAGAACCTTGACTATGGCCTCGGCGCCATGCCGCTCCGTATAGGCGGTAAAACCCCGTACATCGGTAAAAAGAAGCGTCCTGGTTACTTTCTCGGATTTTTGGCCGCTGGCAAGAGATTTGAGGGTTCCCGACGAGACGTATTTGGTCAGTTCGTAACGCTCATGGAGCCCGTGAACCATTTCGTTGACCGTCTTTCCGAGCTCGCCCACCTCGTCGCGGTTGGCGATGTTCACGGTGCCGGTAAAATCTCCCAGGCTTACCCGGGAACACACGTCGCCGATGGAGCGCACGGGCCGCACGACCAGCGTATGCAAAAATCTCGATAGGACGACGACGATGAAGGCAGCCATGAAGAGGAAGCCCAGACCCGAGCCTCCGATTATGAAAGCCTGGGTTCGAAGCAGGGGCGTTATGTCGGTTCGAATATCTATCACTCCGCGAACCGTATGGTCGGCTCCGTGGCAAACCACGCATTTCGGCAGGTTCAGGAGCGGCCGATAAACACGATCGTAGATCCTCCCGTCCGAAGGATCCTTGAGCCTGAAAAATATCGAATGCGGAGGCATGGCGAGCGCTTCGGAAAAATACGACTTCTCAAGGGTCTGAAAATCGGTGAGCGCACCCTTGCGCAGCGCGAATTTCTTGAAATCCTGGTTTCGGTTTACCGTTTCGATGGTGACGTTGTCGCTGAAGGCTGGACTCCCGTCGCGCCTGAAAAGGTCGATCGTATAAAAGTCGCCGAGGGCTTTGACGCCCTTGAAATAATTGACGGCGATGGGAGCCTCTCCGGAAATCATCATGTTGGCGATGGACTCGTAGATAAGCTCGGTGCCGCGTCCGAGGTTCTGGGCAGTCTGCCTCTCGCCTTGGCGAATCAGGCTTGAAGCGAAGGCGAAAGCCACCGCGCTCAACCCTACGACCAACACGACGGTAACCGTAATGTTTATTTTCCACGACAGGCTAAATCGTACTTTTTCTTCGCTCATTCCCCAATTATAGTCTAATTCCCGCGATTGGCAAACTAAATACCCTTTTAATAGCGAAATGTCACCATGATTCCCCGTGGGCCGGCGCTCAGCGCCAACGGGGCGTCCTTTGCCTTCCTTTCATGCAGCCACGGTACCAGGAACCCGCTTGCCGTACCGATGCAGGCCCCGACGATGACGTCGGTGATGAAATGCGAGCCGCTCAGTATCCGCGTGACGGCGACCGACGCGGCCAACGCGTACGATACGCCGAAGACCGGCCACCGAAGCGCGGAATCCGGAAAGTACCGCGCAAAGACATAGCTGCCGAAAGTCGCGCCCGTAAAGGCGAGCGTCGTATGCCCCGACGGAAAGGAGCGCGAGTAATCGCCGTCGTCGATGAATTCCTGGGGGGGATTTTCCCAATACATGTACGGCCTGGCTCGAACCACCAGATCCTTGAGGGTTTCCTTGAGGCCGAAAGAAAACAGGATCGATTCGGAATACATGACGCCCACGGTGAGCCATTCGGAGACGGGAACCGCAGCGAGCACGGCGGGGGCGAGAACGGCGGCGTATTGCAGGATGTCGGAGGCCGTATCGATACCGGCGGAATAATTATATACCATGTACCGATCCAGAAAAAATATCTTCGCAGGATCAAGTACAGGAACCAGGCTCGGTGCCGCGGAGTCCAGCAGGAACAGGCTGGTTCCCGTAAGGATGGCTCCAGCGCCGAGGGCAAGGCCATCAGAGAGAGGGTCCAGCTTGAACGGATCCGCGAGAGCGATCCTCATCGAGAATAAAACGAGAAAGCCGACGAATAATTTCTTCATTACAATTCCTTTTCACATCGACTCTCGGCCGACGTCCAAGAAGCTAGCGCAAATGCGGAAAAAAAACCAGCCGTGAAAGAGCTTTCCTGTTGACGAGAGAGGCCTGCTGCGGTAACGTGTCTGGCATGAAGCGATTCGACACGAAACTTACCTCGCTGAAACCCATAGCCCGAGACTATTTCGAGCTTGCTTTTTCATGGCGGCGCGATGCGGGGAATCCCGTGCCGGGAAGCTTCCTGACGGTGCGGACCGGCGGGGAATACGACCCGATCCTCAGGCGTCCTTTCGCTTTTTCGTCGTACGACAAGGATGCGGGAACGGCCGCCTTTATTTTCCAGAATCGCGGCCGGGGAACCTCATATCTCGCGCAGCTTGCCCCTGGAAGCCCCCTCGACGTACTCGCGCCCCTGGGTACCGGTTTTTCCATGCCGGGCAAGAATGCCAGGCCGATTCTCGTGGGCGGGGGAATCGGATTGGGACCCATGCTTTATCTGGCGGAAACCATGCGGCTGCACGCCAAGGCCGGCCTGTGCGAGGCTCCGATAACGGTCCTCGGATTCCGTTCCGCGGATTTCGTCCCCTCCATTTCCCTGCCGGAAGGTACCGTGCTGTGCACCGATGACGGCTCCCTCGGTTTCAAGGGAACCGTCGCCGCCTATCTTGAAACGTATCACGACCCGATGCCCCCTGTATTTTTCGCTTGCGGCCCTGCTCCCATGATGGCCGCCGTGGACAGGATCGCGACGCTTCGCGATGCTCCGTACCAGGCGGCCACCGAACAGTGGATGGCTTGCGGAGTCGGCGCCTGCATGGGCTGCGCGCTGCGCATGAAGGACGGCAGCTACGGACGGGCTTGCGCCGACGGCCCCGTTTTTAACGGAAGGCTCGTGGACTGGAGCATGGAATGAAGCTTGAAGAAATGAAGAATATGGACATGGGCGTAAAAATCGGCGACTTGGTCATGCCCAATCCTGTGGGAGTGGCCAGCGGCACCTTCGGCTACGGCAGCGAATACGAGACACTGATAAACGTCGACGCCATCGGCGCGCTGTATACGAAAGCCGTAACCCCGGAACCCCGCGCGGGCAACGACGTGCCCCGAATCGTGGAGACACCGGCGGGCATGCTCAACAGCATCGGCCTCGCAAACCCGGGGCTGGCGGAATTCATCGCGCGCAAGCTGCCGGAGCTTCGCGCCAGAAAATGCGCGGTAATCGTGAACGTAGCCGGCAAGACCGAGGACGATTACGCGCGCGTCGTGGAGGCCCTCGAGGCGGAGGAAGGCATAGACGGCTACGAAATAAACGTAAGCTGTCCCAACGTGGCTCACGGGGGCTTGGCCTTCGGAACCGACTGCGTCCAGGTGGAGCGGCTTACCGCTCGCATGGAAAAGCTGGTTTCCGGCCGGTCCGCCAGGCGTCCCATCATCCTGAAACTGTCTCCGAACGTCACCGACATCGCGGCCATAGCCAAGGCCGCCGAGGCGGGCGGTGCGGACGCGGTTTCCTGCATCAACACGCTCGTGGGCATGGTCATCGATGTTAATAAAAAGAAACCGGTTCTTGCCATGAAGACCGGGGGCCTGTCCGGGCCGGCCATTCGCCCTGTCGGGGTGGCATGCGTATACAAAGTTTCGCGGGCCGTAAAGATTCCCGTGGTCGGGCTCGGGGGAATCATGGACGCGGATGACGCGCTCCAATACCTCCTGGCCGGCGCCAGCGCGATACAGGTGGGCACGGCCGTCTTCAGGCGGCCCGAGGCTCCGCTCGAGGTGCTTGCGGGCATACGCGCCTTCATGGAGCGCGAAGGCCTTGACCGGCCCTCTCAGATTAGGGAATTTCTCCGCTAGGCAGTCCGTTTAACACAATCTTAACAATTCTCTCACATAGATTTCATGGGAGTATCGTAATTTCCTTAGCATAAGCGGCAAGAAGCCGAAAACGCACACTGGCGCACAATGCGCCTGGAGGGAATTGCATGAAGAAGATTATAGCCATCACCGCGATCCTGCTGATAGCGGGCAGCGCATTTGCCCAGGACAAGTTCACCTGGACAGGCACCAAGAGCGACGACGCCGACAAAATGCTCCCCGGAATCGACCCCTCCAAAGTGACCGGCACCGTAGTAAGCGCCGGTTCGTCCACCGTATATCCCGTATCCGAGCTTATCGCGAGCATGTACAAGGAAGACGGTTTCTCTGGCCAGATTACCATCGATTCCATAGGCTCGGGCGCAGGCTTCGAGCGCTTCTGCAAAACCGGGGAAACCGACATTGCGAACGCCTCGGTGGGAATCAACCAAGCTCAGATCGACCTTGCCAAGGCCATCGGCCGCCTACCCGTGGAGTTCCGCGTCGGCACGGACGCCCTTGCCGTCGTAGTAAGCAAAAAAAACACGTTCGTGAAGGACGTAAGCCTGGCCGAGCTCGCGCTCATCTACTCCACCGCGGAATTCTGGTCCGACGTTCGCCCGAGCTGGCCAAAGAAGCCGATCAAGCGCTTCAGCCCCGGCACCGACTCGGGAACCTTCTCGTACTTCGTCGAGCACATCTTCAAGAAAGACAAGGCAAAGCTCCTCAACGCCAAGAACCTCCAGCTTTCAGAGGACGACAACGTGTTGGTACGCGGCGTAAGCGACGATATCTACGCCATCGGCTACTTCGGCTTTGCCTACTACGTCGAAAACAAGGCTACCATCAGCGTGCTTTCCATAAACGGCATAGCCGCGACCGCAGCCAACGTGGACAACGCCACCTACCCGCTGGCGCGCCCCCTGTTCATCTACAGCGACGCAAAGATCATGAACGACAAACCCCAGGTCGCTGCCTTCATCCTCTACTACCTGACCTATGCCCCGGAAGCCCTCAAAAAGGTCGGGTACTTTCCCGCACCGGCCGCCGAAGTAAAAAAAGCCAAGCAAAACTGGCTGACTGCCGTAAAAGGCCGCTACTAAATAATCACCGCCGGGGAAGGCAAGGCGCCTTCTCCGGCCTTTTTGGATCGGAGCAAAAAAACGATTACAACAGCAGCTTTCAGCCTTCGAAAAAAACCGCGGCCGGCCGAAGCAATACTGCAGGCGATCCTGTGGTTTTGCGCGGCCGTTTCGATTTTCACCACGCTGGGAATAGTTCTCGTGCTGGGCACCGAGTCGTTTACGTTCTTCAGGGACGTAAGCCTGATAGAGTTCTTTACAGGCACCGAATGGCAGCCGTCCATCGGCAAGTTCGGCATACTGCCGCTCTTCACCGCCACGCTCACCACCAGCCTCATAGCCATGGTCGTAGCCCTGCCGCTGGGCCTCATGGCCGCCATCTACCTGGCGGAGTACGCCCCCGGCCGCGTGCGCGAGATACTCAAGCCCACGCTGGAAGTCCTCGCCGGCATCCCCACGGTGGTCTATGGTTATTTTGCATTGACCACCGTTACCCCGTTCCTCCGCAACGCGTTGGGGGGAGATACCGTGGACGTCTATAATATGCTGTCCGCCGGCATCGTCATGGGAATACTAATAATCCCGCTCGTTAGCTCCATGTGCGAGGACGCCCTTTCAAGCGTACCGCGAAGCCTCCGCGAGGCGGCGTTTGCGATGGGCGCCACGAAGCTGGAGACAAGCGTAAGCATCGTCGTGCCAGCGGCCTTCTCGGGCATCGCGGCCTCCTTTATACTGGCACTGTCCAGGGCCGTCGGCGAAACCATGATCGTGGCGCTTGCCGCGGGAGCCGGCCCCAACTTTACCTTGAATCCCCTTCGCGCCGCCGAAACCATGACGGGCCACATAGCCCGCATATCGGGCGGAGATCTTTCCTACGACTCCATCGACTACCGCAGCCTGTTCGCCATAGCCTTGGTGCTTTTCGTCGCCACGCTCCTATTGAACATGCTTTCACGCCGTTTAGTGAAGAAATACCGCGAGGTATACGAATGAAAACAACCTTTCCCGAGCCGGCATTCGTGGACACGCTTAAAAAAAGGCACCGCAACGGGAAACTATGGAAAAACGGCTTCATGGCCTCCGCGGTCATCGGCATCGTCCTCCTGTTCATCCTTGCCGCCTCCATCATAAACGACGGGTTCGGTTACGTGGTAATCGTAAACGAGGTCGAGCCGCTCTCTCTTTCGCTTGACGGGGTCGCCGTGGACAGATTATCCGCCGAAAGCCTCCGCGTCGTGCTGACAGGGCAATTGCCTCCCCGCCGGCTCCGCGCGCTCGAGCGGGAAAAGCCGCTGGCGGATCTCGACCGGGACGCGCTGTACGAAATCGCCGTTTCCGAGATAATCAAGCCCCATGTTACGAAAAGCTATACCCTCGGCGATTCCCTGTTCGCCAAAAAAGCGATACTGGAAGAAATAAAAACGGAGTTCCCCGACGGGATCCTCGAGTTCAGGTCTTGGGTATCGGCCAAGTTCCTGATGCGCGGGCAATCGGGCGACCCGATGCTCGCGGGCGTCCGCACGGCCGTGATCGGAAGCCTCCTTACCATTCTCCTGACGCTTGTCGTCGCGTTTCCCCTCGGCGTCGGGGCAGCCATCTGGCTCGAGGAGTACGCAGGCGACAATTGGCTCAACCAGGTAATCAGGGTAAATATTTATAACCTGGCGGGAGTCCCCTCCATAATCTACGGGATGCTCGGGCTCGCGGTATTCGTCAGGTTTTTGGAACCGATCACGTCCGGCGCGATGTTCGGCATGTCAAGCGGGGGCGAAAGCCTCAACGGAAGGACGATCCTCTCGGCCGGGCTTACGCTGGCCATCCTCATCCTGCCGGTCATAATCATAAACGCCCAGGAAGCGCTGCGCGCCGTCCCGCAAACCCTGAGGCATTCGGGCCTCGCGCTCGGCGCGACGAAATGGCAGACGATCCGGCACCACGTGCTTCCCGCGTGCATGGACCGAATCCTCACGGGAACCGTACTCGCCGTATCGAGGGCGCTGGGAGAAACCGCCCCGCTCATCGTCGTGGGAGCCTCGACCTTTCTTACGCATGACCCTACTTCCGTATTCTCGAAATTCACGACGCTTCCCATACAGATATACCAGTGGACATCCAGGCCACAGGGCGAATTCCACAATTTGGCCGCAGGCGCGATCATCGTGCTCCTGGCGCTTATGCTCTCGCTGAACGCGTTTGCCGTAATTGCCCGAAACCGCATGCGCAAGGAGAAGAAGGCAAGCTTATGATTACCATGATCAACGATAAACCGGATATTGCAAAGCCCGACTCGGGGTTCGTCGAAAACTGCGCGCTGGAAACCGTAAGCATGAATATACATTACGGCATGTTCCACGCCGTAAAAAACCTTTCCATGCGATTCCAGGCGCGCAGCGTCACCGCGATAATCGGGCCGTCCGGCTGCGGCAAGAGTACCGCCCTCCGCGCGTTCAACCGCATGAACGAGCTTATCGCCGGCTGCGCGACCACGGGGCAGGTAATGTTCGAGGGCTCGAACATCTACGACAAAGACGTGGACCCGGTGCGCGTTCGCAGGAGAATCGGCATGGTATTCCAGAAGCCCAACCCCTTTTCCAAGAGCATCTACGAAAACATAGCCTGGGGCGCGCGCATAAACGGCTACGACGGCAACATGGACGAGCTCGTGGAGTCCTCGCTTATGCAGGCGGCGCTGTGGGACGAGGTCAAGGACAAGCTCAAGGAGAGCGCGTTCGCGCTTTCCGGCGGCCAGCAGCAGCGCCTGTGCATAGCGCGGGCAGTGGCCCTGAAACCGGATATCCTCCTTATGGACGAGCCGACGAGCGCGCTTGACCCGCTTTCCACCGCGCGCATAGAAAGCCTCCTTGACGAACTAAAAAAGACGTATACTATTATCATCGTGACGCATAACATGCAGCAGGCGGGACGCATCTCGGACAAGACCGCATTCATGCTCCTGGGCGACCTCGTGGAATACGCCGACACCCGCGATATATTCTTCAAGCCGCAGGACGAGCGCACAGAAAACTACATCTCCGGCCGTTTCGGCTGATAAGGGGCAGCAATGCAGACACGAATACAGTTCAACGAGGAGCTCAACAGGCTCCATCACGATATTCTGGCGATGGGGCTTCGCGTGGAGGAAGACCTCCGCAAGGCCCTCGAGTCGCTGCGCTCGGGCGATGCCGGGCTTGCGGACGAAGTCAGGGCAAGCGACGCCCTGGTCAATGCCATGCAGATGAAGATCGAGGATCAGACCGCCATGCTCATCGCCACGCAGCAGCCCGTCGCGCGGGATCTCCGCGAACTGGTTACCATATTCAAGATTACGGATAACCTGGAGCGGATAGGGGATCATGCCGTTCATCTGGCCAAGACCGCCAAGCGCCTCACGGAAGACCCTTTCCCGCGCCCGCTGGACCGGCTCGAACGCATGGCGGCCACCGGATGCAGCATGATACGGGACGCCGTGAGCGCCTACCTGAACCAGGACGAGGCTCTCGCCAGGGCAACGGCGTCGCGCGACGACGAGATCGACGCGGACCATAAGGCTTTCGTCGGCGAGGTGCTGGCCTTGATCGGGGAGAATCCCAAGCGCGCGAAACAGGCGACGAAACTGATCGCCACCTCGGGCTACCTCGAACGCCTGGGTGACCATGTGACCAATATATGCGAAGCCGTGGTTTTCATGACTTCGGGCGAGCACGCGGAACTGAATCAGTAGATCCATGGCAAAACCCGGCATACTCATAATAGAAGACGACGCGGACATCCGAGAGCTGGTGTCCTACAGCCTGGGGCGCGAAGGTTATATAATATTACAGGCCGCGAACGCAGAGCAAGGCATGGCGCTATGCTCGGAAGAGACCGTCGACCTCGTGCTCCTGGACGTGATGCTGCCGGGAATGGACGGCCTGGAGGCGCTGCGGCGGCTCAAGGCGAAACCGGCCATGCAGGCAGTGCCCGTAATCATGATGACCGCCAAGGGCGAGGACGCCGACATCGTCGCGGGCCTCGAGCTCGGCGCCGACGACTATATGGTAAAGCCCTTCAGCCCCCGCGTCCTCGTAGCGCGCGTCCGCACCGCGCTTCGCAGGGTGAGGGACAAAGCCGATAATCCCCCGGAAAAAAACAAGGACGGAATTCTCCGCTCCGGCCCGCTCGCGCTCGATCCTGGCCGCCATGAACTGAGCGTGGACGGTGCGCGGGCCGAGCTGTCCGCCACCGAGTTCGCGATACTCGCGCTCCTCCTTAAAAGCCCGGGCCGCGTCTTTACGCGCGAGCAGATAATCGATGCGGTAAAGGGCTCCGACTACCCCGTTACGGACCGCGCGGTGGACGTGCATATAGTCTCGCTGCGCAAAAAACTTGGCGCCCGCAGCGATGCCGTGGAAACGGTGCGCGGAATCGGCTACCGCCTCAAGGATGAATCATGAAACGCTCAAGGCTCGGTTTTCGCTTTCTCGCTCCGCTCGTACTGGTTTGCGGAGTATCCATCGCCATCATGGCCGGTGCGGCAGGCTTCGCCATGAAGCGGCTGAACGAGCGGGCCAGCGCATCGACCCTCCGGGAATCCGCCCTCGCCCTGGCCAGGACGGTTCCAGATTCTTCGTTACAGGAATATTGCAGAAGCGCGGCCGCTGGAACCCGGTTCAGGATAACCGTCATAGACATGGACGGATCCGTGGTCGGCGATTCCGGCGCCGATCCCGCGAGGATGGAGAATCACGCGCAGCGTCCGGAAGTCCGTTCCGCCCTCAGGGGCGAGCCCAGCCTGGAAATCAGGCAGTCGGATACCATGGGCGTAAAGATGGCCTACGCCGCGGTGCCTTTTTTCCGCGATGGCCGGCAAGCCGGGGTACTCCGGCTTGCCCTCGATACCCCGACCCTCGCCAACCAGGTTTCACCGTTCTATTTTTCCGCCGCCGTCGCGGCTCTCGTGCTGGCGGCGGCGGCCGGCATCGGCAGCATCCAGCTGGGAAAAAGGCTTACGCGACCGGTCTCGTCGCTGCTGGACGCCAGCAAGGCCTGGTCCTCGGGAAACCTGCGCTACCGCATGGCCAAGGGGGGCGACGCCGAGCTGGACGGTCTCGCGGACGCCATGAACGCGATGTCCAGGGAACTCGAGAGCCGCATCGACACCATGGAAGCCGGCCGGCGCGAGCTTTCGGCCCTGCTTAACGGGATGTCGGAGGCAGTCCTCGCCACGGACGCCGACCTGCGCCTGGTCATCGCCAATCCCAAGGCACGCGAGTTATTTTTAATTCCGGAAAACTTCGCCTCGGGACCGGGCTCGCGGAGCCTGCTTGAAATGTCGAGGCAACCCTCGCTCGAAACCCTGGCCCTGGCCTGCCTTGATTCCCGGATCGCCATGGAGGACGAATTCGTCCTTTACGGGGAAGGCCCCCGCACCTTCACCGCATCCGCCTCGCCGGTGCTCTGGGACGACAATCCCGCGGGGGTCGTCATCGTGCTCAACGACATAAGCCGCCTGAAGCGCCTGGAGACCATCCGCAAGGATTTCGTCGCCAATGTCTCGCACGAGCTCCGGACGCCCATCACGCTCATCAAGGGCTTCGCCGAGACGCTGGAGGGCGGAGCCCTCGAAGCCCCAGAGGACGCGCGGCGGTTCCTCGGCATCATCAAGCGCAACGCCGACCGGATGAGCGCGCTCATCGAGGATCTCCTCATGCTGGCGCAACTCGAGTCGCCGGACCGGGGCGGGCTGGAAACCTCGGACGCATCCGTTATAAAAATATTAAGCGATGCGGTGGAGGCGATCCAGGACAAGGCCGCGCCTCGCGGGATCAGGCTGCTCGTCTCGTGCCCCGACGATTTCAGCGTAAGGGTCAACCAGGGACTCGTGGAGCAGGCCATAATCAACCTGCTGGAAAACGCGATAAAATACGGAAAACAGGATTCCACCGTAACTATCGACGCAAGGATCGACGGAGCAATGGCGATGATTTCCGTCCAGGACGAGGGGCCGGGGATTCCCGCGGCGGACGCGAGCCGCCTGTTCGAGCGCTTTTACCGCGTGGACCGGGCGCGAAGCAGGGATATCGGAGGAACGGGCTTAGGCCTCGCCATCGTCAAGCATATCGCGCTTGCGCATGGCGGCGACGTGAAGCTTCAGACCCAAGTAGGCACGGGCAGCACGTTCAGCCTCATAGTACCCCGGCAGGGTTTCACGGCATGACGGACAACGTATGAATCACTTCGCCTGCGGCGCTTGCCGACAGGCGAAGACAGGTTCCGGAGCCTATCCAAACGGAGGCTCCCGGCGGAATGCCGCACTGCACGGCGCCATCCGCATCGGGAACCAAAATCTTCCCCCAGGGAGATGCCGGAAAAAGGATTTCCCCGATTCCGGACACGCGCGTCTCTATTCTGGTCTGGGGCTCTTTCAAGTAATCAATGCGAAATTTACCTTCGGCCAGCGCGGCGCATAAAGTTTCCGGATCGATAACCCAAGCATCCGAAAGCCGCGCTGATAAGGCCGTGCGCAGCTTCATCCAATTGAATTTCCGCAAGTCCCAACCGGCGCGCTGCAAAGGCAGGGCGAGACTGGCGCACCAGCCGCCCTCCGCGCTCGGCACCAACGAGCCGTCGGCCTCCAATCCATCGGGCCAGATTACCCCAAACGGCATTGTCCGATTATCGCCGAATAACGCCCTCGTAAAAATCAATGCGCTGCCGGCCATGGGCAGGTCGAGCGAAACCTTGGAACCGGGAGACGCGAATACGCGCCCCGTGGACCCGTCCTCCGTTTCCCAGCAAAGTTCCCAGCAATCCGCGCCGCTCCAGGTCTCCGGAAATTCCGTCAGGCATATCTCAATGCTCATCGATTCTGGCGAAACCAGGCACGCACCGGCAAGAAACATGACCATAACGGCGATAAAAACCGGTATTCTCGTTAAAATGCGCTTAATCATGCAAAAGATACGCCGGCTTTCCGTGCAGCGCACGCAAAAATAAAATTCCCGCTTGCCTAGCTTCCGATTTTATTTCATACTATGAGAGTATGAATACAAGCAATGAATTCACGCAACAGATCGAACAGGCGCTATATGCCAAGATCGACTACATGAACGGTACGGAGCTCAAAGCCCTTCGGGATGAATTTAAACTTTTCCAGTCGGCGTATCAGGGCATTTACAGCGTTCTGCAGAAAAAAGGCATTATTCACGACGATCCGTATAAATACGAGTTGAAGATATCGGATGTCATGACCCCCTCGGAAAGCCCGTTCAGCGAGAGCGACAAGATCGACCAAATGTGCATACGTCTGTCGCAATTCGAATCCTATCTCGATTTCCTCAATAATTACTTCCAGTTCAGCGTCGAGTTCCTGACCATGAACCGAATAAAAAAGCTCGTGGCCCTGACCAAGTATTTCCTGTTCACCCAATTCACCGAGACAAGCCCCCACGTCAACACGCGCTATCTCGCGGAGTTGGTCAGCACGATCAGGAAAGGCAGCGATCCGCTGTCCGTGGGAATCCTCAACGAAGGCCTGCTCCAGCTCGACAAAGCCAGCAGGAAAATTTTCCAGACGCTCAAGGATCTCACCCAGTTGCATAAGGAACAGTACAAGCTGGATTTGCGCCTCTCATGCATGAAAGACCTCAATTTCGACGCAACCTGGGCGGTTACGCATCGAGAAGAAGCCATTCGCAAGGTAAAGGGCCGCTTCGGGGACTCCACCGCGGAACGCCCGTTCTACGCGGAACTCGTCGAGGAAATCCTCCTCGAGGACTATTCCTCCGATGCCGAGTCCCTAAGGGATGAAGTCCTTAAAAAGCTTACGGCCGTTCCGGCGGACGACGGCAAAAAAGTCGCCGTCGAGCACAACTTCAAGAACATGATACTCGACAGCATTCATATCATCACGGGAGTCGCATATCAGCTCGAGGACGCCATCAGCAAGCTCAACGACAACCAGGCCACGCTCGATGCCATGGATAAATCGTTCCTGACCAAGCTGAAGCGCGCCTTGAACGAGATGTTCAACAAGCATACCAACCCGATCATGCATGAGGTCGAATACCTGGACCCGATCACCAGCGAGCGGAAATCGGACGTGCTCAATTTCACGGCCTTCATGGAAGAGGCCTCCAAGCGGGCCCAAGCCCTCATGAGCGTGGCCACCCGAACGTCCGCCGGTTATAAAAGAATAGAAAGCGCATCCGAGGACCAGGCGTTCAAGTTCCTGGAAAAAGCGCTGGAGGACCTTCAGTCTTTCTTCAGGAAAATGACGGCATTGGACGAGTTTTTCAAGGACACCATGAACGAGCCGGAAATCCGCAACAAGGTACGGTCCATCAAGGTTGAACTGGGCTCCATAAAAAATACCATAATCAAGGCCAACCAGAAAAAGCACGAATATATCGCCCTCAAGGAAGAAAAAGAGCAGATGAAACGCCTGGGAATAAAAGAGTAATAATTTTTTATCACCATGGCGGCTGTCGTCTGCGCTCGAAGAATCGGATGCATAGGGGAGTTTCATATGAAAACGCGGTTCAGCTTTATATTCGCTGCGATACTTTCGCTTTGCCTGCACGCGCAAGTCGGCCCGACGGCTTTCGTCGCATCGATGGGGCGGTACGCAACCGACCTGAATCCGTACAAGGCCATATACGCCCACGAGATGCAGATCTTCACGGGAATCTACGAGGGCCTTTTCTCGTACCATCCCGAGTCGCTGGAACCCCAACCGGCACAGGCGGAGAGCTTCTCGAAATCCCCCGACGGCAAGACCTGGACCTTCGTCCTCCGGGAAGGTCTCCTCTGGTCGGACGGAAGCGCCGTGACGGCCGCCGATTACGTGGAATCGTGGTTATATTTATTAAACCCGGTTACCAAGGCGGAGTACGCGGTATTCTTCGACATCGTGAAAGGCGCCAGGGATTACAGGATCGGAAAGAGCAAGAAGCCGGAAAGCGTGGGCATAAAGGCGATCAACGATCGTACGCTTTCCGTTACCCTGGAGACTCCGGCAAACTATTTTACGAAGATGCTCTGCCACAGTTCCTTCGTGCCCGTCCACAAAAGCCTCCGCAACAAAAGAACGTGGCTGCCTTCGGAAATCGTCTCCAGCGGTCCGTATCTCCTGTCATCCAAGGATGACGACTCCATCGTATTGAGCAAAAACAAGGCTTACTGGGACGCCAAGAACGTATCGATCCAGACGATCAGCGTTTTATTCATGGATGACGACGCCAAGGCCACGGAAATGTTCAATAGCGGCGAGATAAATTGGCTCACCGACCTGGGGAATACCGACGAAATATCCTCGCCCGACACGATACATTACGCGCCGATGTTCGCGACGAGCTATTATATCTGGAACTGCGCGCGAAAGCCCTGGAACGACGGTCGCGTTCGCAAGGCGCTTGCGCTGCTCGTCCCCTGGGAGGAGATACGGAACAACGACACCTTCTTCGCTCCGACGGCCAATCTCATCCTGCCCTTCGCCGGATACGGCAAGGTCGAGGGAATCGAGAAAACCGACGCGGATGCGGCGCGTAAACTTTTGGAGGCCGCAGGCTTTGCGGATATCGCCTTGCTCCCTCCCCTGACAATACAGATTCCCGACTATGCGACGCAGACAAAGACCGCCGAAATCATGCTCAAGGCATGGACCGCGATCGGCGTCAAGGTCAGCATTGAAAAAGTCCCGGGAGCGGATTTCGGCCGAAAGTCACGACAGAATCCCTACACGCTCAGCTTCGCCAGCTGGATCGGCGACTTCGCGGATCCCATCGCCTTCCTGCAAATGTGGACGAGCGACTCCAGCCTCAACGAGACATCCTACAAAAACGCCGAGTACGACAAGCTCGTGGAAAAATCCATGGGCCAGGACGGTAAGGAACGGCTCGACACGCTGTCGGCCGCCGAAAAGGTCCTCCTTGCGGACGCCGCCCTCATGCCCACGAACTTCGTCTCCTCGTTCAACCTCATCGATACCGAATATATCCAGGGCTGGTTCGAAAATCCCCTCGACGTGCACCCGTTCAAGACAATCCGCTTCGGCTCGATTCCCCAGCCGCCGAGCTTCGCTTCGCTGTCCCAACAAGGAGAATAAGTTATGAAATCATTACGCAAGGCTCTTGCCATCGTCCTCTTCGTCATCATGGGCTTCCCCCTGTGCATGGCCGGATTGTCCGCCGTCTCCATGAAAAAATGGCTGCAGGACAGTAAACCCTGGAAGGAGCTCGTGCATGACGCAAGGCTTGTCTCCATACTGGAGTCCAAGGAACCGGCCGCTTTCATGCCCGAGCGCATAACGGTCGCCGAAACCTCGCTCAACGGAAAAGCCCTGGCCTCATCGGTCCTTCAGGTCATCGCGCCGTCGGTTTTCGTCTCCACGGCGGATTCGGCCATAGACGGTATATTCCGATTCGCGGAAAGCGCGGCAGGCGGCGCAGGCAACGACACTATTCCAGCGCTGGAACTGGCTCCCCTGAAAAGCGCGCTGAAAGGCAAAGGCGCTTCCATCGCCAAGGAGTACATAGCCCTCAACGACAAGGAAGCGTTCTCGGAAAAAGAAGCCAAAGTCCTCGGTACCGAATTCGAAAAGATAATCGCCGGTTTGCCCGAGCAGGTTCCCATGATCCCGCAGGATTCTGAAATCTCCTTTACATCGAAGAAAATAACCACCTTGAACCAAGGCCTTAACTACCTTATCTTCGGAGCCGCCGGAATACTCCTGGCTTGCGCGTTCGTCGCGGATAACTCATGGCGCAAACGCTCCATTTTCCTGGGCACGACCATGATGGTTCCCGGCGTGATGATCCTCGTCGCGGGTTTTCTGCCGTACCTGGTCTCACCGTCGGGCATGCTCAAGACAGTTACCCAAAACCCGCTGTCCGCGTTCCCGTTGACCCTGGAATACGTGCGCTATATCCTGACCAGCCTCTCCTCCGGATTCAGGATTTCGGGTATCATTACAGTAACGCTCGCGGTAATATTCCTGTCGGCACGATTCCTTCCCACGGGCGACGGGGAAACCGAGGCATGAGTCCAGTTGGAGGAAACCTGGAAAGTCCCTTTCTCAAAAGCTTGGGCTATCCGGACATCCAGGTTCACCATTCGTTCGACCACTTCGATTTTTCGCGCCCCAACAGGCGCATCCTCGTGATAGGGCCCATGGGTTCCGGCAAGACGGAGTTCGCCGCGCGCGTCTGGAGGGATTCCCGAATCGCGCTTAAAAAAAGTTCACGGCTCGCGCAAACCACGACAAGCTCGGGAGCCGACCGGCGCAAGCTGCATTTCATTCGCTTCTCCATAGACAAAGGGCGCTTCCCCGATTATCCGGACGATGCCCTTGCCTATCGCGGCGGCTATGAGCGCTGCGGCGACGACATAAGCACCGCCCAGGATTCGTTCGGCCTGGAATCGGCCCTCGCGTGCAACCCGGAATCCGGCACGTTCATCATCGACGAGGCTGCCTTCTACGACGAGCGCCTCGCCTACCTCATCCGCAACGAATCGCAGGGCAGGGGCATGGTTTTCATACTGCCCACCCTGGTACTCAACTTCCGGAGGGAAATATTCAATAACACCGCCCGGCTGCTCCTTGAGCAGGCCACGGACGTTTTTCCGCTCACCGCGTACTGCGAGCACGAAGATTGCATCGCCGACTCCCTCTATACCTACAGGTACTACACGCACGAAGGGCTCGAATGCCCGGCGCTGTATTTCGACCCGCTCATAATCATTGGCGGCGACAGGCAAAAAGAGGATCCGAGGGAACCCAACTACTGCACGCGATGCGACGAGCACCATTACCTGCCGGCCAAGGAATATACGTTCTTTACGCTGAAGCCGATGGGCGAGACGGCGAGCAAGGGCGAGGTCAAGCCGCTGATGGCCGAACTCGCGAGCATGGCGGGCAATATGGAAAATTCACGTCTCTATTCAAGCCTGAAGCGCCTGCATCTGGACAACGGAACGCCCCAGCCGAATAACATGAACGCCCTTACCGTCCCGTGCATCGCGGAAAAAGCGCTGTGCTACCTGTACGCGGAGCAGAACCTGCTGTCGGCCGAGCAATTACGGTCGATCGCCCGGGATCTCGGGCTGGATCGCGAGTACATCGCGCGCAGGTTGGCGGACAACAGACGGCCGATCAGCCTTTAGCGCCGGCCGCCCAGGTCTCCAGGAGCGGCCGCACCTTCACTTCGTTCCTCGTCCGGATGTCAAACAGGCTTTCGTTACAGAATTTTAACAACGATTCGTACGCGTCATACCACCCGCCCAGAAAGGCGGCCTGTTCCGCCAAGAGCTTGTCGTACTTATGCGTATTGCCGGTATTTTCCAGCAACTCGGCGATGCATTTCAGGTGGAACAGGTCTTCGTTGTTTACCCAGCGGCTCCGCAATATCTCATACGGAGCCTCCCGCATGAACGCCATCGAAAAACCCTCGGAGGAATCCCGCATTGCGGTGCCCGGCAATCCCTTCAGGAATCCCATCTGAACGTGTTCCGCCCCCAGCGAAAGCACTTCGTCAAACGAGTCGCGAATTTGCCGGACTCCTTCGTGGGGAAGCCCGGCGATCAAGTCTACGTGAACATGAATATTCCCGGCAGCAAGAAGTTTTTTTATACGCGGCTTTTCGGTTCCCCAATCCCCGCCGCGCGCGATCGCTTCGCGCGTTTTTTTGTTGACGGTTTGAATTCCGATCTCGAATTGAAAAAGCCCCCGGGGTACCTTGGCCAGAAAATCAAGATCGGAATCGGAAAGCAGTCCCGGGTATATCTCAAAATGAAACCTGGTGCCGAAGTCGCCGTAATTCTCGAGGATATGCGTCCAAATTCCCCTGGCGCGGGAAGGATCGGAATTAAATGTCCTGTCGATGAATTTAAATAAAAACGGGTTGCCCGCCATCAGAAAATCCAGCTCGTCGCAGGTTTTTTCGACGCTTTTCATCTGCAGTGAATGCCCTTCGTGGGATGAAAGGCAGTAGCTGCAGGAAAAAGGGCAGCCTCGGCTGGATTCGTAATAAACGTATCGTGAAGAAAACTCCGGGTAATCAAACGTCGTATACGGCAACGGCTCCGAATCGAATTTACAGGGACCGGATCTGAGCACTTTATCAGGGTAGGGTTCGAGGCTGAAATTTCCGTCAGCGAGTTCCGCGATGGCCGTTTCGCCCGGACCGCAGACGATGAGATCGATGGCCTCATGCTTTTCGAGCCATTGCGCCGACGTATAGGAGACCTCAGGTCCTCCCAGGATGATTTTGCATGCCGGAAGCAGGGACCGAAGATCGGGTATAAGGCTCGATACGAGCCGGGAGTTCCAGATATAGACGGACAGCATGAGAATATCGGGTTTACAGCGCGCGATATCCTGAAGAATCTCCAAACGGTCTTGATTTATCACGTACTCGCGGATCAGAACGGGATCGGCTGTTTTTTTCGAGAGCGCATTGCGGAGACAACGCAGAGCCAGGGAGATATGCGTATAGCGGGCATTGACGGCCGCAAGGAGAAAAGTCAAACCGAACCGTTTCCCGTGAGGGCTTCGCCGATCATCGTACCGGCTGTTTCCAGGAACTGCGCAAGGCTTTCCTCCGTATCCGCGGACACTTGGAAAAAAGTATCGCCTCCGCCGCCCTTCATGCCTTTTTGCCCCAGCAGCGGCTTGAGGAGTCCGGAAAGCCCTATCGCGCCGGAAGGAGCCGCGATCGCCGCCCTGAGCCCGCTGCCGCAGCTCGCGACCCCGACTCTCCCCAGCGCGGCAAGCGACTTGGCCAAAGCGCCGGCATACGGAAATGAAAAGTCAGGCGAGGTTGTGATAATTACTTTACCGGCGGGATTCTCGCCTGCCAGGACGCGGGCGTGATGCCCCGCGCAGTCATCCTGCATTTTCCGGAGCGAAAATTCCGCGTCGGCCAGCTTCGCCTTCTGGGCGCCGGCAAGCGTCGCTATTTCCGCCTCCGAGCAACCCAAAATGCCGGCTGTAAGCCTGGCAGTATCGGCAAGGTTCCTGTAGTCCGCGAGAGCTCGGCGACCGGCTATGAAATGGATGCGCGACATCCCCTTATATCGTTCCGCCTTCAGGAGCCTGCACGCGAACAGCTCGGAGGAAGAACCGACGTGCGTCCCGCAGCACGGAGTATAATCTATGCCGTCGATCTCGACGATTCTGATAACTCCCTCGACGTCGGGGATGTTCCGGCGGAGAGGCAGTTTCTCCGCTTCCGCCGCGGTGCATTCATGCGTAATGAAACGATAGGAATCCAATATGCATCGCTCGAGCGCCTTTTCAAGAGCGCTCAAATCCAAGGGGGATACTTCGGGGAGGTCGACGTCAATCGAGCTCGATGCGGGCCCTAGATGAAACGATTTTGTGGGCCCGCCAAGCATGCGCAGTACGAGGGACGAAAGAAGGTGCTGGCAGCTGTGCTGCGCCGTGTGGTCTTCGCGACGAGTCCCGTCGACGACGCAGTGCGCGATTTTACCCGGTTTTATTCCCCGGAGACCGAGGGTTTCGGGGGATTCGGCGACGCAGTGCGAGATAATGCCATGATCCTCTTGAACGGAGAGCAATTGAAAATCGCAAATCGCGCCTAAGTCGCAGGGTTGCCCGCCGCCCTCGGGGTAAAAGGGGCTGGATTCAAGTATGATGACGCTTTTTCCCGGGCCCGCCTCTACGACGGAGACGACGGGAGAATCGCATTCATAGACGGCTGGCTTATTATAATATAACTTGTTAGTCGCTTGAGTATCAACGCAGTCCATAAAAATGCCTTTCCAGGTAGGCTATCCGTTCAAGCGCATCCTTGCGCCACTTGCTCCGGGGATATTCGTCCCGGACGCGCTTGTAATTCTCGTACGATTTTTTTATGTTCCGAAACGGAGTATTCTGTTCATAGGCCAGTGCATACAGATAATAGAGCTCGTCGTTTCCGCTCGAGAACAGCGAGACGTAATGATTGAGCGCATCCAATGCCAGTTGGACTTTCTCGCCCGAAAGCTGGTCCCTGGCGAATTTTAAAAGAAGGCCGGGATCGCTGATCGAGGCATAATCTGCGGCGGCGGCGATACCGGCAGCCGGAACCGGGAGGGTCCCCGCGAAGGCTCCCACGGCCGGCCCCGCGGAAACGATCGCAGGCACACCCGCGGTTGCTGCCGGAGAAACTGCCGGGGTAGCTGCCGGGGTTACTGATGGAGTTACTGCCGGGGGCAAGACTGCGGTAGGCGTGGAGGATGGCGCCGGAGGGGAAATCTGCTGCGCGGGCTGGACTGTCGTTCCGGCAGCGGGTGCAACCGAGGGCAAAGCGCTGACGACTACCTTTACATAAAGGGTTTCGGTCTTTTGCTCGACAGGATCCTGTCGCCTGAATTGCAATAAATATTCACCTACCCGATCCGGGTTCAGGGTAAAAATCGCCTCGTTTTTTTCAAAGCGCCTCGTCTCGTAGCGGATACCGTCGCTGCCCTGCTCGTCACCGAGGAATGTCCAGCCGGTCCCCGTAAATCTCAGGTCGAAACGCTGAGTGCGGACTGCCTCCACCTCTATCTGAGCCTTTGGGGCCGCGGCGGGCAGCTCCACCCGCGCCGCCGAGGGAGGGCTAGCGGGTAATGGGCGGGCGGCCGGGGCGGCGATTGGGGGCGTAACGGCCGGAACCGGCTTCGGAGTGGGCACAGCAGGCGGTTTCGGCGTTACCTTGGCAGGCGCGGGGACGGGCTTTACGGGCAAAGCCGGCGTAATAACCGGCACGGATGGTTTTGGGGCTTGTACGACGGGTGGAGGCAAGGGGTCGGGAATTTTCGAAACGGGCGGCATGGGGCGCGAAAGAGGAGACATCAAGGTTATATCGGATGGCTTCTCGAAGCTTAGTCGTGGCAGATCGAGTACTCTGGATAGTTTTTTTTCTGCTGGAGGGCTTAAATAAAAATCCATGACGAACGGTTTTTCCGTCTCCGCCTGCACTTCGGCAATAGGGGCGCTTGAGACGGGCTGTGTAACGGAACTATCGGCGCTCTGAGCAGCGGCACTCTGAGGGTCAACACCCTCCAAAGCGCTTTTTTTAGGAGCGGACACGCACGAGACAAGCAAAAAAGCGGAGGCAAGAAGCGCGGAGACGGGCTTAATCAACCGCCGAATACAGTATTTCAAGGCGTTCCTTCCTTTTTTTTCTCAGGGCATCCACATTCAGGCTCGCGGGTTCAGGTAATAACTTTTTTATATCCTCGAGAGTATAGCGCGTTTTTTGATCCCTGACAAAGGGAAACTCCGGCTCGTACGGATCATTGCCCGGAAAAACAAGCTCACCCGCAAGGGCGCCGCCTCTTTGGGTGGCCTTAATGTAAGTCGGCTCGCCCCTCGGCTTGCCCGGGCCCGCCCCATTACTTACGACAAGCAGTAAAATAAAGATTACAACCAGCAATCCGCCGAGACCGGAACCCAGGACAAGCAGCTTGCGGTCAACAGCCGCGAGCCATCGCGGCGGTTTCATTCCGGGGATACCTCCGCCACGTCTGCCGCGGGTACCGCGTCTTCGGGCTTTACATCCTCGTGGACAAGCTCGCGGCCTTGCTCGAATTCAACCTCTTCCTCGTCATAGGCGGGAATGGGCTCCTGCATGCGTATGGCCTGACCGTCCGACCGCTCCAGGCGCACGGAAATAACCTTGGTTATGCCCGATTCCTCCATCGTAACGCCGAGCAGCGCGTCCGCCCCGGTTACGGTTTTTTTATTGTGCGTAATGACGATGAACTGGCTGCTTTTGCCGAATTCCCGGAGGAGATTCACGAAGCGTATTACGTTCTGCTCGTCCAACGCCGCATCTATCTCGTCCAGGAAGCAGAAAGGCGATGGTCGCACCATGTAGGTGGCGAACAGCATGGCGATCGCCGTCAGGCTCTTTTCGCCGCCGGAGAGCAGCGATATGTTCTCCAGCTTCTTTCCCGGAGGCTGCGCGTAGATCTCGATTCCGCTCTCGAGGACATGGTCGGGGTCCACGAGCCGCAGTTCGCCGCGTCCGCCCCCGAACAGGCGCCTGAACATATTGTGAAAATTTTTCTTTACTTTATTGTAGGTGCTGAGGAACATCTCTGCGCTCTCGTCGCGAATCTCCTGCGTTATCTTTTTCAGGTCGTCGCGGGCCTTGGTGAGGTCGTCTATCTGCGCCGCGAGGAATTCGTAGCGCTCCTTCACCTCGGAGAATTCCTCGGGGGCCATGAGGTTCACGGAGCCCAGGTCCTTGAGCTTCTGCTTCCGCTCGGCGAGTTTTTCGCGCATGTCGGCGATGGGCGAGCGTATCTCGTACATGCGCTCCTCGAACTCTATCAGGTCGCGGCCGTACTGCTCGCGGAAATTATCCTTGACGTTCCGTATTTCGGTCTCGGTCTGGGCAAGACCCATGTGCAGGCGCTCCAGCTCGTTTTGCAGGGTGGCGAGCTTGTCCATTTTCTTCCGGAGCTCTTCCTGCCGCTTGCCTACGTCGGAATTCTTTATGGCGATGTCTTTCTCGAGCCTTTCAAGCTCCGCGGTTAGTTCCCGCCCCTTCTTCTCGATGTCGGCGATGTCCTCGTCGATGGAGGACAGGCTTTCCTGCGCGTCCCCGAGCCGCCTCGACTCGGTCGCCACCTCGTTGTCCAGTTCCCTGAAGTAAGCTTCCTGGCTGGTAATCTCGCGGCGTATGAGCGTAAGGGATTCCTCGGCGGCCTGCACTTGCGTCTGCATCCTGATGCGGTTGCCGCGCAGCTCCTCGAGGGTTTTCCTGTAGCCGTCTATCCTGAGGGCCAGCTCCCGGTTTTCCTCGCGCCACGCCGCGATCTTGGACCTGCGGTCGGTAATGCCGTCCTTGGTGGAATTCATGAGCGCGTCGATGGCCCGCTTTTTGGTTATGATTCCTTCCGGCGAAAGAAATTCGTCGATGAACGAAGGGGTACTGCCGCAATACAGCTCGTATTTGTCCTTGAGCTCCCTGGCGCGTTCCGTTGCTTCCGCCATCGAGGCGCGGGCGCTTTCTATCCTGCCCCTGGCTTCGTCCGAGTTATAGTCTTTCAGCGTGGCGAGATCCTCGAGGATGGCGGCTTTTCCCGAGAGCTTCGCGATGATCCCTGAGATCAGCGTGGATATGGCTTCCTCGGCGGCCTTCCGCTCATGGGCCGAGTAGCCGCTTTCCTTGAGGCGCGCGTCCAGCTCGCTCACGATATCCTCGGTAATCGCGTCCAGCTCGGTCTGGGCCTCGGCAAGTTCGCCCTCCGCCTGCACGATCTCGGTCTCGGCCCTGGCAATGGCGCCATCGTTCGCGCGGATGCGTTCCTCGGCGGCGGTTATCGATCCTTCGAAACCGATTATGTTTTTTTCTATCTCTGCGATGCGGCCTTTGTGACCGCGAAGTATTTCGTTTTTCTCGTCCTCGTCCTCGCGTAGCCCTTCCAGTTTTTCGGTAACGGCGCGAAGCTTGAGCTTGGCCTGGTCGATCTTGGCCTTGGATTCGGCGACGCGCTCGCCCAGGAGCTTGCGCTCCTTCTCCTTGCCCACCCGCTCCACGGCCAGGCCGTACACGGTTTTCTGCACGTCCACGAGCTTGGCTTCCATGCCGTTTACGATATCCAGGTTTTCCTCGAGCGACAGGTTTATCGCGTCTATCTGATACTTGTTGGCGTCCCGTTCCTTGGCCTTTGCGCCGATCTCGGTATCGCGGCGCTCCTTTTCGTTGACGAAGCCGCGCAGACGGATAAGGTGCAAGTCCAGCTCGACGTTGAATATTTCCTCGCGGAGGCTCCTGTAGACGAGCGTCTTCTCGGACTGCGTCTTGAGCGTCTCGTAGCTCCGCTTCACCTCGCCGAGGATGCCCTCCACCTGCTTCATGTTTTCTTCGGTGCGCTCGAGCTTGAGCTCGGCCTCGCGCGAGCGGGCCTTGTGCTTGGTAATGCCGGCAGCTTCCTCAAACAGATAGCGGCGCTCTTCGGGCTTGCTGGAGAGGATCTGGTCGATTCGGCCCTGCTCCATGACGGAATAGGCGCTCTTGCCTATTCCCGTATCCCAGAAAAGCTCGCGGAGCTCCTTCAGCCTCGAGGGCTGGTTATTGATAAAATATTCACTTTCGCCCGTGCGATAGAGGCGGCGCTTGATGGCCACCTCGGGCAGGTCCAGGAGAAGAACGCCGCGCTCGTTGGAAATGGTAAGGGTAACCTCGGCGATATTGAGGGCTTTGCGGGTTTCGGTGCCGTTGAAGATTATGTCTTCCATGGACTCTGCGCGCATGGCGCGGGCGGACTGTTCCCCCACGACCCATTTTATGGCGTCGACGACATTGGACTTGCCGCAGCCGTTGGGGCCGAGCAAGGCGGAAATACCCTCGGAAAAATCGATTTTCGTTCGATCGGCGAAACTTTTAAACCCGAAGATTTCGAGGCTCTTTAAAAACACGTGTACCTACCTCGCAATTAGCTGTTTTCGGAAGCGGACGGGGAAACGCCGAAGGGCTTCGCAGACCATCGGAGGTTCCTTGCCGGTTCCTTACAGGAACCAGGTTTTTTGGGTAAACCCCTCCAAGTTGAAGCTTAAGGGTCCCCTTTTGTTTTTAAGAAAGCCGTAAAACCAGGGCTTCTCGGCTTCATCAAAAATAACTGTATAGTGCTCGGATACTATCATGGAATAGCCTTTTCACGCAACGAGAACTACCGTAGGCAAAATAAAAAAGGCCGATTCCACAAGGGTATCGGCCTTTATAAAGTAATGCGAAATCAGCAAAGACGTCGGTTATTCATCCTGCTTGACGAGCAGTTCATACACGGCCGCAGGCGTCGCGGCTTCCATGATGGAGCTGCGAAGCTCGTTGGACTTCAGCTTGGCGCTGAAGAACGACAAAGTCTGCAAGTAGTAGGCATGCTGGTTGTACGCAGCCGCGATCATGAAGAGTATGCGGACCGATGTATCGTCGAAAGCGTTGAAATCCTGGATTTCGCACTTGCTTACGCCCACGGCCACGACGAGATCGGTGACGCTGGACAGGCGAACATGCGGAATCGCGATACCGCGCCCTATGGCGGTACTCATGAGCTCTTCACGGCGCAGGATTTCGGCGACTAGCTCGCTCTTGCTTTTAATCTGGGGTGCGCTGGCAAGTTTTTCGGCCAAAGCTACCAAGGCATCGTGCTTGCGCGCGTATTCGAGGAACACGACGCGTTCCGGCGCCAGTACCGACCGCATGGTAACAGGATGCAATAAGGACAAGGGCTTATTGGAAGACAAGCGCTCGTTTACCCAGCGTTCGATCTCATTTTTCTTGAAACGCCAGACGGTTCCGATCTTGCCTGAAGGAATCTCGCCTTTCTGAGCCCAATCGTATACGGTACGCTCCGAAACGCGAAGATATTTCGCCACTTCCTCTATTGTTAGGATGTCGTCATCAATATATGGTCTCCTGTATAGTAAGCTTTGCTAGCATTGTGCAAACAATGCGAAAGAATGTCAAGATGCGCGAACATCAAGTTATATCGATAGAACTGATGCATTCGTCAATTTCCGAAGACCCGTACCCAAGGCCTTTCAGAGCAAAACGCAAATCTCGAGCCAGCGGATATTTGGATGCAAGCAGACTCCGAGCTGTTTCAAGCGCGGTATATCGGGCACTGCCCGCCAAGACTTCGTCAAAGGCCGCAGAGATGGCGAGCGATCCTATTCCACGGGCTGAAAGTGCCCGGCGTAACGTGGTTGGACCTTCCGCATGCCTGCGAACTCGCTGCCTGATCCATGAAGCGGCAAAACGCGTATCGGATAAAAGCCCTTGGCTCTCAAGAAAATCCAGACTTGCCCGTAATGCCGGTCTACTGAATTTTCGTTTTGCGAGCTTGGCGCTCAGGCCGAAACGCGACTGTTCGGCGCGTTCCAGGAGCTGCAAGGCGGCATGTTCCGCAACCAAGGACTCGGCTGCCAGGATCAGCACATCGATATCCGCCTGTTCACCGATTTTCAACTGCATCGGTGAGTCTAAAAAGGCCTTCGCAAACTCAAAGTAGATGTTTTTAAATAAAAAAAGGGAGTCGCTGTCGATACTCGCCTTGACGAGATCGCGGACTCCCTCTTCGATTGAAACAATACAAGCCATACAGCCGTCGTGTTTCGAAGTTTTTCTTGTACTTTAGCGCTTGGAGAACTGGAAGCGCCTGCGCGCGCCGCGCTGGCCGTATTTCTTGCGTTCAACCATTCGCGAATCGCGGGTAAGCATGCCGTTTGCTCGCAACGATACCTGGGAAGCAGGATCGAGCTGGCTCAACGCACGTGCAATACCATGGGTACAAGCACCGGCCTGACCGTTGGGTCCGCCGCCTACGACATTGATGACAATATCGTATTTATTATTATTTGCGGTAAGCACGAGCGGCTTGCATACAGCCTGAACTACTTCTGCAATGGGGAAATATTTTTCAAGTTCTATGCCGTTTACGAGAATAGCGCCCTTGCCTTCGCGGATATATACGCGAGCTACGGCTGTTTTGCGGCGTCCGGTACCGATTCCAAGATTCTTGATCATCAATATGCCTCTCTTACAATTCGAGTACTATGGGCTGTTGCGCCGCATGGGGATGACTGGGGCCGGCATACAACTTTACGTTGGTAATGAGCCTTCGACCAAGCGGTCCTTTGGGAAGCATACCACGAATAGCGTTTTCGAGAGGATCGGTGGGATGTTTCTCGATGAGCTTGGCAAAGGTGGTCGTTTTGAGACCGCCGGGAAAGCCCGTATGGTGGTAGTACATCTTGTTTTCGCGCTTGCGTCCGGAGATGTCGATCTTGTCGGCGTTTATAACGACCACATAATCACCAATTTCCTGGTGTGGCGTGTAAAACGGCTTATTCTTGCCACGCAGCATGTGAGCTACCTTGGCGGCAACGAGACCCAGGCGTTTTCCCTGAACGTCAATGACGTACCAGGTGCGCGGAGCTTCGTCGGGTTTAACAAAAAGGGTCTTCATGAATCTATACCTTCACCTTCGTGGAATTCTAATCGAAAACGGCGATGTGGATATTCCCATAATATGCAGATCGTGTCAAGGGAATCAGGGGAATTACACTAGGAATTCTACCACAGAGGCACAGAGGCACAGAGAAAAAAAAGGAGAAAAGGGAGAATACTTGGAAAAGTCTGGCACGGAGGCACGGAGAAACGGAGGAAAACGAGGAGGAGAGAATACAAGAGAGGGAGAAAAGAGAAATAAAGAATGAAGAAAAAAAACAGGCCACCGACTCCTAAAACCCTTCTAGGCCCCTATTTTTCCTCTTCTTCATTTATTCATTTCTTCTTCTTATCTTCTCCGTGTTCTCCGCGTCTCCGTGCCAAATTCTCTATCTTCTTACTCTTCTCTGTGCCTCTGTGTTTCTGTGGTAAAATTCCCTATTTTCCTAATTTTCTTAATCTTCTCCGCATCTCCGTGCAAAAATTCCAATTTCTTTCTATTATTCTCTTATTTATTCAGGTTTTTTTTCTGTCTTGGCTTCTTCTGCTTCTTCTTTTTTTGCTTCAATACGGTCTTTGATGTCCGCAATGCCGATGAACACGGCGATAAGACCAATAAAGCCGGCAAGAACCGGGGCGGCACCTTTAAGGAAGGTAATGACTTCCGGACCCCAATTAAGCGGCATTCCCGGCAGACAGGCAAAAATTGCAAACGCGATAAAAAGCAAACCTACTAAAAGAGCTATCATTAAAATCCTCCTAAATGCTGCGACTCCTATCCGGAACCATAAAACATAGTATGCCCAACATTCGGGCTTTGTCAAATACCTGCAAGTTGGTAGGGTAAGCTCAGGTTGCCAGGTATCCCCAAGATTCGTATACTAATGCAACGAAGTGAGGATTTTAATGATTTCAACCGGGGCGCTCGTACTGTTCAAAAACAAGCCGGCATTGGTGCGCCGTGACGGCGACCGGCTGGAACTCACCTTTGCGGATAAGAGCTGCACCCGCGTGCGCGAAAAAGACGTCGAGATTCTTCATGCAGGCCCGTTGGCGAGGATTCCGCCGGAACTCGAAAAATCAGGTGATTTTGAGACGGCCTGGGAAATGACGGCGGGTGGAACCGTGGAGCTCGGAGACCTCGCCGAACTGGTATACGGCGAAAACACGCCATCCGCGTTGCTGTCAGCGCGGCTGGCGGTTCAGCAGGGAGATCTCTTCTATATAGATGATTCCGCGCAGATCCGCGCCCGCAGCTTACCTGAACGCGAGGAACTTGAATCGAAACGCAAGCGCAAGGAAAACGAGGCGGGAGAAAAATCGGCGTTTATCAACCGGGCAAAAAAAAATCTCGTGGAAGCGGGCGACGAGCGCTTTTACGGCGAAATAGAGGCATTCGCGCTGGGCAAGACGCAAAAATCCAAAATGGCCGCGGAGATAGGCCTAGGTGACACCATGGAATCGGCACACGCCTGGCTGCTACGCGCGGGAATCTGGAAGCCTTCGCTGAACCCCTACCCCAGCCGCGCCGACCACCCCTCCAAAGCCCCCGAGCTTGAATTGGCCCCGGACGACGATACCCGGCGAGTCGACCTGACGCACATGCAGGCCTGGGCCATAGACAATGCCTGGAGCCACGACCCCGACGACGCGGTTTCCTTTGCCGACGATACCGTGTGGGTGCATATCGCCGATCCGGCTGCCGTCATTACGCCCGGGTCGCCGGCGGACCTGGAAGCGGCAAACCGCGGCTGCACTCTGTACCTGCCCGAAGGCGCAATTCCCATGCTGCCGGATTCGGCGCTGGAGCGCTGCGGATTGGGGCTCTCCGAAAAGTCGCGCGCGCTGTCGTTCAAGATTACCCTGGACGCCGAAGGGCTCGTAACCGATGCCGAGATCATGCCGAGTTTCGTAAAAGTCCTGCGGAGATCCTACGAGTCGGTCGATGCCGAGCTGGACTCGGGCCCGCTGGCCCAGCTGATGCGCGTGGCGGATATGCGGCTGGCGTACCGCCGAAACAACGGCGCCGTGGACATCGAGATACCCGAACTGCATATCTGGGCAAAGGATGGAGTTCCCGGCCTTCAATTGATCAACAGGACGCGGGCTGGAGCACTGGTACGCGAGATGATGGTGATGACAGGCGAAGCCGCGGCGCGCTGGGCGTTCGAGCGCTCGCTGCCGTTTCCGTTTTACAGCCAGGAAGCGCCGGGCAGCCGGGAGAATCTGCCCGAAGGCCTGGCGGGGGAATTCGCCAAGCGCCGACTTATGCGCGCAGGGATGGCTGGCGTTCAGCCGCGCGCGCATCAGGGGCTTGGCATTACCATGTACGCCCAGGCCTCCAGCCCGCTTCGCCGATACGCGGACCTGCTTGCACACCAGCAAATTCGGGCCGTGCTCGCAGGCACCGCGCCTTTGGCCGCCGACGAGCTTTCCATGCGGCTGGCCAAGGCCGCCGCTCAGGGCCAGGCCGCGCGGAAGGCGGAGCGCGCCAGCGACTTGCATTGGGTAATCGTCTGGCTCCTTGAGCACCCCGACTGGGAAGGCGACGGGATCGTTGTGCAGGCAGGGAGCGACAGCACCGTATATATCCCCGAGCTTGGGCAGGAAACCCGCGTAAAAATACCGGGGCTGGAACTGAACGACTCGGTACGGCTCCGCTTCCTCAAGGCGGACGTCGCCAGGGCGGATATTATCTTTTCGGCGGTCTGAAGAATCGTTCGCTTGCATACTTGCCGGGCTCAGGCTGAAATGTGTTGACCATATCGGCCTGCTATTCTATTCTATACGATAACTATGGAACAAAAAGACTACCGCCTCGCGGCGATCATGTACACCGATATCGTGGGTTTTTCCCGCATGATGGAGCGCGACGAAGCCGGAACGCTCAAACTGCTGGAAATTCATAATAAAATCATCATCGATATCGCCGCAAAACGGCACGGCACGGTCATCAAAACAATCGGCGACGCGTTCCTGCTGGATTTCCGAAATACCGTGGAAGCTTTGCAATGCGCCATGGAAGTACAGGATGCCCTGTATGAATACAACAAACTGAATACGGCCATGCCGCTGCTCCTGCGCATCGGCGTGCATCTGGGCGATATTTATTTCTACGAAAACGACGCGCTGGGCGAAGGCATCAACATCGCCGCCAGGCTTCAGTCTTTTGCGAGGCCGGGCACCATCTGTTTTTCCCAGGACGTCTACAACCAGGTGCTTAACAAAATAGACTTCCGCGCGGAGAAACTGGGCAAGGTTTCCTTGAAAAACATTACCAAGGAAATTCACGCCTATGAAATCGTCAGCCCCAACATCGAGTTCGACCCCGACAGCACCAAACCTCATCCGGGATACAAACCCGACAGCGAGCCTGCGGAACCGGGCATGCCGATCGCCCGCACCTTCACGCCCGACGAGGCGCAAAAGCTAATAACCGAACTGCGCAAGACCATTCTGGAAGACACCCGCACGCTGGGCCGCCGACTCACTGTCGAGGAAGCGCTGGAGCGCTACGGCGATCGCGGCGTGGAAGCCCAGGAAGTGATAGCCGGCCTTGCTGAAAAAGGCATTCTCGTACAGCGCCGACCGGTAGTGGACACAAGCCCGCAGCGTCCCCCGGAGTCTGATATCGCGCGCGACATCGGCAAGGCCGTTGAGGGAATCGCCCGCGTCATCGAGAAAAAAGTAGGCGAATGGAATAGTTCGCGCGGCCAAAACCCTCCGCAACCGCCTCGACGCCCCGGCGATACATCCACCTCCAAGAGCCATTTTGAGTTCCGATTGGAAAGCGCCGGACACAAGGTTGAACAGGTTGCGCAAAAAATCGAGCAGAAAATAAACCAAGCCAGCAAGAAGAATCAACTCGCATACATGACCGACGGCGCAATGAAAGACCTGCCAACCGGAAAATGGGATAAAAACCTGAAGGATTCCGACCACATGAAGCCTGGTTACGAAGAACTGGAAACCAACTTCAACCTGTACAAGGAAAAAGTCGAGGAAAAATCCTCAAAATCTGTCGGGGGATTCATCGGTCATTTTATTACCTACGCAAGCGTCAACGCGGGGCTCTGGTTCATCTACACGCAGACGACGCCCGGCGGCTTTATTTGGCCAGCCATCGTAAGCGCGGCATGGGGAATCGGTCTTGTCAGCAATTTCTTCGGTTTGCTCCGCTCCAAGGCTAAAGAGCGCGAGATTGAAAAAATGCCGGTGATCGACTCGGAAGCCCTGGACATCTATAAAAAAATTAATCGCGTCCGCGACAGCATGGCATCCCACGCAGCCACGGTGCTTACCGTGCCTACCCTGCTTGTCTTGATCAACGCCATAACGTCCTCTGGTTTCTGGTGGTCCGCCATACCGGCGGGAATCATCGTACTCAGTTTCCTGGGACACCTGGCGGCCTTCCCGGCATCCATAGGAAGCCTCAAGAAAAAACTCTTCAAGCGGCTTGGCGTATCGTCGTGGGGCGAGCTGTTCAGCACGGGAAAAACGCGCAGGACAATGACCGCCGCGGCGGGAAGCTACGCCTCCTTCTACCAGGAAGCGGAGGCAGCCCGGGACGAAATCATCCGCACCATCAAGGCGGATAAAAATTCGGGCCTCGACAAGGATATCATCCCCACGCTCAATAAATACGTGGATCAGGTGAAGATGCTTACCCAGTCGGTCAACGAGATAGACGGCATCGTTTCGGCGATTCCCCTCGTGGAATTGCGCCACGACAAGCTCGACCTTTCCGAAAAACTTGAAAAAGCCGTAAGTCCGGCGCTGAAAGGCGAATACCGCAAATCCATCGACGAGGTTGACCGGCAGATACGGGCAAGCAAGGATCTTGCCGAGCAGGGAGAAGTCCTGAAACTGCGCATGAGATCCTCGGTTAATGCGCTCAAGCAGCTGAAGCTGGACATGGCCAGGCTCAAGGCAATGCCCGAGTCCAACAGCCACGCTGCCATCGAAGATATCCGCGCCAAGGCGGCAGAGCTTGCCGGCTACATGGAAGACCTGAAGACCGGCTATGCCGAGAGCACCAAGTATCCGTATGCGGAACTTGAAAAACTGGTGGCGGAATCGGAAGAGCGAGCCCGCATCGACGCAGAGAAACCCAAGCCAAAGGCTTTGCCGGAAAGCCCGCCGTCAACAGGGGAAAATTCGAGCCGTTGACAGGCAGGCCGGCTACCCTTTAAGATGGCGCTTGTAATGGTCCGGTAGCTCAGTTGGATAGAGCGGTTGCCTCCTAAGCAACAGGTCGTGAGTTCGATCCCCGCCCGGATCACTGTTATTGTAAGCCGCCCGCTGTGGGCGGCTTTTTTTTACCCTATGCCCTCCAATATTTGGAACCAGTGGTTACAACGGACTGATGCTGGGCTCTTTTTTATAATAAACCTTCTTTTATACTACGTTTTTATTACAAAACTATTAACAAGCGCCAAAATGACTTGCCCGAAGGTAACTGATTTTGTATTTTCTATGGAACGGTTTATTAACCGGCAATTTCCCGGCATTACACGCGCGGCGAAAAGCGGGCGAGTGTTGCGCGATATAGAAGGAGCTTTCATGGGCATCGTAGAACTTCAAAACGTACGGAAAATTTACCCGCTGGGTAAGGTAGAGGTGGAGGCAGTAAAAGGCGTATCCATCTGTATAGAAAAAGGCGATTTTATCTCGATCGCAGGTCCTTCGGGATCGGGAAAGACCACGATTCTCAATATGATCGGTTTGATCGATAAAGCCACGACCGGCGAAGTGTTCATCAACGGCAAAGCCAC
>CAZAJF010000018.1:67928-79261 GCA_964485395.1 uncultured Treponemataceae bacterium | reverse complement strand
GGCCGGCATCGTCTGGTGCCAGGCGGTGTCCATCGTGGCGCAGTGGGGAACGTTGGGAAGGACGGCGCGCGCCGCCTCGACACCGGTAAGGTTCGCGGGGTTGTGCAGGGGCGCGAGGTCGTTCAGTTCCCTGAACGTCGAGAGGAATTCCTCGGTTATCAGGCAGGAGCGGGCGAACTTCGAGCCGCCGTGCACCATGCGGTGGCCTACGGCCTTGATTACGGACATGTCCGATATGACGCCGTGATCGGGATGCACCAAGGTGGAAAGGATAAGCTCGATGGCGACGGTGTGCGTCGGGCAATCGTGCTCGGTCTGGTGTTCGGGCTTGCCGGTGGGTTTGTGCGTTATCGTGGAGTCGCCCAAGGTAACGCGTTCGACGATGCCGCTCGCGAGGACGTTTTTATCGTCCCAATCGTACACTTGATACTTTACCGACGAGCTGCCGCAGTTCAGGGTGAGAATGACCATGGTTGACTCCTATGTGATTAAAACGTATTCCAAGGGGTTTGCTTCGCCTGCCCCGTTATGGTTGTAGGGTGCGAAAAACGCCGGAAATTCCCGGGTAATCGATCCGACATGACAAATCATTAACAATTTGTCATAACAAATTCGATCGTTTCAAGCTTGCCCGAATCGACCGTACTCTACCATCCGCGATGCCTATTTGGCAAGTGTCGCCCCTTGAAGGGGGTCACTTGCTTATCATCACCTGCAATATCTGCACGACGGGGAAAATAATGCAGACCGCGATGAAAATAATTTCCAGATGAAGCGTCTGCCGCTCGTTTTTCTCGGTCTTTACGATATCGTAGAGATTCTGGAGCGCGTCCAGGCGGCGCTCCACGGAACGCGTCCAGCCGGCGGTGTTGAAAATTCCGCACAGATGCTCGTACAGGACGCCCAGGAAGTAGTCTCCGATGATCTTGGAGGAATTTTCCATGTTCTCCAGGATGAACAGCGCGTCCAGCCGGAGGCTCTGAATAACCGCGAATTTTTTTTGCAGCGAGCGGGAGCGAATCTTCGTCTCGCGGCGTTTCGTATAGATGGCGCGGATATCGTCTTCCGCCTCGTCCAGCCAGCGGTCCAGGAGGCGGTCGAGCGAGCGGAGTTCCAGGAACTGGTAGTTGGCGATTTCGCAGATGAGAAGCAAATCCTCGTAATCGCGGTCCGGATCCAAAATCAGGCAGCGGTCCATGTCGAACACCGCGATATCGGTCTCGCTGTACGAGAACGGATTGGACAGGGTTTTACGGACCTGCGACGGGTGCAGCTTGGCGTTGTACGGCTCGCCCGAAAGCAGGGTGGTCAGCGCAAGCCCGTTTTTCTCAAGGAACAGCGCGGGCGTCTCGGCCACGTCCGCGAAACAGAAGGCCATATACGTCTCGCGCTCGGGCTTCTGCACCGAGTAGTGTTCCTGCGATACCGCCGGTTTCAATATGTCGAACACGGCGAGGTAGCGGTCGTCGAGGTAGGTATCCAGGTTGCTGATATTTGCGGAAAGGCGCCGATGCTCGATGCCGTGCAGGTCTTCCAGCGAGGCGTTGACGTGCAGGCGCATGATTATGGACAAAACGCCTTCGTCGTAAATGCGCGCGGCGACGGAGAGGCCTTCCACCGAGTCGTCGACGAAAGCCTTTTGCGGGCCGGTGCGCAGGTCCACGCACAACGGCGCCGGCATCATGAGGGATTCCGGGGTATCGCGGCGGCGAACCACGCGCATGCCCGGCGTTCCCGGCAGGAGGCTGGCCGCCATCTTCAAGTCTATGGAGCGGCCGATATCGTACATGGCCATGCGGACGATTTCGACCGCGTACTGGGCGGGCGCCTCGGCCGTTACGGAAACAGGTCCCCCGATCGAGCTTGAACCTTCTTTCCGTTCCGGGACGCCATCGCTCATTTTCCAGCCTCCACCCTCGCCACGACGCGATTGAGCACCTGCAGCACGAGGACGGTATCCACGGGCAGCGTATAGGGAATCGTAAATAAAGTACCCGGGTGGTTTACCGTGATAAGCGGAGTCCTGGCCCCGGACGGAGCTTCGGCGAACAGGCTGACTTTCAGCGGATACGGATAGACGGGCAAAGCTTGGGAGAACAGGCCGTTTACCATTCCCTCTTTGGGAGCCTGAGCCGTATACACGATGGATACGGGAGTCATGGGATTCTCCATCGTTCCCGCCGCGGGCAATTGCGCTACGACGGTACCCGGTTTTTCCTTGCCTTCAGCCTGGCGAACGGAAAATTTAAACGCGATACCGGATTTTTCCAGCTGCTCGATGACGTTCTCGATTGGAAGCCCAATCATGCCGGGAACCTTGACCTTGGCTTTTTCGGGTCCTCGGGAAACTACGAGGCTGAGCTGCACGATACCCGTTATGGGCGTATCGGCGCCCGGGCTCTGCTCCATGATGGTACCGGCCGGACTTTTATCGTACACGTACACGACAGGATCTTTTACGACGATCAGCTGGCGGGCAGCGCCGAAAACCGTCTGCAGGTGGATTTTCAGCTCATCGAGGTTCTGGCCCACATAATCGCCTACTTTGTCCACGACGCTGCCCCTGCTTATCACCAAGGTAATTCGCCGTCCGGCCTTGACTATGGCGCCAGCGGGCGGATCCTGCTCCAGAATGGTGCCGCGAACCTCGGCAGTATCGGAAATCCTCATGGAGATACGGGGATACAAGTCTTTTTCCTGCATTTTTATCAATGCGGAGGTAAGTTCCAAACCGGTAACATCGGGAACGAGCGTCTGCTCCTCCCCCTTGAGGGTCAAGGAAAAAGCGATCAATCCGGTAAGCGCCATCACTATGATTACGCCGACGAGGGCGATAATTGCCGTCCTGTATTGCTTCGGCTCGAGGGATTCAAAACGCTGCGCGGAAAACCATGAACGAATATCCATTAAAAGCTCCTGCGGGGAAATGTCTTCACGTTAGCACGGTTCCGATAAAATCTCGGACGCCGTTGCAGAAATCCTTATAGCCCAATGCTTTTTTTCCAGGTAATTGCAGTCGGCGCAAAGCAATCCGACCCTCCCCTGTTTGTACCATTATTCCCTTGGACTTGTCTATGCAGAGTACGGTTCCAGGCTTTTTCCGGTCTTGAGGCAGACCTTCGAGGCTAAAATCCGCCGATTCCGCGCTGCACTCAAGAATAGCCAGACGCTGCGAACCGAATGTCGTCCAGGCACCGGGCCACGGATCAAAGGCACGGACGCGCGCGGACAGCTGTGCGGCGGAAGATAACCAGTCCAGATGCCCTTCGTCTTTCGTAAGCGACTTGCAGTAGGTAGCGAGCGCTTCATCCTGATCTTCGCCGGGAGTATCGTCGCGAGCCAAAGCATCCAACGCGTCCAGGAGCAGCGGTATGGACAGGGTGGAAACCTGCTCGGTTAAAGTCCGGGTCGTTTCCGTGCCGTCGAGCAGAATACGCATGCGTTTCAAGATTGCGCCGGTGTCCATTTTCAAGGCGACTCGTTGAACGCTTATACCGGTTTCCAGGTCGCGGTTCAAGATGGCGTACGGTATCGGCGCGCATCCGCGCCAACGAGGCAAGAGCGACGGGTGCACGTTTATTCCGCCCCGTGGAAACAGTGCCAGGAATTTAGGTCCGAAAATTTTTCCGTAGGCAAAGACTACCAGTAAATCCGGCCGCAAAGACGCTATGGCGTCGCGTTCCGAGGGGCCAAGGCGCTCGGGACACAGGATGGGAACCGCCGGCAGGAATTCGCGAGCAGCGGCCGCCACCGGGGTACAACCTGGAGTTAACCCCCGCCCCTTCGCGGAATCCGGATTCGTCAGCACGCCGACGACAACGTGGCGGCTGCCCAGCGCCCTGAGAGCGGGCACCGCGATTTCCGGGCTTCCGGCGAAGAGAATACGCATGCCGTTACGCCCTCATCCTACGCTCGTAGAGCTTAAGGGTTTTTTCGCGCAGCTTCTCCGGAAGTTTGTCCGTAAACAATATGCCCGAAAGATGATCCAGCTCATGCTGGATGACGCGCGCCAGAAGACCGGCCGCCTCCAGCGTAAAAGGCCTGCCGCGCTCGTTCCAGGCCTGAATCTTTATGCTAGACGGCCGGTCCAGGTTCGCGTAGGCGCCGGGAATGGAAAGACAGCCTTCCTCGTACTCGGAAAGCTCCGCGCTCGTGGCGATAAGTTCCGGGTTAATAAAAACGCGCGGCTTGTCTCCCTCCAGCTGCACGATAAAAAATCGCTTGCTGATGCCTACCTGAGGGCCTGCCAGTCCTATTCCCCTGCCCCGGACCATGGTCGTAAACATCTGCTCGATGGTGGTGGTCAGTTCTTCATCGAATTTCTCTATCGGAACAGCCGGGGTTCGTAAAACCTCCGCCCCTATCGTATAAATATCAAACATGCCTAGCTCCTCATGCCCAGCGGCTATCGCGGCGGAAAGCCCGCGGGAAACTCGAATTTGGCTCCTTCAGACAGGCCAACCCTGGAAAACCAACCCAGCGGTACTTCCAGCGCGTAACGCACGTAATGGGCGCTCGGCACCGCCGCAAGGGACCTGGGTTCCATATCGAGGATTTCCTTAATCGTGCCGTCCGAGGAAAGATACGCGATGGACAGGGGAATCAGCGTATTTTTCATCCAAAACGACAATTGGATATCTTCGTAGTATATGAAGATCATCGCGTTGCCGTCCAGGATTTCCTTGCGGAACATCAGCCCTCGCGTCTTTTGCTCATCGGTCTTGGCTATTTCCGCGACGACTTCTATCGCCCCGCTTCGCAATACCGCCGTAGGCAACTTTTCCTGGGCCTTCGTATATTCAAGCTGCTTGGCAGGCGCACCGGACGGCACGCAGGCGTACGAAATCAATCCCAGCCCCAGAACGAGGGCAAATCCGATATAATGAAGAAAGCTGAATTTACTAGTAGACAATGAGTCCTCCGCTAGTATCAGTGTAGCGAAAAGCACAGTAGCGGGGCAAGTATAGGCTGGTAGACCGTTGTTTGGCTTTTAAGCAGACCTGTCCAGGAAATTCATGCCGATACTTGGCGCTCAGGTCACTCCTCTGTGCGCACGGGTGGCAGCGCGCCGGCGGAAAGGCGGCTCGAGAGGGCCATGAGTTCGTAGCGGCTGGCGATACCCATACGGCGGTACAGCTTGAAGAGGCGGCGCTTGACGACGGGCAGACTGAGCTTGCGGTCCCAGGCGATCTGCTTGTTACTGGCGCCGGCCAAGACTGCCTCCAGGATGGCGCATTCTTCGGGGCTGAGGCTGTAGCTCTGCCGGAGGGCGGCTAGGGTCGATTCGGCGGTGGACGCTACGGTACCGGCGGCGGGAGGCGGAAGACAGTCGGCGCGTGGAGTTGGGATGGACCGGGCAGTGGATTGGATCAGAGCGGCGGCAGCCACGAAGCTCAGCTGGTAGGTCAAAAAAGGCAGTGCCAGGGTCGATGCCATCGGTACGTAAAAGCGTAAGACCAGGTCCAGGAGTTGGGATCCTAGCAGGCAGGCCATGCCGATAGACAGGCGTCGCTCAAGGCTTTTGCGTTTGATAATCCATAGGACCAGAATGGCCAGCACCAAGCCTGCTTTTGCCAGGCCGAAAGGGTTGTCAAAAAAGATATCCACTTGGAGACGCGCAAAACGCGGGCTATGGGCAGGCCAGAACAGGCTGACCACGCTAGCTATGACTATATCAAGGCCATAGACGATCAGGAAAATGACGAAAGTTCGCCTCGGCGTCTCTCGGCCTGCGGCGGACCAGAGGGCTCGGAACATGGCCAGGACGGTTATGGCCACCAGGGCAATGTAGATGATACCGGACAGATTGCCGGCTTCGAAATTGGCCGGAAACAGGCCAAGCCCGGTCAGGCGCGAGTAATTGGCCAGCGAGAACACTACGGTGCGCGTGATATGGGCTAAAAGCCCCAGCGACACCCAAGCGGGAGCCGGCTGTCGGGTTCGGATCCGGCGATCCAGACTGGCTGCCAGGACCACCATGCCGAGCATCGCTCCCAGAGCCTGCCAAAGAAAGCCGATATGGGATGTCATACTGCCTCGTCCCTCCGCTTGAACCGTCGAAAGTATATCTGAGCGCGGTTCAACTGTCCATAATCGGTATATGTACGACTACCGGCCTGTTTTTTCCGGCATTAAAAGGCCGCTGTCTGGGGGGTAACCAAAGTTCGCTTGCCCGTAAAAGCAATTCTGCGTAGCCTGAATCGATCAAAGCACAAGGAGCTTGACGATTATGACGACGCATGCGCAGGCGGGCCTGGCCCGCACGATTCTCTTAATGTTCTCCGCCTTCAGCCTGGCGTTCTGCCTGCAGCTGGTGGTACACGAAGGCGGCCATTTCATAACGGGCAGCCTGGCAGGCCAACCGGACGGCCGAGTAATCCTCCATCCTTTCCAGACTTCGAAGGTGGTATTCAGCGGCTACCCCGGCACAGCCACTCTGGTGGTCGTCGGCTTGGCCGGACCGGTGCTGGATCTGCTGGTGGCCATCGGTCTAGCCCTGGCCTTCAGGCGCAGCCGGTCCCTCTGGGCGTTCCCGGCCTTGACTTGGGCTGCCATCGCCTTGTTCGGTGAAGGCCTCGGCATGGTGGGCAGCCTGAGCTGGTATACAAGCTCCGGCAGTCTCCACATGATGGAAGATACCACGCAGCTGCTGCGTCTCGGCATCCCGATCGGTGTACTCTGGGCTGCGGCGATCATCCTGACAGTGGCCGGACTTATCCTGATGGCGCTAATAGCACCGGCAGCCGGAGTCCGTCAGGGCGGCGGGTGGCGCGGCTGGCTGGCCAGACTGGCGGCGTACGCAGCCTATTTGCCGGCTTGGTTCGTGTTGGCTATAGTCTGGATACGTGCGGCCAGCCCATCGCTGGACAACCTGGAGGTTCGCAACCAGCAAGTTCTGATGGCCGGCGCGGCGGCAATCCTGTTGGCCAGTCTGGATGCGCTCATCCGGTCCACCGTCGGGCGCTTCGTGCCGCCTAAGCCGCTTGCAGCGCCAGGCTGGAAAGATGTGTGGCCAGTGGCAGCCGCGGCACTGGCGGCGACAGCCGCGTTGCTGGTGCTTCCGCCGATTTTTTTATAACCTTACCGTCGGCCGGCAGGTTCTCATCGCGCAGCGGGTGCCTGGAGCGGGGTTTTCTACACCGTTAGGCGCTGAGAATCAGCCGGGCGATCCCAAGCGAGGCCGGCTAGCAGATCGGTTATGGGTCCTTCCTCTTTCGCTCGGATCATCGAGCAAAACGCGTCGACCATTTCCGGGTCGTACGCGATACCGGAAAAGGATTCTAGTTCCGAGAGGCTTTCCTCGATTGTCTTAGGCGTCTTGTAGACTCGTTCCGCGGTCATGGCGTCAAAGCAGTCGCATATTGCCAATATCCTTCCCCCGGGGCTAATCTCCCGCCCTTTAAGGCCCAGCGGGTATCCTGAGCCGTCCAAGCGCTCATGGTGCTGGGAAACGACTTGGCTTATGGCTTCACAATGCAGCTCCGCGATAAATTCTCCCCCGCTGGTAACGTGGCCCTGCATCAACGCCCTCTCGGAGGAATCCAAGTTCCCTCTCTTACATAAAATAGCGTCAGGGACATGGATTTTTCCGATATCGTGATACCGGGCGGCGCGGGTAAGCACGAAAAGCGGGATGCCGGCCCAGCCAAGGCGCCTGGCAAGATTGTAAGCCAGCTCATACACCCTGTAGCAATGAGTCTCCGTGTAGTGGTCCTTCTCCTGTATGCGGGCCAGCGTCTTTACGAACAAACTGGTCGTGGCGGCCTTCTCGGCGTAAGCTTCCGTGCCGATGGCATGCACCAGTATGGTCGTCTCCTCAAGCATGTGAAGGTTATGGATATCCTCGGTCATGCCGATCACGAACCCGTCGCCGGCGGAGAGAACCGTCTCGCTTTCCGCGTGCCTGCAGGAACCGGATAGCACAAAGTACGTCTTGACTGCGCCTTGGTCTTGCGTGCCGTCTATAAATACGCCGACATACTTGTTATAACGGTATGTAGAGATCTCGACCGGCGGAGCGCTGAACCTCTTCTCGACGACCGACTTCGTGCGGCCAATGGTAAAACTCTCGAGCGCGTTACTTTTTGTGACTACCTTATAACCTACCATACTGACTTTCCATTTTTCTCGGTCCCGCAGGACACTTGATTTTGGGCCGTGTCCGTCGATAGATGTATCATCTACTACGCCCAGCGCCGAATTAGCCCTTGTTCCGCAAGTATAGCATTTATTTTAATTTTTCCGTCGGTAATTTAAGTTCGAATCAAGAAAGCGCATCGTCACACCGATCCGCAGCACAGCGAAGTCCCCGCTAACCCGGTTACCTCTCTCCGGTACCCAGTTACCTCTCTCCGGTATCAGGCTTTTTGTAAATAACGAGAACAGATACGCGAAGAGCCCCCCGTTGAGATGTGCAGACGTGCTCGTGCACGTCAAACATCGCAACGGGGGGCTCGACAAAGTAGCTGCCTCGTTATTTACAAAAAGTTAGTAGCCTTTGCCGTCGCGAGTCTTTCGAGTCTTCCTCATAAGCTTTCGCGCCATGGCCTTGTCTTTGCGGTTACGGATAGCGGAGGGCTTCTCGAAGAATTCGCGTTTTTTCCATTCGCGAATAATGCCTTCCTTCTCTACCATGCGCTTGAAGCGTTTAATTGCTTTCTCAAGTGGCTCATTGTCGTCGATCGTAATTTGGCTGATAAAAATCACCCCCCTTCAAGCGTTGTATCATTGTACCAATATCGGGAAAGTTGTCAATACCTATCAGGGACTCCGGGTCGCAGGGGATTTCGGCGATGCGCAGCTCCCAATGCAGGTGCGGCCCCGTCGCGAGCCCGGTCATGCCTACGGTGCCGATCGGGGCGCCGCGGGCCACAACCTGATCCATCGCGACGGCAAGAGTGTCCATATGCATGTAGATGGAATAGACGCCGGGCAGATGCTCAAGCACGAGGGTATTTCCGGTAACGATTCTGAACTCCGCCATTACCACGCGTCCGCGGCCGGCCGCTACGAGCGGAGTACCCACGGGAACGCCGAAATCCACGCCGGCATGCATGCTGAACGCCATGGCCCCCGTAGAATAGAGATAGCGTCTGTGGTCCCCGAAAAAGGACGTGCGGTGCTCACTGTTCAACGGCTTGATGAAAGGCGCGTCCAGATAGACGCCCGATGGATTTGACAGTGCAAGAAGCGCAGCGTAGCGGCGGGCCTGCTCGTCCTTCCTGGGATCGGGATCGGCGCGTATGCCTGTAAGGGCGGCGCTGAGCTTGATGTCCTCGGAAACATACTTCCTGGGTATAATTTCAAGCCCCCGTTCCGCTAAAAGCTCTCCGAGCGCCGAGAATAAAAAAACACGCGCGCTCCCGGGTTCCGTATCGGGAGGTATGCCGATAAGAAAAGAGGCCGCGGAATTGACCCCGAGATACATAAAGGCGTTTTCAGGCGTTTCTTTCAATGCACCGAGAAAATCAGGTCGGGGATCGTAAGCCTGAAAAAAAGGACTTATTCCGCCATTGCCGTATTCCAGCCGGATTCGGCTTCCCGCAAGGAGCTTATCGCTGACGACGTTGATGAATAAGGGCGAGCCCTGTGCGACGCTTGATGAAAAAACAAGCTCGGTTGACCGGAGCATCCCCCGATAGCCTACCGTATCGCCTTCCAAAATCGCCCTATTCTGGGATTGGAGAAAAAGCACGGCTACAGCCGGAAGGATTGCGATGAGTCTGCGATAATTCATTCGCCGATTGTACGCAAAGTTTCGACGCGGAACAAGGGCGGCAGCGGGCATTGCTGAGGAACGAATCAATTTGACGCTTGGCAAGCCGCGACACTATACTGAAATTGTGGATAGTTTTTTGCACTGTGCGCGGTTCCACCGGGAACGCATACTGAAAGATCAAATGGAAAATCATCATGGAAGCACGGAAAAACCTTCGGGATTCTCCCTCTCTATTGAGCAGCAAGGCACGCTCGAGGCTGAACTGAACGATTTTATCGAGGCGCTCGAACGCAAAGATGAGAAAAAAACCGAAACAAGAACCTCCGACCCGCTTCGCCCAACAACGGCGGAAGACGAGGAAAAACGCCGGTCGCACGAATTGGCCAGAGCCTATGAGGAACTTCAACGCAGAAACGACGCATACCGCAGCGAGCTGGCTGTGGCCAGGCGCGTACAAGCCACCTTCATACCCGGAGAAAAGGATTTCCCCAAACGGGAGGAGCTCTCCTTCGCAGGCTTTTACCAAGCGATGGCCGATATCGGCGGAGACTTGTACGACGTGATTCGCGTGGGTAAAAACGCCTATGGGCTCATCATCGCGGATGTTTCCGGCCACGGCGTTCCGGCGGCATTGGTTACCGCCCTCGTAAAAGTGGCGTTCAGGTCCAAGATGGCCTGGGGCACGCCGACGCATGAGGTGTGCAAGGCGGTAAACGCCGAATTGTTCGATATCCTGGGCGAGGGCGAGCGCTACGTTACGGCATTCATCGCCATGATCAACCTTGAAACCTTCAGCATAGAATTCACCAATGCCGGTCATCATCCAGGCATGCTGCTGCGGGACGACGCCATTTATCCGCTGGACTCCAAAGGGTCGTTCCTGGGAATCTTCCGGTCACCCGAATTCCAGAGCGGCACCATGAAGCTCAAAGTCGGCGATCGTCTCGTTTTATACACCGACGGCATAATAGAGGCACGCAATTACCTGGGCGGTGAATACGGCCACGAGCAGTTCGACGCCTTGCTCCTCAAAAAAACCCGCGCGAAACCCCATGATCTCATCAATGCGATTACCTCCGATCTGGATTCATTCACCATGGGCGCCCCCGCAAACGACGATCGCGCGATTCTTTGCGTCGGAATCGAAGGAATAATGGAAGAGAAGCTTGCCCCAAACGATAAAAACGCGTTATAACTGTCGTCATGGAAATCACACTCAAGCTTACCTTCAAAAAGAACGCCGACGGGTCTATGAGAATCAGGTATGGCATACCTCTGTGGTACCGAATCCTGTCATTTGCGATACTTGCGTTCATCATCGCCTCGATAATCATCGTGCAGGGCACGAACGTTTTCGGGCTCATCATCCTTGGCCTGTCGCTCCTGGCAGCCCTCTACGAGGAAACGTGGTATTTCGACGAATCCACGAAAACCGTGCATGCAAAGACCGGACTCCTCTTCCTGGCAAAACGAAGCTCGTTCAAGTTCGAAGATGTCAGCCACGTAGAACTGAACGATTTCGCACGCGGCAGGCTTAACCAGACGGATCTTCCCGAATCGGGAAAAATGCCATACGGTGCCCCAAAAAGGGTGATCCTTCCGCCGATAAACGAGG
>CAZAJF010000018.1:0-67918 GCA_964485395.1 uncultured Treponemataceae bacterium | reverse complement strand
GAGCGCTTCCTCATCAACGCGGTATCGTTTCGAAGGCGATCGAGCCTGGATAGAGATTCACAGGAAATAGCCAAGCTCATCGGCGTACCCCTGACCTGAGGAAAACAAGAAGGCTTTTTCGGAAGCCGTAAAAATAAGGAGGTCTCTATGGTTATTTTACTTGCAGACGCGTTCCAGGCGGATTTGCCGAAGCGTCTTGAAGCTTTCGGGACGGTAACCCAGGATATGGGCAAAGTCTCGGATGCCGAAATTATTATCGTCAGGTCCAAGACCAAGGTCGACAAGGCCATGATCGACAAGGCACCCAAACTCAAGTTCGTGATTCGCGGCGGGGTCGGCGTCGATACCATCGACGTACCCTATGCGGAATCCAAGGGCGTCGTCGTTACCAACACTCCCGAGGCTTCCAGCGTCGCGGTCGCGGAACTGGCCTTTGCCATGATGATAGCGATGCCTGCGCATATCGCCGAGGCGGATGCTTCCATGAAACAGGGTAAATGGCTTAAAAAAGAACTTGAACGCACCGAGCTCATGGGCAAGACCCTTGGACTCGTGGGTATCGGCCGCATTGCCCGCGAAGTGGCCGTGCGAGCCAAAGCCTTCGGCATGAAAATAATCGCCTACGATAAATTCGTGGACAAGAGCGACGTTGCGCAAATGATGACTCTCGACCAGGTTTACGCCCAGGCTGATTATATCTCGCTGCATACTCCCCTTACCGACGAGACCCGCGGCATGATCAACGCGGCGACCATCGCCAAGATGAAAAAAGGCGTCCGTATCGTGAATACCTGCCGCGGCCAGGTTATCGTGGAAGCCGATGTCGCCGCAGCCCTGAAGGCAGGCACTCTGGGCGGTTACGCCGCCGACGTGTACGACAAGGAGCCGCCTGAAGGTTCCCCGCTCATCAGCGCCCCCAATACCGTTTTCACGCCGCACATAGGGGCGTCCAGCGAAGAGAACCTCGCCCGGCTGGGTGACTGCATCGTAGAGCGCGTTCAGAATTACGCCGCCAAAAAAGGAGCACACTGATGAAACGAGTCATTAATTTCAGCGCGGGTCCCGCCGCCATCCCCGTGGAAGTCCTCGAGCAGGCCCGCGACGAAATGCTTGACTGGAACGGCACCGGCTGTTCGGTCATGGAAGTATCGCACCGCGGCAAGGAATACGACGCCCTCCACATGGAGACCATGGATCTGTTCCGCGAGCTAGCCGGCATCGGCAAGGACTACAACGTCCTGTTCTGCACGGGCGGCGCCAGCTCCCAGTTCCTCATGCTGCCGATGAACTATCTCGGCGCTGCCGCAGCCGAGGGCAAGCAAGCCGACTATATCGTAACCGGCAATTGGTCCAAGGCCGCCGTCAAGGAAGCCAAGCGCTATGGCAAGATAAGCATGCCGGCCAATATGGAGCTTGAAGGCGAGAAATTCGTAGCCATTCCCAAGCAGTCGGAGCTCAAGCTCAACCCTGCGGCCGAATACGTGCACTACACCAGCAATAACACCGTCTGCGGAACCGAGTGGAACTACATTCCCGACGTCAAGGGCAAACCCCTCGTCTGCGATATGTCCTCCGACATTTTCAGCCGCCCCATGGACTTCTCGAAGTTCAGCATGTTCTATGCCGGCGCGCAGAAAAATCTGGGTCCCTCGGGCGTCACCGTCGTCGCCATGAAAGACGACTTCCTCATGAAGGCGCACGACGACCTGCCCACGATGCTGTCCTACAAGGTATTCAAGGACAAGCAGTCCATGTTCAACACCCCGCCGTGTTTCTCCATCTATATCCTCAACCTCGTCCTCCGCTGGCTCAAGAAGAACGGTGGACTCGCGGCGATGGGCAAGATCAACGACGCAAAGCAGAAGGCTCTCTACGGTGCCGTGGACGGATCGAAAGGCTACTATCAGGGATTGGCCAACGTGGATTCACGCTCCTGGATGAACGTGGACTTCAAGCTTCCCACCCCCGAACTGGACGAGGCTTTCATCAAGGCGGCCAAGGCCGTCGGCATCGTACAGGTCAAGGGCTACCGCTCCATGGGCGGCATCCGCCTCTCGGCCTACAACGCCGTCAGCCTCAAGGACGTCGAGACCACCGTCGGCTTCATGCAGGATTTCATGGGCAAGAACCCGGCGTAATTCGCCGATCCGAGCTTTTTCCAGGGCTGCCCATCACGATGGGCGGCCTTTATTTATTACAGCAGCGTCACAATCGGCTTGCGCATACACATTTAACAATTTAGAATAAAGCTATGGGATATTCCGAGTTTATTCTGCGACAGCGAGAGATACCTTGTTAATCGGAAGCGATCCCGGGGAAATTTTCCTCGCCGACCTGGAAAAGTCGCTTTTTTCGAATAAGCTCGGGGACGTAGAAAAACACCGCTTGTTAAACAGGATAGAAAAGCTCTGCATACTCAATTCCATAAGCCAGAAACTGAACGGCGACAACGACGCCGCGCATATGTGCGAAATAGTAGCCGAAAACCTGAAATCGATTTTCTCGACGGGCATCGTATATGTCGCGCTGGCATACCCCGGCAAAGGCGTTTTCGAGGTACCGTATTTCCTCATCGACGGCAAGCAGGTATTCATAGATCCGACGCCGATCGGTCAAGGGCTGACCTCCATCGTATTGAGCACCCGGAAAACGCTGGTGATCCAGCGGGATACCCCGCGGCGCATCGATGAACTCGGAGGAATCAACAATTCGGACAGGCGACCCAAATCGTGGCTTGGAGTACCGATAGTTTGGGGAGGCACCGCCTTCGGAGTCTTGTCCATCCAGAATTTCGATTACGAAGACTTTTTCAGCACGGAAGACATAACCTTTCTCGAGTCCATCTCGGAAACGATCGCCGGCGCCATGAACAACGCGCGAACCTACGGCGAAGCGTCGCGGAGGGCTCACGAGACGAAAGCCCTGCTCTCCATAACCGAAAAGATATCGTCGTCGCTGGAACTCGACGCGGTGCTGGAAACCATAAGCTCGAGCGCCAGGGAAATACTCACGAACCAAACGAGCGCCGTTTATCTCGTGGACGAAGACAAGTCCGAGCTCAAGGTCGTAGCCGCTTCGGGCACGGAAAAGGACGTCGTTTTCGCCGACACTACCAAGCTCGGCGAGGGAATCGTGGGGCACGTCGCCGTGACGGGATGCAGCGAGATAGTGAACAGCACGAACGCGGATTCCCGAGCCGTCCATATCGAGGGAAGCGAACTGGACTCCGACGACGAGAAACTCATGGCGATCCCCCTCTGCACGCAGGGAAAGATCCTCGGCGTCCTCGCGATCTGGCGCAGCATGGACGAGCCGTCGTTTTCAGGCTACGACCTGGAATTCGGCACCGCCCTGGCCAACCATGCAGCCGCGGCACTGGGCAATTCCAAGGCGTATGCCTTGGCCAGGCAGGCCCGCAAGGAGGCTGAGGACGCTAACAGGACGAAATCGCATTTTCTGGCGACGATGTCCCACGAGCTCAGGACTCCGCTCAACGCGATCATTAATTTTTCTTTCCTGCTCGCGCAGGGCACCGAAGGCGCGGTAAGCCCACAGCAGGAAGACTTGCTCGCCAGGATAGAAACCTCGGGAAGGCACCTCCTCGAATTGATCAACGACGTTCTCGATCTGGCAAAGATCGAATCGGGAAAAATGGAATTATCCCCCGAGGACATCGATCTGGCGGATTTCGTGGCCGAAACGGTAAAACCCATTCCGGCGCTGATCGGGAACCGGCCGATACAGTTCATCGTGGAACTGCCCGACTTCCTTCCAGTCATACAGGCGGATAGAATACGGCTCAGGCAGATATTGCTCAATCTGCTTTCAAACGCCGTTAAATTCACGGAGAAGGGTTTTATAAGGCTGAAACTCGAGGTCGTCCTGGATTCAGTGAAATTCACCGTGCAGGACAGTGGAATAGGAATGGACCAAAAGGACGTACCCCGGGCGTTGATGGAATTCACGCAACTCGATTCGGGTCCGGACAGGAATGCCGGCGGAACCGGCCTCGGTCTGTCCATAGCCAGCCGTTTCATTGAACTGCATGGCTCAAAACTGGAAGCCCGCGGTTTTATAGGCAAAGGCACGAGCTTCTGGTTCCAATTGAAGGCGACGCCGGCCAAAGGAAAAAGGATTTGGAATGACTGAAAATCGGAGACTGTCAAGTGCGCGGATACTGGTGGTTGAGGATGACGAGAACAATCTGATTATCGTTTCGCGCCTCCTGTCGCTCGCCGGCGCGGATACCGGGAAAATCAACAAGGCCGGAGGGTATGATCCGCAGTCGCTCAAGGACGACTCAAGGTTCGATCTCGTGCTCTTGGATCTGCACCTGCCGGAAAAAGACGGATACCAAATAATAAAAGAAATGCGGGCGGACGCCAGATTCAGCGTTTCCCGGATCGTCGCCCTGACGGCGAACGTGATGAGCGACGATTTGGAGAAGGTAAAAAAAGCCGGTTTTCACGGTTTTATAGGAAAGCCCATCAACGCCAAGGCATTCGGCCCCAACCTCGAACGCATACTTGAAGGCCAGGAAATCTGGGAACCTTGACCCGGGGGCTTTTAGCGGGTATGGTCACTGCATGAAAACTTTACTGACGGGCGGGGTAAAATCAGGAAAGTCCAGCAGGGCCCTCGTGCTTGCCGACTCGTTTCCGGGCGAGCGTTTTTTTCTTGCCACCGCCACCGCGTTCGACGACGAAATGAAGGATCGAATCGCCAGGCACCGCGAAGAGCGGAGCGCCAGCTTCACAACCATCGAGGAACCGACCGCGATCGATCGCGCGGTCCGCAACAACATGGTGCTCGACTGCATTCCCATGTGGCTCAACAACATGTTCTTTACGGAGCGGGAGGCACAGTGGCCCGCGGTGCTCGACGCCTTCCTGGCGGCGCTTCCGGCCAACATCGTAATCGTGAGCAACGAAACCAACATGGGGCTCATACCCGCGGATCCGCTCTCCCGCCGCTACGGCATGGCGCTGGGAATCGCCAATGCCAAAATCGCCGCCGCCTGCGACGCCGTGGAGTTCCTGATAGCCGGGATTCCCATAAAGATAAAATAACATGGTTCTATCGGTGCCTTCGTACGTGATCCCGGGCACCTACCTGGAAAACCTCCGCTTCCTCGAAAAGCACGCCGCGGTACGCAATGTCGAGCTGCTTTTCTTCTCGTGGGACGAGGAAGCGCGAAAGCTCCTTAAAAGCGAACTGCCCGAAATCAAAAAGTTCGCGAATCGATTCTCGTTTACCGTCCACATGCCAAACCTGCTCGCCGCCGAGACTGCGAACCTCCCGGATACATGCGAAGATTTCGTAACTCATTTCATCGTCCACCCGCCCGGTCCGGGACAAACCCTGGCGGAATACGCCGGCTTGCTGGAAAATTGGCGCGGACGTTTCGGCGACAAGTTTCTCCTGGAAAACACGACGGCGGGGAATTTCGAGGCTGTTCAAGCCCTGTTCCCAAAAATACCGCTCTGCATGGACTCAGGCCATCTGCTCCTTAAAGACTCGTCGCCGGCCGCTTTCGCGAAAAACAACGCGTTCTTGATACGCCAGATACACCTTCACGGTATCGAAAACGGCAAGGATCACGCTCCGTTTTCGCTTAAAGACGGATGGTTCCGGGAACTCGTGCCTTATTTACGAAACTTTACCGGCATCCTCGAATTGGAACTTTTCGATTGGGGCAGCCTGTCTCCGCTGATTTCCATGCTGCAAAGCGAACTGAAGATTTCTTAATTCGCTTTCACCTGAAAATTCCTTTTTTTCTTGTAATTTTAACCACCCCATGATAACATTTGCCCCCCGTGCGGAATAAATGCGCATCGTGGCTTTTCGAAATCACTATCAGGAGGTTCTAGCGTGAAGAAGTTTAATGTAATCGCGATCCTATTGATCGCCGCCCTCGTCTTTTCCTGCGTTTCCGCGCCAAAGGTCGCGGAAATCGGATCAACCAACGTCGATCTACTCAAGAACGGCAAGGCCAAAGTCATCGATTTTATTTCAATCAATGATTTCCATGCCGCCTTGGATGAAGAACTGACCGGCAAAAGCCCGGGAGCCGCAAAACTCGCCACCGTCATCCTCGATGCGCAAAAAGCCAATCCCAACACAATCCTCTTGTCCGCGGGCGACAACTACCAGGGCAGCGCGCTTTCTTCCATCACGAAAGGACTGATCGTTTCCGAGTTTTTCAAGACGCTGAACCTTCGCTTCAGCGCCGTTGGAAACCATGAATTGGACTGGGGACTCGCCAATTTCGCCGGATGGGAAAAAGACGGCAACATCGAATTTCTCGCAGCCAATATAATAGAAAAATCCACGGGAAAAGCACCCGTCTGGGCAAAACCCTACAAACTGGTAAAAGTCGGCGGCCACACGGTTGCCATTATCGGCCTTATGACCAAAGACACCCTGACCACCGTCATTGCCAAGAACATCGCACCGTTTGACATCACCGATGCCGCTGCCGCAACGCAGGCGATCATCACCGAGCTGAACAAGAAAATCAAGCCTGAACTCATCATCGCGCTTGCGCATATTCCCGCCGGTACCGACAAAGTCGATGCCACAAAAGCAATCGGAATGCCTACTCACATGGAGCTTGAGTCCTTGGGCAAAGTAGTTGGCCTCGATGCCATTATAAGCGGACACAGCCACAGTACGGTTGCCGGATCCATTAACGGCATTCCCGTAGTTCAGGGCTATTACAACGGCCGGACACTTGCCAAACTTTCAATAACCTTCAACGAAGACGGCACCAAAAAAATCACGCCCAGCGTCAATGAATTCTTCAAGACAAAAAAAGATATCGCGGAGAATCCGGACGTAAAAGCGCTCGTCGCCCGCTACATGGCTCAATTCGGCGGAGACCTTACCAAAAAGGTAGCTACCCTGAACGGCGCCTTGAGCCATGACAAGAACGTCAATGTCACACCGATGGGTTACTGGGTTTGCGAAACCCTGCGCGATTATTACAAGCTCGACATGTACATCCAGAACGGCGGCGGACTGCGCAAAGGCTTTGTGGCCGGCGATGTTCTCGTCAAGGATTTCTGGGAACTCATGCCATTTGACAATTACACCGTTACCTTCGAAATGTCCGGTGCGGATATCAAGAAAGCACTCGAGCACGGATTGGATTCCCCCGATTTCGGCAACGGTCAATTCGCCGGAGTAATCGTTACCTATGACCCGACCTTGGCCTATAAGTCCAAGATCGTTTCGGTGGCGCTTGCCAACGGCACTGCCCTCGAAGATGCCAAGATGTACAAGGTAGGTACCAACGACTTCCAGTTTACCGGTGGCGACAAATACACCATGATGAAACCCGCCGCTAAAAACATCGTGGAAACCTTCGAGCCGGTCCGCGACATTCTACTTGCCGTAGCCCAGAAAGCCGGAGCTATCACGGCCCCCGCGGTAAACGTGCTCATCAAGAAATAATTAAAACGATAATTATCCCAATCTGAACTTATAAAAATAAAGCAGCCTCAAAAATGAGGCTGCTTTATTTATGTTAGTCTTGTTAATCCAATATATTTAAGAAAAATACTGAACTGATTTTCTAAATACTCCTATTCCATACAATTAACATGTATCTCGGTAATTTCTAGCGTTTTTAGCATCAATTTCAAAATAATTCGCACTCAGGCATATAAACCTTAAAACCCGCTTACCATTTGCTCTTTTAATGCATTTGTGTTCGAGCAAAGCTTTCGGTGATCAACGACTCGGGAAGTTCGCTACTAATATCGGATTTTTCAGTAAGCCGAATATAATACATTACGTTTTTATACGCTGTCGACCAATGGTCCTTCGCATTTGCCGGTAAAGGTGAATCACTTCTGTTCAGCACGATATCAATCGATTGCTTTTGGGGAGCTATGGAAATAAAAGATTTTATGGCTCGAGTTTTAATGCTCTTATTCTTGAAGGTGATGCAGCTTTTGCTTATGTTAATCTCAGATTCGCTGACATATTTGAGAGACACTTGATTATAAATTGCTTCAAGCATTTTAATTACCTTCGGATTAAAATCATTGTCCTTTAAATATTTGATATAACTTGCAACTGAATCGAACCGTATAAGCTTATTTGTATCATCAAAACTTGCTGCAGTACGGGAGGAGGTAATAGATGAGTAGGCCATTACCTCACGGAAATTATTTACTTCGTCAATAGATAAGTCTTCTCCGTTATCATCGCATTGTATTGCTGTATAAAAACTCTCAAAAAAATTTGCAATTCTAGGTAATTGATGCTCCTGAAAGTTTTTCGATTTCTTAATATGGTTATAAATAACTTCATTTTCTCTAAGACTTGGCTCGGACATCAGGCTACTTAGAAACATATCATCGATAGAATCGAGGTTGTCCAATAAGTAATCATATATCACGTCAAATGCCATCTGCATGCATAAAATCGCAAACAGGATCCTTTGCCGATCATCTTTTTTTATCGTTAAGTTTTCGTTTTTTTTGTATTTCGCCTCCATTACACTCGTAAGCAAGGTATAGGAATTGAATAATCGCTTAATGCTGCGGGGATTAAATCCGATAGATGCGCCTATCAATCCTTGCATGATATTTAGGTTCTTCGCCGTCTTGTTCCGAGGAGAAAAATCTGCATTATCAGCTAAAAATTTTTCAATATATTTTGTAACATCATATTGGCCGATAGGTAATACAAAGGGTAATTGAATAATCTTATCAAAGAAGCTCCGGCCTTTCGCTTCTTCAACATCCTGGCCATATTTCTTTTTTACACCTTGAACTACAATGCCATAATCGACAGCGAGAATAAAAACGCAACCTTCAAGATCAAGAAAATTCTTCATCACCTCGAGAACTTCGATCGCCTTATCCGGAGGCAGACGATCCAAATCATCAACAAAGACAACAATTTTCTTAGACTCCCCCGCTTTTGCAATTTTATCTTTAACAACTTTTTCGATTCTTACCTTCAAGCTCTTTAATTCATTCGCCATATCCATTAGAGGTGAACGATCGGCAAATTGACCTGCTAAGGTTTCCCCTGCGGTTTTTTCAATGGCGATAGTCATCGCGTTTTTAACCGCATAACCCATAAATTTTTTAAATCCATCCAACACACTTTTTTCCGGTTGCAATTCCTCTAGAAAATTATTAATCAATGATAACGACAGATATGACCCCATATCGAATTGTGAATAATGCCAAGTATTGAACCAGACAGGAATAACGTTTTTTCCCAGATTTTCTTTTATCATATTCATCATAGAAGTTTTACCAGAACCCCAATCACCTTGAATTGCAATCGTCATTGGCGTATCGCAGTTTTTTACGAAATCACTGAGACTTTTTGCATAGAGCATCAAACCCAAAGTATCTTGATCTTTTCCTTCGATCGGTAAATCTTTATAACCAACTGACATCATGAACTCCTAAACCAATTTGAGATTTGCTTCCTGTGAATGGATGCATAAATAATACCAGCGTTTAAAATAAGAACACATTTAACGAGATAGTGTAAAACAGCCTAAAAACAGACTGCCTCTCACTCAGTAAGTTATTGTGTAAAAATTTTACCAACCTGACCATATCGATTTTGGCCTCATTATTAGGCTATGTCAAGCAAATTAAGGCACCTGCAAATGTATTGAATTGATTCAGCAAATATATGATAAAATTAAATCAATTTAGATTTATAGGGTTTACTTAATTTTGAAATTGCTAGTACTTAAATATTTCTCAAAAAAATGTCGCAGTGTGGGATTTAATTTTTAATAATAAAAACTTTTTACATCGTTTTAATCCAACTAAAATTCTCTTTATTACCTGTTCCCACGCTGAATTCATTTTTTACAGACTAGATGATGCTTTTAGCCTGATGATAAAAAAAACCGTCCCTTCCGGGACGGTTTTCGTTTCAAGGCGAGTAGCGCCTGCGTTTACATGATTTCCTGGTACTCGGAGAGTTGCTGCAAGTCTTTGAGTTTCTGCAGGGCCTTTTCCTGAATCTGGCGCACGCGCTCGCGTGTAATGCCCAGAAGCTTTCCTGTTTCCTCGAGGGTGAGCGGGCCTTCGCCGTTAAGCCCGTACCTGAGCGTAATTATCGTAATCTCGCGCTGATTCAGGTTCTTGAGCACATTACCCAAAGTTTCCTGCAGCGTCAGTGTAAAGACTTCCTCGAACGGCTCAACCGTGCCCTCGTCTTTGATGAGGTCGGAAAGATGCGTCACGTTATCTTCATCGACCGTAGTGTCAAGCGACGCCGTCTCCTGAGACAGCTTCATGATTTCCTTGACCTTTTTAGGATCCATCCCGAGCTTGTCCGCCAACTCGTCGGCATTCGGGTCGCGTCCGAGCTCCTGAGTAAGCTGCTTCGCGACGAAATAGCATTTCTTTATCGTATTGAGCATATGGATGGGAATTCGTATGACGCGACCTTTATCGGCCAGGCTTTTAATGATGGCCTGGCGAATCCACCATGTACCATAGGTGGAAAAGCGGCAACCCCTGGTGTAATCGAAACGCTCCACAGCCTCGATAAGCCCGATGTTTCCTTCGTCGATTATATCCAGGAGGGACAAACCTCGATGCTGGTAATTCTTGGCGATGGAAACGACCAAGCGCAAGTTGCTGGAAATCATCCGATTCTTGCATGCTAAAAGGTCCGCTTCGTGTTTCGGGTACTGGTCTTCGTACTCGGTTACCGTCAGCGTGCCGCTTTCGCGGAGGGCCGCGACGGCACCCATGGCATGACGGGATTTTTGAATGCGCTCGCCGAGCGACAATTCATCTTCCGCCGTCAATAAGGCATACTTGGATATCTGCTTGAGATACAGCGCCAAGGGATCGCTTTCTCGCTGTGGCTTAAGTTTATGGATTTTTTTTTGCAGAAGCACTTGTTTTACCTTCTTTGGTTTTTTCTCGGCTACATTCATGCTCGTTGGATCATTCATTGAATCTCCCTGCTATCCTTGCGGATAAGACCACTTAAGCCCAAGCCACACGAGCACCCCAAAACACTGCAGTATGTTTGCGGTGCATTCAGTCATTCCGTACATTGATATTCTACTCATATTAAAAAAAAAAGCAAATCATTTTGCCTAAATTTTATCGAATTTCATCATTTTCTCTAATATATCAGTAAAGAGTGGTTTTTTCATTTTTTTTCCAGGTTTAATCGCGCGGGGCCTTGCTTGGATCAATAGTTTCAGACCCTTTAAATACGAAAAAATAGCCGGTACTGGTATCAACCGCCAGAGTTCCGAGCTCGGTTCCCTTGCGGACGGAATCTCCAGCCTTGACGCGCATGGAGAAAAAGCCTCCATAGACATAGATAAGGCCGTCAGCCGCCTGAACGAATACAACGTTCTCGAATGTTAAAAAAGGACCTGCGGATATTACGATGCCGGAGCGAACCGCGCTCATGGATGCCGCGCTTTTGGCTTTTATCGATACGCCGCTTAATTTACCTTGGATATAGGAGAGCTCCCCTGCGCAAGGCCACAGACCAATCGATGCCTTTACAGCAGGTGTGCCGGATACCGGCTTAGACGCGGTAACGACAGTGACGACGGGCACTGTGGCAGGCGTTGTTTTTACGATCGGCTTTTGCACGCTCGCGGCCGGAGCTGGTACCTGTAATTTCTGCCCTTGAAATATCGCCGAGGAGCCCAGTGCGTTCATTGTGTTGATAACTTCAACGCTCGTATTGAATTGACGCGCGATGCCGTATAAGGTATCGCCTTTTTTTACGATATATACGGTTTTTTCCGGGGCTGTCGTCGTGACGGGTGAATTGGGTATCGCAGCGGTAGCCGGTTGAGGAATAAGGAGCTTGGTACCGGGCTGAACCGTTTTGGCATCCAAAATCTTGTTCGCGGACATAAGCTCCGCAACGCTGACCTTATAGGAGAGCGCTATGCCGTACAGGGTCTCGCCTTTTTTAACGACATGGAATACCGATTCCGCCGCAGTCAAAAAAAGGAGAAGCCCAAATAAAAAAAATATCGATAGTATTCGTTTTTGTTGCGTCATTTCAGCATGTGTATCGGCACAAAAACTTCAGTACATAAGATGTCCAAAGCCATAATATTGGACACATAGGGAGAATACGGCGCTAGCTTGAAAACCCGACGAGCATTCAAGCCGCGCTAGAGCGAGTACTCGATAAAAAACCGGAAATAGATCGAAGTAAACGGTTCCTGGTCTTCCACTTCCGCCAAGGTGGCAACTTGACCCGCGAACTCAAGCCCCCACAGGAACGGAGCAGGTAAGCGAAAGCCCGCACCTAGGGAATACCGGAAACAAGTATACAAGGTTGCTTCCTCAAGCTCCCGGGCGCGCAAAGACAAACCGGCATCCAGATCGACGATTTTTCCGAGCCGCAAATTCCCGTCCAGCCCGAAATTAAGCGTATTGGAGGCTAAAAAGACGTCTCGCTGATACGGGACTTCCCAGGATGCGCTGAGCAGCCAGAAAACATCCTTCGAGTCTTCCTGGAACCCACCTAAAAACACGCGCGGGCTCAAGCGCTTATTAACGGCCTGTCCTGCTGCCTGTCGATACCAGTCCCAGTTGAATCCTACGCCAAACAGCTTTTCGCCGTAAAATCCGAGATTGATAACCTGGTTGTATCCGGTATTCTTTACGAACTCCTCAGTCTCCTGAAACAGGATGGCATCGTCTTTTTTAAGGCTCGTCTGTATCCAGATGCCATCGGATTTCCCGAAAGCGCCTTCCGAAGACACATTGAATTCAAAGCGCCCGGTATCCAGGAACGCAAACTCATTGCTGCCCGGGTCGATGCCGAACGGTGAGTAGAGACGCAAGGACAAGGCGCGCGTCGGCTTATGCATAAAAACCCATTTGGCGGTTTGCGCGCGCTTGGCGCGTACGATGGCCGGGGATCTGATCTCGCGGTCCACGAGAGACCGGGAATCGGCCAGGAATTTCCGGGAGCGATCTATCCCGCGACGGGCCACGTCGATTCGGGACAGGAATAGATCGCGATCTTTGGGTACGGCGTCTTCTATTCGTCCAAGCGCGAGGCGTTGATCGTTGAGCGTGCGAAGATTCAAGTCCATCTTGTTCTTGAGCGTAACCAGGGTTTCCTTGGGAGTTCCTTCGAGTTTTTCAAGTTGAGGATTGATGCTGTCGAGCCAGGCTTCTATTTCTATGACGGCCTTTTCGGCTTTTTCCAGCTCGGAAACGGCCGAGACCATGGATTCATCCTGGGCAAGGCTTTTTTCGGCCGATTTTATGCGTTCGTATCCGGCAAGCATGGAAGTTCTCACGGTTTTTAGAATTTCGCGCAAATCTTGCGTTTTCTTCTTTCCGGTCGTTGAAAAAACGGTGGCGTCCGAGATGGGTTCCAGCAAATAGAGTCCCGCATCGCATAAATCGCGGCTTTGCCAAAAATAGCTGAGGGCTTTACCCAAATCGGTCTTGATCTCGGCTTGCTTAGCCATCTCCGCGAGGCTCTCCGCCTTGCCAAGGTTTGCTTCGGCCTGGTCCAACAGATTGACTACGGTTGAAACGTACACGCTGTTGAAAATAATCCGCAAGGATTCGTCGTCTACCCTGACGGTGACGGTAGCCTTCCAGCCTGCTCCCGATTTGACGGCTTCTTTCGTGGCAAAGCTCATGGTAAGCGGAGGATTCTTCATCACAAGCTCGGAAAACAATTTGTCTTTATCGAGGGATTTCATGATTACGGCAAGTGCCGAAAGTCGCGCGTTGTTTACCGCATCCGCCTCGGTGACGCCCTGCCCTTCCGCGACGGCTTCGTATTCAAGGCCGTCTACCTTGAAGGAAGCGGCACCGGGTTGCGCAAAAAGAAGGGGAACCAGAAAAATCAAGACTAAGATGCTTGCCGTTTTACGCATTGAATATGTCCTCCAAAAATCAGGCTGTCTTAACGCCGCCGAACATCCAGGCTCCCGCTTCGTCGATCAGCTTGGAAAGGATTACGATATGAACCTCGCCTTTGGACCGCTCGGTTTCCTTGCTCCACCGCTCCGCCGAAAACTTCTTCGCGAAGGCAAGCCTCTTGTCTTCCGCCGCCGCTACCATGCGTTCCCGCTGGGCGATGTTTTTTTCCGCCGCTGCGCCCATCGAGCCGTACAGGTATGCGCTCAGCAAAGCCAGAACCATATCCGTTGATTTCATGAGCTCCTCGAGCAGCGGAACCGAATCGATGCTCTTTTTCTGCAGGATAAGGACGAAGGCATAATAGAAGCGGATCCAGTTTTGATTCTCGACGCCTTTGGCGGAAAGCCAGGGGTACAGGAATTTTTCCGCGCCCGCATTATCGTTGCGCAAAAGCCAGGATGTGCCGAAAAGCGTGGCTTCGCGCCGCAGGGCCGCCGGATTCTTCTCGCGGAGCAGCGTTTCCAGGGAATCCACGGCCGCCATATCCGACCGCAGGAGCGAGGCATTGATGAACAGCCTGATGTTGCGCCGCGAAAACCTGCGCTTATCGAACAATTGAACCTTGAGGAGGTCCGCCAGCTTGGGCCAATCCTCTTTCTCCACAAGGAGAAAGAGCTTCCAATTGGAGGCGAAAAACATATTGAACACTAAAAGAATGGCGACGAAAAACAGGGCCAAGGGCCAGTTTTTGCCCCAGAAAAGAAAAGAGTAGCTGGCATCGAGCAGGATAAGGGGGAGTAAAAAGATAAAAAGGAATGAGAATAGTATTATTATATTGAAAAGAATAAAAATAGTCTTAAACTTCATCGATGGTTACTCCAATAATATAGATGATGCGGTATACTGCATTCTGGGCAATACGCACATTTGTTGCGTAATCTTTAAAATTGTAGACCATCAAAAGCGAGGGGTCAATGGGGGGCAGTATGAAAAGCATACCGCTGCGGGACCTGAAGCCGGATACGTTCTTTGACGCACCGGTGTATCTGGACGAATCATATATCATCCTCACGTCGGAGACGCCGGTTACCCAGTCGCTAATCAGCAGGCTGACCGAGTGGGAGCGCCGCGAAGTATTTACCGACGGCAATATTCTTGAATTGGCGAAGCAAGAAGACCATGACGAATCGACGGACCAGGAAAAAGAAGATACCGAAGAAAAGAAGCCGCTGACTTCGCAAGGCGCCGGCGACCGCGAAAATCTGGATAAAGTCACCGTCTTTTACGAACAATTCCTCGACTACGTGGATAAAGTCTATACCCGCTACGTTACCAAGAACGACATCAGCCAAAAAGACCTTTCGGACAGGGTAAAGGCGCTGTGCGACGTCATCCTCGAAAACCGCCGCTATGTTCTCCGCGTCATCGGCAACGTAAAGCCGGCCGCAAATTATCTGGTCAACCATTCGGCGCGATCCACCGTTCTGGCCATCGTGCTGGGCGGGCATCTCAAGCTGCCGCCCCACAGGCTCATCGAGCTTGGCGTAGCCTCGGTGCTGCACGAGATCGGCATGGTACGCCTGCCTCCCCAGCTCTACATGGCAGGCAGGCAGCTGACCCCGTTGGAACGCAAGTCCATAACCGCGCATCCCATACTGGGTTACAATATCCTGAAAGAGAAGCAGTTTCCCCTCGCCATTTCGCTGGCCGCGCTCGAGCATCACGAACGCATGAACGGCGGCGGCTACCCGCGCGGAATCGGGGCCGATAAAATCTCGCTGAACGCGCGCATAATCGCCGTGGCGTGCTCCTACGACGCCGTCACCGGTTCGCGCCCGTATCGCGAAGCGCGCGAAGGCTACGCGGGCATGGTGGACATTCTCAAGAACGAGGGCAAGCAGTACGACGAGCTCGTAATCAAGGCTTTGGTCTATTCGCTTTCCATATATCCAATCGGGTCCTTCGTGCTGCTCACCAGCGCCAAATTCGGCCAGGTCGTGGACGTGAATCCGGACAATCCTCGATTTCCCATCGTTTTGATTTTGGGTTCCCGAACGCCGGACGGCAAGGAAATGATGATTCAAACCTCGGAAACCGGCGTACGCATCCTGCGCCCCGCCACCCACGAGGAGGCGGCCAAACCCATGCGAAAAGCATAGGGGTAGTTGCCCGCCAAGGCCCGATATATTATGCTCTTGGATATGCAAGTATCCAAGGAGCCAACCATGAGCCTTTCACCACTTCAAGAAGCGCGATATACCTACCAGCCCAAACTGCCCGCAGTCCTTCGCGGCCCTGCCGAAAGCATCCTGATCGAAGCGGGCACGCCTACGGAAGCCGTCGCCGACCGGGAAGCGGTCAAGGCCATGTTCCCCCATCAATACGGCAAACCGCTCGTGAGCCTGAAGTCCGGAAAATCCGCGACCATGACCAGGAAGCTTACCGTAGGCGTCATACTCTCGGGCGGTCAGGCACCCGGAGGGCATAACGTCATCGCGGGGCTGTTCGACGGCCTTAAAAAAGGCAATTCCCAGTCCACGCTGATCGGCTTCAAGGGCGGCCCGAGCGGCCTTACCGACGACAAAAGCATGGACCTGGACGCCGCCATCATCGACCGGTTCCGCAATACCGGCGGCTTCGACATCATCGGATCCGGCCGCACGAAAATTGAGACGCCTGAACAATTCGCAAAAAGCGCCCAGGTGGCCAAGGCCCGCAAGCTCGATGCCGTAGTGGTGATCGGCGGCGACGACTCCAACACCAACGCGGCGCTGCTGGCCGAGTATTTCGCGGCCAATGCCGTTCCCTGTTCCGTGATCGGCGTTCCCAAGACCATCGACGGCGACCTGAAAAACGACTATATCGAATCGTCGTTCGGCTTCGACACCGCCACGAAAACCTATAGCGAGCTGATCGGCAACATCGAGCGCGACGCCGCCAGCGCAGGAAAATACTGGCATTTCATAAAGCTGATGGGACGCTCAGCAAGCCATATCGCCCTCGAATGCGCGCTGCAGTGCCAACCCAACGTCGCGCTGATCTCGGAAGAGGTGGAGGCGAAAAAAATGACGCTGGCCTCCGTCTGCGACGAAGTGGTACGCGCGATCGCGGCGCGCGCGGACAAAGGCCTGAACTTCGGCGTGGCGCTGATACCCGAAGGGCTCATCGAATTCATACCCGAGTTCAAGTCGCTCATCCAGAAGCTCAACGACCTGCTCGCCGCCCGCGCCGCAGACTACGCAGCGCTCTCGGACAACGCCGCGCGCACCGCCTTCGTAACGAAGCTCCTGGACGCGGATTTGGCCGCACTGTACAAAAGCCTGCCGCAGGACATCCAGGTTCAGCTGATCATGGATCGAGACCCCCACGGAAACGTGCAGGTCTCACGCATAGAGACGGAAAAGCTCGTAATCTCCATCGTGGAAAAACGCCTCGGCGAACTGAAGGCGCAAGGCGGCTATAAAGGAAGCTTCAGCTCCCAGGCGCATTTCTTCGGCTATGAAGGTCGTTGCGCTTTTCCGTCCAACTTCGACTCGGACTACTGCTACGCCCTGGGAACCACTGCCTGGGCGCTCATCGCCGGCGGCTGCTCGGGCTACCTGTCATCCGTGCGCAACACGAGCAAACCGGCCGAACAATGGATCGCCGGTGGCATTCCCCTGACCATGATGATGAACATGGAACGCCGTCACGGCAGCGACAAGGCGGTTATCAAGAAGGCGCTCGTGGAACTGGACGGGGCGCCTTTCAAGGCTTTTGCGGCCGCCAGGGTGAAATGGGCGACCGATACCTGCTATCGATTTCCGGGCGCCATCCAGTATTACGGTCCCGCCGCCGTCTGCGACAGACCTACGGAAACGCTGCTGCTTGAACGCCCCTGAGAAAAAATGGTTTTTAAAATTCCCGTGATATAGTAATCTGCGAGGTGCTTGCCTTCGGGGAGCGCCTCGCAATTTTTATGCGCCAGGCCGAAAGGCGGCGTAACACAGGAGTTTATATGAAATTCAGAACGATTATCGCCGGTACCTGCATCGTCGCATGTATGGGGTTTTTAGTATCATGCGGACTGGTGCCTATCATCGGAGACGGAATCCTCACGACGGAGAGCCGCCTGCCACAGGCCAGTTTCAATGCCATCGAGACCTCCGGCGCTTATGAAATTACCGTACTTACCGGCCAAAAAGAGACGGGCGTCACCATCGTCACCGACGGAAATCTGCAAACTTTTATAGAAAGCAAAGTTGAAAACAACACACTCAGCATAGAAACGAAACCCTTTACTTGGCTTCTTCCCACGTCAAAGATCATGATTACGATCAATGTCTTGGAAATTACCGAAATATCCAATTCGGGAGCCGGCACCCTGACGATACCGTCCTATACGACGGCTAGTCCCTTGGCAATCTATAATTCCGGGGCCAACAGCGTTTCCATGCCGGCCTTCAGTTCTTCTTCCAGCTTTTCCATCGATTCTTCGGGAGTCGGTTCGATAACGGTGGCAGGAAACTGCGCGTCGCTCAACTTGGATTCCAGCGGCACCGGATCCATCGACGCCTCCGGACTGGCCGCCGGAACCGTAACCCTGGACATCTCCGGAACGTGCAGCATAAGAGTCAATGCGGCCACCAGTCTTACCGGTTCTTTTTCCGGCGTCGGGTCCCTGTACAATGCCGGGACGGCTCCCAATACCGTTTCCTGCAGCGGCGTGGTCACTTTAAAAGCATTTTAAAGCCCTTTATTCTCTCCGAAAAATGAAGCGTACTCGCCCTTAAGGCCGGGGAACGCTTCATTTTCGCTTGCTCAGGGAGCGATACGCGGATAGTATAGAGGGTATGTTCACTTTTCTTAAAAAGCTCTTCGGCAAGCCGCTCCTGGCCTTCCCCGGAAAAGGCGCGACGGCTTCCGGTCCTTGGTCGGCGGCCTTTCAAGGACCCGAAACCGGAAAGTTCCTCGCGGTCCAGGACGATCGATATACGGCAACTTACAATAACGATTCTCTCGAACTGCGCATGTTGGCCCCCAATCTATTCGCATGGACGGAAGCCCCCGATTTTCCCTGTTCGGATTTTTCGCTCGACGCGAACATAGCCTTTCCAAAACAGCTCGACGGTACGCGAGGCTCGGTGGGGACATCCTGTTCCGCCGGATTTATTTTCCGCATGTCCGACCAGAGTTCCTTCATGTACGTTTTAGTTTCGGACTCGGGCTTCGCGCGACTCGATGCGGTATTCAACGGAGAGCCGCATCCTGTCGTGGCATGGACGGAATGCCCGTGGCTTGACGGCCAGCAGACCGTGAACATGACGCTGGTGGCCAGGGGGTCGCGCTGCACCCTCCTCTTGAACGGCCGCTTTGCGCTGGAAGCCGACAACGATACCGTAGAATCGGGGATTCTGGCATTCGCGGGCCAAACCTACAACGGCGCCGAAGAATCGACATTTGCCTTAAAATCGTTGACCGTGGAAACGCAGCCCCTGGAAGTGGAAGTTGACTTCGTGCGCTTCGCGCGAATCGTGCCCGCGGACCTGGACCAGCGAAGGCGTTTGGCCGAAACATTCATGGGAATGCAGGAATGGGTTTCGGCGCTGGTACAGATTCGTAAAATCGAGGAACAGGAAGGATTGACCGCCCGGGATCTTTTCCTCCGTGGAGAATGCCTGCTGCGGGAAAACATGATGGAGGACGCCGAGGCCGTTCTTCGCGCCTGCATCGCCAAAGACCCTGACTTCAGCCAGGCGCACGAAGAATACTACAATATTCTCTATCTCCGCGGAAAATACCTGGAATTGCGCGATGCGCTGGAATCAGACCCGGGCAAGGCCGAAAAAAGTCCGCGCCTCCTGAACCTGCTCGGGCACGCCAGGTTCAACCTGGGCGATTGGCGCGGAGCCGCCGGCAATTACGCAGCCGCCGCCAAACTGGAACCTTCCATGCCCATCTACGAACTGAACGCCGCCCGCGCATGGGAAAAAGCCGGCGAAAAAAGCGATGCCGCAGGAGCATGGCTTGCGGCATCCAGGGATTTTTTTGGCCAAGGCTCGTTCGAGGACGCCGAAGAGTGCCTGCAGCACCTACGCTACCTGAAATACGACGCGGCTGCCCTTGCCTCCCTCGAGGGACGAATCGCCTACGCGCGCGGGAATATGGCGGAGGCTGAGTCCATTTTCGCCAAACTTGTAAAAAAAGGCAGCGCCGATGCCCCCTCCGCGTATTTGTATGGCCTGCTGCTCAACGCTAAAGGCAAGAGAAATGAGGCGATTCAGGCCTTCCGCAGCGCGGCCGCGTTGGATGAAGACACCCCGGTATACCAATTCAGGCTCGCCGAGGCGCTTTTCCTGTCCGGCCAAGACTGTACCATGGAATTGGCGAGCGCGCTGGAGCGGAATCCAGGCGATGGTTGGACGAAAAACCTCGCAGGCCTGGTTGCCCTGGCAATGAACGAGCCGGAACGGGCCAAGGGCCACTTTTCCTATGCCGCCAAGATTCTGCCGGGGGAAGCGGACATCGCCGTGAATCTGGCCGACTGCCTCTCGCGCACGGGCAATCTGGAGGAAGCGATAGCCGCGCTCGAGACCTTCGACTCGCACCCCGCCGCGGCGAACATCAAAGCCAATATCCTCGCCCGCGCAGGCAAACTCGAGGAAGCCGCCGTAGAATACGAAAAAGCCTGCTCGCTTGAAGAGACGCAAGGAAGAGACGCGAGGGTTCTCGCCGAATACCTGGCTAATTTAGGCGCCTGCTGCATCGAGCTCGAGCGCTGGTTCGACGCTTCGGAAGCCTTGCGCAAATCGCTTGAGCTGAAAGGCGACGACGTTCGCACGCTCATGCTCATGGGCGACGTCTGGTCGCAGACGGGAGAAGCGCCACGCGCCGAATTATCATGGAAAACGGCATTGCAGTTCGCCGAGGCAGGCAATAAAACCGGCGTTGAGAAAACGACCATTCTTTGCCGACTTGCCGATTTCTACTTGGCCAGGGGTAAATACCGGCAGGCGGAAGAAATGGCCGAGTCCCTCGAAACCCTGAACTTGGAAAAGGCCGGGGCGATCCATCAGGCAATCTTGAAGGCAACGACGGCGGAACTTCACTGCGCGTCTTGCGGTCGCTCGTGGATGATTCCGCAGCCGGTTCCTCCCGTGCCGAAAGCCAGGATCCAGGGGGAACTTGGCGATGAGGCTCCGGCCGGATCCTGCCCTGCCTGCGGGAAGATATATTGCGTGGCATGCCGCAAGGAATTTCTCGTCGATGGACGGTTTACCTGCCCCGACTGCTCGGTCAACCTGAACCTGAACGACGATGCAGTACGCTGGGTCGTCGGGGACATACTGCGCAAGGCCGGACAGACGCCGGAACCTGCGGCCTAAATGCGTCTACCTTGTTTTTTTTGCGGATAAAAGGTATTGTGCAGACAACCCGAACAAGCGGCATGGAGGAGCGGATTACATGAAAAACATTCCAATGCTGACGAGGATTTTCGTAGCGGCAGCCGCGCTGTCGTGCGCATTTCCCGTCGCGGCACAGGAAATGCTCACTGCGGACCAGTTCTTCAGGCAGATTTCAGAGCGCTACGCCGCGATCAAGGACTACCAGGCGGATCTGGCGGTCAAGGCCGGCAAGAACGAGATGGCCGGTTCGGTTATATTCAAATCACCCAACCTCATGCGGATGGACTTCAGCAAGCCCGCCTCCCAGGTTATGGTCTACAACGGCTCGAATTTCTTGATCTACGTTCCCGGTTATAACGCGATCCTCGTGCAGGAAACCTCGGGCGGCACCGCCAGCGCGGCCGCCGTAGCCAGCGGAGAGGGTCTGCGGATGATGGGGCGCAATTACATAGTGGGGTACGAAAAGGGCCCGGTCGCGGAGAACCTTCCGGGTTCCGAAAGCGAGAAGGTCGTCCGGCTCATCCTTACGCGCAGAACGGTTGCTGAAGGTTTCAGGACAATCACGCTTTCCATCGACCCCACTCGAAAGCTGATCCGCCGGATGGAAGGCATCAGCCATGGCGGCGACTTGGTAATATTCGACTTCACGAACATCAGGCTGGACGCGGGCATCGCGGATACGAAATTCATCTACGATGCGCCGGCTTCCGCCAATACATTCAACAACTTCCTGTTCAGCAACGGTAAGTAGTCCTAGAGTCTTGTCATAGAAGGAATGTCATGAATGCCATCGGAGAACAATTAAAGACGGCCAGGTTGGCGCGCGGCTACACGATAGAACAAGTGGCCGACGAGACGAATATCGCAAAACGGTATATAGCCGCCCTTGAAGAGGAAAATTTCAGCATTTTTCCCGGAGACCCGTATATCCTGGGGTTCCTCCGCAACTATGCCGAATTCCTCGGCATAGAGTCGCAGTCGCTCATTAATATCTTTCGAGGCATACGAATCCAGGAACAGCCCGTTCCGATCCAGGAACTCCTTCATGAACGAAAGCCGAAAAACAGGACTATACTCAGCGTCGCCATAATCGCCTCCGTCCTCGTCGTGGCAGGCATAGGCGCGGTCATCGCCACCCAGGTATCCAAACAAAGGCTGAATCCCGCGATGAGCGGCGAAAGAAAACCGATCCAGTATAAAATGCAGAATCCTGAACTTGAAAAACGCTTTTATATCGGCGACACCGTACTCGTCGACTACAACAACGATACCCACGCCATCAAGGTAAGCGCGATAGACGACATGGTTACAATCGAAACCCCGATCGGCAAGACCCGATTCATGATGGGAGAAGAGGGATCCATAGACCTGGACAAGGACAACGTCGCGGAACTCTACGTTTTCATCAGCGATTTTCAAAAGAACATCCCTGAAACCGGAGCGATGGTAAAATTTAAAACCGCCGGAAACCTGTCCCTGGCGACGACCGAAAGCGCAGCCCCGGTAATTCCGGCGACGGCGGCCGCGGTTACCACCGCCGTTTTGCCCGTAGAGGCGAGCGCCCTGCCCGAACGTCCGCTCTCGGTACAGACAGTCATCTTCTCGGGAAAACGCAGCCCGCACCCCTTCGTGCTGAGCCTTACATTCCGAAACTACGCCATGTTCCGCCACGAGATCGACCGCAAGGATCGCGAAGAGCGTTACTACCATAAAGGCGATCAGCTGACCACCACGGCGAACAACACCGCGAAAATATGGACCAGCAACGCAGCCGCATGCAAATTGACCATACAGGCTTCCGGCGGCCAAAGCGTCGACGTGGAACTGGGCGCTCCCGGGGAAGTAGCCGTAAAAACGCTCAAGTGGGCGCAGGGCGACGACAGCCTATGGAGCCTCAGTGTCTATAACGTCAACTAAGTCCTTTTTCATAGACAACCACGGGTGCGCCAAGAACCAGGTTGACGCGGAAGAGATGGCCGCCCACCTGCAGCTTCGCGGCTATCGCCAGATTCCGGCAAGCGCCGACGCGGACATAATAATCGTCAACACATGCGGCTTCATAGAGGACGCCAAGAAAGAATCCCTCGAAGCCGTAATGGCCATGCGAAAAGCGTACCCCGGAAAGCGCATCCTCATGGCCGGATGCCTCTCGCAGCGCTATGCCGAAGCGTTGGGCAGCGACCTCGCCGAGGCCGACGGAATCTTCGGCAACGGAGACCTGTCCAAGATCGGCGACGCGGTGGACGCGATGATGGAAGGCAAGCACCCGAATCTCGTGCCCTCCCGCCTGCCCTATGCCCCGGCGCGCCGAAAAAAGCTCATGGGATTTCCCCGGCTGGCCTACGTCAAGATCGCCGAGGGTTGCTCCAACCATTGCGCTTTCTGCGCCATCCCGCTGATCCGGGGTGAAATATCCTCCCGCGAACCGGGCGATGTCGCCGCCGAGTGCGCCGAGCTCATAGAAAGCGGCGTCTACGAAATCTGCCTCATCGGACAAGACCTCGGATCATACGGCCTGGATCGAGGCGAAGCGCCGATGCTGCCGTCCCTGCTCGAAAAAATCAGCGCGATTCCCGGCGATTTCCGGGTGCGCATGCTATATATCCATCCCGACAGATTCCCCCTGGGCATACTTGAGCACTGCGCGCGCGATCCGCGGATACTTCCGTACTTCGACATCCCGTTTCAGCATGCATCCACGCCCGTGCTCCGCGCAATGAACCGCTCCGGCGACGCGGACCGCTACCTTGCGCTGATCAAGACGATCCGCGCGCGCCTGCCCGGCGCCGTCCTGCGATCCACGTTCCTGGTGGGCTTCCCCGGCGAGACCGACGAGGATTTTGCCCGGCTCAGGGAATTCCAGGACGAAGCGCGCCTCGACTGGCTGGGCGCCTTCGCCTACAGCCGCGAGGAGGATACCGCGGCTTTCGCGTACAAGGCACGGGTCCCCAAGAAGATCGCGGCCGGGCGGAAACAGGAAATAGAGACTGCCCAGCGCGCCATTACGGAACTGGCTCTTGCCCGCTTCGTAGGCGAGAGGCAGACGGTGCTCGTGGAAGAGCGGATCGAGAACGAGGAATTGGCCATAGGCCGCGGCTCGATGAACGCCCCCGACGTGGACGGCGCCATCGTGGTGGTAGGCGGCGACCTGCAACCCGGCGAGGTTGTGGAGGTAGTGGTCAGCGCCGTGCGCGGGGTCGACCTGGAAGCCGTTATCATCCATAAGAACCCGGATGCCGCCCCCCGGAACGCGGTCAGCGGGACATGAAAGCCGCCCTGCCCGGTTACCTTACGAGCCTGAATCCGGAACAGCAGGCCGCGGTGCTGCACGAAGGCGGAAACCTCCTTATACTGGCCGGTGCCGGCTCAGGCAAGACTCGCGTCATAACCACGAAGATAGCCTACCTTATCCGCGAACGCGGGGTAGCCCCCGAATCCATACTGGCGGTCACGTTTACCAATAAAGCCGCCGCGGAAATGCGCGAACGCGCCTGCGCCATCGAGCCATTGTGCGAACGCGCCAACCTGCGCACCTTCCATTCCTTCGGGGCGTGGTTTTTGCGCAGGAACGCCCAGAGCGCAGGCCTCGATAAAAACTTTACCATCTATGACGACGACGACTCCACGACGCTCGCCAAGGCGGCCTTCCCCGGCTTGACCAGGGCAGACGCCTCCAAGCTGGCGCGCGACTTTGCCAGGGCAAAAGATTATAACATGACGCCGGACTCGCCGGGGCTCGACGGCCTGTTCGACGGCAGGGACGATTTTTCCCGTAATTACTTCGAGTACGAGCGCCGCCTCAGGGCGACGGGCAACGTCGACTTCGGCGACCTTATCGCCATGCCCACGAGGATCCTCGAAAGCGACGCCGTAGTACGGGAGCGGACGCACGCGCGCTTCCGCGTAATCATGGTGGACGAGTACCAGGACTCCAACGTGGCCCAGTTCGCGCTTCTCAAGGCGCTGGCGGGCCCCGGGGCGTACGTGTGCGTCGTGGGCGACGACGACCAGAGCATCTACCGCTTCCGGGGCGCGGAAGTCCGCAACATCCTCGAATTTCCGAACATCTTCCCGAACACCGCGGTCATCAAGCTGGAACGCAATTACCGCTCGTACCAGGCCATACTGGACATCGCCTCGGCCGTCGTGGAGAACAACGAAGACCGCCTGGGAAAGACGCTCCGCGCCGAGCGCAAGGGCGGCGAGAAACCGGTGCTCGCGGTGCTGCAGGACCACGACGAGGAAGTCGCCTACTGCGTGCGGCTTATCGACGGGCACATCCGCGCCGGAGGCTCCTTCTCGGATATAGCGATTCTCTACCGTACCAACGCGCAGTCCCTCCTTTTCGAGAGAAACTTTCCCGCCGCCGGAATTCCGTACCGCCTCGTAGGAGCCCTGAGATTCTACGAACGCGAGGAAGTAAAGGACGCCCTTGCCCTGCTGGCGCTCGCATGCAACGCAAGGGACGAGGTGGCCTTCAGGCGAATAGCCAACAAGCCCGCGCGCGGCATCGGCGAATCGAGCCTCGAACTGATCGTGGAGGCGGCCTTCGCGAACGACGGGAATCTCCTGAGCGCCGCCATCGATACCAAGCTCAAGGCTGCCAGATCCCGGAACGGCCTGTCGGCGTTTTCCGATATCATGAAAAAAATATTGCAGAAGCTTGACTCACAGGGATCCGCCGGAGCCGGCGAGTCCGCCGATCCCGACGGCATGGAGCTTCTGAACAAGCGGAACAGGAAGGCACCGGCACCGCAGGACAGCCTCGCTCGCGTGACCGAACTGGCCATCAAGGAATCCGGCCTCCTCGAGTACCACAGGAACCAGGACGAGATCGCGGGCACCCAGAAGGTGGCCAACCTCGACGAGCTCATCAATGCCGCGAGCGATTACCCGGCCACCCGCGACGGCCTGTCCGATTTCCTCGAAGCCGTGGAGCTGGACCGGGCGATGTCCTCCAAGGAAGCCTCGCCCGACGCCGTTACCTTGATAACCATGCACAATACCAAAGGCCTCGAGTTTCCTCTCGTCGTGATAACGGGCATGGAACAGGGATTGTTCCCGCGCGACAACGAGGAAGGCGACGACCTCGAGGAACAGCGACGCCTCCTGTACGTTGCCATGACGCGCGCGAAGGACGAATTGCACCTGACCTACTGCATGCGCAGGCTCTTCCGTGGACGCATCATGGAATATCCGCCTTCGATTTTCCTCGCCGAGATACCGCCGAAAGCGATAAGAAAATTCGGCGGAGAAATCGACCTCGGCGCCATCAAGAGCATGAGCGCTTGGAAGGTCGGCACCGCCGTCTATCACGACGACCACGGCAGCGGCCGCATCGTCAAGGTTGCGCCGGCAGGAGAGGCGGGAACCTGCGTTACGGTACATTTCGAGAGCGGCAGGACGCTCCAGTTCTTTCCGAAGTTTACGAACAAGCTCGAGATATTAGGCGACTGAAAACCCGCACCGGGACGCTACGGAGACCACCATGGATAATTTACTTCGATTATTGAAACCCGTCCGGCGCATCCGCGGAAACCGGCTCTATACGGCGGACGGCACCCGCGTACTGGACTTGTGGCTGGACGGCGGCCGAGGCCTCTTGGGCGACGGCGAAAAATCAGCGATCCTATATGCGGGCAATGCCGCGGAAAAGGGCCTGACCCGCGCCTACCCCGGCCTTCACGAGGCCCGGCTCATGAAAGCCCTTGGTTCCACGTGGCCCGAATTCAGCGCGGCCTTCCTCTTCATAAACGAGGAGAGAGCGCTGGAAGCCCTGGCTCTCGCCCTGAATAAAAAGATTACCGTCGTGGACATCCGACGGCCGGGAGCCTCCCCCGAAAACTCAGGCGATGCCTTCGGCATCGGGCTTGCGCGCCCCTTCTCCACTGTGCCGGATAATTTCGGCTTTGCGCTGGCGCGGCTGCCCTGCCCCCGTCCGTTCGCTCCCTCATGCCTGCTGGCCCGCGATGAAGCCGCCGGCCACGCCTTGAAAGGAGAATTGATCCCACCCCTCATGCATCATGCGGCTTGCCGAGCCCTGGACACTCTGGCGCGATCGGCCGAGAACGGTTACGAGGAGGGGCATTGGCGAAAATTCGGGGATATCCTGGAAAAACATTTTCTGCGCGCCGGCCCCTATTTGTTCCGCCGGGATGAATCCATTGAATATTCAAAATTATTCACGGCAGCACTGGCGGGAGGGGCTCTCATCAGCCCATGCCCGGAAGAGCCGAGCATAGCGCCGCCGGACTACAGCGCGGGCGAGGCAAAAAAACTCGTCGCCGCCCTGGACTCGCTGTACCGATAGAACCGCATACCCCGGTTGGCGCCGAATCCGCGCTACGCGGCCGCCTTACCGCCCCGGAGATTGAGCACCAGAAGCGAGGCGAGTATGAACGCTCCTCCGGCGAGCTGGAGGGGTCCCAGCCTCTCGCCGAGCACGAGCGCGGAGACGCAGATAGTGATCAGCGGCTCCACGGTGGAAACGAGGGACGCGTCCGCCGAGCCGATCCGTTTGAGCGCCGCAAAAAGAGTTATTACCGGCAGCATGGTGGAAATCACCGCAACGCCGAGGATGCCCGCGACCGCTTGCCAACTTGCGGGAAATCGCACGACGCCGCCCGAGACGCTCAGCATCCAGTAGAAAGCCGCGGCGACCGTCATGATGACCGTGGTGGCGAATACGGGATCCACCCCCGCCAGGACGCGCTCAGTAACTAAAATATAACCAGCATACGCCAAAGCCACCGTTACGCCCAGCACGTAACCGATCATCGGGTAATTGCCCCTCGTCCAGAACGTGAGCACGCACCCGGTCAAGGACAGGGCCAAGGCGAGTATCTGGGTTGAACCGGGCTTTCTGCGAAGGAACAAAATTCCGAAGATTACGACGAAAGCGGGATACAGATACAGGAGAAGCGAGGTAAGGCCGGGCTCCAGGTAGCTTACCGTCAAAAAATAAAGACCTGCCTGGGGGGTAAATCCGAACAGCCCCAAAAGGGCGAGCTTGCCGTACAGTCGAGCTGGGTGCCTGTATTTCTTGGCTATGAGAAGATAAGCCCAGAGAAAAACGGCGGCGACGGTAAACCTCCAGGCGAGTGCCTGAGGTACGGCGAAACCCTCGCCGTAGATGAGCTTGGCGAAAAGCCCGAGCACGGCGAAACCGGATGCGGAAACTACCGCGAACAGGACGCCCGACAGGCGCGTCCGTTTCAGGTGAGCCGAGTTTTTTTCTGCGTCCGCCATCAGGAATCGCTGTCGAAGACCGTGGCGCCCGCCTCGTAATCCTCGGGACGAACCTTGGCGCGCAACGCGTCGGCGTCCCGTACCTTCCGCTGAAGCTCGGCGAGGTTCCAGGCTCCGGCGGAATCCGGCTCCCCGGCTTCATAAGCCGCGAGCTCGTCGACTGCGCGCACGAGTTTCTTCTGGTCGGTCGGCAGCGAGGAGGCGGGCAAGGCCTTGAAGACGCCGGAATCCACGCGCGCAGGATGGGCGAGCGCGGCGGAATAAAGGTATCGCCTGGCGTTTTCCCGCTTTACGAGCTCGTTCTGCTTTTTGAGCCGAATGAAGCGCAACGCGGGAACCAGCCAAAAAAGCGCTGAAAAAGCGACGGGCACGATGCCCAGGCTCACGAGCAGCACGGGCGCAGGATTCGCGACTCCCAGGAACTGGGACAGGATGCTCCCCGTAATCTCGTAAAGAAAACTTCCGGTAATTATCATTTTATCATGGAACATGCGGACTATGGTGGACGCCCCCGAGGCGAACATGTAGATGAAGTAGGACCCGAAGGCGAGGTTTACCGTATTGATGGCCCCGTACCAGAAATTCGAGCCGCCTTTGTTGGCCGAGAACTGGCGCAGTTTCTTCATCGCGGAATACCCCGAATCCCCGGAAACGGCGTTAGGGGAAACGGCGCGCGCGCTCTTGAGCAGCGACGGGAAATGGTAGTACACGGTTCCCGAGGGGCTGACCTCGGCGCTTCCCTCGAATTCGTAGAGGTAGGAAGAGATGGCCAGTTCTGCGTCCGCAGGCGGGAGACCGGTGAGGCTCATGAAATCCTCGAGCAGCACGATTCCTTTTTTTTGCCTGGCCAGGGAGACGAAAACCTGTTTTTGCACGGCATCGTGTTCCGCGTTCGGATCGGGCTCGCCGAACACGAACGAGAATATGGCCTTGTGCAAAGGTCTCCTCTGCTCCTTGCTTCGCGCGCGCAGGTTGAAGGAGCCGCGGGAAGATGACGAACCGTTGAACATCTCGTTATAGAACCAGATGCGCACGAACAGTTCCACGAGGCGCATGGCCAGGCCCAGCCCGCCGATTCCACCGGATCGGCCGCTGCTCTTGCTGTCTTTTCCGCCCGCGAACGTACCGGCGATGGATGCCACGAGCGCCACGACGACCAGGGCGACGAACAGCGCGAAATAGCCGATGAGCATGACCATGATCCAAATCTTGAAGAGGAGGGAAAGAACCGCCGCGAGGCCTTTCTTGAAACCTTTCCAGAAGCGCTTGAGCCCCGGGATGAAACCCCGGTACCGGCTTGCGTAGCCGCGCGGGAAGGAGTAGAGGATCTCGCCGGACTCGGTAACCTTGAGCCTGCCCGAATACTCGTCCGCCACTGCGGGAAGTTCGGTCTCCACCTGGTATTTCGGCAACCCGGTAAAGGCCACGAGATCGGCCACCGTGGACTCACCGCGGTTTTTCTTGAATGCTCCGAGGATGGCCTGGCGTACTTTGTCTTTCTTGTAATCGTATACTTTGGTGTCCGTTTTCATGCGATCTCCCCTTGTCTTGCCGCCGGGCTGATGGCGCCGTAGAGCGTGCAGTATTCCCTCGCGGACTTGTCCCACGAGAATTCAAGCTGCATGGCCCGAAGGCGCATCGCCTTCAGGTGTTCCTGCCTGTTGTACCAAACCCAGACGGCCCAGCCTGTCGTGTCGTATATCGCGCGCGGCGAGAGGTAATCGAACACGAAGCCCGTGCCGCTGCCGGATTCCTGGTTATAATTAGATACCGTATCCGCCAATCCCCCGGTCCTTCGCACGATGGGCATGGTGCCGTAATGGAGCGAGTACATCTGGTTCAGGCCGCAGGGCTCGTAGCGGCTGGGCATGATAAAAAAATCCGATCCCGCCTCTATGAGGTGGGCCAGCTTTTCCGAATACCCGATGCGGGCCTTGAGATTGGGCAGTTTTTCGGTGAGCGACCGAAGTTCGTTTTCGCACCAGGGCTCGCCGGTACCCTGGATTATGAACTGGATATTCATGTCCCGGCACATCTGCCAGGCCGCGCCGTACGTGGGGCCGAAAAGCTCGCCCACGCCTTTCTGGTCGGTCAATCGGGACACGAGCCCAAGAATTGGGATGGAAGGATCCTCCGGCAGGCCGAACTCCCTCTGCAAAGCCTGCTTGCAGACAGCCTTGCCGCGCATGTCGTCCCAGCTGTAATTGGCCGGAAGGTGCTTGTCGGTGGCGGGATTCCAGTCGTCCAGGTCCACGCCGTTGAGTATTCCTACGAGATCGGAGCTGCGCGCGCGGAGAAGGCCGTCCAGCGAGCAGCCGTAATCGGCGGTCTGTATCTCCGAGGCATAGGTGGGCGAGACGGTGGAGAGCCTGTGCGCGCAGGTGATTCCGGCCTTGAGCAGGTTGATGTTATCGAAATATTCGAGCCCCGCCCCGTGATACGCCTCCCAGGGCAGGTTGAGGAACGGGAATACGTTCTTGGGGTACACGCCTTGGTAGCCCAGGTTATGAATCGTGAAGACCGAGACGGAAGAATCGAAGACCCCGCCGCGCTCGGAGTAGCGAAGGTAAACGGGCACGAGTGCGGAGGGCCAGTCGTGGGCGTGAAAGATATCCGGCACCCAGCCTATCTTCCGGCATACCTGAAAAACCGACGCCGAGAAAAAGGAAAAGCGCTGGGCGTTGTCGGCGAAATCCGATTGCATCCTGTCGCCGTAAATTCCGTCGCGGCCGAAAAACTTCTCGTGATCCACGAAATACACAGGGATGTCGGTAGAAGGCAGCACGTCCTCGTAGACGGCGCACCACTCCTCGCCCGGACCAACCTTGACGCCCATGGCGCCCGGAATGAGCTTGAGCTTGGCCTTGTCTATGGAATAATAGCGCGGCATGACGATACGCACATCGTGCCCTGCGCGCCGCATAGCGCGGGACAATGCTGAAACGGCATCGGCGAGCCCACCTGATTTGGCAAACGGGGTTGCCTCGCTGGATACCATAAGTATGTTCACCGCATAACTCCTTGAAGCCGATACTGCAGCAAAGTATATACAAAATCAAGTCGCGGGGCAATCAAAAAACCCAGCCTAAAATCAGGGAGCCTTGCGGCGCACCTGAAGCTCGCCGGAAACGGCCTTGCTCGCGACGGATTCGAAACGGCGCTTCGCTTCGGCATAGTAATAGTCCTGGGCGGAAAACCGGTCCTCGCCCGTCCCCGAAGGCACCTTCCGCCACGTGCCTCCCGCCGAGAGAGCGCGCGCATGCATGGTATCCACGAAATACGATAAAAGTATATCGTAAATCCGCTCGCGGACGGCCTCGGATTGCACGGGAAAAAGCAGCTCGATGCGCCGCTCGAGGTTTCGGGGCATCCAGTCCGCGCTGGAAATATACATCTCCTCGGCGCCGCCATTCCTGCAGTACAGGATGCGCGAATGTTCCAGGACGCGTCCCACGACGGACACGACGTTTATCGTTTCCGACATTCCCTTTACGCCGGGAACCAGCTGGCATACGCCGCGCACGTTGAGCAGCACCTGAACCCCGGCCTGCGACGCCCGGTACAGCGCCTCGATTATATCGGCATCGCAGAGCGAGTTGATCTTGGCTACGATGAGACCGGGGGATTCGGGCGTGCTGCGCCCGGTTTCCCTCTCGATCAACAGAAGCAGCCGCCGCTTCAGGTCGAACGGCGCCATGGACAGCAGCTTCAGGTCGCCGAGATTGGAGAGGCCGGTAAGCATGTTGAAGAACGAGCCGAGATCGGCGCACAGCGCGGGATTCGTCGTAAACAGCGAGAGATCCGCGTAGAGTTTGGCCGTCCTGTCGTCGTAGTTGCCCGTGGACACGTGGGCGTAGCGCCGAATGAGACCGTCCTCTTCGCGGCGCACGACTATCGCCGCCTTGGCATGCACCTTGAGGTGCGCCACGCCGTATACGACGATGGCGCCCGCCTGTTCCAGCTGGTTGGCCCAGGCAATGTTGCGCTCTTCGTCGAAACGGGCTTTCAGCTCCACGATTACGGTAACCTGCTTGCCGTTTTTGGCAGCCTTGGTAAGCGCCTTGATTACGGGAGAGTCTCCGGAGGTCCGGTACAGTGTAGCCTTAATCGCGAGGACGGCGGGATCGGCGGCCGCGCTCTCGAAAAAAGCGGTGACCAGCGAAAACGACTCGTACGGCAGGTGCAGCACGATGTCGCGTTTCCGGAGCTCATCCCAAATGCTGTTTTCCTCGGTGGGAGTGAATACCGGAAAGGCCTCGCGCGGGGGAAACCTAAGGCGGTCAAAGCCTTTTACCGCCACAAGCTCCATGAAACTCTTGAGGTCGATGGGTCCCGGCATACGGTAGACGTCCCGATCCTCCAAACCCAGCATATCCTTGAGCATGGAGGCGATACGCTCGGATTCCGTGGAAACGGACAAGCGCACCGGCAAGGAACTCTGTCGGTTTACGAGGACTTCCTTCATTGCATCGACGAAGTCGTCATCCCGGAATTCGTCGACGCCGATGTCTGCGTCCCGCGTAACCTTGAAGAGCAGGCGATCCAATATCTTGAAGCCTTTGAACATATCCTGGCCGAAAGTGAGCACGATATCGTCGATCAAGGCCATCCGCACCGTGGAAGCTTCCAGCGAGACAAGCGGAAGGAACCTTCCCAACTTGGGTGGAAGCTGGATAACGGCCAGATACTCTCTGCCGGGTTTCGCTCCGTGCTCTGACAAAGCCTTATCCTGCAAGGCGCTTTTTCCGGCAGCGTCGTCGAGGCAGAGGAGGAATGCGGCATGGATGCGCAGGTTGGCGGTAAGCCGCAGTTTTTCCTCAGCCTTGAACTCGATGATAAGCGGCGTAAGCAAGGGCGCCACCTGGGTTGAAAAATACTCGGCGAGCTTGAGGGTGGTGGCGCCGTCCCAATCGGCCGGCCTCGTTACGTGGATTCCGCCGGCCTTGAGCGCAGGGAGTATCTCCCTGACCAGAACCTGGTATTGGGCTTCGGTAATTTCATGGGCCCGTTCCGAGACGCGGGAAAAAAGCGCCTCGGGAGACAAGCCCGAATTATCGGGGACTTGCGCCTCGCCGCGCAGCCTGGCCTTTATGGCCGCGACGCGGACCATGAAAAACTCGTCGAAATTGGAGGACACGATGGATAGGAATTTCAAGCGCTCAAGCGCGGGGTTGTCGTGGTTTTGGGCTTCCTCGAGCACGCGGCCGTTGAACTCTAGCCAGGACAGTTCCCTGTTGAAAAATCTGGGTTTCAGGTTGCGCTTGGGCATACTGCGGTAATCCTCATATAATAATAACTTTCAGGCCGAATACATCGTCAAAGATATCGCTTTTTTCCGCCAATGAAAGCCGCTCGAGCGATAAATCGCCGGCGCAATCGCTATGGAGCAGCAGGTGATCCTCCTTGAGTTCGAGCTCTACGAGGCTGAAGTGCTGGGTATGGCTGCGGTCGAGGGCGTCCGCGAGACGCAGCAGGCCGGAAAGCTTGAGCACGACGAGGCGATCCTCGCGGGAAAGGCTCATGTAATTGACATGCGCCGCGACCGGGCCAGCCTTGCGGTGGTAGCGGACGATATTCGCGATTATAAACAGCTCGTCGCGCTGCAGGCCGAAAATTTCGCTGTTCTGCACGATATATTCCGAATGCTTATGGTGGCCGCTGGCCCTTATGAAGATTCCGATGTCGTGGAGCATCGCCGCCACGTCCAGAAGGAGGCGTTCCCGCGCGCCCATTCCGTGCAGCGATGCAAGCCTGTCGAACATGAACAGCGCGGTGGAGGCCACCCACACCGCGTGGTTTTCGTCGAAATGATAGCGCTTGCCCAGGTTTCGCGCTGAAGCCATGACCTGACCGTGCAGCTCCCGCTCAATTTCGCTGGTCTTGCCGCCGGCTATGGCCAGGAGTATGCCTTCCCGTATGGATACGTTGGGAACCACCAGATCCTCCGCGGCGGTGCGTTCCAGGAACAGGCTGGCGATGATGAGGCCGGGAACGGCCGCTTCCGCTTCGCCGTAGGGAAGGCGGTAGGCCGAGACGATTTCATCCACCGTCATTCCGTGGAGTCGATCCACGAAATGTATGAAATTTTTCTTGGGTATGATCCTGTAGTTCTCGCGCACATCGGTGCCCACGTTTTGCGCGGCGAAGCGCGCGTCGCTTCCGATTACCATGAAGTGCTTGATGCTGCCCAGCGACATATCCTCTTCAAGACCGGCGCACACCGTGCGGACATTGTCGCTGAGGATGCGCATGAGGTAGGCGCCGGACCCCGCCGCCGCCTTGACCTGCTCCTCGACGCGCACCGTTCCCAAGCGCAGCGAATGCGCCGCGACGATTCGGCCGCGCCTTAAAAGCATCAGTTCGGTGGAGCCGCCGCCTACTTCCAGGATAATGGAATTGGACCGGGCAAAATAGCGCGCATCCTCGCCCAGGGCGTGTTGAACCGCGAGGTACATGTAATGGTTTTCTTCTATATCTTCCACGATGAGCACTTTAAAGCCGGTACGCATCGCCACGCGGTCTACGAAGGCATCGCGGTTTTCCGCGTCGCGGATGGCGCTCATGGCCACGACCCTGGCATCCAGAGGCTCTATGCCGTAGGTCTTGAGGATTTCCCTGAAGCCGCGCAGCACGGCAATGCATTCATGGGTGGCCTCGCGACTGACGGAACCCGTGGTAAACGCATCCCGGCCGAGAGAACTGGGTTTTCCCGCGTTTTCAAGAATTTCGTAAGAACCGTCGGGGCGGACATTCGCGACGAGCAGGCGAATTCCCGTAGAGCCGATTTCTATAACCGCTACCGTTCCCGCATTCATCATAACTCCATAATTATTGCCCGGATTCGCTCCAAAAGTACAGGGGAGGCGCAGACTCATCGCGCATATTCCGGCATGCCTCCGTCAAACATAGCACAGAGCCGCAGATAATACTGCTGCCGTACCGCGACATGGGGCATATATGCAATCGTTTGCTCACGCGGATACGCGCGTTCACGCACATACGCGTGACAAAGTGGCTAAAAGTCAGGTATAAATAAGCTACCATGATACAACGCTTACGATCCGTCACGATTCTTTGCTGCATCATCTCAGGTCTCGTTCTTTTGGCGGGATCTTGCACGCGAATGGCCGGCTGGGGACTCGTCCTCTGGGCTCCTCTCGATTCGGGTTTAACTTCCGGGGAGCTTGTACCAGTCTATTTCAAGTCCAACATTACCAAAACCTGGGTAGTCGGGCAGCTCAAAGGCAAGAAAAAGGTAGAGCTCGAGCTCTGGCGCCTGGAAGTGTATCCATCCAGAAAAAAAGCGGAAGCCCGGGCAAAGGAATACGAAAGCATGGCCACGCTCTCCGGAATCTGCCTGCGCGACGGCCTTTTGCTCCATGAAAAGCCGGAAAACAACGCCACGCAAACCTATCGGCTCATGATCGGCCAGGAAATCAAGCTTTTGGCGCCTGCCCAAGGAATCCCCGTAAAAACCGGCGATGAAGTACTTGAAGGATCATGGTACCTTGCCATAGCCGAAGACGGTACCCAGGGCTATGTTTTTTCGAATCAGCTTACAATATGGGACACGCGCACGGCCGAACGGCCCAAACTGGCGGAATCCGCGCCTGCCCCCGACGCCAGGCTACCCGACCTGTTCGAGCAAACCTGGCGACCCGAGTATTTCCGGAGCATGGAAACTGCGAAACGCTATGATTTTTATCAATACCAGCTGCGATTCGGCCTATTTGCCGACCCTACGAAAAAGTCTGTGCGCGTCGAGCAGCCCGGATTTTCCAAAGTATACAAATATGAATCCATCAACCAGGACAGCGAAGGCGCGTTCGTCCTGGGCAGCTCGGGAGCCAAGATTCACTTTACGCTCTCAGGCGACCTCGTGCTTACTCCCCCACCCGCAGACATTTCGCCTGAGTTCAGGAAATACCTGCTTGGAACGAAGGGAATCACCGAACCGGCGGCTCCTTCCGCGGCCAGCGGCGCAAGCGGCGCTAGCGGTACTAGCGGTACTCCAGAGGTGCCGCTTACCTTGAACTTCATCAGGCAAAAAAACGATCCGCGCGCCCTTATCGCATCCGAGGAACGCAGGAGACTCAACGTCCTGGCAGCCTTGGTGGCTTCAGGCGAGCGTTTCGAGAACGAACAGGCGGGAGTCCTCATCATCACCGCCACGACGAGGGCTACCTGGGTATCCTATGAGCAATTGGTTCCGGCGATCATTCCGGAAGGCGCCGGCGACAAGGCCTCCATTTCCATGAATCTATACGTGTCGCCGGAGATGTCGAGCCAATGGCAAGGCGGATTTACCGTTACGTTCGATGCCGAGAAGCGCCCCGAAGTGTACTTCCTGTACCGTGCCGACGAAACGTCCCTCAGCTTGCTTCCCGTCGGGCGCGATGTTATAAAAAATAACGAGATACAGTCGGCCGGGCAATCCGAGCCCATCGTTTTCACGAGGTTCCGCTAGATATGGCATTCGTCCAATTCACCGGCGTATCGCTGGCCTTCGGCGCCCGGGACATCCTCTCGGACGCCTCGCTCTACCTTGCCGGCGGAACCAAAGCGGCGCTCGCCGGGCCCAACGGCGCGGGAAAGACGACACTGCTCCGCATCGTGGCCGGCCAACTCGCTCCCGATTCCGGGGAGCGCGCCATTCAGAAAGGCACCCGCGTCTCCTACCTCGCCCAAACCGGCGTGGACTATACCGGCTGCTCGGTTTTCGAGGAAACGGAAAAAGCCTACGGAGCCATCGACGCGCTGATAGCCGAGCGGGACGGCATCGCGGGAATCCTTGAAAAATCCACCAGCGACGACGCGCGCACGGCCGCCCTCGTCGAGTCGTTTCATCATCTTGACGAGGCAATCAACGATTCCGGCTATTACCGCCGGCACGACCGCATCCTGGAAGTGCTCCAGGGACTTGGCTTCAAGCCCGGAGACGAAAACCGCCAGGTGGACGAACTCTCCGGCGGCTGGCAGATGCGCGTCGCCCTGGCAAAAGTGCTCTTGGAGAATCCGGACATGATGCTCCTGGACGAGCCCACCAACTACCTGGACCTGGAAGCCCGCGACTGGCTTGAAAATTACCTGCGCGCCTATAAAGGCGGCTTCGTGGTCGTGTCGCACGATCGCTCGTTTTTGGATTCCTGCGTGAGCGAAGTATACGAATTATGGAACGGCAAGCTTTCCCGCTACCCGGGAACCTACAGCGGCTACGAGAAACGCCGCGCGCAGGAGCTGGAGACGCTGTTCAAGTCCTGGGAGGCGCAGCAGGAAGAAATCGCCAAGCTCGAGGATTTCATACGCCGCTTCCGCTACAACGAATCCAAGGCTTCGCTCGTACAGAGCCGCATCAAGGCGCTTGATAAAATCGAACCCATCATCATCCCCGAGGGCATGAAGAAAGTGCATTTCAGCTTTCCGCCTCCGCCGCACGCGGGAAAGATAGCGCTGACGCTGGACAAGCTCGCCAAGTCGTACGGGGAAAAGCGCGTGGTGGACGAACTCAGCCTCGTCGTGGATTCGGGCTCAAAGATCGCCTTCGTGGGCAGGAACGGCGCCGGTAAATCCACGCTGATGCGCCTTATCGCGAACGTGGATACCAAGCACGACGGCACCCTCCGCTACGGCACGGGCATTACCGTCGGGTATTTCTCGCAGGACGTGGCCGACGCGCTGGACGAAAGTCGCACCGTGGAGCAGGAAGCCGAGGCAGCCTGCCCCACCCACCTGATTCCAAGCATAAGAAACATGCTCGGAGCCTTCCTGTTCCGCGGCGACGACATACAGAAAAGCGTTAAGGTTTTATCAGGCGGCGAACGATCCCGCCTGGCGCTCCTCAAGATGCTCCTGCACCCGGCCAACCTCCTTGTTCTGGACGAGCCCACCAATCACCTGGACTTGGATTCCAAGGATGTGCTGCTGGACGCTCTCGTCCGGTTTCAGGGAACGGTACTGTTCGTGTCGCACGACCGGTTTTTCATAGAGGGGCTTGCCGATCGCGTTTTGGAACTTTCCTGCGGCGAAGTACCGCGCCTCTACCATGGCGACTACGCGTATTACCTGGATAAAAAAGCCAGGGATGCCGCCGCAGGAGGCTACGGCGGCGCAGCCGGAGGAACGCAGAACGACGCAGCCGCCGGCAAACCCTCTGCGCAGGCCACCGCTACGCAAACGGCTTCCGACACTAAAACCCTGCGCGAACTGGATAAAAAACGCAAGGCGGATTACCGCCGCCTGTGCAAGCAGGAAGAGGAACTCCTGGCCCGCATCGATGCCATTGAATCGGAAAAAAAGGCGCAAGCCCATTCCATGTCCCAACCGGAAAACTACAGCGACGGAAAGCGCATGAAATCCATGCAGTCGAAGATGGACGAACTCGAAAAACTCGGCGCGGCGCTTTCTTCCGAATGGGAAGCTACCGCCACGGAGATGGAACTATTCAAGGATATCGAAGAATGAACGACGCAAAGAAAAAACGGACAAAGCTGATGATCATCGTGATTCTAACGCTCATGGCCAATTACGGCCTGGACCGCGTAACCAAGATCATCGCGGCGCGAGAGCTCGCGGACGGAGGAATCCACTCGTTCTTCGGCGGCATCATGGTGATACGCTACGCGGAGAACACGGGCGCCTTCCTGAGCCTCGGCACAACCTGGCCCGTCGCCGTCAAGATGGCGCTGCTCTTGGTGCTCCCCATAATCATCTGCCTGTTAGGATTATATTACGCGCTTTTCCGGGAGCCCAGCCTTGCCAAGGCGGCGGTCATGGCCACCGTCATAGCCGGCGGCCTGGCCAACCTGCAGGACCGCCTGTTCAACGATTTCCGCGTCGTGGACTTCCTGAATTTCGGCATAGGAAACCTGCGCACGGGCATCCTGAACGTCGCCGACCTTTCCGTAACCTTCGGCGTGATCGTCTGGATGATCCTGGAGATAAAGAGCGGCAAGAAACCCGCGGAGAAAAAAGCCGGGTAATCCTATGGACCTCGCGCACGCGAAACTATATTTTCCAGTAATGTTCACAGATCCAAGCGGGTTGAAGCCTGGACAAGCACCAAGTGTTGCAAAAGATGATGACGGTACTGCAAATGCTGCAAACGTATCTAAAGAAGAGCCGCTTCGATTGACTAGTGAACCTCCAGAAGAACGACTAAGGTTAAGTAATATTGATAGTAAAGAAGTAGCAAGAGGGATTGCTATAGCTACTTCTTTGGTTGAAGTGGGAGCTGGAGTTTCGATTCTACCGATAGTTCCACCTCTTGGTTGGGGGCTCATAGCACATGGTGGAGCAAATACATTAGCTGCAACAGCTTCCTTATTAACTTATAGTTCATCAGATGGTGAGACTGAGCTACCAACATCAGCATTGGGAATGCTTTCTTACGGAATCTGCAGCGTTAGCAGTCGTCCTGATATGGCAGGCATGGCTTCGTCAGCAATGGATATCGTTGATGATATAGGAAGTTTTATTTTCTACCTTCTGGTGGTTTTTCAAAACTCTCAACAATAAGTTTTGCAGCTGCTCAATTAGGCAATCTTTTTTTAGCTGGGGCAACTTTAAAAGATGAAGGTTATATTTTCCCTAATGTAAGGAATTGAAATGAAAAGCGAAATTAAGATTCTAAGATATACGCTAAAATTGGATGCTACAAATGAATCCAAGGTATTATTATATTTTGATAATAAAAAATGGAAAAAACTATCAAAAGAGGGATTGTATTGTTTAAAAAATACGACAATCTATTTTTTAATTAGCAAAACTGATGTCGAAATCCATATTGATATTTGGGCAGAAGGATCGTTTGGAGTTATTTTCCCTTATAAAGGTAGATTATATAGCATCCTAGGCCAAATAGTTTTTGATTCGGTTGTAAGTCAATTTACTAGTTATCTTGATCAAAATAGTGTTCAGTTTTCTGAAGGATTTACATCTGTACAAGGTAGATCGCAGGCTCGTTTATTATTTGTTGTAGTTGTTGTTCCTTTTTTTATTGCTTTTTTATGGTTAATATTAGTATATAAATCTTAATGGGTTTAGAATTTGAATTCTAATCTCTAGGCTCTAAGTTTTATTAGCACGAAACCAGCCAAGAAAAGATTAGCTTAACCGGCAAGCGGCGCGCCTACTGGAGCGAAGCTTGTCCGGTTGAAGCCTTGTTTTTCTTGCGCTTCTTTCCCTGAATCTAGCCGAGTCCTCAGCTTGTGCCACTACCGGTGGCTCGCCAAAGGACTTGAGGGCACAGAGTCCCCTTTTAAGAGGCTCTGTGCCATTCATCAAAAGCAACGGCAATTGCCTTACAGCAAGCTTGAAGCCAGCTCAGCCAATTCGCTGCGTTCCGTCTTGTTCAGGGTAATGTGCCCGAATATCTCCTGCCCTTTAAACGCATCCACAAGGAACGACAGCCCGTTGGAGTTGGCGTCCAGGTACATATTGTCTATCTGGTAGGGGTCGCCGGTAAGTACCACCTTGGTTCCGGTGCCGGCGCGAGACACAATGGTCTTGATCTCGTGCGGCGTGAGGTTTTGCGCCTCGTCGATGATGATGTACTGCCCGGGCAGCGAGCGCCCGCGGATAAACGACAGCGCCTCTATCTCGATAAGCTTGTCCTTGAGCAGCTGGTCGATATTCTTGATCTTGTCGCGCTTGTACACGCCCAGGATGTATTCCAGGTTGTCGAACAGCGGCTGCATCCAATTGGACATCTTGGCGGATTTTTCGCCGGGCAGGAATCCTATTTCCTTTCCCACGGAAATAACGGGACGCGATACGAGCATGCGGCTGTAAATTTTTTCGTCGTAGATCTTTCGCAGGCCCACCGCTATCGCAAGCAGGGTTTTTCCGGTGCCTGCCTTGCCTACGAGCGTAACGAGTCGCAGGCTGTCATCCAGCAGCAATTCTATCGCGACGCGCTGCCTCGCATTGAGCGCCGAAATACCTGAAACCGATCCGAGCTCGTTTTGCAGGAGCCGCAGGATGCCTTCTTTCGGGAAATAGCGCGTAATGCGTTCCTTGGCCCCGCTTCTGTCCCGGAAAATAACGAACTGGTTTACGGTAAGTTTTTCTTTCCACGGCAGTTCGCCGACGCTATCCAGAATGGCCAGCTGTTCTACGGAAGCATCCACTTCCAGCACTCCGGGGTACAGCGACGCTATGTCCACTTTCTGCTTGTCGTAATCCACAACGTGTATACCGAGGGCAGTGGCCTTTACCCGCGCGTTGATATCCTTGGAAACGAAGAATACTTTCCGGCCCTTGCGCAGATGCTCGTAGGCGCAGAGAATGATGCGGTTATCGGCTTTGGACGAGTCGAATCCATGGGGAATTTCATCGGGAAGGAGCAGGGAGACACGGAGGGTGGACCCGTTTTCAAGCTTGACGCCTTCGTTCAGGTTGCCTTTCTTGGATATCCCATCAAGGAACCGTATGGCTTCGCGAGCGCTTTTTCCGCGTTGATCGGGGGATGCCTTGAGGCCGTCCAGCTCCTCGAGAACCTGTAGGGGAATTACTATCTCGTTATCCCTGAACGACATGATTGCTTCGGGAAAGTGAATAAGGACATTGGTGTCTATAACGAATATTTTAACCTGTTCCTCGGAATCGCTCATGCTGTTTCCTCCTGCTTATTTAAGTATAAGGCAAAAGGAGAAGTTCGCAAGTCCGGGGAGCAGGAACTGCCGCTATTTTTTTGCGGGCTTTAAAAAACCGAATACGCTGCCGCAGAGCCCTCCGATAATATGGCCAAACTCGCTTATGTCGTTGGCCTGGAAGGCGTTGATGACTTCCTTGCCCAGGAACAGGATCATCACCAGCAGGAACGTTACAGGAACTTCACCTTTATTGAAGTTGGTGAACGAGGCGAGCAGTATCATCATGAACACGATTCCGCTGGCGCCCATGAGCCCGGTCCTGAAAAGGAGAATATTGAGAACGCCGGTGAAGAGGGCGGTGATGGCCATCATGAGAAGAACGCCCAGCGACCCGTAGCTGGCTTCGAGGATGGGCCCTAGAAGCAGTATGAAGGAAAAGTTGGAGAGGTAATGGTTGATGCCCGAATGCCCGATTACGTGGGTAAAAAGCCGCAGGTAGTCGCGGATGCTCGACGGGTCGAAACTGCCGCGGCCTGGCGCCGAAAACCAGGCTTCGGAGAGGCCCGGAAATATGGAGCTGAAAAGCAGCACGACGGCGCAGACTATCGTAAACGTGAGCGTGGTTGGCGCATTGTATTTTATGACCATAAAAACCTCCAGCAAAAGATAAGGCTGTATTTCGGGACAGTCAACATGGAAAACGAATAAAATCGGCCGTCAGCCCACGAGCAGGCTTTCTACCTGCGCGTTGTAGAGCTCGCGGTATATGCCGCCCTTGTTCACAAGCTCGTCATGGGTACCTTCCTCGGCGATGCCGGTATCGGTAAGCACGAGGATGCGCTTGGCATGACGAACGGTGGCCAAGCGATGCGCTATGATGAACGTGGTTCGGCCCTGCGCAAGCGCCTCTATGGAGTCGCGTACCGCCATCTCGGCTTTTGCGTCCAGAGAGCTGGTGGCTTCATCCAGTATGAGTATCGGCGGATCTTTTAAAAACATGCGGGCAATAGCCAGGCGTTGCTTCTGGCCGCCGGACAGCTTGACTCCGCGCTCTCCCACGATGGTGTCCAAGCCCTGCGGCAAGGCGTTTATGAAATCCATCGCGTTGGCCGACCGTGCGGCGGAAATTATTTTCTCGTCGGCCGCGTCCAGCTTGCCATAGGCGATGTTGTCACGGATGGTGCCAGAGAACAGGAATACGTCCTGCTGGACGATGCCCGTGGCGGCGCGGAGCGAGGCGAGGCTCGCCTGCCTGATATCGATGCCGTCTATCGTGATGCTGCCTTCCGCTATCTCGTAAAACCGGGGGATAAGCGAACACAGCGTGGTCTTGCCTGCCCCGGACGGGCCCACGATGGCTACGGTCTCGCCCGCGGGAACCCGAATGTTCACTTTGTGCAGCACACGGTCGCGATCCTCGCTGTAGCGGAAACCTACGTCGCGGAATTCCACGGTACCGCGCACGTCGGCGAGATCTACGGCGCCGGGAACGTCGACGATGCCCGGTTTGGTGTCCACGATCTCGAGGAAGCGGCGAAATCCGGCGGCGCCTTCCTGGAACATCTCGGTGGAGCGTACGAGCGTTTCCAGCGGCTGAAAGAATCGCGACACGAATAATATGAAGGCGATGTAGCTTCCCGGACTGATGCTGCCCTTGAGCGCAGCGTAGCCGCCGAAGCCCAGTACGATTACCAGCCCGATGTTGGACATGAAGCCGACGCCGGAACTGAATACGCCGATATGGCGAACGGATTTGACGCGCGAATCGCGGAATACCCGGTTGCCTTCCTCAAAGCGCGCCATCTCGAATTCCTCGTTGGCGAAGGCCCTCACCACGCGAACGCCGGATATGCTTTCCTCGATGCGTTCGTTTATCTCGGCCATCGCTACTTTGTTGGCGGCGAAGGCCTTGCGGAAGCGCGCCCGAAACGTATTGGAAAACAGCGCCAGGAACGGGACGATGGCGAACACGACAAGGGCGAGGCGCCAGTCTATGGTAAGCATCACGATGAGCGAACCGACGAGCCGCACGCCGGCGACGAGCAGGTCTTCCGGCAGATGATGGGAAATCTCTCCGAGGTCGAACAGGTCGCCGACGATGCGGGACATGATCTGCCCCGTCTTCGTGTCGTCGTAGAACCTGATGTCGAGAATCTGCAGGTGCTTGAATATGTCGCGCCTCAGGTCCCGCTGGATGTTCACGCCCAAAACATGCCCGTAGAAACCCACGATGTATTCAAGCACGGCTCGAAAAGCGTAGAGCGCCGCGAGGAGCAGCACAAAGCGCAACAGGTAGGGCAAATCCATGGAGGGTACGATGGTATCCACTACGTGGCGAATCGCCGCGGGAAATACGAGATCGGTCAGCGACAAGAGCAGCGCGCAGGCCAGATCGAAGGCCATAAGGCCTTTATAGGGTTTGTAGTATGGAAGAAACCGTTTCAGCATGATGAGGCATACTACCGCGTAGAGATGGGAATTGCTACCTGGAAGCGAAAATTTTCAATGCAGCGCCGTCAGGATGCCCAATTTTACCAGGCCGTTGTATACGAACTGTATGGATAAACCGGAAAGTATGAGGCCCATGATGCGTTCTACCACCGAGACGCCGGTTTTACCCAAGACCTTGAGGATAAGGCCGCTGCTTCGCATGGCAAGAAACACGAGGAGGAGCACCGGAACTAAAGCCGCGACGAGAAGACCTACGGAAATAAGCCAGGATGATTCCGTGCCGGTGGCATAGAGCATAATAGTCGAGACCGTACCCGGCCCGGTTATCATGGGTATGGCTATGGGAAACACCGCGATGGCGCTGTAATCGTGATCGTCTTCCTCGTCCGAAGTCTTGGACCGCTTGCGCTGTCCGAAGAGCATGTCTATGGATATGAGAAAAAACAGGACGCCGCCGGCGACAAAAAATGCCCCTGGGGTGATTCCGAAGAAATCCAGGATAAAGCGGCCGGCAAGCACGAACACGGACATGATAATCGCCGATACGGCGATTGCCTTCTTCATGGTCTTGAGTTTTTCCGCCTGCGTCAGGTGATTCGTTACCGAAAGAAACAAAGGAACGATTCCGATCGGGTCGATCACGATGAGCAAGGTAAAAAACATCTGTAAAAACTGGGTTATCATGCACCCAATACTAGTAGGCAAAGCAAAAAACCGCAAGAGGAAAAGCTTCGGGCCAAACTGGATTGGTTTTGCTTAAAGTACGCGTTGACAGACCAGCATACAATGAGTATTTTTACTAGGTAGCATGCTGATGCCGGTTTTTCGCATCCACGTTCCAGAAGGAGTTTTATATAATGAGTGCAGGTTTGGAAATAACGGCCGCTAATTTTGCCGCCGAGGTTGAACAGTCCACGGTTCCGGTACTTGTCGATTTTTGGGCGGAATGGTGCATGCCCTGCAAAATGATTGGCCCTCATATCGACGAACTTGCCAAAACATACGCAGGCAAGATAAAAGTAGGAAAAGTCAATGTGGACAACGAGCCGGTATTGGCAGGCAAGTTCAACATTATTTCCATTCCCACCCTGATGGTTTTCAAGGACGGACAGGTCATCAAGCAGAAACTGGGAGCCCAGCCCAAGCATGAGATTGAAAACATGTTCAAGGACCTCCTCTGACGGAAAAATCAATTCGTTCACGAATTGAATCTAACGGCTTGTAGCCGTTTCCCAAGGGAGGCTATCCTGCGGGGACGGCCGCCCCTCGTAATTCACGGTTCGTATGCCTCATCGCCGTTTACCGCCCCAAGGCTCGATCCTTTGCTGGGGGCGATGTGCCAGTCGCTTCCCGTATCCGAATCCACGGAGCCCGATGACCTGCACAAGGTTCTGGTGCTGGTAGCTCCCGGAGACCGTGCGGCATCCTCGGGCGTAGCGAGAGGCTGGTTCGTTTTCCAGGCACCGGCCGCTACCGCCGCGGCTACCCTACCCTGCAATTTGGCGGTACCGAAACCACCGTATTTCTGGTCCGATTCACTCGTCCGCTCACTGTAGACGAGAGCATCCATGCAGTCCCCATTTGGGCTTCGATACAGCAGTACCACGCCATTCTTGCCGGGAAGCGAGGCGCCTAGAGTATTCCGGTACCAGAAATCCCGACCGCTCGAGCTCGCATCCAAACCGCCCGAGGAATCTTTTACACCAAGCTCGTCAAGCTCGGTGGCAAGGCCTTCAGGCTTAAGGTGCAGTACGAGATATTCCCCTGTGGATACTTTGCAGGAGGGAAAAACGTAACGGGCGTCAAAATCGTTGCAGCTGCCAATGAAAAGAGCCAAGCCGGCGAGGTTTCCGCCGGTGCGCACGAATAACTCAAGGGCATCGGGATGTTTTTCAGACCCTTCAGTAAGCGCTTCGTTGATAAGCACGTCGGCGGGTTCGGGATTAAAGCCCCAAAAGGGCAAGGTAAAACTCGTGGCATTTCCGTGAGCATCGTACACGATACCGGAAACGGCATAAAACACGCCGGGTTCAAAATTATCCGAGACGGAAAGAATCAACCGGGCACCGGCGACGTCTCCCTCGCTCGGATTCGTACTGACCGTCTCCACGATGATGCCGCTTGAAAGCCCGCCCTCTTCCTGTTGCGAGAAGGCGAAATCTTCGGCTTGCGCGCTTACGCTCTCGTCGAAACTCAGTACGAGCTCCCTGCTCGCGCCGGCCCCCCAGGATTTTAGGCATGCCGGCTTCAAGTCTTTTGCCTCGAAAGGCGCCGTGACGATATTGGGCATGCAGGCGCAGGCAGATAGTATATAAAGCAGGATAAGCGCCGATATGCCGTCCCGTACATAGAAAAACCGCATGGTTGCTCCTTCCGTTCCGTTTGCCGGAACATACAAGGGATACGCGGACGATTCGCTCCATGCTTGCGGATAAAACCCCAAGCTTGTTCAGCGCGGTAAAATATGCTAGATTTCGGTTGCACAAGCACTCGGCAACGGAGAAACGAATGAAACTACTGATAGCGAACGATCACGGCGCCATAGATCTGAAAAACTCCTTGGCCTCGGCCTTGCGGCAAAGCGGTCACATCGTGGACAACCTTGGGGTGGATACCACCGATTCCGTGGATTACCCTGACATCGCCCAAAGCGCGGCACGGCGTTATCTTGCAGGCGGCTACGATTTTGGCATCCTGTGCTGCGGATCGGGCATCGGTATCAGCATTGCGGCCAACAAGGTGCGAGGCATACGCTGCGCCCAGGTATTCGACCTGTATACCGCGGAAATGTGCAAGCGGCATAATAACGCCAACTTCATCAGTTTTGGCGGACGCGTTCAGTACGCGGTTCCCGTAATCGATATGATAGAGGCTTACATGAAGGCCGAATTCGAGGGCGGGCGCCATGCGGGTCGAGTTAGAAAGCTCGATGAGCTGTAATCGTCAAAAATATTGATTATTATCCGCGGATAAACCCTGGTTCTGCCGCTGATTTTAGAATTTCACCGATTCGCGCGACATAATCGTCACGGCTTATCCGGGCAAGGTCTTGTTCACCCATGGTTTCCGCCAGTTTCAGGACGACCAGGTATCCCAGGAAATACCCCACTTGCCGGTATCCGTTCCAACGATACCAACTGCCGAAAAAATCCTTGACCGGCGCGGCTTTTTCTGCCCGCTCAAGGTATTCCTTCGCGATGGCACTGATATTATGGCGGACATAGACAGAGAGTTTATCGTTGCCTTCCTCAAGCTCCGGAAAGAAATCGCAGCCGAGCACGCGACTTTCCATGTAATGGGCAAACCCCTCCGAGTACAGAATATCGTAGGCATGCAGCGGGTCGCGGGAATCGTCGACAATGGCGGAGCCGCGCCAGGCTTCGTGCAGCAGGTGCCCATATTCATGCGCCACGAGGGCACGGAGCGATTCATTGCTGGTCCAATCCAGTATGAGGATATTCTCGAAGCCGAGGAGAATGGCGGGCTTGCCTTGATACCTGGTATACCAACCGGCGCCGCTGCCGTTGCCCCAATATAAAACCACGTAAAACTCATCCTGCAGGAATTCGCCGAGGATCGGCTCGATAGCCTTTAAAATTTCAAGGCAACGGGCATGAACGGCCGCGAGCGTGCGTATTTTAGAAAACGACGGTTTAAAAACGTTTTCCATGAGCGCCTCGAGATCGACGCTTTGGTCCGCTGAATTCTGCGCGAGCAGCGAGGCTAGAGCCGGGTATCCTTGAATGTATTCCACCCAATAATCATACAGGGCCCCTGGAGTCCGGGTATCGAAAGGTGAAAAATCCTGCAACGCATCGACTATTTTCATGACTCGACTCTACATCGATAACTATCGCTGCCTCAAGCGAAATTAATTTGAAAGCCTTAAAATACTAGTTGATGAATCCCCATGGATATTGAATTGGCGCTCGGTTTCACCATCCGTAATGATTCCTCAAGGTCAGTTTAAAATCGCGCAGGGTTGAAATTAAATCCATAGAGCAAAAAAAATACGCTTTTAATTAGAGATTATTGATCTTTTTCTTAAAATCGACGAAACTCTCCACCAGTATGAATTTTACGTTTCGTGAAGAAAACTCCAAAAAACTCAGGTTCAAGGTTCCGGCGCAAGGAAATTTCGCCGAAGTACTCAAGGCGTTCAACGATATCAAGTATCCCCCTACCGGGGTCGCCGACGAGCAGCTTACCTTCGTTATTTTAGAGCTGCTTTCCAACGCCATGCGGGCGCACCGCGAAAAAGACGTACGGGAGCCTATAATCGCGGAAATGGTCAGCACCGGAGAGCAACTGCTGATCATTATCAGCGACAGGGGCGGAGGTTTCGACCCCGCGCGGCTGCCCTACAAAATAGAGCAGGACGTTACCAGCATAGATATCATGTCCGATGCCTTCGTAAAGTATCGCGAAGAATACAGTAACAGCAGGTTTGGCATGGGGCTCGTCGCCACCCGAAAGGTTTTCCCCTTGTTTAAACTGGCATTCATAGACGAATCGGCCAACGAGCACGCATGGCCTTCCGACAAAATCGTTGGAACCATGATTACGCTGGGCATTCCCCTGCTCGGGCAAGGAGCTTAGGCATGAGCGATTTTTCCATGCAAAGGCGCACCGGCGCACGCGATCAGTGCTTCGCCAAGATTATCCTGAAAAATACCAAAACAATCGGATATCTGGCGGATATCAGCGAGACCGGATTTAAGGTTCGCATCATGGAACGCCTTGATCGGGAAGCCTCCGAAAACGAAACAGTGGGCATACAGTTCGATGAATGCAGTATCGGGTATTTTCAGCTGAACGCAAAACGATGCTGGCGACGCGACGAAGAAAAATCCACGCTGCTGGGCTTTGAGATTGAGACGTTCGAAACAGTGGAAGGCAAGGCAAGCTACGAGTCTATCCGCAAGCAATACGGGGAAAGCTCGCAGACCGATTTTACATAAAGACGGTGAAGATTTACCACAGAGGCACAAAGGGCACAGAGAAGATCGATAATTTAAATATTTGCACGGAGACACGGAGAACACGGAGTTAAGAGAATAACGTAGATTAAAAACAGGAAAAGGGAAAGGCATCTGGTTTGTTCAAACTGGATTTAACGAAGAAGAAGTGTTGAATATTTTTTCTGACGCGACAGTAACGTACTGGAAGCAGATGTGCCCTTACGCGAACACTGCAGATTCGCGCTTGTAGAGATTATAGCTTCCACGTCCTTTTTCAAAGATTTTAAAATAAGCCTATATTTCAGATTTGATCATTCCTAAAAGGACGCCTCCATAAATTCGGAAGGGACCAGATCCTTAAAATCCGGTTCCCCTCCCTTGTCTTCCTCCGTCCCTCTGCGGTAAAAATTTATAAACCCTACAGTTCGTACTTCTCGCCGTATTCCACGATGCGCACGTCCTTGAGCCCTTTGCCGGTAAGGTATTTCTGGAGCGCCTCCACCGATTCGTCCTCGCCGTGCACCAGAAAAATAGTCTTGAGCGCGGAGAGGTCCATCTTGGACAGCCAGTCCCAGGTTTCCACGTAATCCGCATGCGCGCTGAAGGCTTTTATTTCCTCTACGTGAGCCTTGACGTTTAAAAGCTCGCCGTGGATGCGCACCTGCTTCTGGCCGTCGCGGATGCGGCGACCGAGCGTGTTGGCCGCCATGAAGCCGACGATGAGAATGGTATTGCGGGCGTCCGAGATATTATGCAGGAGATGATGCTGGATGCGGCCCGCCTCGCACATGCCGTCCGCGCTCATGATGATCGCGGGCTCCTTCAGGTTGTTGAGCCGCTTGGAATCCTCGGTGGAAGCGCTGAAATGCAGCTCGTTGAAACCGAAAGGATTGCTGTGGTGCTTGATGAACGCCTCGTGGGTTTCCTTGTCGTAGCACTCCGGGTGTATCATGAAAATACTCGTTGCGTTGGTGGCCATGGGTGAATCCACCCATATGGGAATCTTGGGGATTCTTCCCTGATCCACGAGCGTGTGGAAATAATAGATGAGCTCCTGCGTGCGCTCGATGGCGAAGGCGGGGATGATTATCTTGCCGCCGCGCTTTACGGTGTCGTTGACGACTTGCGCCAGCCGCTCCATGGCGTCCTCGGTGGACTCATGCCTGCGGTCGCCGTAGGTGCTCTCCAGCAGCATGTATTCCACCGGCTCCATGAGCTCGGGATCCTTGATGATGGGTTTGTCGCAGCGGCCCAGGTCGCCCGTAAAGCCGATGCGCACCGTACGGTTTTCCGAATCGGTAACGGTTACGTGCGCCGTAGCCGAGCCCAGAATGTGGCCCGCGTCGCGAAACTCGAGCTTCAGGTCGCCGATAGAAAAAGGCCGACCATAGCTTATGGTTACGAACTGTCCCGCCGCGTCCACGGCATCCTGCTCGTCGTACATGGGCTTCCAGTCGAATTTCTCGCCTTTTTTCACGGCCTGCTTGCCCAGGTATTCGGCGTCGCGAGACTGGATATGCGCGGAATCCATCATGATGAGATTGGCGAGGTCGCGCGTAGCCGGGGTGGAATAGACGTTGCCCTTGAAACCGCGCTTGGTAAGCAGCGGAAGCAGCCCGCAATGGTCGAAGTGGGCATGCGTCAGGATAACCGCCTCGATGCCTGCGGGATCCGCTATGAGCGCGCGGTTTTTCTGATCGCTCTCTTCGCGCTTACCCTGAAACGCGCCGCAGTCGATCAGGTAGCGCTTGCCGTCAACGTCAAGAACGTGCTTGGAGCCGGTTACCTCGCGGGCGGCTCCTTCGGAATATAGTGTTATTGCCATGACGAAAGCATAAAGCCGGAATCACGGCAACGCAAGCGGTCAAATGGAAAATTCTACCGATTACCCGGCATCACTCCAGCGGAAGCTTTTGAAGGAGACTGCGTATTGCCGACGGTATCAGTTCCGTAGCCAGTTCCGACATCATTTCGCGGGGATTGCGAACCGATTCCTCGCGTTTTTCCGTAAGATGCACATAGGTATCCGTTAAGGCGCGCTTGTCGCCGGAATACTCCGCCCATTCTTTGGTATCGCGCACAGTCTGCGTCTTGGAAACGACGTCGACGAGCAGCGAATTTTCGACGTTTACCGCCCGAAGGGAAAAACCGGCGGTAAGCGAGGACGTTTTCGTATGCAGGGTAACCGTAGCGTACACGGTTACTTTTTCTTGGGGAACCACGCCGTTTACCGGAGCCGCACCGGGCACCGGTTGCTCCACAATGGCCTGGAGCGTCACGGTTTTGCTGGTTTCCCGGGGCTGCTCGTACATAACCCCCGATATTTGCCCGAATACGATGATATTGGCGCCCTGGATTCCAAGGGATTCCAGTTTTACCCTGCCGTCCGCCAATGCGCTCACGGCAATTTCCCGTTCACGCAGCAGATCTTCGATAACGGATCGTTCGACTACGCGCACATATTGCTGCTTGCCCGCCTCGGCGACAATCGTGCTCAGGTAGCTGTTATAGAAAAAGGTAGCAAGCTCGGAGGACATGGTTTCGCCCTTTGCAAGCGTGCTCAAATATTTTCCAACAAGCGTGCTTAAGGTATCGCCTTTGGAAAACACGCCGAAATCACCGGAGATTCCGCCTGCGGAGCTTGCGTTGAACGGCAGCACGAGCACTTTATCCGAACCTAATTCACGTGCTTCCCCCGCCCTGGCTTCCGCATCCCGGTAACCGGGAACGTAGATGAGGGCTTTTACGAAGCGCTGGTGCGCCTCGCGCCATGCTTTGCGGGAGCCTTGTTCGGCATACGCCACGCCTTCCGCATACCGTAATTCGGCGGCTCCGGCTTTGGCCTGGGCAAGACGTTCTTTTTGGTACGCAACGGGAAAAGTTACGGGAACCGATGATTTTTTTCTGTACACGGGCGGCAGCCGCGAAACCGAGTCAAACATGCTGTGCAGGTCGGAAAGGGCGGATACCAAATCTTCAAGATGATACTTCGCCGTGCTCCGCTCCGCTATATCCGCTTCTTCGGCGCGTTTGGCGATCGCCTCCGGATATATCGAGAATAGGTAATCGATGGCCTTATAATTCTTGGCATCCTTGGCAACGGATTGGGCTGCAAAAACGACAGCACCGACCGCGTCACCCTGCTTAAGCTGACGCTTGGCCTTGGAAAGCGCGATTCCGGAGGCGCACGAAACGGTAAATACAAGGATTCCGGCTAAAGTAAGCAACTGAAGGATTCTTATCACTTTTTTTTTCAAGGCAGTTCCCCTTTTTCAAAAATTACACGTCGATTAGGTCTTAAAATAAAATACTGCGATATATCGAATAAAACCAGTAACCCTTTACATGAAAAATACGGCCGATCCCGCAACCGCGATGAGCGCTCCCATAATTTCGAGCGGTTTTACCTTCTGCTTGAAGAATATGATCGCCGGCGGAATTATCAGGATGGGAGTAAGGCCGATGAGCGTGCTCACGATTCCCGCGTTGGTGTTCTGCATGGCAAAAAGCGATAATGCCACGCCCAGGAACGGCCCGAAAATGGAGCCGCCCAGCGTGGTTTTCATGCCGGAGGGGTTCTTGAGCGCCGCACTCAGGTTGCGGCCGCGTTCCCACACGATGGATACCGCGGCAAAGCCGACGATGGCCACCGCCACGCGAATCTGCGTGCCCGAAACAGGATCGTAATCACCCAGTCCATATTTCGTAAAGATCATGCCGATGGACTGGCCGACGGACGATAAAAGCGCAAACAGATAACCGCGCTTCTTTAGGCGCGCTTCGGCCTTATTCTTTTGAATATCAGTCTCGGACAGGATTCCCGCCGCGGCCTTGGCTTCCTTGACGGCAGCCTTCGCATCGCGCCGCCCCAGCACGGCCGTCACGATGCCAAATGCAACCAAAGCCATGCCCAGCACCGAGCGGCTGCCCATGTTCTCTCCCAGGAAGATGAATCCTAAAAAGGCCGTTATCGGCGGAGACAGAGCCAGAAACAGGGTACCCATGCGCGAGCCGATTATCTTGTACGCGCTGAACAGGAAGATATCCGTGATGACGAAGCCGATGACACCGGACAGCGACAGGAAAATCCAGGCGCGCGGCGGAGCATCCAGAGGGAGAGGCATGCCGCGCAGAAGCGTGGCGCTGATACCTAAAAAGACGAATGCGAATACTACTTTATAGAAGTTTACGGCGAGCACGCCGATTTTTTTCGTGGCGCGCTCGAAAAATATAGCCGAAAGCGTCCAGCATATTGCCGTTCCGAACGCTGCGATCTCACCAATGTTATGCATGCGATGGACTATATACGGTTCGCGTAAATTTGGGAAGCCCGGCGATGTTTTAACCAATTAGCCGTAATTTATGAAAATCGAATAATAAAGCTTGCCAAATTTAAAAAAGCGAGTAAATAATGCTTCAATATCGAGCGAGCGTTCGCTCGATATGCATGTTTGAGAAGTACAGGAGGTATTCATGGATGAGCATACGTTGTCACGCATCAACTTGTTCGCGGTTTTGCATACAATGGAGGCATTACCCAAACTCGACCCCGAATCCAGGCAAATCGCGGAGCGGCACTCAGAAACTATCCGGTTTACCGTACGCGGCATGGGGTCGGCGCGAATCGCCATAGGCACAGGAACGATAACGTTTCTTCCGGGTCCGGGAAAATCGAGCATCCATCTTTGGTTTCCGAATCCGCGCGCCTTCAACGCCATGATAGCCGGAACGGGAAATCCGATACCTCTGAAAGGCCTTACGAAACTGGCGTTCTTAAAAGGCTCGTTTACCACCCTGACAAATCGCCTGTCCTACTTTCTGAAGCCGGAAAAAGCTTTGCTCAAGAACAAAGCCTACCGCGACGCGAATGTGGAGATGACGCTGCTGGTAGCCGGATTTTCGCTCTCGGAGATCGCGAACCACGACGAGACCGGCAAGCTCAACGCGGCCAGGATGCCCGATGGAACCGTGCTGATAGGAATCAAGGGCGGTCCGTGCGTTACGGTGGAATGCAAGTCAAAAGCTTTCTCCACCGTTTCAAAAAACCATCCGGTCGCGCGCGCGCGAATGCTGTTTCCCGACCATGATTCCGCGGGAGCGATGCTTCGCGGCGAAGTGGACGCATACCAGGCCATAGGCTCAGGCGGGGTTGAACTCTCGGGTTTCGTGCCGCTTATCGACAACTTGAACAAAATCCTGGGCTTAGTGCCCGGCTATCTCGCCTAAGCGCACCGAGGAGACGCATTCATGAAAACGTATACGTATGACAAGAGCAAAGCCCTTTTCGAGCGGGCAACGAAGTCCCTGCCCGGCGGGGTCTACGGGCACTTGGGCCCAGCGGAAGGCTGCTTCATGCCGGTGGGGAATTTTCCATTATTTTCGTCGCGGGCGGAAGGCGCTTATTTTTGGGACGCGGACGGCAACCGCTTCATAGACTACATGTGCGCCTACGGTCCCAACGTCCTGGGCTACTCGGACCCCGAAGTGGACGCGGCCGCGCTCGCGCAGCTCAAGCTGGGCAACTGCGTGAGCTCGCCTTCCCCGGTGATGATCGACCTGGCGGAAACCATGGTGGACACCGTGGCCATGGCCGACTGGGCGTTCTTCTGCAAGAACGGCGGGGACACCACCACCTACGCCCTCATGATCTCCAAAGCGGCGACAGGAAGGAAAAAAACGATACTGGCCAAAGGCGGCTACCATGGCGTGGCGCCGTGGACCCAGAAACCAGGGCACCCAGGCATTACGCCCGAGGATACGGCGAATAATCTTTATGTAACATTCGGGGACTACGAGGAATTCGAGCGCGTGGTAACGGAAAACCGCGGGCAGGTCGCCTGCTACATTTCAACGCCCTATTACCACCCGGTATTCGACGACAACAGGCTTCCTCCAAGCGGTTACTGGAAAAAGGTCCGCGAGCTTTGCACGCGCGAGGGAATCGTCCTGGCCATAGACGACGTGCGTTGCGGGTTCAGGCTGGATACCGCGGGCAGCGACCGCCATTACGGCTTCAAGGCGGATCTCATGTGCTTCTGCAAGGCGCTGGGCAACGGCTGGAACGTGTCCGCCATTTGCGGAACCGAAGCTCTCAAAGGCGCCGCCGGATCCGTGATGTACACGGGCTCGTACTGGCTGTCCGCCGCGCCTATCGCTGCCGCGCTTACCTGCGTTAAAAAGATGGCCAGGATAAACGCCGCGAAAACCTGCACGGACCTGGGCGTAAAACTTACGACCGGGCTTGTGGAACGCGGCAAGCGCCACGGCTTTGACCTGAAGGTTTCCGGGGAGCCCGCGATGTGGTACATGCGCATCGCTAACGACAAGGACCTGTTCCTGCATCAGGCATGGGTCGCCGAATGCGTGCACCGGGGCGTTTTCTTTACCAACCACCATAACCTGTTCATCAACACCGCCCTTACCGACGAGGATATTTCCTTTACGCTGGACGTCGCCGACGAGGCGTTCGCGGTCGTGAAGCGCGACGGACCCGAAAAGATAATACACGGTATCAAATAGAAAGGAACGACAATGCCACTGAAACCTGAAGAAAAATCGACGCTCGAGCGCAAGGCGCACGAATTGCGCCTGCTGTCGCTGGACACCGTAGGCTGGGCAGGCTCCGGCCACATCGGCGGATCCATGTCCGCGATGGACATCCTCGTGGTCCTGTACCACAAATACATGAAGACCGACCCGAAAAACCCCGACTGGGAGGATAGGGACCGTTTTATCCTTTCCAAGGGCCACGTCGGGGTCGGCTATGCGCCCGTACTCGCGGAGAAGGGCTACTTCGACAAGGAATTGCTAAAAGAATATAACCACACCGGCAGCCCGCTGGGCATGCACCTGGACTCCAACAAGGTGAAGGGCGTGGATGTTTCCACCGGCTCCCTCGGGCACGGCTTGGCAATAGGGCTCGGCCTCGCGCTCGGCGCGAAGCTCAAAGGCGCAACCTGGAAGACGTTCGTATTGATGGGCGACGGCGAGTGCAACGAGGGCGAGGTATGGGAATCCGCCATGGCGGCGTCCCATTTCGGGGCTACGAACCTGATAGCCATCGTGGACCGGAACCGCTGCATGATCGACGGGCCTACCGAGGAAATAATGAAGCTCGAGCCGTTCGCCGACAAGTGGCGCGCTTTCGGCTTCGACGTGATCGAGACCGACGGGCACGATTTTACCCAGCTTGCGGCGGCCTTTGACGAAGCTCTCAAGCCGCGGCAGAAACCGGCGCTGATACTGGCAAACACGGTAAAGGGCGCGGGCATAAACTTTATGGAAGGCGACTACCGCTGGCACTACGGCTCGCTGGACAGCGAAAAAACCTTGACCGCGCAGGCAAGCCTGGCGGCGTATCACGAAAAACGGATGAAGGGAGCCTGATATGGGAGGAATGACTTTTACGATGCTCGACACGTCGAAACTGTCCACCGCGGAAATATACGGACAGACGCTGTGCGACCTCGCCGCCGAGCACGAGGATATCGTGGGCCTCTCCGCCGACCTGGCGAAGTCCACGAAAATCGGCCTCCTGGGCGAGAAATTTCCCAAGCGTTTCTTTAACGCGGGAATCGCGGAGCAGAACATGTTCGGCATGGCGGCCGGGCTCGCCAAGGCGGGCTTTACGCCGTTCGTGTCCACCTTCGCCATCTTTACGGCGATGCGCGGGCTGGACCAGGTTCACACCGATATCTGCTACCCGAACCTGAACGTCAAGATGATAGCGACGCACGCGGGGCTGTCGTTCGGGCAGGCGGGCACCACGCACCACTGCACCGAAGACATAGCCATCATGCGATCCATGGCGAACCTGACCGTCGTTGTTCCGGCGGACGGAATAGAGACCGCGCACGCGGTGCGCGCCGCGTACGAAACGCAGGGGCCCTTCTATATAAGGATCAACCGCGGCTTCGACCAGCCTTTATACGAAACCCCCGACTACGGCTTCGAGATCGGCAAGGCGGTACAGCTTCGCGAAGGCACCGACCTTACCATCATCGCGTGCGGCTCCTGCGTCTGGCGGGCTTTCGAGGCGGCCAAGATTCTGGCCAAGGAAGACGGCCTGCAGATACGCGTGCTGAACATGCATACGATCAAGCCCATAGACCGCGAGGCGATCGAGAAAGCCGTACGCGAAACGCGCCGGATAATCACGGTGGAGGACCACACGGTAATGGGAGGCCTTGGAAGCGCCGTCGCGGAAGTCGCCGCGGAAACCGGGAAGTCTTTTTCCTTCAGGCGCCTGGGCGTTCCCGACTGCTTCTCGATCATCGGCTACCACGAGGATCTCATGGCCCATTACGGAATCGACGAGAACGGCATCGTAAAGTCGGTTCGCGAGGTGATGGGCAAGGATTTCGAAGCCGACGAGAACTGGGACGACGAGGTCTAGCATGGACACCGAAAAATACTCGTCAGAAATATTTCTTAACGCCGCCCTGCCGCTCCTCAAGGTGCTCGCGCAGTCGCACCCCAAAGTAAAGAAGGCCTTCGGCGGCAAGAATGGCATCATACAGGTCAGCGCGGGGAAAACCGCCGACGGGCTCGGAGGCCGGGGTACCCACTTCGTCGTTTCCGACGGCGCGCTGACCGTGGCAAAAGGGCTGAACCCGAAACCAGACGTGGAACTGGCATTCAAGGACCTTGCGTCCCTGAACGCCTTTTTCTCCGGAAAATCCAAGAAAATGCCTAAAATATCCGGCCTGTTCGGATCTTTCGGCCTCGTAGTGGCTACTTTTACGGGTCTCCTGACCATGGCGTCGTTCCTGGGCGCGAAAGAGGCTCCCCAGAAATCGGACGAGCAAAAACTCCTCGTTAAAATGCTGTTCTTCCTCCTGTCGTCCGGCATCAGCGGCCTTAACAAGGCAGGCCATCCGGACGTTGCCAAATGGGCCGCTTCCAGCCCCGACCGCGTCTATGCGTGGACCGTGGACAACGAGCCCGAGCTTGCCGCGTACATCCGGGTAAAGGCGGGGAACACCAAGGCTTGCCGCGGAACCTATGAAAGGTCAAAACCGTTTTTTACCATGCGGTTCGACAGCCCGAAGAGCGCGCTCGGCATTCTCCTTGAAACCGATGAGATGATAGAGTCCACGGCCATGGGGCGCCTTGTGATGCTGGGCGCGCCGGAGTTCGGAGCTGCCCTCGGGGAGCACATGAAGCTCGTCGGAAAATTGGCCAAATAAGGAGAACATGTGCGCATTAAATCTATCTCGCATGCGGGAGTGACCGTCACGGACTTTGACCGGTCGGTAACGTGGTACCACGAGACATTCGGCTTTTACCTGGTTTCGGAATCCAGGCTCGGGCTCAAGGAAACAGCCCGCCTGGAGGCGCTGTACGGAGTAAAAAACGCCACCCTGCGCTTCGGGTTTCTCCGTGCCCCCAACGGCATGGTGCTCGAAATATTCTGCTTCGAGCCCCAAGCGGCATCGCGTGCGACGGCCTCTTGGAACGCGCCAGGATTTACCCATATCGCCTTCGACGTCTCGCACGCCGAGCGCTGGAAAAAACTTCTCGAGTCCCAGGGCGTCGTCTTCGTAACGGACGTCAACGAGACCGACGGCACCAAATGGGTTTTCCTCAAGGATCCCGACGGCAACCTGATCGAGCTTATCGACCTGGGAATCCTCCGCTTCGTGGTAAAAACGCTCGGCGGTCTTGTGGGCCGCATCCTGAAAGGCAAGAAATTCAAGGAAATCTACGGATCGGAGAAGAATTTTTGATCGGCAACAAAATACTGACACCTTCAGAAACCGTCCGAGCAGTGGCGGACGGGGTATACGACTGGTTCGCCGCCGGCAAAGGCCCCGGGCTTGGGCAGTATTGCGCGGTGCCGCCAAAAATGGAAAGCCGGCTACACCCCTACCGGAAACTCTTCGAGCCCGTGTCCATAAACTCCCTCGTGATTCCCAACCGGATTGTGATGGGGCCCATGGGAAACGTGGGCATGGCCGAACCGGGCGGCAGGCCCGGAGAGCGGATGGCTAAATATTTCGCCGCCCGCGCAAGCGGAGGAACGGGCCTTCTGGTATCCGGAATGACGCCGGTTTCCATGAAGCTTGACCCAAGCTACGCGGACCGCGACGGAACCTCGATTTTCCCGAGGCTGGACGGCTCGCGGCCCGTATTTTCAGGCTGGAAGCGCGTAGCCGAGGAAGTGCAGGCATTCGGCTCGCGCTTCTTCGTGCAGCTGGCTCCCGGCATGGGCCGCGTCGGCAGTCCTGAATGCCTCGTAAAGAAATTTAAACTTCCTGTGTCGGCTTCATGGAACCCGAACTGGTATCTTCCCCAAATACCGTGCAGGCCCCTGACGGACGCCGAAGTTTGGCGCATAATAAAGGCCACGGGATCGGCCGCCCTGGACTTGCGCGAGCTGGGCATCGACGGCGTGGAGCTGCACGGGCACTCGGGCTACCTCATCGAGCAGATGACGGATCGTGCCTACAATCGCAGGAAGACCGGCGCATGGCGCGAGCCCCGGCGGTTCGGCGTGGCCATGGCGAAAGAAATCCGAAAGCGCTGCGGCCCCCGCTTTCCCATAATCTACCGCTTGGACATGTCTCTTGCCCTAAGGGAGACTTGGGGAAAGAGGATGGACGGCGAGAGCTCCTTGAAAAAATTCAGGAACGGGCGCACCGCCGAGCAGACCATCGCGTTTATCCTGGATCTGGTCGGCGCAGGCGTGGACGCGATCGACGTTGACCTGGGCGGCTACGAATCTTGGTGGCTGCCGCATCCTCCCAACGGCATGCCCCCCGCAGTGTATACTTCGCTGTCCGAAATGGTAAAAACCGCGCTCGCCGGAATCAAATCCCGCGCGGGATTCCCCATCCCGGTAATCGTATCGGGCAAGATGGGGTTCCCCGATTTGGCGGAGCAGGCGCTTCTCGACGGAAAATGCGACATGATAACGCTGGCCAGGCCGCTCTTGGCCGATCCCGATTGGCCCCTCAAGGTAAGGGAAGGCCGGGTAGCCGAGATCAGACCGTGCATCGGCGACCATGAGGGATGCCTGGGCCAGCTCATGACCGGAGGCAGCCCGCATTGTTCCGTAAATCCCCGCGCCACGTTCGAGCACACCGCCGACGCAACCACGCCGCCGATACGTAAAAAAAAGATAGCGGTTATAGGCGCGGGACCGGCAGGTATAGCTGCCGCGCTGGAATCCGCACGGCGCGGGCATGACGTAACGCTGTTCGAGGCAAGCAAACGAGTTGGAGGCATGCTGGTGCCCGGCTCCCGTCCCGCGGTCAAATACGAAATAGCGAATTACATTTCCTGGCTGGAAAACGAAATCGCGAAGGCGCAAGCCCAAGGCAGCCTGAGGCTTCTATTGAATACCACTGTTATTCCGCAGACTCTGGCGGAACATGGTTCCTTCGATGAGATATTGCTGTGCGCGGGCGCCAAGCCGATACTACCCAATATATCCATTTTACAAGGGTCACGAACGGTTCAGGCGGTGGATCTCCTGGCGGATCCAAGCCTACTTGGGGATGCACGTACCGTGGTGATAGCCGGAGGCTCGGACGTGGGCTGCGAGACGGCCTCGTGGCTGAAGCTGGAGCTGGGCATCGGCGTCTCGATCGTAGAGATGCTTCCCGAACTGATGGCCAAATCATGCCACTCCAACCGGGGCTACTTGATACATCAGCTGGAACGCGCCGGAGTTACGGTCCTCGTAAACTCCGTGGTATCCGCCGTTTCGCCGGGCATGGCAACCGTGGACCGCCTTATCGCCAAAGACAGGCACGACCCCATGGCGGTTTGGAAACCCCTGCTCCCGCCGAACATAGCCAATCCATTCGCAAAAAAACTTATCGGCAAGCGGGTCCGCGAGATGATCGCAGCGGATCTCGTAATCTTCGCGTGCGGCTTGAAAACCGACGACAAACTGTATGGACTGTTCGCCGCCGCTTTTCCCTCAATTACCGTCCGGACGCTGGGAGACTGTTTCAAGACGGGGCGCGTGCTCGAGGCGGTGAAGGCCGGATACGAAACAGGCAGGAATTTATAAAATGGGGACATCGAAGAACATCGGTTTGCGATGTCCTCAAACCAGACCTGAGCTCGGGTTGACCGAAGGAGGACGGGCCCATAGAATAAAGCCCATGAGCACAAGCAGCAAGAAACCGAAGACAGGCAGATTCCATACCGAGACCTTCGAAAAAGCGGGACAGCCGCGCAAGGATGCGGTGATACAGGCCGCCCTCGACGAATTCTCTGAAAAGGGATTCCACGGCACCAGCGTCAATGACATTGCCAGGATGGCAGGCGTTTCCATAGGGAGTCTGTACAGCTACTTTCCCTCCAAGGACGACCTGTTCCTGTCACTGGTGGAAAAAGGCCACAACCTCCTGGAAGAAGCCTTGTCGGGGGTCGATCCCGAAGCGCCTTTTTTCGAGTCGGTTGAGGCGATGCTGAACAAAGCCTACGAATACGGTTTGTCGAATCCCAAGATAAACCACATCTACCAGGAAGCCACCACCCAAGGGCTTCATCACCTGTCGGCCAGGCTTTCGGGGAGCCTTGAATCGCTCACCGTCAAGCTGTACAGAACCATGCTGGAATCGGCGAAGCGAAAGGGTCAGGTCCGGGACGACATGGATCTCGGCGCCGCCGCCTTCTGCGTAGACAACCTCATACTCAATTTCCAGTTTTCCATAACGTCCAGCTATTACCAGGCTCGCCTGCGGATATTCCTCGGCATCGCCGACGGCGAGGAGCCCGATACCCGGGCGCTGATATCCGAAATCATGAAATTCATACGGCGCGCGCTTTCGTAGAAACGTCACGGTCTTTTTCGCCTTTATCGGCCAAGCCGGACGGACTCCCGAAAAAGGAACAACGATGAAAAACGTAGAGTACAAAGTCTCCGGCTACCGATGGATAATCCTCGGCGCCTTCATGTTCGTGAACCTCACCATCCAGCTCCTGTGGATTTCCTACGCGCCGGTAACCGGGCCGGCGGCGGTATTCTACGGAGTCTCCGAACTCAAGATCGGTTTTTTCTCGATGGTGTTCATGATCGCCTTCCTGCCGCTGTCCATTCCAATTTCCTGGCTGATAGACAGGTTCGGCTTTGCCAAGACCGTAGGCGCAGGCTCGGTACTGACGGCGGCATTCGCTCTGCTCCGAGGGTTCGCCGGGGCGAACTATGCGCTCGCGCTGGCGGCGACCTGCGGGATGGCGGCCATGCAGCCCTTCCTCCTGAACGCCTGGACAAAAGTACCGGCCGCCTGGTTCCCGGCCCACGAGCGCGCCACGGCAGTAGGCTTGATTACGCTGGCCAACATAGTGGGCACGGCGTTCGGCCTGATTTTTACGCCCATTTTGGCTGTCTCAATGAGCCTGCCCCGGGTGCAGCTCGTGTTCGGGGCCGTCGCAACCCTCAGCGCGGCGCTTTTCGTCTGCCTTGCCAGGGAGCGGCCGAAATTCCAGCCTGACGCCAGCGCCTCGGGCGAGCGCGCGCTTCAAACGGCAGGCATCCTGCACGCTCTCAAGATACCTTCGTTTCGTTATTTTTTATTCATAACCTTCGTAGGCATGGGCGTTTTCAACGGCGTAACCACATGGATCGAGGGAATCGTAAGACCGCGCGGAATAGACCCTACCCAGGCGGGGTTGCTCGGCGCCATCATGCTCATAGGCGGCGTAGTCGGCGCTGTCGTAATCCCCGCACTGTCGGACCGCAGCGGAAGAAGGGGTCCCTACATAGCCCTTGGCCTCATCGGAGCCGTTCCAGGAATCCTGGGACTCGCGTTTGCGCCCGGCTTTTTCCTGATAGCGCTTTCCTGCCTGGTACTGGGCTTTTTCCTGATAGCGGTAAATCCGGTGGGCATGCAATTTGCCGCGGAAGCCGCCCGGCCGACGCCCGAAGGCACCTCGAACGGACTCGTCTCGCTTGCAGGACAAAGCGCCGTAATGCTCGTCTTTGCCATGGAAGCGCTCAACAAGGCCACCGGATCGTTTACGGCGTCGCTTGCCGTCGGCGCCGGGCTGCTCGCCGCCTCCGCGATCCTCTCCACCAGGCTCAGCGAAAAAGCCCCGGCCATCGCGGCCGAGGCAGCATGAATCCGCCTCCGGAATAAGCTATATTTTATTTACCGAGTCGAGAACAGGAAGCCGAATTCACGGGTTTCCGGGTCGTAGGTAGCGCCCAACCTTACCCGCAGCGCATACTGCGGGCTCGCGTCCAGGGCGATATCCACGAAGGCGCGCAGCTTGGGCTTGAACTCGAGCGGATTAAGCCCGAAGACGCTTGCCGCGCCGAAGGAGCCGCCTACGCCGATGCCCGGCTCGATGGCGATCGTGACGAGGGGATCGAACTGGAATATACGGCTTTTGAGGTCTATGCCGCCGCTGCATTCCGCTTGGCTCGAGTAGTCGGTGTAGCTCCACGCGGGGATAGCCGCGGCCGGCGTATAGTTGGCGACGAGCGCGGAAAGCGACGCGGAGGCGTCCAGGTAGAGGTATTTCCCCGCGATAGGAACCTTGAACCCCAGCCTTGCGCCGGACATCAGGAATGCCCAGGGATCCCTGCCTTCCCCGTGTCCGGCTTCCAGGGTAACGCCCGCGCCGCCAGAAAGCGACAGGACTTCCATGAAGGATTTTCTCGAACCCAGGTTGAAGGACAGCTCGGCGCCCGGGGCGTGCGTGAAGAAAGCGGCCGGCGCCGCCGTCTCGGCTCCCGAGGCAGCGGGCATCACGTAGCGCGAGACTTCGCTCAAGCTCAGCATGAGCCAGCTGTTCGCGTGCCGCCTGTCTCCGAGCAGCACCTGCTGCAATCCAAGGTCGCCGTAGACGCGCTTGTAGTCGCGGGCGGGCCCGTCCGCCTCGGCTGCTCCGCCGGGCGTGAATCCCGAAGGCTTGCCGGCAAGCATGTCGAGTCCCGCGTTCGCCCACATGGCGCTTTCCAGCTCGGGCAGCAAAAAATAATAATTCTGGTCGAAGGCGAGCCCGTAACCCAGCTTCAGGTAGCCGCCCTCGCGGGCGCCGTAAAAGCCCACCGCCGATATCACGGTATCGACGGGGGTCCAGTCCATGCCACCCGTACTGAATGATACGTCCGGTCTGATGTTCCACAATTGGGCATGGGCGAACGAAGGAAGGACGATGGCGAGCGCCAGGACGAGGCCGGGCATTTTATGCAACTTGACGGTTTTCATTTCGAACTCCCTTCGGCATAGGAGACGACCCGGTCCAAGAACCACTCCTGGTTAGCGACGTAGCCGAGCCGTATCTCGATGCCGGCCACGCACGATCCTTTTTCCAAGGCAAGCGTCACGGTCTGCGGCGCGTAATAGCGTCCGTCCCAGCGCATGACCGTAAAGGTATTCGGCACGGCCACCATCCTGAAGCACTCCGCAAGGGAACGCTCCAGCACCTTGCCGTCGGCAAAACGAATGGACACCGTGCCCGAAAGGGCGGCGAAAGGGTCTGCCCCGCCATGCGCGCCGATGTCGAATCGGATGCCGTCGGCGTCGATGGCCGGTCCGGACAGGCTGATCCGGCCGCCCTCCTTGCCCGGCCGCAGGAATACCGCACAAGTATCCTGATTGGCGGTTTGCAGCGTCCTATCGGACAACTCCGGCGAATAGAAGGAATTCGAAGAATTCATCGGCAGGAGCGCTTCTTTCCATAACGACATGCCCGAAGTCTCGATTTTCCAGCCGTCCGCGCTTGCCGTCCTCGGATCGGCGTCTTCCTCGAAATCCGCGATTGCCTTGTCCCCTCCCTGCCTGAAGCGCGAACTGTAGACGTCCGTCGGCAGCCAGGTTTTACCCAGGCGCCAGTCGCGGAGGAATTCCTTGTACCCGGTTTCGATTCCGAAACTGGCCTCGAAGAACGCGGTAACCATGACGAGGCACACACGCTGCTGGTTGGCGACTCCCAGCCTGTTGGGCGCGAAGGTGGGCATCTCGCCCACGCCCTCGGACCAGGTGCTGTTGAAGTAGCCGTGATTCGCGCCGAAAATCCAGAAGCCGGTACGGAAATGATCTGCGGACGGCTCGCCTCGGTTCAGGAAGCGGGCGGCAAAATCCGAGTCCACGTCGCCGTCAGCCGAACCGTGCAGGTACAGAAAATCGGCGTCCGAGAACATAAGCTTTTTCTGCGAAGGCCGGTACTGGCCTTCCACGGGAGCCAACGAAACGACGCCCTTTACCGAGAGGCGCGGCTCAAAGGTCACCGAAGCGTCGTCGGGGTTGATGCCGAGCTCGTTGTAGATGGCTGCGGTCGCCGCCGCCTCGCCTCCCCTGGAATGTCCCATGAGGCCGATACGGGTTTCGTCGACGAGGCCGTACACCGGGCTGCCTTTATGAGCGGACTGGCGGATAAGTTCGCGCGCGTGCAGGAGCAGCATCGCGGCCCGGGCATCGTTCTCGCGGCCGTCGCTGTTCCGGTTGAGAAAATTCTCGTCGATGCTGGCGAATATGATGCCCCTGGAAGCGAGGTGGGCGCCGATATAATCGTAGCCGAACTCTGAAGCCTCCAGCCAATCGTGGTTGCCGTGCACGCAGACGACGAGCGGGAACGGCCCCGGACCCACTGGATACCAGACCTTGCCGTTCAACGGTACGGCATTTTCGTCGAAGCCCCAATAATTTTTTTGTACTCTATCGTTGTAGTAGCCGTTTCGCAGCTGCTGGTCGATGAGGCGTGGTTTTCCGCCCTTGAAAAACGCGGAGATATCGGCCGTTTCCGTGACGACCGCCAGGTTCTTGAGAGCGTACTCGGGCCGGCGCGGATTATATTTACCGCCGTACAGATAGCTTTTTACCTCGAGGGGACCCTTGGCACCCGGATCGCCCAGTCTTAAAAGTCGCGGTGCCGCACCATCGTCGGGATACGCCTTGCCTGCCTGGCTCGGTGAAAAACTCGAGCAGGAGCCCAGGCAGAAAACCGCAAAAACCAGAAGCGCCAAGGCTGGCGGAACTTCTTTTCGCATATAACCTCCAATAGCCCGCCATATCCTGAGGATCATGGCCGGCGGAATCGTCACCACGCCTGCTTGCTGCCCAAAAGGCCGGGAAGCGGCATAGACACCGTAATATAACGTGGATGAGAAAGATTTTCATGAAAGGGAATCCCCGGCGCGATCTTCTGGATATTTCGCATATTTTCGGCTATACTGCGTCGCAAAATAACACGTGGAGGATAGTGTGCAAAAACGGCTTCCAGTAATCGTAATGGCTTGCCTGCTCCTCATGTCCGTAGAGCTTTCCGCAAAAGACAAGACTTTGGCAGACACCCTGTGGCCGCCATTGCAGACAGGCATCGTCTTGATAGACTTTGCGCCGGTTTACCGGGCTTACTCTAATTTTTACAGCGGCGGCACAGGTTTTACCGTAGAATTCGGCCTCAATGCAGGCCGTCTGCTCGGCAGTAAGGTAATCATAGCGCCTTATTGCGGCATCGAACCGAGCTGGGGCAACCGCTATGCTTCCGGCTTCATCGATGGTTTAAGCGCGAATTACGTAGAGATCTTCGATCCGATGACCAGCCATAATACCATGAACGATATCGATTTCTGGTCCTTGGACCGCTCCTATACGCTCATGGATCGTATGCAAAAGGGGGAGACGACAGGATTCAACTTTACGTTCCGCTATGGAGCGGCGATCCAGCTGCCCTGGCGCTTCATCCCGTCGCTGCGGGTGTTCGGCCTGTTTTCTTCGATGGGCGTCTACGAAACGGGCACGAGCGCGGACGCATCGGGCCACGCCTACGGCGGCGGGGTGTACGGACCGTCGCTCAAAGGATACGGGGCGGAAATAGATCTCTGGCGCGGATTTAAGCTGATGGGCGATACTATCGGCTCCATTTGGATTGGAACGGTTCGGCTTGGCGTGGAATTCTCCAACCTATCCAAGGCGAGAATCTGGGATGAGGACGAAATAAGCGGTTTCAGGAACGTATACCTGGACGAATTCGTTACGCCGGACTTTTCCACCCGGTACAGTAAAATAATGACCGTTTGGATTGCCGTATCCTTTGCCTGCAGATGACCGAAAGACACGATCGATGAACCAGCGGCTGCTTCAACATGCCATGCAAAATATTTTGCACACCATAGAAGAAGGTATTCACATCGTGGACGCCGACGGCAGGAGCATACTCTACAATAAAGCCATGGAGCACATAGAAGGATTATCCGCCGAAGAAGTGCTGGGTAAGCACCTGCTCGAGGTATTTCCCAGCTGGACCGCCGCGGACAGCACGCTCCTCACGGCCTTGGAGACGGGCCGCACCATAGATCAGCGCAAGCAGTCGTACCTGAACCTCAAGAAAAAATTCATCAGCACGGTAAATACGACGTTCCCGATATTCCAGGGCAACAAAATAATCGGCGCGGTGGAAGTGGCCAGGAACTATACCGAAGTAAACCAGCTGTCCGAGAAAAT
>CAZAJF010000017.1:52618-81320 GCA_964485395.1 uncultured Treponemataceae bacterium | reverse complement strand
ATGAAAACATGCGCGCCGAACATGCAGCAGAGAGGGCTGTGGCTATCCTGGAATCAAAGCTATCTGCCCCGATCGAAGAGCATTGTCCGACTTGTGCGCAGCTTCTTCCCCAGGAGAAAAGGGAGCACCTTCAAGCCGAACGAATAAAGCTTGAGGCTGAATTGAAAAGCGCGAAAGAGGATTTCCTTAAGCATTCAGAAATCGCAGCTGCATCTGCGAGTATTCTTGAAAATCTGACACCGCCAAAAGAACCGGAAGCGGTTCCGTTCCTGGGCGAAGAAGAATTCCTGAAGCTGCACGCAGAGTTTTCAACTTTGGATCGATCTGAGGTTGAAGCTACCATCAGGAAAGCTGACGAGGCCGTCGTTCGGACAGACGAAGCAACCCGCCGGCTTGAGGAAAAGCAGAAACAGGGGAATACCCTCCAGACCGAGTATCAAACCCTCGACGGTGTCGAAGACAGGATAGCAGCAGAAAAAAAACTGCTCACGACTATCGATCACGAGCTTGAGGAATGCCGATCGGAATACACCTCAGTAATGAACCAGATCGCCGCGGCGAAGTCTCGTAAGGAGTCCGCTGAAAAGTCCATACTTGACGCCAAGAAACGTCAAAACGCACGCGACGTGGCGCAGACACAACGAAGCACCAAAACAACCGAGCTCACTGAATGGCGCCTACTGGAACGTGCAGTGGGACCGGATGGAATACAGGCTCTCGAGCTTGATGCTCTCGCTCCAGGAATTGCCGACGTCGCGAACCGTCTTCTTGCTTCTTCCGGCAATACCGGCCGGATCGAATTCCGCACAACCCGCATCGGTGGCAAAGGCGCGAAGGCCAAGCAGATCGAGGATTTTCTCATTTACTATATCGACGAAGCTGGCGATGAGCAGGAAATCGCGACACTCTCTGGAGGCGAAACGGTTTGGGTGCGCAAGGCTGTATACGACGCCTTCGCAGTAATTCGCGCGCAAAATACTGGAATGAAGTTTCAAACAGTTTTTCTCGATGAGGCGGACGGCGCGCTGGATCCTGAGGCGCGCATGCGATACCTCCGGATGCTCGAGGCGGCGCATAAAGAGAGCGGCCGCTTCCAGACGATCCTCATTTCGCATAGCACAGAGATCCAGTCTATGGTCGGCCAGGTGATCAACGTGTCTGATCTACAAGGGCGGCCGGCGAAGAAAGAAGAGGCCGCGGCATGACCCAAGATGAAATGATTAAACGGAGCCCGCAGTTGAATGAGTTTTGCGAGCTCCACTTCAACGTCAAGGGCTGCAACTGCCCTGCAAACGTGCAGCACATTTGCACGATGAAAGCCCCTGTCGGGATTATCACGTTTAAAGACATGAGCGAATATAACCGTCTCCTGAACGAAGCGGTAGAAAAGGAGCAAAAAGATGTGTGAATCATGCAAAAAGTATTGTAAGAAACCAGTTGTTATTGAAGCGGTACAATATCACGGGCACAACTTCGACGAGATAGAGAAGTTTTGTACAAATGTGGGGGCCTCTGAATCGTGCGCCGAATTGCGACAAGTTCGGGACGATGTATACGCTTGCTTTATTACGACGCTTGAAGGGGAGCATTGCGCTTCCGATGGTGATTTTGTTATCAAGGGCATACAGGGTGAATTTTACCCATGCAAGCCCGACATTTTTTTCAAGACTTATGATGCTCTCGATTCGATCTCCGATTCTATCTTCAGCGAGTCGGCGGAGGAGTTGGCGGTAAAGATAGCCGAAGTTGCTTATGACGGTTGCTATTATTATGAGAAAGAAGCTATTCCAATAATCCAATCCTTCCTCGACGCACAACTAGAAGAGTGTATTGAAGCTTTCTGGCAATGGTTTACTGGTAAGAGCGTACATGAAAATTATCCGGCAACAATCGAATTGGTACGAAAAGTTATAAAAGAACGAGGTACCCCATGAGCGACACGAATGTATGGGTAGGAATTGGACACCTCGGCCAGGATGTTCAAGCTCCACAAAATAATGGTCCAGCACGGTTTTCTGTTGCTATAAACCGTAGGGTAAAAAAAGGTGAAGAATGGGCTGAGGAGCCTTCCTGGATCGATATCGTTTATTGGCACAAGTCGATTCTTCCTTATCTCACAAAGGGCAAGCAGATCGGCATCACCGGGGAGCTTTGCCAGGAGAAATGGACGGACAAAGAAAGCGGACAGCCTAGATCGAAGCTTGTCGTCGTCGCGCAAGATATTCAGCTTCTGGGAGAATCGCGCAAGGATGGCCCAGGATCGACGCAAAGCTACTCCGGAGCATCCAGCGCTGCACAACCTTCACAAAGCCAGCCCCGTGGCCAGCCTGCTCAGAAAGCGGCTGTTTCGCAGGGTGAGTTCACAGACGATATTCCATTTTAAAGAGATATTCACCCTCGTAACATAATGGGTTTTAGAGCAGAAGGAAGACTATGAAAACTAATCTTGATTACTTTACGCACTACTCAAACGCTTCCGAACATCCGAAATTTTTAGCTCTAAGAGCCCGTTATGACTTCGCTGGCGAAGGACGTTTTTGGGCGTTGAACGGGATGATTGCAGCCTCGGAAAATTGTAAATATGACCTTACAAGGAAGTTTGCTAGACCCTCTGCAGCTCAAAAACTTGGGCTCACACTTGAGGATTTTGAAGCGTTTTTAGTCTACCTTCGAGACGATTGCGAACTCATCCATTACGAAAATGACATCATTTGGACCGAGCAAACCCAAGACGATCTCACGCGAGTTATCCCTGAACGCAAGCGACAACAAGAAAGACGTAACGGCGTACGCGTACCAACCGCGAACGAAGACGAAAAAAACGCGTACGAATTGAAAAAATACGCGGACGCGGACGACAGAGCAGAGCAAAGCAGAGCAAAGCAAAGTAAAGCAGAGCAGAGCAAAGCAAACGCACCTGAACTCGACGCATTCGGTGACCCGCTCGACGACCCACCTGCCATGCCTGCCGCTGCCGGTAATTTCATAATGCCTGAAGACCTCAAGACTGAACTTGCAAGCTGTCCGCATGCCGTAAGGATTTCTGCAACCGATGCAAATCAGATCGTCCAACGGCTTAATGATCTTGCACTTCCTCTCGCTTTTGTAGGGTATTGCATCAAGAGATCTGGCGATGCAAAAGCGACGAATCCAGGAGGCTTCATCCGGTCAGCGCTCCTCGGTCAAAAAGTCTTCGACGACTATCCTGAGCAATTTCTGGAAGAGCAGCAGAAGCGAAAACCGAAGCCCGTAAATTCCGGAACCCCTCCGCCAACAATTTGCACCGAATGCGGTTCAACTCTCGACCATCGTGCCGACGAAGCGATCTGCAGAAACTGCAACGCCTTTTGGGAATACTCGACGAAGACCCGGAAATGGGTGCTCAGTTCCGAAAAAGTTGTTTCACTCGCTCAAGCGATTCATGCTTGACAAAAAAATCGGGAGGTGTTATACGTGGATATAGACGACATGATTGCGTTGGCCTATCCTCCAAGAAAGCCAACACACGAAGCCGCCGAGTTACAGGATGTAGGGATTTAATCCCTAGACGGCATCTGCATTTTCGCAGGTTGCTACTCCTTTGCTCGGTGGCTTTTTGCATTTAAGCATAAAGCCCTGAGCCGCTCGGGGCTGCATAGTGTCGGACAAGAAAAAGGTTGTTGCGAAAAAGACTCCCGCCAAAGCGGTGTCAAAAAAGCGCGCGCCTTCAAAACGTTTGCCGGACTCTAAAAAAACCAAACGCCCTCAAGGCCGCCCCGAAGTCTGGACCAAAGAGTATTGCTCCGAGATCGCCGACCTGCTTTTTGCATACACCGAAAAAACTGACTATCCCTCCATCGCCGATTTTTGCTTCAAGAATAACATCCGCAAGCAACGTCTCTACGAACAGCCTGAACTCGAGGCGGAGCGCGAAAGGCTTCTCGCCAAGAAAGAGGCGTGTCTCGAAAAACTCGGCCGAAGCCTAACCAAGGAACAAGGTTCCCGCGGGTCTTTTATCATCTTTGCGCTCAAGCAGCTCGGCTGGAAAGATAAGCAAGAGATTTCCGGTCCCGATGGCGCCCCGTTGAATTTTACTGTCGAGTTTGTGAAGGCAGGCCATGCAGATAAAAATTAACGAAGCGTATAAACAACTATTCGATATCAAAACAAGAACTCTCCGAAAGGATGTCCGTTATTTTGAGGAATACGGCGGGCGTCGTTCTGCAAAATCCCATGACACGGTTCAGGTTCTCGGGCTTACTGCTTTGCTTGAATTAGGCCATTTTATCCCATGCATCCGAAAGGTTGCGACGACACTCAAAGATTCAGTACTTGCAGAAGTCAAAGGTTTTTTAAATAAACATGAAATTAAGTATACTGAAAACAAAACTGATAAAGAAATAACCCTATCAAATAACTGTCGATTTAGAGGGTTTGGTCTTGATGACCCTGAGAAACTCAAGTCGCTTAAAGGTGCAACAATCATCTGGTTCGAAGAAGCGAACGAGATTACTGAGGAAGAATTCGATTCGATAGACGCTGGTTTGTCACCTGCAAATTATCCTGGTCGAATCATGCTTACGCATAATCCCGTTCCTCAGATCAAAGGTTCATTGCATTGGATCCAGAAACGGTTTCTCCAGGTCGAGCATCAGCTTTCGAAAGCAGTTATCGACGACACCCCGACTGGTAAAGCACTCGTCCTGCGTACTTGGTACAAGGATAACGCATTCTGCCCACCCGAAACAATCAAGCTTCTCGAGGGCTACAAAAAGACCAATCCCGAAAAGTACAAGCTTTGGGCACTCGGTGAATTCACGAAGCTTGAAGGTTGTGTATTCGACAACTGGGATACTGTTGCCGGAGTTCCTGAAGGCATCGAGTGCCTTGGGGTTGGTCTGGATTTTGGATATTCAGTTGATCCTGCTGCAGCGGTTCGCGTTTGGGCTCACAAAGATGAAATCTGGGTAAAAGGATTAGTCTACAAAACAGGATTATCAAACCTGAACCTCTACAACGAAATGAAATTAGCTGGAGTTGATGATCGTGAACTGATTACTTGCGATTCAGCAGAACCAAAAAGCCGAGACGATCTTCGTGATTATGGATTTCAAGGTATCAGGAAAGTAAATAAAAAACCAAATTACAAAGAGGACCTGGTCAACCGTATCCGCTCGTTCAAGCTTCACCTGGTCGAAGGCGACACGGACCTGCAGCGCGAGTTCTCGACGTATTCCTGGTCAAGAGATAAGAACAACAAACAGCTTCCGAAGCTTCAGGACGGCGATGACCATTACATCGACGCATTCATCATGCGCATGCACGACTATTACCAGCATCGCGATTACAAGTTAAGCGATATTAACAGTTCTGATTTTGGATTTTAGGAAAGGCGGAGCATGAAGTTACTTTCTGACGATGGCAAAGAATTAAGCGCAACTCAACTTCTGCGAATAGAAAGCGCCATGTCCGTGATGGCTTCAACATATAAAAAATACCTGCGCTATTACAAGGGCGACAATCCACCGATCATCGACGCGGTTGAAAAAACAAAGCCTGATAACCGTGTTCCGTGTCCGTTCCCACGCAAGATTGTGACAACCGTCAAGGGTTATATGTTCAAGGCGGGATGCATAACCTACAAAACCGAAAATGATTATATCAATCAGCTAAATCCAATATTCAAGGACAACAACGAGCCTCTTATTACGGCCGAGCTTGCGTCTGATGCTATGACAAACGGGCTTTCCTTTGAAGTGCAGCGCATGGATTCTGAAGCAAAGAAAATAAAATTATACCGCATCGCTCCGGGTACAGGATTTCCTGTTTACGATGACACTCTCGACCGCAAGCTCATAGCGTTTGTCCACCAGGTCTGCAATGAGGACGAAAGCTCAGGAGATTTTGCGAAAACATATACGCGAACTATTTATTACGCTGACAGATTTGTTGTTGATTATAAATCAGACGGCGAATGGACTCGCCTTGCTGATGAAAGCAAAGAGCATCCATTCGGCGACGTTCCCGTAAGCGTCTATTCGGTGACGATGGATGACCTTCCGATTTTTAAAGCTGTGCTTGCATTGATCGACGAGCACGATAAAATTATATCAAGCAATTATGCGAACGACATGGAGCGATTCGCCAATGCATATCTACGCATGCTCAAGCGCCTTGATAATAAAAACAAAGATGAACGCGGAAAAACTGATTTGGATAAAATCAATGAGGTTCGCGTATTCGATGGATTGAATGCAGACGGGAATACAACGAGCGTTACTGACGCTGTTGACTTCCTGGTGAAGCCTTCTCGCGGTGATGAAGCTGCAGAAGCCGCTGATCGCATCGAGCGGCTTATCTATGACCTCGCCATGGTAATAAATCCCAACGATGTAAAAGCTGGCACGGCCGTCACTGGCATTGCCTACAAAATGAAACTGCTTCCGATGGAATTCCTCTCCGCTGATATCGAGGCGTATTTTTCGAAGGGATTACAGCGCCGTCTTATGCTCATCGGAAACGTCATGAAGAGCTTGAAGAAAATCCAACCCGAAGAAGTAACGATCAGCTGGAAGAGGAATATCCCTACCGATCTTGAGAGCCTATCCGTCATCGTTGGGAATCTGAAAGGCGTCTTGTCCGACGAAACCATTCTCGGGCTATTCCCTTCTGATCTTGTCCCGAGCGTTGAAGTTGAGCTCGAGCGCTTGGCTGCAATGGCGCCGAAATTACCAGGAATCATTCCTGCGGAAAATCCTGCAGCAGACCCCAAGAAAACGGAGGAAGTAATCGTATGAGAGAGAGAGTAGCCCACGTCGCGCGTGCCCTCATGAACAAAGAGCGCCAGACCATACTTCGAAACGCGATGCGTGAAGTAATGACCGACAAGTTTTCACGCCGTCTTGCCTTTGCATGGATGGTGATCAAGGGAGTTAAAAGAAAATGACCGCGCAGACGCTTCTCGACACAGTATCAAAACTCATCGAAGAAGCGTTTGTCGAATTGGATACCGCAACAGCCGGCGTTTATGTTGGAGCCAGGAAACACGTGCTTGAGGAAGTGAGAAACCTTTGGGATGTTGTCGCCGTTTCCCCAAAAAAAAGCGCTGATGTTGGGAATGTTATGTACGTTTCAAAAGCAGAAGCTTATAAGTACGGCAGGATGGAAAAGCTTTCTCAGGCGATCATTTCCGAAGCGAATCTTGCGGCCGTGAAAGATATTTCAAATCTTGAAAATGCAGGATCTGCAATTTACACGACGCAGTACGATGGCTTTGCATGGGCGTATCAACAAGGGTACGGCCTGCCCCTGACAGGCGGCGCAAAAGTACGACTTCTTGCAGAGGCTTTGTATTCTGATTTTTACGGGAAGGCTTTTGATGCAACAGTGCGGGAAAACCTTGGAATGTTTGCACAGGAAATTCTTGACACCGTTACGCGCGCACTCAATCAGGGGCTGTCTTATACAAAAATTGCATCGCTGCTTGTAGATGTTACCGATCGCGCCTATGGGAATGCTCTGCGCGTCGCAAGGACTGAAGCAGGACGCATTCAGTCTCAAGCGTATCTTGATCAGTTGAAATTGCTCGATGAGCTCGAAGTACCTTACGAGAAAATGTGGCAATCCGCGATTGATTCAAGGACCCGCGCATCTCATATCGAAATGGACGGAGAGTACGCAGATAAGGACGGCATTTTTCACTTGGGCGACGCAACAGGACCGGCACCACGTATGACAGGAGTTGCGAAAGAGGACATTCACTGTCGATGCACGACGATCACGATTATTGATGGAGAGCAGCCGAAGGAACGCAGGATCCGCGGGGAAGGGATTGTCCCCTATGAAACATTCAAGCAGCGGCTTGATCGCGGAGGGGCAATCCCAGTGAAAGAAGTCCGCGCAGCGAGAAAGAAGATGTGAACAGGCTGGTCGCACGATCGGCTTAACATACACGCATCGCGGGGAGCATTTCGCGCGGTGACAGGAGATTACCATGGCATTACAGGATGATCTTTTGGCATATGTGCCCGAAGACAAGAGGGCAGAATTTTCCGAGAAGACTAAGGCGTATGTGGTTCCCACCGACGACCTAGTTCTCGACATCGTGAAGAAATCGCAGAGCCTGACCGACAAGGTCGCGACTCCGGTGGTGGAAGCACGTTTCAAGAATTTCAAGGATAAAGACATGGAAGCCCTTCTGCTCGAGCGCGAAGACAAGATTCGCAAGGAGCTTGCGCCGAAAGATGAGACGCCGGAACAGAAACGCCTGAAGGCGCTTGAATCGGAACTGGCCGAGAGGAAGACGGCGGATTTGCACACGCAGAAAAAAGATGCGCTGCGCAAGAAGGCTGCCGAACTCGGTTATGACCCTCTGAAAGCTGAAAGGCTTTACGCGCTTCCGGACGCTGAAGACGTCCTCACCATCCTGGCCACGGAAAGCAAGGCGACCGCTGCAAAGCTCGCCGACCTTGAGAACAAATTGAAGTATGGCGGTAATCCGCCTCCGGCAGGTTCTTCCACCGTGAATAAAATCACGGAGGCAGAATTTAACAAAATGGATCCAAAAGCCCGCTCTGCATTTTTTGCAAAGGGCGGGATCCTCGAGTAAGGAGAAACTATGGCTAGTGTACTTACAGCTCTTGCCCCGACGCTTTTCAGCGCGGCTCAGGAAGTCTCTGCGGAACCGTTCGGCGCGATCGCGGCGATCAATTCCTCGTTCTCGGACAAGGGGGTTGCCAAGGGTGACTCGGTAAAAATACCGTATGCCCCTGTCCAGGCAAACACCAACTTCGCCGCTGCGAATGTCACCCCGGAAGGAACCAGCGTAACTGCTGGCGCAATTTCGGTGACCATCGACAAGTCCCAGAAAAACAGCATGGTGCTGACGGGCGAGCAGATCCGGTCGCTGGAGAACGGTGGGAATTATCAGGAATGGGTGCGTCAGTGGGCGCTCCAGGCAATGCGAGCCCTCCGAAATGAGGCGGAGCAGGATTGTGCGCTGGCCATCAAGAAAGGCGCATCCAGAGCCGTTGGCGTTGCGGCAACCACCCCTTTCGCAACCGACATGGATCTCATTGTCGATGTACGTGCGCTGCTCCGCGCGAACGGTACTCCATTTGCCGACGCTCAGCTCGTGCTCAGCCCGGCCGCAGTTGCGAATCTTCAGAAGCTCGGTACCTTCCAGCTGGCTTACGCCGCGGGCAGCGATGCTGAACGCAGGTCCGGACTTATGGGTCGCCAGTTTGGGTTCGGCCTCCGAGACTCCGCCGGTATTGCCAAGCATGTAAAAGGCACCGCAACCGGATTCGATGTGAACCTGGGTGGAGGATATGCAATCGGTGACAAAACCATCGTTGTGGATGGTTCCGACTCCGGGACCATCCTGGCTGGCGACGTTGTAACCTGGGCAGGAGACACTAACAAGTACGTGATCGATTCTGCTTCCGCTTCTGGCGCTGCTGCAGGCAACATCGTTTTGAATCGCCCCGGCCTGCGTGCGACCCTCGCGGATACTGTAGAAGGGACCCTTGGCGCCGACTATACCCCGTGTCTCGCCTTCGAGCGCAACGCGGTAGTCGGCATCATGCGCCCGCCCCTCATGCCCGCGAACCCCACTATCAACCAGATGCTCATTTCCGATTCGTTCGGCATGACCTACCTGATGTTGGACATCGCGCAGTACGGCCAGCGCTCCTTCGAGATGCACCTCGCATGGGGCTTCAAGACGGTCCAGAGCGAGCACGTAGCGCTCATCCTGGGGTAATAAAATTTAACGAGGAAGGAACTACGCTTCCTTCCTCGTCTTTGAGGAGTGTAAAATGGCAAGACTTACTACTGCGCAAGTGACGCGCCTTGACAAGTCCAATCCCGAAAATCAGCGCGTTCAGGCGTGGGCGTCCGTAAAAGAAACGCAGGACTATGCGCCTATCCTTATCGAGGCAGAGATCGCGGCAGACTCGACCGGAAATCCTACCGTGTTCACCGCTCCTTACGCCATGCGCGTCACGGATATCGACGTCCTTGCGTACGCTACTTCCGGCGGCGGCACATTGTCCCCGTACAAGAACGGGAACCTTCTCATGTGCACTGCGATTGCTTGCGCCGTGGACGGAGTTAAGACCCGCATGAGTGCGGGAGCAGTCGTGGCAAATCGTGCGTATCTTACTCTCGCAGCAGGCGACACGATAACCGTGGACGCGGCCAATGCCGCAGACAGAGGCGTAATAAGCTTCTGGGCAAGGAGAATATAACATGGCAGACATCGAAACCGTAAAGGTCGTAAAAGCCAATCGAGCAGGGTACGCCACCATAAACAAAAGCGACTATAACCCTGAGAAGCATGAGCTCTTTGGGGTTGAAGCCGAGTCCGGCAAGGACGAGCTGATCGAGAAGGCACTGGAGCTCAAGCTTGGTACTGCGTCCGTACTCAAGCGCTGGAGCGTTGAACGCCTGCAGACGGCAATCGACGAAGCCGAGTCCGGCAAGGACGAGGAGTAATCAATGACGTCTCATGGCGTAGACATCCCGAGGGACGCATTTACCGGAGCTGTGGTCGAGATGTCGTCTGACCATGAGGCAATTCACCAAGGCATCGGTTATACCGTCGCAAATTCCGCTGAAGGGATTGCAGATGATGGATACCTCTACCTTGAGCTAATTGCTCCGGCTGCCAACGTAGCGGCGATCCATTTAAAAAAAGTAATCGCGTGGTGCGAGGGAGGCATTGCCTCTTTCGAAGTTGTTGAAGCTCCGACGGTGACAACCGGGATTACCGCTTTGGCTCCGCAGAATCGCAGAAGGACAGGCACTCCAAAAGCAACCACGCTCGTCGTGAAATCAAATCCGACGGGTATTGCCAATGGAACGGTTATCGAAGGGCCATATCTTTTTGGTGGGGGTGGTAATGGGGCAGGCCAAGGTGGACTTCTTGATTCCGACCTTGAAATAATCCTGAAACCAGCAACCACAACAATCATACGAGCCCGAAATCTCGCGGGAGCGGCCAAGGCCTTAAGTCTCCACGCTTTCTGGTATGAGGAGATAGTAGGATGATTACCACGCTCGCGTCCGTCAAGATTCAAGCCGACCTCTATACTCGTGCGGAGGAAGGCGCTCCGGAAACAACGGACGCGGGCGTTCTTGGTGACGTCTGGCTCGACAATGATGCTGATTCGGCGACGTATGGAAAAACCTACGAGCTGACAGTCATTACCCCCGCGGCCGGCGCCACCCCGGCGTCTTATACCTGGTCGCTTTTAACAAGAGACGATGCAAGAATTATCCGGACGATTCCCCGGGCTGAAAAAGATTATCTCGCCATTCGAGGGATACCGTTCGAACTCGATGACGACGAAATCACCATCATTTATCCGGAATCGTCCGACTACGACGCTGCCGAAATGGTCTGCTATCTTTGCGAGCTTGGCTCTTATCAAGGCCGTGGGGAGAAAAGCGAAAGCGTAGGCGATCGGTCGGTTACGCACGACGACAAGGTTTACGGATACCCGCGTTCCATCGTCGGGACCATCGAACAGTACTCGAGGCCGAAATGAACCAGTTGCGCGATACGGCTTACAAAATGCGGTACGTCCCGGCTGACCCAAAAACCTTTGGAACCTTGCCTACGTTCGTACAAGAACGATCTTTCAAGTGTTCCTATAGGAGTATGGCGGCTGCGGAGAACGTGCGCGCTGGGCGCGATGCTGGTAATACTGGCTTGCGGATTTTTTACTTTCCTCGATACGTCTCGTTTTCAATTGCTGATCAGATAAAAATAGGCGATGTGCTTTACGACATCATCTATATCCCCGCTGGATCCATGTACAAGAACATCGATTACATCGATACCAAGGCGCAGCAATGATCAAAGTTAAAATCGAGGTCAAGGATTTTTCTAAAGAACTTATCAAAGACCTCCAGGTAAAACAGCTTTCTTTGGTTACGCAAGGTGGGGAGATTATCCGCGGGGAAATGGCGGCAAGGGCGCCGATCGATAGCGGGGATTTGATTAACTCTATCATGACGCAGGCATTTGTTGAGGACGGAAAAGCGACAAGCGAAACAGGACCCACTGCGAAGCACGGTCCCTTTATAGAGTACGGAACAGGCATTCATGCGAAGCCAGAAGGAGGAGGTTCTAAGGCTAAAAAAATACCATGGTTCTATAAAGATGAAGCAGGGGATTGGCATAAGACGAGTGGGATGGAAGCCCAACCATTTGCAGAACCCGGATTCCAGGCAGCCAAGCCGCGCATCGATAACCTGGCAGATAAGGTATTGCGAGCATGAGCAAAGAACACGTACTTGAAGCGATGAATGTAAAACTTTTCGCCTCGGTAGCCTTGGCTGCGCTGGTGAAGGAAAATATTGCATATGCGCGCGGTATTGTAACAAATACATGGCCGCAGGTTCATTATTTCGAGGTTACCTCAACGGAAGGATACATCACTGATTATGACAGTATTACAGTGCAATTTTCGGTTTGGGCTTTGGACAAGTTTTCTGCATTACGGATTGCAGACATCGTTGAAAAAATATTCAAACGCCTGCATGAAAAAATTACAGTAACAGGTGGAGTCGTAGACATAAATTGGTCGCAGTTGATTGATTCGGGGGCGTTGCCAGAAACGGATCCACAATTATTCGGCCAGTTCTTGCGCTTCACTTTTAGATATCGCGGCGAAAATTTAGGAGGCTTTTAATGGCTACCACTTACAAGGCGGTGCATCTGCCGGTCGGCTACGAGGTAGCCATCCAAACAGATCCCGCAGTACCTGACGTGTACACTGATCTGGGCGTCACGATGAACGAGGGCTCGCTGGCATTCAGCTATGATGCGGTTAAAGTAACCGGATCACGCGCGGAAGGCGTACTCAACTTCTTTAAGAACATGGTGATGGAAGCTGCTTTCACGCTTATGCAGCAGGAACTTTCGAATATTGCGAAGCTTCTCTCCGGAGCAGGAAGCTACGCAGTTGTTGCGGGCACTCCTGTAGTCGGGGCAACGCAGACGCTTGTCGCCCTGGCGTGGGCATTCGACAAATTCTACGCCTTCGAGCATCAGCAAGGCGCAGGGACAGTTCCCACCGCTGTCAGCGTTGTAAACAACGGAGCTCTTGCTGAACAGACCGACTACTTCATCATGCAGGACGCCTCCGGAAAATGGGGAATCATGGTGATCGATACGGCGGCCACGGATGTTGCGTACAACCTCGTGATCACCTACACCTATACGCCGGCCGCAAAGCGCACCTTGTCGGCAGGCTCGGCATCCGTGGACGTCACCCCTCGGTCGCTGCGTATCCGGAAGCTTCTGGACACCGGGAAGTACTGGACTATGTACATCTACGCGGCCGTGAATTCCGGCGGGCTATCCTTCAGTCTCCCACGCTATGACGCTGACGAGCCCTCAATTCTCGAGGTGACCATGTCCGGCCAGCTCGACACGGCCCGGTCGGACCTTGACCAGTTGTTCAAGATCGAAGACGAGTTCGGAATTACCGACATTTAATCACCTTCCGGGGCTGAAGAAATGAGGCCCCGGTTTCCGGAGGGAAGTATGCACGAAAAGAAAATAGTAAATCTTGACGATTCAGCTAATACGGTAAGTATCACGATCGGTGGAAAAGCCTTTGAGATTTCTCGGATTACTTTACGCGCTAGATCGATGTATGGCGAGTATCTGATTTTCTGCGGGGAATATCTTCAAACTATTTCCCGAATTCAAAACGATGTCGAAGGGGCAGATGCAGAAAAAGCTGAAGCTCTATCCAAGGAAATGACGGATAAAATTACGTCGTTTGCAATAGGCAAAGCGAAACATATTACAGAAATTCTTACGGTAATTTTAGAAAAAAACAACTACCAATTCGAACAGGCTTGGTGGGAAGAAAATACAGATTACCAAGGCATGGAAGCGTTTATTGTCCAAGCGATGAAAAAAGACGAAGACGGAAAGCGGACAGACCCAAAAAAAGAAACGGAGAGCTAGACCTTTATCGGCTTGCTCTCCTGCTTGGGGCTACATGGTCATTTATGACTACGGAATATATTTATAACGAGATGACATGGGCAGAAATAAGTTCTGCGCTTGAGTACGTTTTTCAGTTTGTTATGGAAGATAGGCACTACCGAGGTTCGGTAAAAGCAAATACCTGGATGTATCGCAGGCGCGATACTTTAGCAAGCGACTTGAAAGCCATTACGGCGAAATTGAGGAGTAAATAGGATGTCGTCGAAAATTATTAGCGAACTTATTTACCGGCTCATAGCTGATGAAACCGAACTCGTAAAAGGCTTCAAGGCCGCTGAGAAAAAAAACGACGAGCTTGCAAAAAAATTTACTGAGACGGGCAAGAAGCTCACACTTGGGCTCACCGTACCGATCGTTGCGGCCGGAGCTGCGATGGTGAAGCTTGCCAGCGATACGGTGGAATCCCTAAATGCCTCAAACGTGGTCTTCAAGAAGTCCGGTGGCGTAATAGAGGCGTGGGGAAAGAGCGCGGCGACTCAGGCGGGCCTGACCGCGGCCGAGTTCTACCAGTCCTCTGCGGTGATTGGGGCAGGGCTCATTAACGCCGGCATGTCCGCAGACAAGGCCGCAGAGCAGACGATAAACCTGACAAAACGAGCGGCCGACATGGCCTCCATATTCAATACATCGGTAGCGGACGCAATGACAGCGCTGCAAGCCGGGCTCCGTGGGGAGTCTGAACCGCTCCGTAGGTTTGCAGTCTCACTGACCGAGGCTGACGTGCAGGCTCGGGCTCTGGCCCTCGGAATGGTCGATGGGGAGGGCAAGGCTACCACATATGGTAAGTCGCAAGCACGGCTCGCACTCATCATGGAGCAGTCTGCCAAGTTCCAGGGCGACTTCACCAACACCTCGAATCAGCTTGCCAACTCGACGCGCATAACCACGGCCATGGTCAAGGAGGCGGCCGCTGAGCTCGGAACCCAGTTGCTACCTATCGTGCTTGAGGTGGTAAGCGGGATACGTGGACTCGTTGAGAAGTTCAGCGAGATGTCCGACGGTCAAAAAAAGGCAATCCTGATAACGGCAGCGATGGCCGCTGCGATCGGGCCGCTCCTCATAGGCATTGGCAATACGGTAAGGGCTGTCAGCACCCTGAAGCTTGCGCTTATAGGTCTTAATCTTGCGGGAGGGCCAATCACCCTCATTGTAGCCGGAGTCATTGCCCTTGGGGTTGGCCTTGCAAAAGTGGCCTCTGACATTAAAGCAGTGGATGACGCGCTCAAACAGGCTCGTAATTTCGACGCCACCAGAACCGTAGCAGAAAATGAGAAGATACTTGCCGCATTCAAATCAGATGTAGCTTACGCATACAAACGAGCCAAGGAAGCTTCTGGAATATCCGACGCAACCCGGAAGAATCTATATGATTCTGCTGACGCGCTTGCTGCGCAGTACCGGACGTTCGAAGGCCAAGTCAAGCTCCAGAAGGAAAACGCTGATCTACAGGCCAAGGCTGCTGCTACTGCGGCTACCAAAGCAGAAGCGGAGCGCATCAGCCTTGAGAAGCAGGCCGCCCTCGAGGCAAAAAAGGCTGCGCTGCGGCAGGAAGCATTAGCTTTTATAGACGAGACCATAACCGCTTCTCAGAGCGAGGAGCAGATCCTCCAGGACCAGATTACAGCGCTGCTCACTCTAACGGGACTCTCCAAGGAGGAGGATGCGCGCAGACTCCAGGCTATAGATATACTCATGCAAAAACAAGCGGACGCAATCCGGAAGCAGTATCTCGCAGAGGGGGAGGCCGCGCAAGAAGAATACGACACCGCATGGGAATTTACACAAGCACGAATTGCATTAACGAACGAACAATATGACGCAGAAGTAGAAGCAAATAAAGTCGCGCAGGAAAAAATAAAGGAAACCAGAAAAGCAACTGCGGATTTTGCATATGGTCAGATTAAAGAGCTGACTCGCCTTATTTCAAGTAGCGAATTAGAAGCAATTGATTCGAAGGCCAAAAAAGAAAAAGAGGCTATAAATAACTCCTTAAAAAACGAGAGTTTAAAAGCGTCTGAGATAAAACGCATCGATCAAGAAATGGCAATTGCAAAAGCAAAAATTGCAAGAAAGCAAGCTGTCTTTGCTAAAGCGCAATCCTTGATTGAGATAGGTTTCAATACTGCAAAAGCTATAACAAGCGCCTTAACCTTAGTTCCTCCTTTTGGCCAGATAGCCGCGGTAGTCGTAGGTGGGCTTGCCGCTGCACAGGCTGCGGCTGTTCTTGCTTCGCCTTTGCCGGAAATACCTTCATTCGCGCAAGGTGGCTCCTTCATGGTTCCTGCAGGCTTCCCAAACGACAGCTACCCGATACCGGCCGCGATGGTCCAGTCTGGCGAGCGCGTTACTGTCGAGACCCCGGCGCAGCAGTCCGTAGCCAATGGGGTTCACCTCCACATAGGGACGCTTATCGCTGACCCCGCTGGATTCCGTGAGCTCAACAGGCAGCTAGCAAAATACAACTCTGTAGAAATAGCGAGGAGGGGATGATGAAGGGTGACCTGCTGTTAAACGGCGTACTCCTCCCAATGGACAGCATATCCTATAAGCCGGGCTGGCTCGACTTCGAGGTGACGGAGCGCACGGTAAACCGGACGCTCGTATCCGATTTCGTAGCCTTCAAGCGGACTTTCGAGGTCAGTTGGTCCAACCCGCTCGATGGCGCGTTCATGGCCGACCTGATCGACCTCTACGTGCTTAAGGAAGACGTGACCTTTTCCGAGGTTCAGCCCGATCTCTCCAGCCTGACGTACACGTGCAAGCTCTCCATATCGCCGACGTACCTGCGCGAGTTGTACGCCGGTAACTACGCCTTCTCCGGGTTCTCTATTACGCTGGAGGAAGTGTGATAGCTACCACGCCCGCGCTCAAGGCGGAGATACAGAAACTGCGTGGCCGGCGCCTCCACGTTCGGTGCAGGATTGACTACTCGGACGCGAACCTTGACAACACGGTTATAGCGTGGTCTGCGGAGAATCAGGAAAACACCTACATATCCCAGGTGGTGAACGGCAAGGAGGATACGAGCGAACGGTTCTTGGCGCTAGATGGAAAGTGGATACTTGGGGAAGACTGGGCACTAGCCCCGGCCAGCGTAACGGAGCAGGCAAACTTTGAGATCGGATGGTGGAGCAAGTCCCTGTCTACGCCTACGGGCGTGTTCCAGGACGGTAACTCCTATTTGCTGGGGGAGAGGCTTCTTAATGAGTTCGACCTTGGACCGCTGGTTGAGTACCCTGAGCTATTCGTAAACTTCCTGCCGCGCACAATGACAGCCGTCAGGCTATCGTTCGACATTGCCCGCAATGAGTACGCAGTAGACTTCTCCATCACGTTCTACAACTCTGCAGGAGCCATACTGCACAACATAGACGTTGCCGGAAACGCAGGCATTCGTTATGTCGCGGACATGGCCGAGCTCAATGCCGTGTCGCAGATGCGGATATCGATCAGGAAGTGGTCGGAGATCGGCGTATCCGCAAAGGTCGCGGAGATGTTCACTGCCATCACCGACCTGTACGGCGAGGACGACATCCTCTCGTTGCAGGTAGTAGAGAATAGGGAACTTCCGGAAGACGGAATTCCACTTGGCCAGACTGCAAGCGGGAGCTGCGTCCTTACCCTGTTTAATCGAGACAGGGCCTTCGACTTTGACAACGTGACTTCGAAGCTTTATAACGTCGTCCGCGAGGGTGTCAGGATCACACCAGAGATTGGCGACGGAACGACGTGGATACCGCTGGGGGTCTACTATGCTAAGGCGTGGGACATAGATAAGCAGAGCCTGAGCGTGACCGTCACGGGGGTGGACCGGATGGCGCTGCTGGACGAGACAATATTTTCAAGCAACGTGATCGTACAAGCGCCTTCCCCGCAGACATTCCTGATAACGAGTACGGCGGAGTGGAACACCGGGACGAAAGTCGACACGGCCGCGGCCAGCGGGTCCTTAAGGATGGTGTACTAATGCTCTATGTAGAATCACTCCTTTCCGAGTCGCTCCTGGAAGCTCCGTTCTATATCGGGACATGGACGCTGGCCTTCTCGTTCACCTATGTAGCCGGAACCACCGTATCCGTTACTCCCACATTGGTGGCGACGGTTCCCCTTGAATGCTCTGTAGAGATTTCTGCAGGGGAGGCGCTTGATGACCTTACAGTGCTCCAGAACGGAGCAAAGGGAGCTGTCGAGTTCACTTCTACAGTAAGCGGGGTAACCAACTTATATGTCCGGCTGACCCTCCGAAGTTCATTTCTCGGAAGCACCCCGGTCGTCGATTCGATTGGCCTGTTGGTGGAACAGCAAACGAGTCTCTATACGATCGCCACGCAAATTCTTGCAGATGGGCTTGCCGCCTCAAGTGGAAGCTGGGAGATAGATCCCGAACTCCAGAAATACCTCGTCCCTTATTTATGGCTTTCTCCAACGGAACACCGGAAGGCTCTCGGACAGATTGCCGAGGCGGCAGGAGGAGTAGCGTTCCAAGACCGGTTAGGATCAATCCGCGTACAGGCGGGGAACTATTTGACCCGAGATGTTGAATTACCTGTTGTCGACTCAATCGGAGAAGACAGGATCCTGAACATTGCGTCTCCCGTATCAAAGATTAAGAACCGGATACAGATTACGACCTTCCCGTACGCCGCTCAGGCCGAGCAAGCTCTTTGGACCCTCACCGACGACCTCTTGATAGACAGCGGGGAAACTCGGCTGTTCCGGGTAAAGTGGGCTGATTATGAGGCGGCAATCGATTGCGCAATCTCCCTGGTGAGCACCCCGGCCGGCGCGACGGTGACTTCGTCTAGCTTCTACTCATGGGGCGCCGACTTCTCAATCCTGGGAAGCTCGGCCGGCCAGAGCCTTGCACTTTCCGTTCGGGGAAAACCCCTTGCCCTGTCAGGGCAGCAGATAGTCGAAAGGTCGGACGGGTTCAGTATTAGGAAGAACGGGGAAAAGGTGCTTGTCATAAAGGAAAACGCAATGGTCCAGACGGAATTCATCGCTGGAGAAATTGCCCAGGACATCTTAGACGTGACCGCCCAGGAGAGCCGTGATATCGAGCTAACTTGGCGGGGCGATCCTACCCTCGAGCTCGGCGACAAGGTATCAGTGGTGGACGTCCCAGGCGTGATCGTAACGCAGGAGTTTAACTTCAACGGCGCGCTGTCCGCTTCAGCGCAGATAAGGAAAATATAATGGCATATATCACGCCAAAGACCACGTGGGTAGCTGGCAACGTCCCGGAGGCCCCGGACTTCAACCGCATAGAAGGCAACACGGTTCAGCACACGCTGGACATCGCGGCGGAGGCTGCGACAAGGGCAGCGGCCGACCTCCAGCTTCAGGGGAACATTAACGTCGAGATATACCAACGCGGGCTGTCCGACACCGATCTGTCCGGGAGGATATCTGCGGAGATAGTAGCCCGCGGAGCAGGTGACGACTACAACGCAGGGCTAGTGGTAACGGAGAGGAACGCAAGGATCGCGGCGGACGAGAGCATTGCAGGGGACCTCGCCGGTTTAATCAATGGATTTAGGACTCCAGGTACCATAAACTCCTTTGCGTTTCTTCGTAACTTATCGGGAAGTACTATATCTACTGGCGAAATTAAATATGCTAATGGAGGCGACAATTTCCGTTATTCAGGCATAGGTCTTAATGGCGTGACAAGTGACGGAGATTGGGCTGCACAAGGCATATGGTTATGTTTAGGTTACTGTGCGAATACTTACGTCTCACTGTTTATAAAGATAAGTTAAGGAGGATTTGAATGGCATTATTGAATAAACTGCTTACCGGGCATGTCATAACCGACGAGGTTATAAACCGAGCGAGCTCGACTGCAGCCGTGCTCGCGCACGATACAATACGCGGGACTGCGAACCTAGTTGTGCGAACGGGCGCCGGTGGGACGGGTACACTCCTGTCCCTGACGACCGACTACACAGTCAGCGCTGAGGACACTAGACTCACGACAGAGGCCGGAATAACAATTTATACGAAGTTAGCAATTGTTAACGCTACGTACCAAAATGTAAACCTGTACGTGTCGTATAAGAGTGTTGGTGATTATGCGAAGGCCGAGAACCTTGCGCCGGCTTATTTATTAGCGCAGTTGCTTACCGTTGACGGTCCGACTTCTGGACTTGACGCCCAGTCAGCTAGCGGTGCGGGAATAGGTTCTGCTGGAAATCTATTAAACGTCGCTGAAGCCAATACAGTAACGGGCGATGGAGTACTTTTTCGAACGACTACCACTTGTGCACATGCCCCTGCCGGAGCCGTCTATTGGAGCATCTTGCAGACTTACGATGCCGGGAACGCTTTATATAAAAATCACCTTGCACTCGGAAGCGATGGATCGATGTGGTATCGAACGATGGCAGGAGGAACTTGGAACACCCCGACTGGAAGTGATGCAAATGGATGGGTAAAGATTTTTACGCCTAATGTGACAGGTTTAGGTTGCCTAGCTGTTTCTGTTTCAGCACAAATCTCTGTTGATGTTAAAACTCTTAGCATTGGCGGATGTTATAATGTTGCGTCTACAAGCGCAAACCTTCCTGGAGTAGAGGATGGCTGGATTGATGTACTACCTACCGGTAATATTGCTTATAGAACCTTGATTTTTACATCCTTTACCTCCGGAAAGCAATGGAAGCGCAGGATGTTAAATAATGTTTGGGACTCGGGTCCTGTAAATGGGTGGCATCCAATCTGGTCGTCTTATGCTGATGGTAATATTGGCCAGCAGCCTGCGCCTAAGCCTACAACAGGGACGCCGGTAGGAGGGGCAGATGCTCCAGGGCAAGTAATCAAAGAAGTCATGACCGCTGGGACCGCCTTTTATCATTCGGGGTCTGTGAATAAAACAGGAACTTGGGATTTGAAAATATTAGCAAAAATAAACGCATCAGGGCTTACTGATTTTGTTTATTCTGTTCGGTTAATTGGTTCGGGTGTTGCAGGAACTGTAGCCGCAGGCGAGACGTACTACATAGAAACAACGAGGCAGTCATGATAGACACAACAAAAGGTATTTTTACAAGCGGACCATTTTTAAAAGTTTTTTTAAATGGCGGTTGGTGCAACATAAACGAAGCTGAATATCCAGAGGCGTGGATTGAAGCACAGGAAGCGATCAAAAATGAAGGAATAGAGGTACTTCCGGAATCTATTCCTTTGCTCTCGAAGCCGACGCAAGAGGAAAAGGATGCGCAGGAAATCCGCGAGATAAATGCCCGCTTCGATGCAATCAGCATCGCAAGCATCCGGCCTTTGCGCGCGATCCAGCTGGGGACGGACACGGCAGAGGACAACAAGAAACTCGAGGTACTTGAACTTGAGGCCGCAGGGCTGCGCGAGCGCATTGCAGTTTTGAAAGGAAAAGCATGAAAGAAATAATCATCGGAATAGCGATATCTTGCGGAGCTGCGCTGCTTATTTTCGTAGCAGCTTGGATCAGGAAGGCCTTTTCTCGGAACAGCCGGGAAGCTTCCCAGCTCGGCAAGATCGTGCCGGCCGTAAACGCGCTGCTGGAAATGCAGGGTCCGCAGACGGAGGCATTAATCGCACTCCTGGAAGCGCAGCAAGGGAAGTGCAACGGGAACGTCGAGCGCGCGTTGGATACCGCCACAGCGGCGCGGGATAAATTCGATGGATTCTTGCGCAAGTCGGCAAAAGTGGAGGTAGCATGATAAACGAACCTGTCCAAAAATTACTCTTAGCCCTTGGCCGTTTCGGGTGCTTATTTTTATGCATTATTCGCGCGGTAGAAATCAGCATAGGCAAAGCGCTCAACGAGCTTGTGGTATACATGGAGTGCGCCAAGCGAACGGTACAGGTGGACGGTAAGTCAAAACCCTGGATCGATGCGGAGTGTTACGTTAACGCCCCGGCGCTTATTTTTTCGTACCTCATGGGCGGTGAATGGGAATATCGCTGGGAATCGCTTTCGTATACCCCTGTCGAGGGTGATATAGTTTTTTTGCGGTATGAACTCAAGCAGACAGCAGAGACGTTGAATCATTTCTGCCTGGGAGACCTTGAAAAAATCTGTATTTACGATCCAATGGGAGCAAGCAATACCCGGATCAATGGCGTCCTGGCCGGTTTACGCATCCTCTCGAGGAAAAAATGAAGACAAAAAAAGCTACCGCATTCTGGGCTGGGTTGCTCTCTATGATTTTGATCTATGGAGTTACGCTTATTGCAGCAAAAAAGGAAGCCGCGGCGATGGTCGCTGCAATTGGCTTAGGCTCAACAATCGTGTATGGGATAATCGGGTTAGTAGTAGCGTATTCCGGATCCAACGTTGCAGATAACTTGCAGAAGGCAAAATTCTACCGGCCGGAATTAGACAAGGAAAGGAAGGATCAATGAAATGGCAACTAAAATTCCTCTCTGGATATTTGGGCTTGCTGCTTTTATTGGCGTTTTTATTGTTGGGTTTTGCTACGGCGCGGCCGCAAGATTTGCTAATCCTGTCCCGGGATCAGATACTAAGGCAGAAATTGACCGAAGCGCGGACCTTGCTATTGATTTGGCCGCAATCAATCAAGCAGAGAAACTTCGACTTGGATCAGAAAGAAGCGGAATTGAACGAGATCGAAGCGCGCTTGATCGAGAGAGAGAAAGCTTCCGAATCGAAAGAAACGAGCTTAACCGAGCGAGAGAATCGTTTGCTACAGAGCGAGCGCGACTCTCAAGCGACCTCGGAACTTATAAAGAAATTGACCAGCTCCTTGGAGATTGCCTCAACCTCCTGGAAGAAGGAAAGGGCGAAGCTGAACCTTGAGCTTTGGCTATGGCGCATCGGAGCCCCGCTGGCCGTGGGCGGCCTTATCTACGCGCTGGCAAAATAGGCTTTCTTTATTCGCTGTTTTTTTGTACCATTTCCTTATATTGATCGACGGTTAAATCTCCGGTATAGAGTTGTAGCAGGACCCAGGCAGACCAGGGTAGAGGTACCCTGTTTGCCGCAGTCTCCGAAGCTGTCCATCTCCGGAGCGTCCTTGAGGTGACTCCGATAATTTCACCTGCCTGGGCTGCAGAAAATCCATGCTTTGTCAGATACTCGCGGAATTCCGCGCCGTTTGGAACCTCATACATAATTTTCCCTCTCAATTCCTTCGATAACAAAAACCATTTCTTCTATGCGTTCGCCTAAGGCATTTAGGGATCCAAGAATTCCAGAGATTTCCAGATATTGAAAACCAGCGCCAAGAAATTTTTCTCTTGCAGCTTTCTTTTTTTCCTCAATACGTTCAAGTGGCACTCGTAATCCATTCTCAACGGTTCGAATAATGTACTTCATAAATTCCTCCTTGGGGATTATGGCCCCCTTTCGGGGGCTAGGCTGGTTACACGAAGTGGACTTCGTGGTCCTTCCGGATCAGCACGCTCTCTTGCGAGAGGGCGGCCTTGATCCGATCTGCGAGTTGCCAGACTATTACGTCATTGGCTTCCTCGTAAGAGGCTTCGATCGCATAGACCGGCTCTTCGATAAGCTCGCCGGACTGGGCAAGGTAGCCGCCAATTGCGCGGGTCTCTGTGTACCCGCCGAAGGCTGCAGCAAAAGCCTGCTTGACTTCGAGGCGGATTGCTTCGATTATGTCCGCCGGGGCGGGAGCGTTGTAGATGGTGGTCGGTACCATCAGCCGGTAGTAGTGGTTCATGTTCATCTCCTGGTGGAGGGGTGACAAGCCATGCAGCTCGCCTTGATGTTTATAGTATAGGACATTATGTCCTATCTGTCAAGTATAAACCCTATTTAATTGTTCCGCGAATTGTTACACGTTTTATTATTGCTCTATACGTTTTATGTGTTTTTGGTGTATATTATAGTAATTAAAACTTTTAAAATAATATAAATACTTGTAGTAAATACAATTGCGAGCTTTGGGAGCTGGATATCGTGGGTTCGAGTCTCACCGTCCCGAAACGCAAGTTCTTGTTTAACAAGGACTTGCTTTTTTTTCGTTTTTTTTGCATGCGTTTCAATGAAATATTGAACTTTTCCGTGATACAATGATTTCTGCAATCGGGTCCAAAATGCCCCGCCAAGGAGCTGTCGCATGAATCCAAGGGAACTTGCGCGCGAAGTAATCAAATCCGTCCAGTCGATTATTTTGGATAAAGAGCCTGTCATCGAAAAAGTGATGGCATGCTGCCTCGCCGGTGGCCACGTTCTCATAGAGGATGTCCCCGGCGTCGGCAAGACCACCATGGTCAAGGCATTTGCCCGTAGTATGGGCCTCTCGTTCGGGCGCATACAATTCACCCCCGACCTCATGCCTTCGGACATAACCGGCGTCAATGTGTTCAGCAGGAACGAATCTTCGTTCATGTTTCGCAAAGGCCCCGTTTTCTGCCAGCTCCTCCTGGCCGACGAGATAAACCGCACGTCGCCCAAGACGCAGTCGAGCCTCCTTCAGGCGATGGAGGAAGGCCAGGTATCCGTGGACGACGCGACCTATACCCTGGAGAAACCGTTCATGGTGCTGGCCACCCAGAATCCCGTCGAATATCAAGGTACGTTTCCCCTGCCGGAAGCCCAGCTGGACAGGTTCCTCATGCGGGTGTCCATCGGGTATCCGGGCAACGACAAGGAAATTGAAGTTATAAAAAATTATAAAAAATGCAAGACGCTCGAATCCGTGACCGCCGTCGCAGGCCCCGCCGAGGTTCTCGCGATGCAGGCCGAGGTTGAAGGCGTTTTCGTCTCGCCCGACGTACTCCAGTACATCGTCAGCATCGCGGCCGCGACCAGGGCAAGCCCCGACATACGCCTCGGCGCCAGCCCGCGCGCATCCATCGACCTGTGCAGGGGCGCCCGCGCCTTGGCTTACCTCCGCGGCAGGGGCTATGTGCTGCCCGACGATGTCAAGGAGCTGGTTCCGTCGGTCCTGTGCCACCGGGTTACCCTGTCGGCGGAGGCTAGGGTGGAGGGCAGGAAGCCCGACGAGGTGATTGCCGGGATATTGAAGCGCGTATACGTGCCGACGGTCAATGCGCCGTAGTTATAAAATATTATTACTCTTGTCTTCCTCGGTCCTGTGGGCGTTCGCCTTGACCCTTGGCGGCGAGGCGCTCGTGTTTCTCGCCTATGCGTCCCTGTTGTTTTGGGTCGTTCCCCTTCTGCACGGTCTGGCCGGCCTCCTTTTCCTCCGCGTCACCATCAGCATGCCCGCGAGGACGGTGGTTTGCGGAGAGACGCTGGCGGTATCCTACAAGTTGCAGAACAAAAGCATATTTAGCTTTCCTTCGGTCGAACTCCAGAGCTCCATCACCGGGAATCCGATTTTCGGCGAGACCAAGGCCATGTCATTCTCGCTCTCGGGAAAGGAATCGATACAGTGGGATGCCGGCTTCGAAACCAGGAGGCGGGGTGTCTACAAGACCGGCAGCGTCAGGATGACGGTTAAGAACATTTACGGAATAGGCGAGTTTTCCAAGGTTTTTTCGGGGTCATTGTCCCTTACCGTGTATCCCCGCATCCTCAGGCTCCGCTCCCTTGCGGTCGGCGCCACGCGGCAATCGGGCGAACTGGTCGTAACGGACCCGTTGTGCAGGAGCCCGAACGAACTGTCCGACCTAGGTTTTTGGAAACCCGGAGACAGTTTGAAGCACATCCACTGGAAGGCCTCCGCCAGGTCGGGGCAATGGCTCGTCAAAAACTACGAAATGCGCGGAGATTCGGAAGTTACCGTGGTTATCGACGGCTGCTCCGCGGATTATCCGCATGATCCGGGAAGGATACTCGAGGACTCAGTGGTTTCCCTGGCCGCCTCGGTGCTTGACTACCTCCTCTGCAGGTCCATCGACGCCACCTTGATACTCCTCGGCCCAACTACGGAAAAAAAAATTCACGGCAGCTCCGAAGCCGATATACCTTCTTTTTTGGATGCTTTGGCCGGTTTTTCACCGACCTCCGGAAGCCTCGGGCTTGCGACACCGGGATTCGCGGGACTCTTGGCCTCGGCTGTTTTTTCTGTTCGCGACGGAAGCAGCGTCTTCGTCATCGCCCCGCGCCTGGACAAATCCCTGGCTATCCAGGGAATGCAGCTTCAATTGAGCAACCGCAGGCCTAAATTCATCATCGTCGCCAAGGATGGGAAGCGGGACCCGGGGTATGAGAAGTCAGCCTTCAGCGCAAGCGCATTGAGTTCAGAGGGAATCCCCGTTCAATTCGTCGATTATGGAGAGGACATCCGTGAAGCGCTCGGCTAATCCGCTGGACCCGGCAAAAAAATACCGCTCCCGGTCCGTTTTCGCGGTGTACTGCCTGGTATCCATGTCGGTCGGCGCAACCATGGCCCAGGCCTTGCTCGTAAGCATGAATCCGCTGTTTCCGCTGGTTTTCGCCGCATTGATGTTTCTGGCGGTCCGGGCCTTGACCCTCTGGAAGCCAGCGGCGCTCGTGGTGCTGGCCGTCGGCGCCGTCACCGTCTTGCTGTTATATTTTATTCGACCTTCGGCCCTGCAGTTCCTCGGCTCGGGAATCAAGGACCTCGTCCGCAACGTCGTCGATTTCCTGCGCGGGCGCGAATCCATAAGCGCCAAGAACGCCTTTCCCCTCTGGTTCGTCATCTCGGGCACGCTGTGCGTCTTTACGTTTTTCGAAATCGTCCGCTTCAAGCGCCTGATTTTATATTTTCCCGCCTGTCTCCTCATACTCATGGCTTATTGGTACCAGGCCATCGACGGAGCCTTCTTCATGATCGTGCTGCTCGTGGCTTCGACCCTGTTTTTTTACGGCGTGGAGCATGCCTTTCGTCAACACGAAAAAACCGCAGCGAAAAAAGGGTGGGGCTGGACTGCGCTTTTATACAGTCTTCTCGTAACGCTCGGAGCCGTGCTGCTGCCGGACTTTTCGGCGGTATGGGACCCGAGCGGGCTGGTGTCCGGCTTCGAGAGCGCCTTTCCGGAGGCATCGAAGCTGCGCAGGTATTTCAGCTCCAGCAGGGTTGCCCGCAATCCCGGCCTGTTTAAATTCCAGGAAACCGGTTTTCAGCCCGATGATTCGGTTCTGGGCGGCTCTGTTATAAAAAATATAGACCCGGTCATGGCTGTGCTTTCGGCGGTACCCCTGTATCTGCGGGGGAACGTAAAGACTTTTTATATCGACAACAACTGGATCAGCGAAACTTTCGTCGAGTCGATGATGGAAACCAAAATCGAGGATCCTGCCGCGGGCCGCGTCTCGGAACCGCTTTTTAAAATCGAGGTAAGAAGCCTTGGAGCTTCCATGCGGATCGCGTTCTCGCCTTTAAGAACGCTCCGGGTTGACAGCGACCGCTATGCCTACGTAATCAACAACGAGGACAGCATCATAACTTTTCCGGACGCCGTCTATCGCGACGAGTCGTATACCCTCTATGCGTCTCTCTCAGGCGACGGGAAGCCCGATGACAGCCTGGTGGAGCCTCTCGTCAATCCCGGTCGATATCTGCAATTGCCCCGCGACCTGCCCGCAAGGGTTTCCGAGCTTGCGTCGACCCTATGCGAAGGCATCGACGGGCCTTTCGCCAAAGCCGCCGCGATGCGGGATTATCTGCGCCTGAAATACGCATATTCCCTGCAATCGCCGACCGCGCCTCCAGGCATGGATTTCGTCGACTATTTTTTATTCGAGCTTAAGGGCGGGTATTGCACCTATTTCGCCAGCGCACTGACCCTCCTCTTGAGGACTCAGGGCATTCCCTCCCGATACGTGGAGGGTTACCTGGTCCAGGACCCGGAAGGCACGGGGTCGTTTCTGGTGCGTCAAGACGACGCGCACGCCTGGGTGGAAGCCTACTTCGCCGATTACGGCTGGGTTTCGCTCGACGCGACGCCGGGCGTATCCCCGCTCCTCGTCAACGCTGGAAGGGCCTACTCGACCGCCCACCCCGACCGCAATGGGGGTTATTCAATAGTAACTTCCCCGCAAACGCCCGCGCCGCTTCCTTCCGCCGCCGGGGAGGCCGGCGTCGACCGTTCCGCCGAGGAATTGCCTTTTCTTCGCACGCTTGCCGGACGAATCCTCGTAATCTCCGTCCCCGGCGCCGCGAGTCTGCTGTTGGCCCTGCTGATAATCAGGATACTTTTCACGGTTCGAAGGGAGCGCCGGTACTGGACCCTGCTCGCGTCCTCCTCCGACGCCAGGCAAGTCGTCTGCGTTTATGGGAACATCCTCGCCATCATGGCTTTATTGAAGGAACGGATCCTTGTCGGGGAAACCGCGCTGGAGTTTACCCGGAGGATCAGGATGAAGCTCGACAACAACGAACCCGCCTTCGTCTCCCTTACGGATAATTTTGTCACAGCGTGCTACAGCAGCGATCCTCTTCCCGCGGGAGCGCCCGAAGCCGCCTATGCCATGCTCGCGGTGATGGACAAACGGCTGCGCTTTTCCCTTGGCGCGTTCCGCTACGGCTGGATTCGTTATGTGCAGGGCCGATTGTTCAAGATCGCGGGAGCCTAGGCGCCGCGATCTTGCCTCGCGCCCGTATGCAATGTTCCCATGTTGACTTTTTTGAAGCTCCCGGTTTACAGTGCATCCATCGTCTTCCCTGACGATTTTCCGTTACAGAGGGACCATAGCTCAACAGGATAGAGCAGCTGCCTTCTAAGCAGCAGGTTGTGGGTTCGAGACCCGCTGGTCTCAAAAAACGCCAGAGGCGTTTTTAATTGGAGACCAACGGG
>CAZAJF010000017.1:0-52518 GCA_964485395.1 uncultured Treponemataceae bacterium | reverse complement strand
CGCTCTGATGCGGCCCGCAGGTTCGAGACACGAAGTCGAGAACCGAAGGGGAGACCCGCTGGTCTCAAAAAACGCCAGAGGCGTTTTTAATTGGAGACCAACGGGTCTCGAACAGAAGAGCGCGCCGACCAGCGGGAGGAATAGCGCGCATGGATGCGCGCGACAGCGCTCTGATGCGGCCCGCAGGTTCGAGACACGAAGTCGAGAACCGAAGGGGAGACTCGCTGGTCTCAAAAAACGCCAGAGGCGTTTTTAAATTGGAGACCAACGGGTCTCGAACAGAAGAGCGTGCCGACTATGCGCTCTGCTGGTCTCAAGCTCAATTTCCCAATGACCTACGGGCGGCCCGAATCCCGCTTACCTGCGATGTTCTAAAATACCATGGATTTAATGTAATATGGAGGTGATGGCGCGATGAGAGCCCATGTTTTTCTTGTTTTTGCACTGATTTGCTGCTTTGCGGGGTTTTCGCAGGAAAAAATTCCCCTGCTCGACGCCTTTTCTTTTACAAAAATCGTACCGGCGTCGGATATGGTTTTAAAAATTGATGTGAATCCTTCCTTCCCGAATCTCAAGAACCAAGCGGTAAACAGAAGCTCAAGAATTTTTTACTACGACAACATGAGTCTCATTTATTCCAATAAATCCGCTACCATGGCCAGTTTATCGTGGGCATATTTTACCATCTCCTGCCTGCAGGTTTATTTTGAGCTTCCCGAGAATCCCGACTACGACTACTGCGTTAAAATCGCGGGGAAGCCGCTCTCGGAAGGGGTCGATGATAAATATATGGTAAGCATGTATGTAAAGCCCGTTAACGGTAAAAGCTGTGTGATTCGGCTCTATTTTTCAAAAACCGAGCGGCTCTTGAAAATGCTCCGCCTCGATTTTTAAGCGATTCCGCTAAACGGGCGACGAACTCGTTCGAACGTCCGTCATGCCCGGTAAGCCGCGTTTGTACCGTTCTATGACGAATAATGAGCATCCGCCGCAGAAAAGAGCGGTACACACGATCGCCAACCATTCGAGCCGCAGGAAAAACATGGCCAGCGTAATGGACGCGGCTGCCATAACGCCGAGAATAGCCAGTATCCAGCGTATTCCGGATGGCATATAGTCGCAGGCGAGTTCCTTTATGGCAAAGGGAATGATAAAGGTAGTGCAGATGCTTAGGAGCGGTAACGCGAGAAGCCATGCGCCGTAGCTGTTTTTCCATAGGCCGAAGGTAAAAACGATCGCGAAAACACTCATGAAACCGGCAAAAAATGAGGAGAGGGGCTTCATGCAGCCTTGATCGAGTTTGGACCAGCCATAAAGTATGCACCAGCTGCCAATCGCCAGAGCGTAAGGAATCAGCCAGAATTTCAGGCAAAAGGTCAATGCCAAGAGAAAAGAGCCCCAGGCGGGATTATAGGTGAACGATAAAAGTTTCCAGACAAGCGCCGCCGGAATCGCCATCAGCGCACCGCGAAAAAATATACGCCAGGCCGCGGGACGTTCAGCCGTACTGAAAAACCAGGACAAGATTGCCAGAAAAAGCAGGGGTGTTCCAAAAGTAGATAGAATATGCATGACAAAACGCTAGCATGCTTGTATCCGGCCACGCAATAGGTCTTTTATGCACTTTATACCCGTTTGACTCGTGGAATGCAGTTGTGGTATAGTACGCCACGCTATCCGTATTGTGGGTAGAGCCGAAGGAGGCGCATTGGCGGACAACAAAAGTTTGCGGACAAACGACCAGATTCGTGTTCGCGAGGTAAGGTTGATTGATGACAGCGGAGAGCAGAAGGGCGTGGTAGCCACAGTTGAGGCATTGCGCATGGCTCGCGAGCTCGGCCTCGACCTGGTGGAGATTGCCCCGCAATCCGTTCCGCCGGTATGCAAGATCATCGACTATGGAAAATTTAAATTTGAGCAGGAAAAAAAGCTCAAGGACAATCGTAAGCACCAGAAAATCGTAAAGCTCAAGGAAATACGCATGCAGGTAAAGGTTGACGCAAACGCGCTCGACTTCAAGTCCAAGCATATCAAGGATTTTCTTGCGGAAGGCGATAAGGTCAAGATTACGGTACGTTTCCGGGGCCGCGAGTTGGCACATACGGAATTGGGCGAAGTCGTGCTTAAAAGCATGCTTTCCCGTCTGGATGGTCAATACGTGCTGGAAAAGCCTCCCCTTATGGAAGGCCGTTCCATGTCCATGATTATCAGTCCCAAGGTTGTCATCCTCAAGAAACCCGAAGGACCACGCTCGACAACGGGAGAAGCCGAAACCGCGGCAAAACCCGAGACCGATACACAAGAATGAAGGATGGATTGTCATGCCCAAGATGAAGACCAAGCGTGCCGCGGCTAAGCGATTTTCGTTTACCGCAAACGGCAAGGTGAAGTACAAGAAACAGAACCTGCGCCATATCCTCACCAAGAAAAGCTCCAAGCGCAAGAGAAAACTTCGCAAGTGCGGCTATGTTGGTGTTGGCCCCGTTCATGAAATCAAGAAGAAACTCCTCCCCTACGGATAATCTCCGTTTCTGAGGAACATTGCACGGCAACTACGTTGCAAACAGCCGCGCGGCTTTCGTTGATGACACGAATTCTTGCAGGCGCATAAATTTTTAGGAGACTACAATGCCAAGAGCAGTAGACGGAACCAGGCGAAAAGATCATCGTAAGAAGATACTAAAACTAGCCAAAGGTTTCAGGGGACGAAGGTCCACCAATCACAAGACGGCCAAGGACGCAGTAGCCAAGTCGCTGATGTATGCCTATCGCGACCGTCGCGACAAGAAAGTACAGTTCCGCCGATTGTGGATTACCCGTATCAACGCCGCATGCCGCGCCGAGGGTCTGTCCTATAACCGCTTCATCGAGGGTTTGGTCGTGGCCAATATCACCGTAGACCGCAAGATGCTGTCCGACGTGGCCATCCGCGATCCGAACGCATTCAAGGCAGTTGTCGAGCAGGCAAAAGCCGGCTTGGCCAAGAAAGCGGTCAAGGCGTAATCATGGTGTCCCTTGAGCAGGTTCGCGCCCTTGAAACGCGCGTCGAAAAGGCCGTTGCATTAATAGCATCACTCAAAAACGAGAACGCTCAGCTTCGCACGGGTCTTGTCGCCGCCGAAGGACGCGTAGCCGAGCTTGAGGGACTCGTCAAGGAATTCCAGCAGGATCAGGTTCGCATCGAGCAAGGTATCGTACAAGCTCTGCGAAAACTGGATCAATTCGAGGATGTCGTTCATGCCGCCTCGGAGCATCCCGCTGTTAATCGCACGGCGGAAGAACATGAAAAAAATCCGGAGGCTGCGGAAAAAGCGGCATCCGATACCGATATGTTCGCAGAGGAAGAAAAAAAGGTTCAGGAAGACGACGATGGCGACGGCGATGAGGGATCGGAAGATCCAGCCCTCGATTCAACGCAGCTTTTCTAGAGTGCCATGGCGATAGAGACGGTACGGGTCGATATTCTGGGAACCTCGTTTACCATCCAGACGGACGAGACCAAAGACTATATCGAGTCGCTGCTTACCTATTTTCAGAACAAGATAACGATGATACACAGCTCCAGCCGTGTGTCGGATCCCTTGAAAGCCTCTATTTTGGCCAGTATCTACATTATCGATGAATTATTTCGCGAGAGGCTCGACGCTTCGCTGTGCAAAGACCTGGATTCCGGTATGAAAGACGAACTGTCTTCCATAACGGATCGGCTCATCGCGCGAATCGACGATACGCTCCGCGATTCCAATACAAGCATAGGGAGACCTGAATGAGCATGCCAATGGATGACCTGATCGAATACGGCGGAAATGCCTACGAATTCACCGTTGCCGTTAACCGGCGCGCCTATCAGCTAGCCGTTCTCAAGACTCCCGAGGTCGAGAAGAACAATGGCAAAGTAGTATCGCTTGCCATGCGCCAGATTTTTACCAAACAAGTTGAGTATCGTTTCGAAGAATAAGGTGCTGGCCCTGTTCGGGCCGACTGCCTGCGGCAAGACCGCGCTCCTCGAAGCGCTTTTTGCGAATAGCGACCGGCCTGTAACAAGGCCGGTCGTTGTCGTTTCCGCGGATAGCATCCAAGTCTATCGGGGGCTCGATATCGGCGCGGCTAAACCTGACGCAAAAACCCTGGCAGCGATTCCCCATCGCCTCATCGATATACGAGATCCCCGCGACAGTTTTTCTCTAGGTGATTTCGTGCGACTCGCGGATGAAGCCTGCGAGGAAATACTGGAAAATGGCGGAATACCGGTGATTTCCGGGGGAACCGCGTATTATATCAAAGCTTTTATTCTTGGTTTACCGGTAGCGCCTCCTTCGGACCCAGGCATCAGGGCTGGGATTCAGGCCGAGCTTTGCGCGGCAGGAGGCCCCGAGCGTCTCCGCTCGGAATTGGCTTTGGCAGATCCGGCAAGCTGGGCGCGCATCGCTCCCGCCGACCAGTACCGCATTTCGCGGGCGCTTGAAGTCTACCGATGCTCGGGCAAGCCCCTCTCATCCTTCGCGGTGCCGGATACTCCGCGTTCTCGCTGGGATGTGCTGGCTATTGGAATCGACCGGGACCGCGCCGAGCTGTATACCCGCATCGACGCGCGCGTCAAGGCAATGATGGAAGCCGGACTGCCGCAAGAAGTCGCCGACTTGATCGCGCGGGGTTATTCTCCCGACGATCCGGGAATGAAGGGAATAGGTTATGCCGAATTCTTCGAACCGAGCCTCGAAGTGGATTCCCGCGACGATGCAGAGCGGAATAAGCGCATCGCCGCAGCCATTGCCCTGAATACCCGGCATTATGCCAAGCGCCAGCTTACGTTTATGCGCAGCCTGCAAGGCGTCCGGTGGTTTAATCCTGAGGATACCGAAAAAATACGCGCCGCGATAGATGCTCACCTTGCCCCTGACAGGCTCTTTGGCTATAATCCACTCTCATGAAACTAACTGATTTACTTATTACCTTGGGGCTTGCCATCGCACCTATCTCGGAGTTGCGCGGTGCGATTCCGTTCGCCGTAGCTCGCGGTTCCAATCTTTTTACCGCCGCCCTGATCGGATTCGCAGCCAATGCACTCGTGCCGCTCATCGTATTCGTCTTTCTGGATACGGCACACAAGCTGCTTTATAAATGGAAATTCTATGCCGGCGTTTTCGACCGATTCGTCGCCAAGACACGCCTTAAAGTGCATGCGGGCGTCGAGAAATACGGTTACTGGGGCCTTATGATCTTCGTCGCCATCCCCTTGCCCATGACCGGAGCGTGGACCGGGGCGCTTGGAGGCTGGATTCTGGGAATGGACCGGAAAAAGACTGTTTTGGCGGTAATCGCGGGAGTATTCATCGCGGCCGTCGTCGTTACGGCGGTAGTGGGGCTCGGCGTTTCGGCGCTGTCGATTTTTGTCAAAAAAATATAACGAAAATCCGGTTCACCTCGACTACGAGGCCGAGCTGAACCCGGAGCAGTTCGACGCCGCCACCCATATGGACGGCCCCATCCTCATACTCGCCGGCGCCGGCTCTGGCAAGACGCGGGTAATCACCTTCCGCGCCGCGTACATGCTCGAGAAAGGCGTACCGCAGTCGGCGATACTCGCGCTTACCTTTACCAACAAGGCGGCGCGCGAGATGGCCGACAGGCTTAAGGCGCTCACCGGCAAGAAGCTGCAAAACCTTACCGTCAGCACATTCCACTCATTCGGCGTCAAGGTTCTCCGCAAGGAAATCACCAGGCTCGGCTGGCGCGATAATTTCTCCATCTATGATGAGTCGGACCGCACCCAGCTCATACGGGACTGCGCCCGGGAAACGGGCTTCAAGCTGGAGAGCTTCGACGTGAACAAGGCGGGCGTGGCCTTTTCCGAGGTAAAGACGGGGCGCAAGAAATGGGACGGCAACGACGAGTACGAGAAGGTGTTCGAGGAGTACCAGGCGGCGCTCAAGGCGTACAACGCGGTGGACTTCGACGACCTCATCGGCCTGCCCATACGGATACTGGAACTGTACCCCGAGACACGCGAAGCCTACCGCGACCATTATAAATATATAATGATCGACGAATTCCAGGATACCTCGCTGCAGCAGTACACGCTCATGCGGCTGCTCTCGCGGGACAATATCTGCGTGGTGGGCGACGACGACCAGTCCATCTATTCCTGGCGCGGCGCCAACTACGAGAATATAATCAACTTCGAGAAAGACTGGCCGGACCGCAAGGAAGTCACCCTTTACCGAAACTACCGCTCCACCACCACGATACTGGACGCGGCCAACAGCGTCATCTCCAACAATACCAACCGCAAGGAAAAGAACCTCAAGACGCCCAATGAAGGCGGCGCCCTCATAGAGATTTTCGCGCCGGAGACGGAAGTGGAGGAGGGAGAGTTCATCGCCAGGGCCATCAAGGAGATCAAGCTCAAGGACAAGCTCCGCTACGACCAGTTCGGCGTACTCATACGCACGAACGCGCTGACGCGGCACATCGAGGAGTCCTTCCTGGAGGCGAACCTTCCCTACAAGGTAACCGGAGGCACGAGCTTTTTTCAGCGCAAGGAAATCAAGGACGTTATTTCCTATTTACGCTGCATCGCCAATCCCGAGGACGACGTGAACCTCATCCGCATCGTGAACGTTCCCAGGCGCGGCCTTGGCAGGCGCTCGGTGGAGATGATCAGCGAGGTGGCCAAGAAGCGGGGCTGCGGCCTCCGCGCCGCCATGCAGGCCATCAGGACCGACGATACCCTGGACTTTCCCGAACGCTCCCGGCAGGACATGGACTCGTTCCTCTCCCTGCTGGAATATTTCCGCGAGGAGCTGCTCGGAGGCAAGAAAAACCTGGCCGTGAAGGTGCGCAAGCTCCTGGAGACCATCGACTACTCCGGCTACCTCGTCGCCGACAACCTGCATAACGAAAAAGCCGCCAAGTGGAAGATCTTGAACGTCGAGAGCCTCGTGAAGGGCATCGACACCTGGGAGAAGGATCCCGACAACTTCGATACGGGACTCTTCGCCTGGCTTAACAGAATATCCCTGATTACCCGCGACGACCAGGAAGAGGACGAGGGCGGCAAGGTCAATCTCATGACCATACATGCAGCGAAGGGCCTCGAATTCGAGGTGGTGTTCATTCCCGGCTGCGAGGACGGCATCATTCCCCATGCGCGCTCCCTCGAGGAAGGAGACGGAAACGTGGAGGAGGAACGGCGGCTGTTCTATGTGGCCATCACCCGCGCGCGCCGACGGCTCCTCATCACCGCGTGCCGGCGCCGGCGGCGTAACGCCATGCCGGTGGACTGCTCGCCGTCCCCGTTCCTCTCGGAGATTCCCGAGGAGCTCCTGGCGTGGCGGGAGGACGAGGCTCCCCTTACCGAGGACGAGGAAGCCGCGGTCTGGCAGGACGTGCACAAGATGTTCATGTAAATCGAGCCCTCTACCATGCTGCCCGGAGTAAAAAATGTACACGACGAAAACGCTGTTCAGCGATAAAAAGAGCCTGCTTGCCGTCACGTTTTTCATGCTGCTCGCCAACACGATCGCCCAGGGAATTCCGTATGCCATCAAGCGCCTGTCGGACGGCGTAACGGGCATTCCGCTGCCGTTGCTCGCGGCCGTCGCGGCGGGCTTGGTGCTTACCGGCTTCATTCGGTATTGTTCCGACATGCTGGCGGACAAATACTACTTTAAATTTTCGGGTAAACTCGGCTTTACGATGCTCCGCGACCTCATAGGCATCGCGATAGCGAGCGATAAAAAAATATTCTCCTCCATGAATCCCAATCAGCTCGCGCGAATGGCCACGAGCGACATGGAGGCGCTCAAGGGAAAAGTCCTCAGCCGTTATTTTTCCCTCATCAGCGTCGTCATACAGGTAGTCACGCTCGCTTTTTTCGTCTTGGCGCTTGATTGGCTCCTGGGGCTCATGACCGTCACGTGGTATGCGATCTTCTACTTTGCGACCCATAGGAAAATCGACGGTATCCAGGCAAAACGCATGGCGGAACGGGCGGCCTACTCAAAGGTCCTGTCGTTTACAAAAGATGCCATTTACGGAAATTTCGACGTTAAATACTATGCCGAGAAGAATTCATTCCTTGGAAAATTCGACGACCTTAACCAAACATATATCCGGCGAAATGTGGACATGGCGATTTCCAGCTCGTTTCCGCGATATTTTTCCTATATTGGCAGTTTCGTCAGCATTGCCATACTGATCCTCTATAAAGCGCTTTTCAAGCCGGACGTATCGACGGGTACCTTGCTGGCGATGTACATGTACACGAATAACTACGCATCCATTTTTTCCTCAATCCTGAACCTGCGCAGCAACGGAAAGGATATCGCCGCCCTCATCAAGCCGGTCGACGATTTTTTTGAAATAGCCAGGAGTGCCCTCGGGGCCGATGCCGTGGACTGCGGCAGCATCGATGCGGTAGAAGTACACGACCTGACGGTAAAATACGACGGCAAGACGGTAATCGAGTCGCTCTCCGCGACGCTCGAGAAGGGCTATATCTATTTCATCTCGGGAAAAAGCGGGGTGGGCAAGAGCACCCTCGTCAACGCGATGCTCGGCGAGATAGCCTACGAAGGCCGCGTTCGCTACAACGGCGTGGATCTGTCTGCTATTCGCCGCGAGTCGGTTCAACAGCGGGTGGGCATCGTTCGCCAAAACATGTACCTCCTCAATGCCACCGTACGCGATAACATCACCATGTTCGGCAGCGATTTTACCGAGAGGCAGATTCAGGCCGCCGCGGACGCGACCCATGTCCGCGATCTCGAGCATGAAATTGGCACGAGCGAAATAGACAAAGTGTCCGGCGGTGAGCGCAAGCGAATCGCCTTGGCGCGTCTCCTTTTGTGCCTGCATAAAAAGGACTTCGTGATTCTCGACGAGACCTTCGCGAACATCGATAATGCGACGATTCGGAAACTCGTCGCCGGAGTGCTCGCGAACACGGCAGGAAAAATACTCGTCGTGGTGACGCATGACCAAGCCGTAAAGGATATATTTCCTGCGGAGCGAGTACGCGAAATCGCGCTCTAATGGATTTTTCCCGCATTTGACATCGAACGCAGCGCGAATATACTTGATACCTGCAATCCATTCCAAGGAGACACGTATGCAAGCAAAATCGATTATGGCGCTTTTGGCCTTGTGCTTGGCCGCGAACCTGAATGCGCAGGCTGGATTTCAGTTCAATCGCGCCATCAATACGCCGTATCCGGCGCATAACGGTGTCGCGGGCGGTTCGCTCGCCGTAGGCGACCTGGACGGCAACGGCCTAGCCGATATTGTCGTGTCAGGTCTTTCAGGCACCGCGATGGCCACGTTCATCTATATGCAGACGAAGGCCGGTACTTTCTCGGCGGCGCTGAAACCTGCCGAACACGGTCTGCCTGCGATGGATCGCGGCGCGTGCCTGCGGCTCGGGGATATGGACGGAGACGGCGCCCTGGACGTCGTGATGTACGGACGCACGGGCGTGGCGGCCGATACCGCGCTTTTTAACGTCTATAAAAACGACAAGGGGAAATTCAGCCTGATGGCGGAGCTCGGCAAGGATCTCCCCCTCGAAGATTTCGCCGATGTTCCGGGAGCATGGGGAGCAAGCTCACAAGGCGACAATAAAACCGACGCCGCCGTAAAAGGCCTCTATAATGGCCTGGGATGGTCCAAGGGTATCCTTGAGCTGACGGACGTGGACGGCGACAAGGATGTGGATATCGTTTTCGCCGGAACTAAAGGCATGGAATCGGGTACCGACGCCGCCGGGCAAATGATACAGCGCGACTGGGAAACGTCAGGCGTGTTCATCAACAAAGGCGCGGCCAAATTCGAATATCTGTCCAAGCCGGGATGGCCGAAAGCCGGAATGCCCGCAAACCCGGAAACCGAGCCGGAGCGCAGCCCTTCCGGCTTGCCGAAGCTGCAGCGCGGCGCTTCCGCGGCGGCCGATTTCAACGGTGACGGCAAGATCGACATTATAATGCTGGGGCAGGCCAACATCGGGTCCAAGGCAAATCAGGGAATTCCCGAGACGCAGCGAAACGGTCTTCCCTTCGCGGAAGTCTGTCTTGGTAACGGCGATGGTACCTTTACGCCCTTTGCCAATCACGGCATCCAGCCGCTCATCGACTGTTCACTGCGGGTGCTGGACGCCAACGGCGACGGCAAGCCGGACGTCGCGGTGCTCGGCTCTACGGGACACCCGAAAGACCCCGCAGGCGGACGCTTCGTCAGGTTCTACCTTGGGAGCGGCGATGGATCTTTCATCGTCGAAAACAAGCAGGTATACGACAAGGTTCCCAATTCCGCCGATTGCATCTGGCCGGCTTTCAATGGCGACCTTGCCTTCGGCGATCTTGACGGCGACGGGGATATGGATTTCGTACTCGGAGGAAATACCAACGACAAGTCGCTGTTCGTCTATCAGAATAACGCGGGTAAGTTCAGTATCGTGGATCTGGATAAAATGAAGAACGGCATCGGCACCAATAACATCCAAGGCATGGCGGAGTCCGATGCGGTCATCGACGCGCGTCTTTTTATCGGGGACATCGACGGCGACGGAGACAACGATATCGTTTTAAACGGTATCGGAGGGTCCATGCAGCTACTCGTGTTCCAGAATAAATTGAAATAGGCCCAGCATCCGCCGCAGGCGGATGACGTAGTCAAATAATGCATCCGGCACAGGCGGATGACGTGCGAGAATGAATGCCGCCAGGCCTTCATTCTCGCACGAGGATCCAGGTCAGCTCGTGCTTGTTGTGCCACAGATGAAGCACCCGCGAGCCGGGAATCGCGGCGAAACGCTCCGTAGTGGTCTTGTCCCAGTCCTTGCCCTGCATCTTAATCGTGCAGATGAAATTTTTCGCCAGTCCCGAGTCCAGCCAGAGCTGTATCCAGTCGAAAAGCGCCTCCGGATAGCAGATTACGTCCGAGCAGAGCCAGTCGGTTTTTCCGAGATCCTCGGGTTTCAGCGTAAAGGCGTTATGTTTTATATACTCGACCCCCGGCATCGCCGCGATTTTCTCGTCCAGCGGAGCGCGGTCTATCGCCGTAACCTTCGCTCCAAGGTTTGCCAGTACCCATGTCCAGCCACCCGGGCAGGCGCCGGCGTCTATGCAGCGCTCTCCGGGCTTGGGCATTGCGCCCGCCATCACGAGGGCTTCCCATAGTTTGCGGTACGCGCGGCTCGGCGGTCCTTCCTTATCCTCGGTAAATGAAAATTCGCCATTCGGCCAAGGGCTCGAGCATTCCACGCTTGCCATCAACGTGTGTTCGTCCAGCAGCATGAAGGCTCCCATGGGGGCGTCGGGAACGCCGAACGGAAAGACCTTGGGCTTGAGCGGTATGTGCGGAAGCGACTGGGATATTAGCGCGGTCCTGCGGGCGAGCCTATGGGTATAGGGAGCCCAGTTCCGCTGCATGCCCGAAAGCGTTTTTGCGGCATCCTTTATGGAACCGAATTCGACGATAAAAGGCTTCTTCCAGATATTGCAGACCCAGTACGGGCTTCTAACCGGACCCATGACGGTAAGGAGTTCGCCGTCCGTCCTGTAGGCGGGCGGCAGTTCCGCCTCAAGATGGTCCATGAAACCGGGGGCCGCGTGATAGCAGGCGGCATCCAGGAAGTGCGGGTCGCTCATATGAATTTGTGGGTCCTTGCCACTTCGATTAACCTGCGGTTCCAAATGTTTTTTTCCATGAATAAAGCCCTTTGCGCCCGATCTTCGATTTTGCCCGCGCGTTGCTGCAGCGCCTTGAAAGCGCGCGATAGCACGGTTTGCCTGTCTATAGGCGGTTCAGACAGGTGTTCTTCCATCAGAAAGCAGAAAAATGAATACATCGCGAGAGCGGGGTTCGATTTCGCCACGCGCGGATTTCTCGTCAGGGCATGGAGATTGGCGGCTGGCGCAGGATCGCCGTCCATTTTTTGGCCGCTGGCGAATAGCCGGAGCGCCGTCTGGAAATCCGCCAATGCCGCATCCGCCTGGTCGAATGCTATGCACTTGCCTTCCACCTCGGAAAAAGAGCTGCTCCAGTTTATGCTGTCCGGCGGTAAAAAATGCCGTGGGCTGATAGGCAGGGATTCCTGTACGAAAGCCAGCGCATTTTCCGGGGTTCCGCGAAGAATTTCCAGTTCAGCCCGGAAAATCGACGCTTCCGCGTCATCGGGATACGTACTGAAGATTTTTTCACTTTCCAGGTATTCTCCCGCATAGGCCAAGGCCCGGCCCCGCCAGATTTCAGCGCGTTCGTTTGCGTCCTGCAGCCCGTATTCTTGCGCCAGGACGCTCAACGCCGAGAAAATGCGGGCGGCTTGGTCGTAGGATCCCAATTCTATGGCTATCCGTCCCTGCAGAAACGCGGCCGCCGCGACCAAGTCCGGCCTGCATTGCCTGTACGCGGATCGAACCACGATTTCCAGGGATTTATTCGACCTCACCAGGCTGCCTGTCATATACTCCGCAATGGCTTTCGCGTAAGCGGCGCATGAGCGTTCATATTCGTCGCGGGACGACTCCGCGATTTCCTGTGCGTTTCCGAAGTAATCGATCGCCTCCGAAAAACGTTCCCCAGCCAGCGAAACGAGGCCCATCATACGCTGCGTCCTGGCTTCCAATTTTGGGGGGGCGCCCCTTCCTATCGCCAGGAGCGCTTCCTTGGCGCTTTTCGCCGCCCGTTCCATGGATCCTTCGGCATATGCGAACTCGCTGTGCATCAATGCCCGAATCGCCTGGGCGCGGGGGCCGACGATGCGTTCGGAACTTGAGACGAGCGCCTTGGCCGCCTTTTTTTGGTCTCGCGCGCACATGCCGGAATAATAAGAAAGCAGACACTGGGACGAGGCGGAAAGAAACTCGACGCTTTCCGTTTCAATTTTATCCGGCCTCTGGGCCGTGGACATGATACAGGCAAAACTGAGCGTTTCTTCTGAGGGCCGCTCCCCGATTCTGGCCAGGAAATCCAGGCTCGGTTCTATCGCCCCGCCATGGTAGCGGAGCACGAGAAATTGGTTGAATCGATCCTTGATGTCCTTGAGGGTTGTCGCGGGGAGAATATCCTGGAAAACGGAGAGCGAAATATTCTTGAGGGGCAGCGTGGTTTCCAACGGATCGATGAAACCGCTTCGAATAAGCATGTTTTCCAAAACCAGGGCGCCGCTTTCGAACAGGCCGAGCCCGGACATAAAGAGGAGGAAGCTTTGTTTGTCCAGGACGTTTTGCACGAGGAAGAGTCCATAAAGGTAGATGGAAGCTTCCATCGGAAGGATGTTAAGCAGGTTTTTTATGGTCTCCGGCCGTGGCGGCTCGGATCCGGCCAAAGTTCTAAAATACTCTTGCATGAAGCGTAGCGTCCGGCCTTCTGCTTTTCCGGCGGCTTTCGAGAAATTCTGGTCACGGTTTTCCTTTTGATTGGATCCGGCGTCCAGGATTATGGTGTTTTTACAGCGTAAAACCGAGGAGGCCTGCCCGTTGCTTACCGTCAGGTAGTGTTCGATCTCGAGTTCGCCGTCCTTGGCCTTGCTATTCCCTTGCGTGATTCGGCCGCTGATCAAGTCGAGCGCCTCAACTGAGAAATGCTCGGGCTCGTCACAGAGTATCCAGGGGATTTTTCCCTTGTGGAAACTGTTTCGCGATACCAGATCCAGAATCAAGTTGATATAGATGCCGCAGGAACGCGAAAGCCAGTGCGGCAATTTTTCGCAGAATACCGCGCGCTTCGCGTAGAGGAACGCAGGTTCGCACTTTTCCAAGAGGGCTGTTTCTTCCTGACTGGCCGTTTCCTTGGCCAATGCTGCGTGTTCTTCACGCAGGCGCATGAGGAACGGAAGAAACGAACCTTGGGAGGATTCACTGCTGTAGAGATTCAAAAGCAGCGTGGAGGCGATTGCCGGGGAAGTATCCGGCGTTTCGGCGAACGCATCCTCGAGCGCCCGTACCGAGCGGATTCCGGAATCCGCCCGTACGTGGATCAGCCTGGTTTGCGCGGCTTTTTCGTCCCCCAAAAAATTCCCGAGCGCGCGGCACAGAGAGGGGCGTAAGAGGAGCGTCGAAGCATCGATATTTTCCAAAATGGTGGCGTGGCGGACTTTTACAACGTCCGAAGCGTCGTTTGAGGCGTCGCCTGTAGCGGGTAGCTCCAAGTACTGTCCCAGGAGGTTTTGGGCGGCTTGTGATAACACGATGGTATTGTTGGAGGTGCTTGCCAGGTGAAGCGACTGGCAGAGCGAAAAAAAATCGTCGTTTTCGCCGCAAACCTCTACGATCACGGAATAGCCGCGCAGAATTTTTTCTGCGGCCTCAAGCTCGCCATGAATTCCGTTCAAGGCATCGGTGAACTGAAAAAGTGAAAACAGAGTGTTTTCCGGAAACGTCAGGGTTAGCACATGCTCTTTAAGTCTGATGGAACCGCCGAGGGAGTTTGCGGTGCTTTTTATCGACTCGAGCAACTCCTCGATGCCGGTGGTTCCGCAGCGCTGCAACTGGGAGAGATAGTCTATGTAGACTGCGCAAAAAATCATGATAGTCCTCGGCTGCTGGGCTTGTTTTAAGCTTGTCGCACAATTATAGAGCAGGTTTACGCATATTGGAAGCAGGAGCAGACATTATTCCAAAGGTTTTACTTGACGATATTTTTTGTACCGTGCTACAATTACCGCCAGAATCGTCATTTTATCCAATCACACGTGCAAGGGAAGCTCATGGGCATACGAACCATCACTCAGATACTTGAGTCTCCCGTTTTGGCAAACGTCTTTGTGCTTGCCATACTGATCTCTCTGTTTTTTTACTTGAGGCGCAAAGATACGGAGGGGCAGGCCACTTCGTTTCTTGCGACCCTTTTCCTGTTGCTTGCGCGAGACGTCCTTGTCGCCGTGTTCGGATTGCCGGAAATCCATTTTATCGGCGATGTGTTTTTTTATGTTTTCGTCCTTTTCGTGCTGCTTCTTCCTTATACAAGGACAAAACCCCTCTTGATTCTTCTGGCCGCAGTCAATGTGGTTTTCGCCGCCCTCTATACCCTCAAGACACTTTTTTCAATTTTTACCGTACTTCCCGGCTGGTTTTTTTCGTGTATCTTTTTCCTGGACATCATCATAGGCGCGCTTGTTCTCGTCTTAAAACGCAAAGAGAAAGAAACCCAGGCCCAGTTGTTGATTTCCGAAATCTGGATATTCGCGCTTGCCACGCTCCTGGTTTATGCCTTGGCAAAAATATTGCTCGGTTCCTTACCGATATTCGGCGCTTTGCTGGTGCCGCTGTCATACTGGTGGTTTGTGCCCGCTGCGCTGGGTTCCCTTCGCTTGCAGGACGAGCAGATGGTCGCGGCTACCACTTATTATGAAGAGTCTATCGATTCGCTCTATAATCTATTCCTGAACACCGGAACCGTTCTCAAGGGCAGTTTCGCCACCGAAGATATTTTGTCCAGCATGAACCAGACCATCGTTTCCGAAACCGAAGCGGATGGCGGTATCCTCTTCCTGGTAGACGAGTTCGACGACCAGATCATGGTCAAATCCTATATCGGTTCCTTTCCTCCTCCGTTCGCGCTTCCCGAGAGCCTTCCCCGCAAGCAGAATCGAATCGAATCCTACATGAAGCATTTGCAGTTCAGTCTCGGGGAAACGATTTTCGGCGATATTGCCAAAACAGGAAAGAACGTATTCATAGCCGCCGCACAAGCCGATCCGCGCATCGTCAAAAACGGCGATGAGGATTTTCTACGGATTACCTCCTTTATGGCGGTTCCGCTCATGGTGGAAGACAAGATAATCGGCGTGCTTGCCGTCGTAAAGACCGGAGTCGGCGCTCAGTTTACGGAAAAAGATTTCGACCGCTGCAAACTGCTCGGTAACTTTGGAACCTTGGCCTTGAGCCACTTCTTTTCGTTCCTCGAGGCAAACGAGCGAAGCGGCTTGAAACAGTCAGCGGATACCGCGGCTGAAATTCAAAAAACCATCCTTCCCAAAAAGCTTCCCCAATTTCCTACGCTGCAAATGGGCGCTTTCTCGGCACCCGCAGTAGGGGTTTCCGGCGATTATTACGATGTTATTCAAACCAGGAAGGACCGAATTATCGGGATCATCGGCGATGTCGCGGGAAAAGGCGTGGCCGCCGCGCTCGTAATGGTCATGATACGATCCATCCTGCATTTGGTTACCAACACAAGCAGGGATATGGCCACCGTTCTGGATTGGATCAACCGGGGGATCACCGGAAAAATCGAGCTTGATCATTATTGTACCTTGAGCGTCATAGGAATCGATATGAGTACCGGCGAAGTGGAGTACGCGAACGCAGGCCATCAGCCGCTTCTCATTTATCGCCGCGCCAGCAATTCTCTTGAAACCATAGAAATCGAGAGCGTTCCCATCGGCGTCGAGAAAAATACGGAATATGCGCGTAAAATACTCAAACTTGCCGATGGTGATATAGTGATCATGTATACGGACGGTATTGTCGAGGCCATGAACGAGCAAGGCCGGCAATACGGAAGAAAAACCCTGTGTTCCGTAATTACCAAGCATAAAGACCTTGCGCCGAAAGATATTGTGGCTAAAATTAAGAGTGATGTTTCCGCGTTCGTAGGCGCGGTTCGGCAACATGACGATCAGACCGTTCTTGTTTTCAAGATGGTACTTTAACCGGCGGTTTTGAAAGGCTGCACGCCTTTCGGGATTGCCTACTGCATACCTTGCGTTTAATCAAAAACGCTGTGTTAATGCAACATTAAGGAAGTTCGCGCGGCCCGGAATCCGGAATGTGCGGGCTCGGTTAGCGGAAGGAGCGCTTGGCATGGAATTAAAGATCCGAAAAAACGGCGAAAATTATATAATCGACGTTAACGGCGAAATGGATCTCTACAACTCATACAAGCTCAAAGAGCTCGTAATGAAGATGCTGGAGAAGAAGGTTGCGCGTTTTATCATCAACCTAGAGAACGTCGACTATATCGATTCAAGCGGCATCGGAGCGCTTATTTATATTTGCTCGACGATCAAGAAGATGAACTTGAAACTCATCATAACCAATATTCATGGTTCGGTTAAGAAGGTCATAGAGCTGACGAAGCTCATGGGTTACTTTCCTATTACGAACAGTATTGAAGAAGCCTTTCTGCAGATGGAAGAATAGGGGGTAGCAATCTATGTCCGACAAGACGTACTTGACTGAAATAAAGGAAATTCGCGTAGACGAAAACAGCCCCTTGTTTGATAAGACCGGTATGCTGTACAAGGAATTTGCTTCTGATTATCGGCAAATACGCTATTATACCTTGCTTATCGTCCAATCGGCGCCTCTTGAGATCAAGGAGATAAACCTCCTTGAGCAGCAGATCAGCGAAGTCATTAAAAATGCCGTAAAGCACGGGAATCAATGCAATCCGGACAAGAAAGTACGCGTATGGTACTCGTTCGACTCCACCCATGCGCACCTTATCGTTCAGGACGAAGGCGACGGTTTCAAAGACCTCGAGAAATGGAACGATTTCAACCGTAAACGGCTTGAACTTCTGTCCGAGCAGGATTTTGAAAAGCTTTCGGATTTCGTGTCCTTCCGAACTCAAAAAAGCGACGACAACGACGGTGGAAACGCCTTGTTTGCGGCGCTCGAATACTGGAATGGCGGTTTTGTCTTCAACGTCAAGCGCAACTCGGTGGCTACGCTCAAAAAGTATCCGCAGAAAAAGCATGTGTTAAGCTGATCGTTTTATAAGTAACATCGGTAAAAAAGGCGTTTCCATCGTGGAAACGCCTTTTTTTATGGATGATGTATCCTGCTGCTTTCTATGGACGAGGCATCTTCGTCCGTAAACGACCTTCCGTACAGGTACTCGAATAGAAACCTGAAATCTTCCGGTGCCATAATGGTGAACTCTATTCCGAAGTAGCCTTCTGCTTTACCCGCATAATGGCGTTTTATCTTGCCGCTTGCCTGTACGGTTCTTTTTTTTGTCTCGAGCTGTACATTCACTTCCGAGGCGTCCTGGAGATTTGCCAGCAAATCCGCATCCTGGCTCGAGAACAGGAGTCCTCCTGCGGATACATCCACGACCAGGGCGGTGAAGTCGGTATCGATCTTGGTAGCCGTCTTGAAATAATGGTGAATATACAGCGCGTGCGACAGAACACGCGCGAAACTTACGAAAGTTTCCACAGTGTTCAGGTCTATATATGGTTTTGAGTTATCCTTTACTGCCAGTTCTATGAGTCCGATGGTATAATTTTGAAACAGGATTGGAACGGTAAGCATGGAAAGAATCCCCTGGTTTCGAATGGAACGCACGAGCAGCTTTATTTGCTCCTCCGCGTGCTCGGCGTCCAAACCGGAATCCAAAAACCAGGCAGTGCAGTCGTCGTTGGTAATGATGGTTTTTTCCGCAAAAGGATCGCTTTGCGGAATTCCCGACATGGTGTTGGGAAGGAAGAGCGTTTTTCCGGTATTTGAGCAGAGTTTTTCTGAAATGGTTTCCGGTTTTTTCGCGCTGAACATGATGATTTTTTTTGTACTTGCCACCAAATCGGCTTTGCGCGCGAATTCCACCATGAGACCGCGAAGATTCTTTGCGTCGAAATCGCTGGATATCTCGACGACTCCATTGGTGGCGCTGTTTTCTATAGAAGGAAAATCGAGTTTATACCGTTCGCCCTTTACCGAAAACGAGACACCGAGATCGGACGGCGGCGGCAAGCGCGTAAATTTCCTGGATAAGTCTTTATATAGGATTTCGGGAGTCAGAATGCCCGCGATTTTATTTCCCGGCTCGACGATGGCGGTGTTGAAGGTAATGGTATTACCTTTTGTCTCATACGATATAGTGACGGCCGTTCCTTTAGCCAAAAGTTGGAGCGGTATGGTATGGTTAAAAAATATGGTGTTTTCGCGCAGTTCCACAAAGTGCACGGTCCATGAACTGGTGCCCAGGCTCAAGCTTACGTTTTGCCGCATGCCAAGGGCTTCTCTGAGAATGTATTCTTTTTCCAGGCCTTTTATCGGTGTAGGCATAAGTTAGAATACTATAATGAAACTAGCGTGGCGAAACAAGGACACCGTAGGGATCGAAATCCTTGATGCGTGCATAGGGGAGACGCAAGGCTTCCGAATCGAGGGAGATATGTTCAATTATCCAGGCTCCTTCCGATTTTGCCAGAATTACCAGACCTTCTGTTCGTCCGGTTTGGGTATACAGGCAAAACTTGAACGATTTATTCTCATCGGGAGTATCCTGGATCGCGGAAATCCTTACCTCAACGATATCGGGGCTGTTTTTCAGCGTAGAATTGAGTAAAAACGGCGTTATCTCTTTCGCCGCCGGGCTGAGAGAATCGAGCGGCAGCGTTTTTTTTATGATTGCGTCTATGAAGATATTTTTTACGGAAGCGATTTCCGCCGGTTCCTCGGTATCGGAAAATAGCGGTCCAAGCACGAAGTCGCTGGCGCCAAGAATTCCAAATGGACGTGCGGTGAGGTGCCTGTCGGCTTGCGCAAGACTGCCGGCGGGGTTTACGAATGCTTGGGGCAGCGTTTTGTTTGCCCTCGCAGGGATTGGTTTGCCCTGCGGATTCTCCACTTCCACCGTCGACGCGACCATGGGTTGCGGCGTTTTGTTATCTGTCGGCGTAGCCGGGGCAGTTGGAGGTGGCGTGACGGTTGGAGATGGAGCCGAAGCCGGAGATATGGTTGGAGCTGGTGTTATAGTTGGCGCTGGCGTGACAGTTGGAGCTGGAGTCGGAGTTGATGCCTGCGTCGGCGCTGAAGGTGGAACCGATTCCACGGCTGCGCTTGGCGTCATTTTTGCGGGCGGCAGCGGGTTTGCTTTTTTATTGCAGGAAGTAATAGAGAAAACAACGACGAGCAGCGTTATTGCGGCAATAGCGATGGTTCGCATGCTTTTGTTTTTTGCGCCGATTTTCCTGCTTTTTCTTGTTGTCATATAAATTGCATAGTATAGTAGAGGCGAAAGATTGACAACGGTAATAGGGCAAGGAGAATCCTGTGAGTGTGCTCTGGGAAAAATTCAGGATTCGCGGAACCGAACCTGTTCGTGATCCATTATGGAAGAATATTCTTTTACCTGCGGAATTCACTGATGTCTGGAACCATCCCGCCTTTATAAAGCTGGGAAGGATCCTGCAGCTTGGACCTGCGCATTTGGTATACCCGGGGGCTACGCATACCCGGAGGGCGCATTCTCTTGGGGTCTTCGAAATAGCCCGTAGGATACTGTCCGCGCTCACGGCGAGGTTTTCATTGCCCTTTCTCAGCGAAAAGGGAGCCCGGAGCTTTCTGGTCGCATCCCTGTGCCATGATCTTGGCCATTTTCCGTATGCGCACTCCCTTAAGGAACTTCCTCTCGTGGATCACGAGGAGTTGACCGCCCGTATTATGCAAGGTGAATTGGCGGACGCCATACGAAGTGCCGGAGCCGACCCGGCTTTGGCGGCGGCCATCGTGGATAAATCGATACCGGCGGAATCAGCTGAGATTCTTTTGTATCGATCCTTGCTTTCCGGCGTGCTTGATCCCGACAAGCTCGATTACCTGAATCGCGATGCCTGGGCCTGCGGCGTACCCTACGGAACCCAGGATGTGGATTTCATCGTGCAGCATCTCAGCCTGGACGAACTGGGTTTACCCGGCGTTGATGCGCGGGGCGTCATGTCCGTCGAGGCGGTTTTGTTTTCAAAATATCAGATGTACAAGGCCGTATACTGGCATCGTACGGTACGTGCCGCCACTTCCATGATCAAGAAAGCGGTGGTTGCCGCTCTATCCTCGGGAAGTATTTTGCAGGATGACCTGTATGGGCTTGACGACGCGGGCTTCTACTTGCTGATGGAACGACCCGGCAACGATCCTCAAGGCCTTATCAGCCATGTTTTTACCGGCCAGCTGCTACCGGTGTGCCATGAAATTGCCTTTGATCCGGCAAATGAAACGCATCGGCGGGCAGCCGATCTTTCCGGTCGTCCGGATCTCGAGGCCGAACTTTCCGAGATTCTCTCGGATGGCGGAAAAAAAGCCGTGGTGATCATCGATCTTCCCGAGCCTATCTCCTTTGAATCGGCCATGCCGGTGGCTGGAACAGGCAGCTCATTCACAGAATGTTCGGTAGCCTTCGGCTCGAGCCTCGTATCGGCGTTCGAGCGCTCGCTGCGGATTCTCCGTGTTTTCAGCGATTCTCCCCGATCCGATGCGGGGCAGCTCGTCTCGCGCTTTTTCGGTATCGGCTTGCGTTAGCGTCAAAAGTACGTATAATTGAATTCAGCTTGTAAGTAATCATGTTTTAATGATTTTATATTCGGTACGTCGAAAACTTCGGTTTTGGGAGTTGCCGGTAGGTCATTAAGATAGGGGAGGGTTGCATGGAGATCCATAATCTAATGGAGGATCTCGTAAAATCGACGGTTAACGAATTGTTCGATGCGGAGGAAAAGGGCAAGTCTTCATGGTGCAACTGTAACCAGTGCCGAATGGATGTAGCGTGCTATGTGCTGAACAGGATGAAACCCGAATATGTGCTTTCCGGCAGGGGCTTGGTCCATTCGGAACAAGATTACAACGAGAAGCTGCAGCGCATCGCCGATGTCGTTTCCTTGGTGCGCGAGGGCTGGTCCAAGATCAACGCTACCAAGCGGCCGCATTTCGAGCATTCCAGTAAGCAAAATGAGCTACCGATTCCATCGGGTCCCGTATATAATATTCCGCCGATAATGGGTCGCCTGTTCCATGGTCTCGATTTTTCCCCGATGCAAGACGTGGACGTGTCGCTGATCGACGAGAACGGCTCATTGGTGGCCATGATGGATCCCAATTGGCAAAATCCCTGTACCCTGGTAAAAAATACCGCGGGAACCTTTATTTTCTGGCCTTTTCCCATCAAGACGAAAGCCGATACAGGCGAGCGGCTTTTTTCGTTTGGAATCGTCATTAAAAAGGAAGGCTTCGACGATCTTTCCCGATTCATCGAATTTAGGCTTTGTGCGGCAGAACGCGCCCAAGACCAATTTTCGCTCGAGGACGTGCATCATCTGCCTGATCTATATTTGTTTCCGGAAAGCAAGGACGAACAGGACACCTGACGGAAAACGTAAAATCAACGCGCCATGCCTTCCAATTCGGCGGCGCTTACTAGTTCCAGGTATTGGAGTATGTCAAGTTCCCCCCGCTCTCCGACCCTGCGTATCTTGTAGAGCCGGTACGCTATGATGCGGGCGTGGGGAAGCGGCATGGGCAGTTGATTGCCGTTCATGTCCACCAGCTCGTTCATCCGGATGAGTCGGTCTGTTTCCTGGCGTTCCCCGTCGGGGTAGACAAGCCATCTGGTTTCTACGGTCATGCCCGTAGTTTACATAAGTCGGTCTTTACTAGCAAGCGAATTTTCTGTATATTAAACCAACACAATCAGGGCATCATGAAAACTCACTCGGTTTCTCGATGCGCCCATCAGTAATTATGAGGAATTTATGCCCACATACGATTATGAATGCAGAGTTTGCGGACACACTTTCGAGGCTACGCAGAGCATGTTCGACGAGCCGCTCAAGGAATGCGTAAAGTGTGGAAAAGACGTGCGCAGGATTATTTGCGGCGGTTCCGGTGTTATCTTTAAAGGCTCGGGTTTTTACGTCAACGACTCGAAAGGCAAGAATGCCGCGTCGGCAAAATCCGATTCCGGCTCCAAACCGAGCGCCTCGACTCCCGCGACTGCGCCTGCTCCATCAAGCGCCTCATCCAAGGAAAGCGCCTGAAATCCGGGGAACCGCGATACTTTTGCGAAAATTGCGGAGCAGAAGTATCGCGGGACGAAAAGCAATGTCGCAAATGCGGCAGAATTTTCAGCTCGGTTCGATGCCCCCGGTGTGAATACACCGCAGGGCCGGCAAAGTTCAGGCAGGGCTGTCCCGTGTGCGGTTACAGCAACCCCGTAAAGCCCGAAATAGTAAAAGCCAAATTCAAGGCGCCTAAAAACGTCGAATACGGATCCTTGCCCGCGTGGGTCTGGGTGAGCTCGCTCGTGCTGCTCTGCCTGGCCCTGGTTGCCTTTTTAAGCACTGTCCTGGGCTGACCGGACTTCTATCCCTGCGTCTGGTCCAGATAGCCTTCCCGCGCCAATTCGTATTTATTATTCTTAACATCCAGCGAGTATACGTTGAAATTGGTCCTCACGTCGAAGCCCTCGTAGCGGGCGGCGAAATTCAACGAGGCCGATCCTTCGCTTCCCGTGGCTATCCTGTGAAAGACGTTGCATGGCCAGACGAGCATCGCCCCGCCCTCGAAAATCACCTTGCCGTTCTTGGTGATGCGCTCGGGCTCCACGATGAAGGTTTCCATGCGCCGATGTTCCAGCGTATAGATGTCCACCGTTCTCTTGCCGAAAAGCACCATGAGATTGTCTTCCTGATGGGGATGCATGTACCAAGGGCGATCCACGCCGGGCAGCGCGCCGGGCGAAACGGCGTGGCTTCGGTGTATCACGCGATCCACGCCGTCCACGCGGGGAAGGAACTCCATGGGCACGATGTCGAAGGTGACGCCCTCCGTCTTGCGAAAGGGCTTCAGCTCGATGATTTTGTAAAAGCCCGGAACTTCCTCGATCGTGTACTTGCTCATCTGGTGCTCCCCTCGGGTAGTGTGAATATTGTTTTTCCGTTGATTCGCTCAAGTAAGATCTCGCCCTTTCCGCGCAGGGCCGATAGCTCGTGGGCCAAGGGAACGAGCACTGTCGTCCGATAGGTTCGCAAGAGGTGGCGCGCCCCGAACTCGGCGGAAAAACCCTCCGCCAGGATATCGTCCAAAACGGATTGGCCCACGCTCAGCCGTATTCCATGCGTTTTTTCCAGGTTGCCGTTTGATTTCGCAAGAATAATGTCACGGAGGATGGACTCGCAGTTTTTCCTTGAGAGCGCTCCGAACGGCACGATGGAGTCGAAGCGATTGAGCAGTTCCACGGGGAATGCCCGCTTCAAGGCAGCCAAGGGAACCTTTCCGTCGGACAGCGCGGTGCCTGAACCGAAGCCCAGGGGCGGGCCGTCGCCCGTGCCAACGTTGCAGGTGGCAATTATGGTGATGGATGCGAATGACAAAACCCGGCCCGTGGAATCCGTAGCCCTGCCCGCATCGAGAATCTGCAGGAACAGGCGATGCACCTGCGGGTGGGCCTTTTCCATCTCGTCGAGAAGGAGCACTCCGCCGGCACAGGTGTCCACCGCGCGCGAGAGCAGCGGGGAGTCATCGTAGCCGATGTACCCGGGAGGGGCTCCCAGCAGCCTGGCGGCGGTGTGGGCGTCCGAAAATTCGCTCATGTCTATCCTGAAGAGCGCGTCGTCGCGACCGGACAAGGCGCGGGCGAGGCTGATGGCCAGAGCAGTCTTGCCGACGCCCGTGGGACCGGTGAACAGGAACGCGCCGTCGGGTCTGCCTTCGTCGCTTCCAAGGCGCATCTTGCTCACGCGTATCGCGTCGGCGAGCGCGGCGATAGCCTGTTCCTGACCCAGAATGTCGCTTCTCAAGGCCGACTCGAGTCCGGGCATGCCCTGGTCGAGATCCAGCTTGGTATCGGCCACCACATTGGCGATGTCGTGCACGGCGTCCGCGAGGCGTTCTTCGCAGAGCGTTTTTTCTCCGCGGAATGCTGCCCGGGAAAGCGCACGGTCAAGCACGTCCAGCGCTTTATCGGGGAATTTTCGCATGGGCAGGTAACGGCGGGACGTGTCGAGGGCTTTTTCCAGCAAGCGGCGGGGAATTCCTATGGAAAAATGGGCTTCCAGTTTCGGGGCAAGGCCGTTCAGTATGGTAAGAACCGTCTCTTCGTCGGGTTCCTTGAGGAGTATGGTCTGGAAGCGGCGCAGCAGGGCGCTGTCTTTTTCCAGGTAGCGCGAGTAATCGGAATTCGTCGTGGCTCCTATGCAGCGGATGCGGCCTCCGGAAAGCGCCGGCTTCAGGACTTCGGATATCGGGTTGTTCGCGAAGGCCGGCACGATCTGGTGGATTTCGTCGATAAAGAGAATTGCGTTAGGCATGGATTCCGCGGCCTGAACGAGCTGATTCAGGTTCTCCTCGAGAGCTCCGTGCAGGTTGGTTCCCGCGAGAACTTCAGCTATGCGAATCTCGAATATCCTGCAGGCCTTGAGCGCTTCGGGCACGTTGCCGCTCTTGATGCGCATGGCCAGGCCTTCTACCAACGCGGTTTTTCCTACGCCGGACTCGCCGATTATCAGGGGATTCGGTTTCCAGTATTTAAGCATGCTCGAGGTGAGGGAATCCAATTCCCGTTCCCTGCCGAAAATCGCGAATTCCGATTCGGGAGCCGTAAGCTCTCGGCCGAAACGCAGCAATACCTGGTGGGCTTCCAGGTTCTGTCCTGCGGTGTTGATTTCGGGGAGGTTCAAGTCGGAGGATTCCAGGGACAGGTCCGGCGCGATTTCAGTTCTGAAATAAGGCGCGAGGTCATCTTTGATAACCGGCCAAGCCGCTTGGATCAGGTGCGCCGGCTCAACTTTGGCGTCTCCGGCCAAAGCTTCCGCCTTGTCCAGAATAACCCTGAATTCAGGGGATATCTTTACAGCCCCGACATATTCCCGCGGTGGGTCCGACTCGATGCGAGCGTTCAGGGACTTCAGCCGCTCGTCGTCCACGACGACGTTATTGGACCGCGCTATAGCCACGATGTCCGGAAGGGCCGAGAGGAGGAGGGCAGTGGCAAGCTCATGGGAACCAGTTTCCGGCGAGCTTTGGCGCAGCGCGATATCCTGGGTTTTTACCAGTACCCCCAAGGCGGTTTCCGAGTATCGGTCATATCGCGACATGTCATTCCTCCAGTTTCAGTTCTGCCCGCGCGGCAGAGGTTCGCGTACGGTCGATGCCCGCCATTTTGTACAGGCTTTCCGCGCGGCGGATATTTTCAGAAACTTTTTCCGCTTCGTCAAGCGACCCGGAGCCGCCTGCCATGGCGGAGGCAATGGCCACGTGATACTCGTCGACTATCTGCACGAGCCCGTTCAGGCAGCGGAGGAATTGTTTTTTTGTAAGTATCGCATCCTCAAGGGGGAATTCGATGATGCCCCGGATTTCGCCGTCGCGTTCGTCATATTCGAATTTAATGAGCTTGGAGCGCCAGCAGACTCCGAGCAGGACGCGAAAGACCCCGGCGCGATTTTCTCCCGTTTCGGCATAATTGTAGAGATTCGGCGCTATCAACTTAAAGTATTCACCGTCTTCATCGAGCCTCGCGATCATGAAAAGACTTGCGTCGCCGTCCTGGTCTCTATAAATATCGGTGGCGAAACTCGTACGCATGTAGCCGTCGTGCACGGAATATTTGAGGTTTTCTTCGTTCATGTACCGCTCAAGGTCGGCAAGTTGCATAGCCACGAGTAGCTCCCGTATCAAGTATATTGAATTTGAAGGAATTATCAAAGTTTCGGCGATATTGGCCTTCAGTGTCGTTTAAACCAAAACCTATGGATTTGACAATACAACAATTCCTATAAAAATGAAAGTCTGAAGAATATATAAAGCGGAGTTTTCCTATTTGCCAAAATCCATTTCTGGAAGAAAGCGCCAGTATTTTTTTGGCATGTGACCTCTCTGCAGCGAGGGGTTTTTCCGTTCTTCGATGGCTACCGCGTTGAAATACCGTTTCCAGGCTTCACGGACCCGCAGCTCCCCGGGGGAAACGGCTTCACCGGAAACAAGGGAATCCGCAGCGGGCAGAAACTCGAAATCGGGTACGATGTGCCAGGATCCGTTTTTTGGGTGCAGCAGGGCGGTGGCGCGTTCCGTATCGTGTATCACGAATTTCATGTCCGGATACCGGGCGGCGAAATGATCGGCTATCAAGGGAAGGATGTTGGCCTGCGGATTTATTGGCGCGTACCATGTGCCGTCCGACAGCTCGCTGAAACGCGTCAGGCCGTAAAAAAGATTCACCTCCGCGCGCGTCCGGTGCGCGGCTTTTTCAACTGCCAGGACGTCTGAGTCGGCAAGGTCGCACAAGACCGCGGGCCCTTCGCTCCAGAGGCGCACGGCCATGATGGCCAGGCTCCTGCTGATGTTTTCGAAGCCCGAGCAGAAAGCCTCCAGCAGGCGCTGCAGGGCTTCTTCTCCCGCCTTGGCCTTGAGTCTTCTATAAACCGTTTCGGCGCGGCCGGAATCGCTTGCGACCGTAACGGTGTCGTCGAACAGACCTACGTCGCCGGGCGCGCATACTTCGTGGATGCGTCCGGTAGTCCTGAAGATGTTCAGAGCCTCGGCCGCAGCGCACAGGAAACCGCAAAAGCTGCCGTCATGGAGGAAAGCGGTTTTATCGGAATGCTCACGCATCTGCGGCGCCGTCAAAATCGAGCGTGAACTGCAGCGGAGCGCACCAGGCGGGAGCCTTGTCCTTGAGGTATCGCCGTATCGTCTCGGGCGAGTCCCCCTTGCCCATCCTCCAGGGGCCGCCGGTGGCCAACAAGCCTCCGCATGTTATGAAACCTTGCGCCCGCTTGAGGACGACGCCGAGTTTTTTGAGGTGTCCGAAGCCGAGGCAGGCGAGGCGGCGCGCTTTCACGATCCTGCTGGCGGAAACCGGACCGATTCCCGGCACTTTAAGAAGCGTGCGGTAATCGGCCTTGTTTATTTCCACGGGGAACGCATCCATGTTGCGCAAGGCCCAGGCGCATTTGGGATCGATGTCCTCCGCCAGGAACGGCTGCGCGGGATCGAGTATTTCCGAGGCGGTGAAGCCGTAAAACCGGAACAGCCAATCAGCTTGGTACAGGCGGTGCTCCCGAAGCAGGGGAGGCCTTCCGGCCATGGGCAGCCGGGGATCGGTACTTACGGGTATATAAGCGGAGTAATAAACTCGGCGAACATCGTAGGCAAGATAGAGATTCTCCGCAAGGTGAAGAATCGCGGCGTCGGTATCGGGCGATGCGCCGATGACCATCTGGGTGGTTTGCCCCGCGGGGATGGATGGAGCATCCGGATTTCGGCTTCTGGTTTTACGGGCATCCAGCACGGACGGAGTGTTTGTATCGTACAGGGGCCTCGGTTCAGCCACGACCGTTTCGCGGAGCTCGGGTAGGTTTTCCTGAAAAGATGCCTGCGGTTTTGATGCTGCATCGATGCTTTTTACAGGGGACGGCAGTTGCTTGGGAACGAATCCGCTGGCGCGCGCGAGACTTTTCATGGGTTGGAAGATGGAAGCAGGGGTTTTATCGGGCGCGAGGAGCGACAGACTGCGAGCGCTGGGCATCTCGATATTCACGGAAACGCGATCCGCCCAGCGGGCAGCTTCAAGGACCAAGTTTTCGCTGGTACCGGGAATTATTTTCATGTGCAGGTAGCCGAAGAATTTTTCGCGGGTACGAAGGGTTCTTGCGACATCGATGAGGCGTTCCATCGTGGCATCGGGGCAGCCGATGACTCCCGAAGACAAAAATGCGCCTTCTATATAATTCCTTCGATAAAAATCCACGATGGTTCGGATGAGTTCTTCAGGCTCGAGACTCGCGCGCGGGGTGTCGTTGCTGCTCCGGTTGACGCAATAGGCGCAGTTCCAGGCGCAGGCGTTGCTAAGCAACACTTTGAGAAGCGACACGCAGCGGCCGTCCGCGGACCATGCATGGCAGATGCCCGCAACGGCTCCGTTTCCAAGGCCGCCGGAGTTGGGACGCGCACTGCCCGAACTGGAACAGGACGCGTCGAACTTTGCAGCGCCGCTCAGTATGGCTATTTTCGACTGAACATCATTCATGACATCCAGTATACTACCCAGATGTTAAGTAGTCGAGGGCTTTTTTTATCTGAGGCTTATTTTTGAACCGTCTGCATCGCCATATACGCTTCAGTGCAGCCGGCGAGTTTTTTAATTTTTTCCAGCCAGCCCTGGGCTTCATTCTTTGCCCGATATGGGCCGATTCGAATGCGGTACCAGGTTTTTCCGTCGATGTCCTTGACGGTGATCACGGAAGAAAGTCCCTTGGAAGCGATATCCCGCTGCATGTCTTCCGCCCGGGAGCGGCTGGCCAGGCTCGCCGCCTGAATCCAATATTCCGTAACGGACGTGGGCTTGGCGGCCGGTTTGGCTGCAACCTTGGGGGTTACTTTGGCGGTGCTTGCGGGTTTTACCGCTGGTTTGGTAACGGCGCTCGGCGTAGCGGTCGCGGGGGAATAATCTTTGGCGGGTACCGGAACGCCTTGTGGGGATTGCGCGGTTCCGTCGGTTCCCGGGGGTATGTCCGAGCCTGTGCCGCTTGCGTTCAATGAGGCGCCTTGCAATGTCGCCGGATCGGGTTTATCACCATAATAGATAATAATGTTATCGCCGACGGGAGCTTCCGGCTGCGATGCTTCCGGAATGGGCGCCGGCGTAATCGTATTCGCGTATGCATCGGGAGCCGTAGTCCGTGATGGCAGGTTGCCCGCGATCGATACGGGCGCCTTGGCGTTGTTCTTTCCCTGCATGCGCGCGAGAAACGCGAAACCGAAGACGATTAAAACGGCTACGGCCAGACTGAACAGCACCACGAATACTTTTCTTGTTTCCACCATCATTGAAACCCCCTCATTCGGGCATACGTCGATACTCGTTGCGGTCTTTGGACATATGCTCTCTATTACTATCGGTTTTTCCGCGCAGGAGTTTAGCGCGATAGCTATGGATTTTGAGGGTTGCGGCCGGAAGCGGGCGAGAGGGACTCGAGGAGCGCCAGCACTTTTTTCCGCAGGGCGGAAGCGCTTCCGTCGTTCGAAAGGCGTATTCTCTTGGCTGCGAACAATCCGCCTTTTTTTAATAGAGGCTTCTGCCTGTTTATCCTGTCCATTATTCTCCGCATGGATAGCCCGTCACGTTTCATTCCCCTGGCGATTCTCCGGCACAGCGGCGCCTTAAGCTCCAGGATGGCGTCGCAGAGCACAGCCTGCGGCATTTTATACAGGATCATGGCGTTGATGCAGATTTTATTTCCGCGTGACGCGGCGTGATTTATTTTTTCCTCGCAGAGGCGGAACATGGCGGGATGGACGATGGCTTCGTAGCGAGCGAGAAGGGCGGGGTCGGCGAAGACAGCCGCGCCGATCGCTTTACGGTTCGGGGTGCCGTCAGGGTTGACGACAGCCGGGCCCAGTAGGCCCGACACTTCATCGATGCAGGCAGCGAGGGCTTCGTGCCCCAGCGTGTCCACATCGATGCAATGCCAGCCCTGTTCCTCGAGAATCCGGGCTACCATGTTTTTGCCGGCGCAATAGCTGCCTGTAAGTCCCAGTATCAATGCACGCCGCCCCAGCTTTTAGCCGTCTCGACGCTGGCCCGCAACGGAATGGATAGCCGATACGCCGACGCCATGGTTTCCTTCACAGCGGCCGCTATGGTTTCCGCCTCGCTTTGGGGCACCTCGATTATAAGTTCGTCGTGCACCTGGAGTAGCAGCCGGGCGCGGGGAAATCGCTCTGACAGCATGGCGTCGACCTTGAGCATCGCCAGTTTCATGATATCGGCAGCTGAGCCCTGTATAGGCGTGTTCACGGCTATGCGCTCCGCGCCTTGGCGCTCGTTGGCGTTGCGGCTGAGTATGGCTCCGATGGGCCGCTGCCTGCCCAGTATCGTCGTGACGAATCCATCCTTCTGGGCGCCTTCGACCGTTTTCTGGATAAACCTCGCCACGCCGTTGTAGCGCGCGAAATACGCGTCGATGAAGCGCTGTGCCTCGCCGCGCGGAATGCCCAGTTCTTGCGCGAGCCGGAACGCGCCCATGCCGTAGATGACGCCGAAGTTGATTGTTTTTGCCGCGCGCCGTTCCGAAGGGGTCACCTCGGCCTCGTCTTTCCCGAATATGAGCGCCGCCGTATGCTTGTGCACGTCGTCGCCGCTGACGAAAGCCTTGCACAGTTCCTCGTCGCCGGCCAGGTGCGCGAACACCACCAGCTCTATCTGCGCATAGTCGGCCGAGATGAACACCATGTCCTCGTCGGCGACGAAAGCCTGGCGGATTCGCCTGCCGTCCTCGTCGCGCACCGGAATGTTCTGTAGGTTCGGGTCGCGGCTGGAAAGGCGGCCTGTGGCGGTGCCGGTCTGGACGTAATGCGTGTGTATGCGGCTCTCGGTCTTGCACAGCTCGAGGAGCGAGTCCACGTACGTGCTCTTGAGCTTCTGCATGCCGCGGTGCTTCAGGATCAAGGCGGGCAGGGGATCCTCGCGCGCAAGCTCCTCGAGCACCGAGACGTCGGTACTGAAACCGGTCTTGGTTTTCTTGCCCGTCGTAAGCTTGCGCTCCACGAACAATATTTCCTGAAGCTGCTTCGGTGAGTTCATGTTAAACTCGCGCCCGGCCAGCGCATAGGTTTCCTTCTGCGTTTCAGCCAGTTTCGCCTCAAGTTCCGCGCCGAAGGAAGCCAGCGCCGCGGGATCTACGAGAATGCCGTTCCGCTCCATGCGCGCGAGCAGCTTCAGTACCGGCATCTCCACGGTCTCAAAAAGATTCAATAGCTTTTTCTGTTTTAAAAGGGGCTCGAGCGTAATCTTGAGGCGGAGCGCCAGGTCCGCGTCCTCTGCCGCGTAGTCGCCTGCCTTGTCCAGCGATACCTGAGAGAACAGAGTGCCTTTGGGCGCCACGTCCGCGTAGGGCGTACCGCCGAAACCGAGGAACGAGTCGCCCAGGTTCTCGAGCTTCAAGGAATCCCGCTCGGGGTCCAGTAGCCAGGCGGCTATCATGGTGTCCCAGGTTCGGCCTTGGATGGGGCATCCCCAATTTTCCATCACGTGCATGTCGAACTTGAGGTTTTGCCCCACAACCAGCGCGTCCGGCCGGGCCAGCAGTTTCTTTACCGCCGAACGTATCGTTTCCGCGGGCAGCGGGGTTCCGCCGTCGGCCGTAATTGGAATATAACAGGCGGTACCCGGCTGCAGCGCGATGGAGCAGCCCACGGGCATGGTGCGCATTTCGTCCAGCGAATCCGTTTCGCAGTCGAACGAGAAGCAGTCGGCTTTCATCGCCGCGCCAATCCAGCGGTCCAGCGATTCCTCGGTCAGGACCGTCTCGTATTTTCCGGGCTTGGAAAAGCCGTCGGGCAACTTGTCCTGCTTGATGTCGCTGTCGCTGAATAATTCGCCCGCCCGCGGTTTTTCCTTCGTCTCGAGCTTGTCCAAGCCGTCTGCCGCCTTTCGCGTGGCGAGGCTCCGCATGCCCTCGCGCATAAAGACCGCGCTGGCTTCGTCGCGCTTCAACGCGGGTACTTGGAGTTCGTCCAGGCTCTTTATGGTAAGCGGTACGTCGTACGCAAGGGTTACGAGGGTTCGGGAGAGCATGGCGCTTTCGCGACCTTTTTCAAGCTTGCCCCGGAGCGAATCGGGCTTTACCTGAGGCAGGTTCTCCCAGATTGCGTCGAAGCTGCCCCACTCGTTCAACAGCTTAAGCGCCGTTTTGTCGCCTACGCCCGGAACGCCGGGAATGTTGTCCGACGCGTCACCGGTGAGCGACAGGTAGTCCAGGATGCCTTCCGGCGAAACTCCCCATTCCTGGGCAACCTCGGCCGGGCCTATCAGCATGAAGCCTTGGTCGCGGTCCGGCCTCAAGGCGCGTACCGAGCCGCCCACCAGCTGAAGCAGGTCCTTGTCGCCGGAAACCACATAGCAGGGGCGACCTTCCTCGCGGCATTGCCTGGCGAGGGTGGCAATGAGGTCGTCGGCCTCGTAGCCGTCGGTTCGGAGCATGGGAATACCCAGCTCGGCGAGTATTTCCTCCACCAGCGGAATCTGCGTATACAGATCCTCGGGGGTCTTCTGGCGGGTGGCCTTGTAGGGTTCGTACATGACATGCCTGAAGGTGGGCGTGCGCGAGTCGAAGACTGCGGCCATGGCCGTTGGCTTGTAGCTGTCCCACAGCTGAAAAATGCTGCGGAAGAAGCCGAAGGCGGCCGATATGTTCTGCCCGCGCGGGTTGCGCAGCGGTTTGGAGATGAACGCGAAATATGAACGGTAGATTATGCCGTAGGCATCGATGAGGAATAATGGTTCCATGGCATAGAGTGTAGCGTCTTTTAGCCGCTGATATCCAGAGCTTTCGGCTCGGGAGTTCCTGAATAGACGCTTTTTCTTTTGGAGTAGGGATTATTTATGGTCATCATCTCGTGGCGGAGCATTTCCATGCGTTGCTTGAGCAATGCGCGATTTTCCGAATTACGTACGACAACCTCGTTCTTGAGCGCCGTGAGGGTATCCTTGAGTTCGGGGAGGCCTTCGGGTTCCATGCCCTTGTAGGCGGCGCGGTACATGTCCTCGAGCGGGTCGATTACCTTTTGCACCGCGAAAATCTCGGCCACCATGCCCTGTTCCAGCTCTACGTGGGCTACCAGGGCATCGACGTCGCCTTTTTCTATGTCGGCGCGTTGGTGGTCAAGGACGGTCATGTAATCCTTGAACTTGTCGCGCTGGCGCACCAGAAGCTCCCGGAAGCGTTTCAATACCGAAACCCGTTCATCCAGTTCCTTTTGCGTCAGCCGACTTTTGTTCTGCATGATTCTTTAGCCCGCGATGTTCACGCCGGTGCGTGCCTCTCCCCCGGAACCTTGTGTCTGGGACGCGGCATGCACCCATGCCTGCCTGAGTTCGTCGAGCATGGTCCGGATACCGCCGATCCTCTTGGAATCTTTCTGTATATTGGCGTCCATCAATTCCCTGTTGAAGAAGACATACAGCGAGAACAAGTCCCGGGCTATGTCTCCGCCCGCCTCGAAGTCGAGGCTGGCCATGAGCTCGGTAACGATATCCTGCACCTTGCTTATGCTCGCGTTTACTTTTTCTATAAACTGCGGATTCTTCTTGAGATCCTTGCCGATCAGGTCCGTGGCCGTGTCGCACTGCTTAACCGCTTCGTTGTACAGCATGACGATCATCTGCCCCGGGCTTGCCGTCCGAACCCTAGTTTCTTTATACGCCGATAGTGGACTCTGTATCATCTTGGGTATCCCCCCTATAGTTCTGTTATCATTGTCGGCCGGGTTAAAACCGGACTTTAGCCTGCTTTGGAAAAGCAGACGGCTTTTTCGGTTTATTCGTCGCCCAGCGAGCCGTTTTCGTTCCAGGCTTCCAGTACCCGATAGGCGTCATTGATCCGCGCGCTCGTGGTGGTGGCTTTCTTCTGCGCTTCGGGCGAGTTGCCGTGCTTGTCCGGATGGTGTTCCTTGAGCAGGCGCTTGTAGGTGCTTTTTACCGTCGCAAAGTCGCAACCGTAACTCAGCCCCAAAGCCTTGTACGCATCCAGCAGTTTCTGCGGAGGGCCGGACTGGTTGCGGGAGCCGCCGCTTCGGACTCGGGATTCTTCCTCCGCGCGCATGCGGGCTTCTTTTTCGCGGCGTAGTTTTTCCTGCGTTTCGCGGTCGTCATTCAGGAAAGCATCCAGCTCGGCCATGGACTCGTCCAGGTCCTGATCCCCGGTTTTTCGGCTTGATGAAGGATTTTGCCTGTCGGTGGACTCTTCGTCCGAAAGCCATGATTTAAGCAGATTTCCCAGACGGTCGAATATTTGATCCACAGTTCCCCTCGCTCTTTAAATGTATCCTAAGCGCTGCGACAGTGCAAGAGCAACGGGCTAATTCCGCCATTTTTGGATGGCCGCATTTAATATTTGCAAATATCCCGGGCAGTCATTATAGTAGTATGTCGGAGAGGGAACAACAAAATATGCCATATTTTCTGGATATGCGGATTCGCGTGAGCCGTTTGATTTTGCTAATTTTATTTATATCAATAAATTGCGTGGTTTCTTTGTTTGCTCAGGATACCCATACGCGGTTTGTAAACATATCCTTGCGGGAAGGTTTGGAAAATGCTTCGGTATCTTCCATAGTACAGGATGCCGCCGGGTTTTTATGGTTCGGTACGCAAGGAGGGCTTCACCGCTATGACGGCCACTCCTTTCAGGTTTATGAAAACGAGCCTTTCGATGAAGGCAGCCTTCCCCATAACCTCATTCAAACTATGTTCCTTGATACCGGCGGAGAAGTTATCTGGATTGGCACCTACGGCGGGCTTACCCGTTTTGATACCAGAACGCAAAGATTCCAGGCCTGGCATCATGATGCCCAGGTTCCCGATTCTCTCGTAAACGATGTCGTCATCTCCATCGCTCGCGACAGGGATGGGCGCCTTTGGGTGGGAACCTTGGAAGGACTTGACCGCTTTGACGAGAAAACGGGCACTTTTATCCATTATACCGCCAAAAAAGACGATCCTGCCATGATTTCATCCGGGCTGATCCGTTCGCTCCTCCTTGATTCCAGAGGACAGTTTTGGGTTGGAACTTCCGGCGGCGGATTGTACCGCTATCTGCAGGATACCGACAGCTTCTCCCGGGTTCGGCCCGGTGAAAAAACCGCCAACCCGTTTCCTTCCGATTACATCATGAGCGTCAAGGAAGACAGCGCCGGGATTTTATGGATAGGTGCCTGGTTTGCCGGTATCTGCAGCTACAACCCGATAAACGGCGAGAGCGTTTACTATAAAACCGATGACGACCGGATTTATTTCGTGAATGCGCAGGATAAAAAGCGAGTTTACGCGGGAACCTGGGGCGGCGGCTTGTTCGAACTGGACAAGGCAAGCGCAAAGATAACCCGTTACCAGAAAGGCACCGACCGCGAATGGTCCATTGCCCACGATACGGTCTACTCCATGTTCATCGATAATTCCGGCGAAACCTGGATTGGAACCAACGGAGGCGGTTTCAGCCACATGCTCCGCGATCCCGAAGGATTCATGCTGTATGCCTACGAAGCGGGCAACCCGGCCTCTCGGTCTTCAGGCAAGACTAACGCGGTTCTCGAGGATTCAAAGGGAAGAATTTGGGTGGGAACGTATAATGGAGGATTGGATCGGCTCGATCCCGGCGCCAAGGCTTTTCGCCATTACCGCTATGACAAGAACAAGGCCTCCAGCCTGCCTAACGATATCATCACCTGCCTTTACGAAGATTCGACAGGTTCTATCTGGATTCTTACCAACGCAGGTTTTGCCCGGTACCTGGAAGCTTCGGATTCGTTCGAACGATATACCAACGACCCCAAAAATCCTGATTCCCTCTCGGATCCGGTGGTATACTCCATGGTTGAAGAGCCGGGTACCGGAAATTTCTGGATAGGCACCTATACCAAGGGACTTGAGTACTGGAACCGTAAAACCGGAAAGTTCATGCATTTTCCGGCGGTCGTTTCCGATCCAAAGGGCTTAAGCGCCAACCTGATCTACGCCATGACTTACGACAGCAAGGGTCGCCTATGGATAGGCACAAACGACGGCTTGAATCGTTACAACGGCGACGGTACCTTTGCCCACTATAAAAACGATCCCGCCGACATTCAGACCCTTACCTCCAAGATTATCCGGGAACTGCATGTAGATTCCAAAGGCGTGCTCTGGATCGCCACCAACGGCGGGGGGGTGAATCAATATGATGAAACGACCGATTCCTTCAGGCATTGGACGAAGCGCGACGGCTTGTCGTCGAATGTCGTCAATTCCATCCTGTCCGATTCGCTGGGCAATATTTGGGTAGCCACCGCAACCGGCCTGTCGGTCATGGAACCGGCAACGAATCGATTCCGACCGTACACGGCCAACAGCGAGCTTCGCTACAGTGAATTTTCCGGAGGCCGATTCCGCAATAAAAACGGCGTACTGTATTTCGGCGCCTTTAACGCCCTGTTTCGGATAGACCCGAAATTGATGAAGGAAAACAAGGCGAACCCCGTCGTTCGGTTTACGGGAATCAACCTGAACTCCGGTCCTTTGAATCCCTCCGTGGCTCCTTGGTTCGATCAAGACGTAAAGCTCGAATGGAACAACGACTACATAGCCTTTACCTTCGCGGCGCTGGCTTACAAGGACCCGCTCCTTAACCAGTATGCGTATATGCTGGAAGGGTTCGACGAGGATTGGGTCTATAGCGGCTCGCGCTACTATGCCTCGTATACGAATCTTCCCGGCGGCAAGTACAGGTTCCGGGTCAAGGCATCCAATAGCGACGGGGTGTGGAATGAGGAAGGCTCGGGAATCCTCATGGAAGTTTCCACCGCTCCATGGCTGCGCTGGTGGGCCATCCTGCTCTACGTTCTATTCCTTGGAGGTATGATCGGCGTGCTTTTCGTGATCCGGAGCAGGGCTTTGCTCTCGGGCAAGGTCATGGAACTGTCCAAGCTCAAGCTGGAGTTGGAGAACGCCAACGAAAAGCTGGAGGACATGGCTTCCCACGACGGGCTCACCGGCCTTTTCAACCGCAGGGCCCTCACCCTCGAGCTGTCGCGTCGTTTCGCCGCCGCCATCAATCTCCAGGAACCGCTGGGCGTGCTCATGGCGGACATCGACCATTTCAAGCCCTTTAACGACTGCTACGGCCATCAGGCGGGCGACGAGTGCCTCATGAAGGTCGCGGATGTTATAAAAAAATCGCTCGATCGGCAGCAGGATACGGTTTCGCGCTACGGCGGCGAGGAGTTCATCGTGCTGCTACCCGGTGTTTCCGCGGAAGGTCTCGCCAAGGTGGCCGAGCGCATACGGGCGGCCGTGCAGAATCTTCATATCCAGCACGAGGCTTCCGACGTCGAGCCTTCGGTTACGCTGAGCATCGGCGGCGCCTCGTTCGTGCCGTCCGGCATGGAGGAAATGACGCGGCTGGTCGAGGTCGCGGACAATGCCCTGTACCAGGCAAAAAAGGCAGGCCGCAACCGGGTCGTCGTGGTTCCCTAGGATTTTTTTCCGGGGAACTTTTCTCTGGACGCGGTTTTATGGTATACTCCGCACCATGGCAACACAATCGAACAAATACGACGAATCGAAGATAAAGACTCTTTCGTCGCTGGAACATATCCGCCTCCGAACCGGGATGTATATAGGCCGGTTGGGGGTAGGCGCCAATCCGGACGACGGTATCTACATTTTGCTCAAGGAAGTCGTGGACAACGCCGTCGACGAATACATCATGGGACACGGCAAGCGGGTAAGCATCACGATACAGAACGGTTCCGTGAGCGTTCGCGACCGGGGTCGCGGGATTCCTCTGGGCAAAGTTATCGAGTGCGTTTCGGTAATCAATACAGGCGCGAAATACAATGACGACGTATTCCAGTTTTCCGTCGGCTTGAACGGCGTGGGCACCAAGGCAGTCAATGCGCTTTCCGAGCATTTCCGCGTCGTATCCTACCGCGACGGAAAATTTTTTGAGGCCATCTTCGGGCAAGGCGTGCTCAAGTCAAAAAAAGAGGGCGACGCAAAGCGAGAGCCAAACGGAACGCTCGTCGAATTTACCCCGGACCCCACGATCTTCGGCGACTATTCCTATAATATGGAATTCGTCGAGAAACGAATGAGGCATTACGCCTACCTTAATTCGGGACTTACCCTCGAGTTGAACGGCCAGGATTTTTCGAGCGACAACGGCCTCCTGGACCTGCTCAGGGACGAGACCGGCACCGACGTGCTGTACGATGCCGGCTACTGGCGCGGCGACAAGATGGAATTTTCCTTCACGCATACCAATAATTACGGAGAGGAATATTTTTCGTTCGTAAACGGACAGTATACTTCGGACGGCGGAACCCACCTGTCGGCGTTCCGCGAAGGATTCCTCAAGGCCGTCAACGAGTTTTACCAAAGTTCCTACAAGGGCGAGGACGTACGCGAGGGCATAGCGGCCGCGGTGGCCATCAAGCTCAAGAACCCTATGTTCGAGAGCCAGACCAAGAACAAGCTGGGCAACGGCGATATAAAGCCGTGGATCATGCAGGAGGTCAAGCGCGGTATCGACGATTACCTCCGGCGGAATCCCGCCGCCGCCAAGAAACTCCAGGAAAAAATCGTCACCAACGAGAAGTTGCGCACCGAACTGAACGTGGTCAAGAAGGAAGCCCGCGAGGCCGCAAAGAAAATCGAGCACAAGATTCCCAAGCTCAAGGACTGCAAGCTGCACCTCGGCGACGGCGACAAGGGCGACCTTTCCACGATATTCCTTACGGAAGGCCAATCCGCTACCGGATCCATGGTAAGCGCGCGCGACGTATACACCCAAGCCATATTCAGCCTGAGGGGCAAGCCCGAGAACATGTACGGCACCAAGCGTACGGCAATCTACAAAAACGAAGAACTCTACAACATGATGATGGCGCTGGGCATCGAGAACGATATCGAGGGCCTGCGCTATGCGCGCATCGTGCTGGCCACGGACGCCGACTACGACGGTTTCCATATACGCAACCTGCTGCTTACTTTTTTCCTCACCTTTTTTGAAGAGCTCGTGACGCAGGGCAGGATATTCATCCTGGAAACGCCGCTGTTCCGCGTTCGCAACAAGAAGGAAACGAAATATTGCTATACGGCGAAGGAGCGCGACGAAGCCCAGAAAAACCTTGGCACGAGTTCGGAAACCACGAGGTTCAAGGGACTCGGGGAGATTAGCCCCAGCGAGTTCGGCCAGTTCATCGCCGAGGACATGAGGCTCGTCTCGGTAGACCTGCAGACTTTGAAAGGCGTACCCGAGGTGCTCGAGTTCTACATGGGCAAGAATACCCCGACCCGCCGCGACTACATCATGTCCAATCTGATAAACGACCTCTGACAGGAAGAAAACAATGGCATACGTAAAGAAAATATTCAGCGAGAATTTCCTGTACTACGCGAGCTACGTCATCAAGGATCGGGCCATCCCCGACCTGGACGACGGCCTCAAGCCGGTGCAGAGGCGCATAATGCACACCCTGTTCGAGGTTGACGACGGAAAATACCACAAGGTGGCCAACGTCGTGGGCCATTGCATGAAATACCATCCGCACGGGGACGCGTCCATATATTCCGCCCTCGTCGTTCTCGCCAACAAGGAACTGTTCATAGACAAGCAGGGCAACTTCGGCAATATCTATACCGGCGACGAAGCCTCGGCCGCCAGGTACATAGAATGCCGCGTTACTCCCTTCGCCAAGGAAATTCTTTATAATTCCAAGATAACCCAGTACGAGGAAAGCTACGACGGCAGAAACCACGAGCCGGTCGCATTCCCCGCCAAGCTGCCTCTCGTGGTCATTACGGGCGCGGACGGCATCGCCGTGGGCATGAGCACGAAGATCCTGCCCCATAATCCCGTGGAGGTGATCGAGGCGGAAATAGCCTGCTTGAGCGGTCAGCCTTTTAGCCTGTATCCGGATTTTCCCACGGGCGGCCTCGTGGATATTTCGGAATACGAGGACGGTATCGGCAAGGTGCGAGTCCGCGCGACGCTGGACAGTTCCGACCCCAAGCGCCTGGTCGTGCGGGATCTGCCGTACGGCGTAACGACGGAGAGCCTCATCGAGAGCGTCGAGGCTGCAGCCAAAAAAGGCCGCATCAAGATAGCCTCCATCAGCGACTTCACGACCGACAAGGTTGAGATCGAGATTAAGCTGGCGCGCGGCGAATACTCAGGCGATACCGTGGACGCGCTGTTCGCCTTCACCCAGTGCGAACAGTCCATCTCGTGCAACCTGCTCGTCATCAAGGACGGCACGCCAACCATCATGACGGTGTCCGAAGTCATCAGGTATCACGCCAAGCATCTCCTTAAAATCATGAAAGCCGAGCTCGACGTAACGGTCAAGGAGCTCCTGGACGATATCCACGCGCGCACGCTCGAGCGCATTTTCATCGAGGAACGCGTCTATAAGCAGATTGAAAACAAGAAGACGCAGGAAAGCGTGTATAAAGCCGTATTCGACGGACTTGCCCAATTCGCCTCGGAGATCAAGCGCGACGTAACGGAAGACGACGTGGAGCGCCTTCTCAAGATTCCCATCCGCCGCATATCGCTGTTCGACATAGAAAAAGCCAAGAAAGAACTGGATATCCTCAAGGGAAAGCTCAAGGAAGCCCGCTACAACCTTGCGCACCTGACCGAGTACGGCATTGCGTTCCTGACCAAGATCGCCGCAGGGCTGCGCCCATCGTGGAAACGCAAAACAAAGCTTCTGTCCTTCAGCAAGGTCGACGTCAAGGAAGCAGCGAGGCGGGATATCGCGCTCCGTTACGACAGGCAATCCGGGTATTTGGGCAGCGCCGTGTCATCGGGCGAATTCCTGTTCGACGTGTCCCCGTTCGACAAGCTTTTAGTTATCCGGCGTACCGGCATGTACGCGGTAACCCCGCTGCCGGACAAGTTGTTCGTGGACCGCGAGATGGCCTATTGCGCCGTCGCGGACAAGGACGCCCTCTCGAGCGTCGTGTTTACCGTCATCTACAAGGATCCCAAAAACGGACACCCGTATATCAAGCGGGCGCAGATAGAAGGCTGGATCATGAACAAGGATTACCACCTTGTTCCCGAAAACGCGCAGCTTTTGTTTTTTACCGCCGAACCTTCCAAGAAATTCGTGGTTCGCTACGTGCCAAAAGGCCGGCTCAAGATCGCCGAGGAGACTTTCAAGGTTTCCAGCTTCGATGTGAAAGGGCTCAAGGCCAACGGGGTGAAGATCGCTCCGCGCGAGGTAAAGTCCGTGGAGGCTCTTGAAACGGGTGGCTTGTTCGACGAACCGGTCAAGATAAAGACTCCTGCGGCAAGCAAGAAAGCGCCCTTGGCGAAAAAGGCCACCACAGAGAAAAAAGCGGACGCCAAAAGTCCCGTAGGCAAAAAAAAATCCGCCCCAGCCAAAAAGACCACGGCGGAAAAAGCAAAACCGATTGACGCCGCGAAGACAGCGCGAAAGCCGGGAAGCAGCCTGCTGGACAAGGCCGCCGTCAGGAAGCCGAAGAAATAACGCCTTCGCGCCGCAGGGAGGCGATCGTGGGGCTGCCCGTGAGCACCATGATCGTCTTGAGCGCGAAAGCCAGTCTTTCCAGGTAATCGACGACCGCCTGGCTGCCGCCGCTGGCAGCGCAGCGCACCAACGGGGTTGCCATGCCGCAAAGCACGGCTCCGAGGGCTAAAGCCTTGGCGCAATCGCCGCCCGTGCGGATTCCCCCCGAAGCCAGTATCTTTTCCGTGCCGGTAGGCGCACGCTGCAGCAGTTGCGCCGTTTTATAGCCCCAGTCCCGGAATTCCTCCGCCACCGAAGCGTCGGCGCCTTCAAGGCGGAAAGCCTCCACGCTGATCCAATTCGTGCCTCCGGCCCCGGCAAGGTCCACGTAGGCAACCCCGGAATCCAACAGGAATTTTATTTCTTCCGGCGCGATGCCGAATCCCGTTTCCTTGACGATGACCGGGTAGGGAGATTTTTCCGCGAAGCGCGCCAAGGCATCACTGATTCCCGTGAAGTTCCTGTCACCTCCGGGCTGGAACAGTTCCTGGCCCGCGTTCAGGTGTATTACCAGCGCGTCGGCTTCCGTAAGGGCCACGAGCCTGAGTATCTCGGCAGCGGGCATGTCGCGTACCTGAACGGCTCCGATGTTCGCAAGCACCGGCACGTCCGGTGCCCATCGCTTGAGCCTGAATTGCTCGGCAAGGTCGGGCCGGCTGGCCAAAACCCGTATGGATCCCATGCCTACCGGAATTCCGAGCGCTTGGGCAGCCATGGCAAGCTCCCGGTTCACGGAAAGCCCGTTGGTCGCGCCGCCCGTCATGCAGGAGATGAAAAACGGGAGTTTTACGCTGCGTCCCAGAAATTGAACGGAGCAGTCCAGTTTGCCGGCATCGATTTCCGGCATCGATTTATGGCAAAAAGTTATTTTTTCGAAGCCTGCGCCGTCACCCTCAATTTTGTACAGATCCGCTTTGATGCATAGTTCCAGGTGTCTGTTCTTGCGTCCTTCTATCGATTCCGCTCCGCTCATGCTCATACTCCCTGTAACCGTCAGCACGAACCCCGGTCAGCCTGAACTTCGAAGTGGCTTCCGACGGCTTCACTTTTTCGCCGTAGCCGTGTCCCATCCCTTGCGTCCAGTGGTCATATTCCGCCATGGTAGCCGGGATATGCCCACCCAGCATCTCGTCCATGTTCCACCCGGCGATTATGCGCGGAGCTTCCTTGGATACGGTGGCTTGCATGACGATCATGATATTGCCCGAGCCGTAGGACGCGAGAAGAATCTTCTTTCCTACGATATCGTCGCCCATTTTGCTGTAGCGATCCTTGAGCAAGTTGGCCAGAAAAATAAAAAGGCTGGCCGAATACGAGTTTCCTATGTCGGCGATAGGGTCTATTCCACGGTAGAATCCGCGTTCCTCGAGCCAGGCGATCGCAGCGGCTTCATCCTTGTTCAGATGCCGGGCCAGGAGCTTTTTCATGGCCATCTCGGGCATATTGCGGAACGGTGTGTGAAGTACCACGAAATCGGTGGATTCGAGAACCTCGACCGCTGAGCGGCCGGCGCGCGCCGCATGATCCAGCAAAGCCTCCTCGAGGCTCTGGTGATAGCAATCCATGGAATAGGTGCCTTTGACCATGGCGGTTACGCTGCCCAATGGACGAAAAAAATCATCCACGTCGTTGGAACAGAGTCCCGTGCTGTCGAGATCCAATTCCAGCAGCCGCGGGTTCTTTTCAAGCAGAACCGCCGCAGCTCCCGCGCCTTGCGTCACCTCGGCCGTGGATTTCAGGGTGTAGCGCGCAATATCCGTCGCTATGACCAAGCCCGTCTCGTCACGGTCGGTGGCCGCGAGCATTCCGAGAATAGCCATCATGCCCAAGGTTCCGCCGGCGCACGCGTGCTGTACCTGAAAAGAAGCAAGGCTGGACGGAACCGGCAGCCCCGAGCGCTGAAGCATTCCCTGCACGTATGCCGCCAATGGCTTGCTATGGTCCAATCCCGTTTCCGTACCCACGGAAATATAGCGTAGACCAGCCAGCGCTTTTCCGGAATTGTCGGAGAGAAGGCTGTACGCCGCCTCCGCTGCCATGGTGGCGCTATCTTCGCCGGGAGCAGGAAAGCGAATGGCTCGCTGCCCGGTTATAGCCATGGCGCGCCCGAAAGAACGCTCCAGATTCGGATTTTCCGCGATTCTGGCCTCGACAAGATCGGAAAGCTTCAGTAGCATTTTCGGAACGTAGATTCGTATATCGCCAATGCCGTAACAGGGTCTGTCCATTATAATCCCTTGCAGGTCAGTTTCTTGAATGCTCGAATAACAGCATCAAGCGCACAAGCAAAAATACTGGTCTTGGCAGAAATAATCAAGCGTGGCTGGATGATTACCTCATGGGCACACAGTTATTCCGGCTAGCGTAAAAATCGAGCCGTCCTTGAAAAAAGCGTTTTTACCGAGAAGCCATAGCGTATATTCAGAAATACTGTATAATTCAAGGAGCCCGGTACATACTATACTATGCGCTCAAGTATTTTTCCGGAGCTTTTTTGTTTTTTTAAAGCCCTTGCAAAGAAACACGGAAAACCTGCATGCTTAGTATAATTTCGTTGTAGATTTTTATTGGGAGCCACCAAGTGCTTGAATATTTTCGCCAGGCCCGTCCAGGCATCGCTCGGTCTATAAAGACGATTCTTTCTGAATCGTCTTTTCTGGGCAATGTTTCATCTTTGGGGACGGATCTGGCTGTGAAACTCGAATCGTTTGCCATGGGTGGCAAAATGCTCCGCGGTATTCTTGTACGCCTGGGATATGAGCTCTGTGCCCCGTCCTCCGCAAGCATCGATCCTATCCTCGACCGTGCGGGCGCCGCAATGGAATTGTTCCAGGCTGGACTCCTTATACACGACGATATTATGGATCGGGATGCCATACGCCGCAGCATGCCTACGATCCACGAACAGTATAAAAACGGGCTTGTCTCGGCCGATCCTTTGCATGCGGGTATCTCTCTCGCCATCTGCGCGGGCGACATTGCGTTTTTTCTCGGTACCGGCGTTTTATCTTCCCTGCCTGCCTCCAACGAGACGATGGCGAACCGAATGCGCGCGGTCGCCTCGTTTACCGCATCGGAACTCTGTCTCGTCGGCGTCGCCCAGATGCAGGACATGCTGAATGGAGATGCGCTCGGCAGTTCAGAACCAAGCGAGGCTGATATCCTGAAACTCTATCGCTTTAAAACCGGACGCTATACATTCAGCCTGCCGCTTGTGGTCGGCTGCCTGCTCGCCGGAACCGACGAAGCAAACCTTCGCGCCCTCGAAGAGGCGGGAGAGTACCTGGGTATGGTTTTCCAACTTAAGGATGACGAATTGGGCCTATTCGCGGAATCAGCGGCCTTGGGAAAAGTCCCCGGTTCAGATATCAAGGAAAACAAGAAAACGCTGCACAGGCGGTATCTTTTCGACAGATCCTCCGCAGACCAAAAAGCAATGCTGGCAACGCTGTTCGGCAAATCCGACTTGAGCGGGCCGGATATCAAAATCGTTCGCGACTTGATGAACAGCCTGGGCGTAACGCACGACGTCGCTGAAAAAATGAGGCGTTACGCGACGCTTGCCCTCGAACGCTTCGAAACTGTACAGCCCGCGCAAGCTGAAGCCCGCAAGGCTTTTCTCGAACTCAGCGACTATAGCCTGTCCCGGGAATCCTGAAGGTACACCTATGGAAGAAAATAAAACGCAGGGCATTCTTCAAGGTGGTTTTCGCTCTCTATCGGCGGCCCAACGCAAGGCGGCCTGGGAATCGGAATTTTTTTCCGATGACGACGAGCGATCGGCCGGCGCGGCTTCTCCCGCAGCCTTTGAATTAGCCGATCTCATGGTGGAAACCGCAGTCGGCATAACGCCGATTCCCTTGGGTATAGCCGGCGGTTTCCTCATCGACGGAGCCGTCTATTCCATTCCAATGGCCGTGGAAGAGCCATCGGTAATCGCCGCGGCAGGCTATGCCGCGCACATAATCGCCAAGGGCGGGGGCTTTACCACCTGGGCTGACGAACCAGTCATGCAATCTTTTATTTACCTGCGCGATGTCGGCGAGTCGGGCGAGCGGCGGCTGAGGGATTCCGACCCCGCCTTGCGCATATGCCTGCGCCCGATATTGGAGAGTCTCGAAAGACGCGGCGGCGGCCTGCGAAAGACTCGCGTATACCGCCTGCCCAAGACCGGATTGCTGGCTCTCGAATTGAGCATAGACGTCCGCGATGCCATGGGGGCCAATATCGTTAATACCGCCGCGGAGGCTTTGCGTTCCCTGGTTGAGGAAATTTCCGGAGGCTCATCGCTCATGTGCATACTCTCCAATGCTTCCCCCGATCGAAAGGCAGGCGCGCGTTTCTCTCTGCCCTTTTCAACGCTGCAAGCCGGTGCCAGGGGATATACTGGGCGCGAGGCTGCGCAGCGGATAGCGCTTGCGTGCGATCTGGCCAACGAAGACCCGAATCGCGCGGTGACGCATAATAAAGGGATCATGAACGGCATCGCGTCCCTGGCGTCGGCGACGATGAACGATACGCGCGCCATCGAGGCCGCCGCGCATTCATATGCGGCCAGGAGCGGTTCGGTTTCTTCGCTCAGCCATTTTACCTGCGGCGCGGATTTCCTTGAAGGCATTCTCGAGCTTCCGCTCGCACTGGGTACGGTCGGCGGCTCGGTAGACTTGCACCCTTCGGCGCGCGCATGCCTAAGGCTCCTTGGGAACCCCGGGGGAACTCAGTTGGCGAGGATTGCCGCAGCCCTCGGTCTCGCGCAGAACTTCGCCGCGCTGCTCGCTCTCGTTACCGGTGGAATCCAGGGCGGTCATATGAAGCTGCATGCGGCGCGCCTTGCATACAGGGCCGGAGCCAGGGGACCCCTCGCTCGGATCGTGGCCGACGACCTTTCCCGGAAAAAAATATTCACATTAACGGCCGCCCAAGCCGCCTTGCGCGCGAGACTGATGTCCGGCGTGGACTCCGATCCCGATAGCCCAAGCGGAGGCACGCAGCCATGAAACGAAAATCCGGTTCTTACCCGCCTGGAATATGCGTGGAGATTCGAACCAATCCAAGTCTCGCCCTGGTAAAATACTGGGGAAAGCAGCTGTCGGGAACCAACCTGCCTGCAACTACCAGCGTAGCTGTAACGCTCGGAGGACTCGTAACGACGAGCACCGTATGCTGCGTAAAGCCGGGACGGCCCGACATCGTGGAACTTGACGGCGCAATCCAGCCGCCGCTGCGGTTCCAGCCTTTTTTTTCCGGAGTCAGGGCTATGTATGATTGCCAGGGCATGGCTTTCAAAGCATCCAGTTCCAATGCTTTTCCTTCGTCATCTGGCCTCGCAAGCTCGTCTTCCGGATTTGCGGCTTTGGCGCTCGGCTGTCATTGCCTTGCCGACAAGGATTGCCGTACCATGCTTAAAAATATTCCAGGCGGAGACCTGACCTTAACAGAGTCCCAGCGGAGGCAAGCCAGCGCCTCGGCAAGGCTCGGTTCAGTATCCGCAGCACGGGCCGTCTATGGCGGCTTTACCGTGCTGCCGGCTGGATCCAGCCATGCGGAGCGTGTTTATTCCGCAGGTCACTGGCCCGAATTTCGGGTGCTTGTCGTAATAACCAGTAAGCTTCCCAAAGAAGCCAGTTCTCGGGGGGCTATGGAATCTACCCGCCAAAGTTCTCCGTATTACCCTGCCTGGGTAAAAGACTCGAGGCTATTGGCCAAGGAGGCTTTATCCGCCCTTGCGCTCAAGGATATGGAGAAACTCGGCAATGCAGCGCGTCTTTCCTATTCGCGCATGCACGCAAGTGCTTTGGCCGCGAATCCTCCCGTTCTCTACTGGTTGCCGGCCAGCGTCGCGGTAATTCGGGCTTGCGCCGCCCTCAGGTCAAGAGGCATAGGCGCTTGGGAGACCATGGACGCTGGTCCTCAAGTTAAGATTATTTGCAGCCAGTCGGAAATCGCCGCGATACGGTCTTTCATAGACTCGGAGATACCGGACCTCTCTTACGTAGAGGCCTTCCCCGCAAACGATCCGATTCCCCTCGCCATTCAGGGACTGGGGCAATGAAGACGACGGTAAGCGTTCCGGGTAACCTGCTTCTAACCGGTGAATATCTTGTAACAATCTCCGGAGGCAAGGGCGTGGCCGTAGCCATTGAACCCCGCGCGCTTGCATGCGCCGAACCGGCCCGCGACTGGTCGTTCGAGGCGATTATGGGCAAGGACTCACTGCATTGGACCTCTGGATCCCTGCCTGACCTGCCGCTAGCCCGGGGCATACTAGATTCTGCAGCCGAGTTGCTTCCCTTATCGGGTGGAATCTTGCCCAGGGGACTGGCCATGCGTATCGATACGAGCGCCTTTTTTAATGCCGAGGGCGGGAAAACGGGGCTTGGTTCCAGCGCTGCGAGCGCAGTAGCCATGGCCCTTCTTATATGTCGTCACGCAGGAATGAATCCTGATCGGGTTGTGCCCTCCGCGCTGGCCATCGCCTTGAAAGGCCACAGGGCGATGCAGGGCGGACGAGGCTCAGGATACGATATCTATACATCGATGCACGGCGGGCTGGGTATCTTTACCGGAGGCGAGCAGCCTACGTGGAAATCCCTTCCGGTTGAGTGGCTTCCCCCTGCATCGATCGTGTTCGGTCAAAAATCGGTATCCAGTTCCCATGCAGTAGCGGCTTTTAGCAGAATGCGCCTCGAGAAACCTGAAGAAATAAATCCGTTATTGCGGGCATTGGCCGAACCTAGCGACGCGATAGAGGCTCTGTGCATAGATGCGCCGGGAAATTCGATACATGTCGGCTTTACTTCCGCCTTGATCCGTTCGCGCGATTCCGGTATCAGGCTGGGTAGCCTTATCGGCATAAGCGCCCTTATGGAGAATGTTCCTCACGATCACTTCATCAAGGCCTTAGGTGCGGGTAACGAAATAGGCATTGCGATTCCACCCCTTTCCGGCAAAAGTGAAAACGTTGATTACGCCCCGCTCGTACCCGCTGGAGGACCTCTATGGTGTTGAATGCGCGCTCAACCGGGAAATTGCTTCTTTTTGGCGAACATTCCGTGTTATATAAATATCCAGCCTTGGGGCTCGGCCTTTCCTCCGGTATCGAGCTCAATCTCGATACCGAGGTTCCCGAACTTATCCTGGATATTCAAGATAAATACAGAATTACCGTTTTGGCTTTGTTCAACAGGATTTCTTCATTTATGGGACTTCCACTACCTCATGGGCGCCTTACCATAAAAAGCGATATTCCTCCAGCATGCGGTTTCGGCTCCTCAGCGGCATTGTGCGTCGCGGTCGCGCGTTTGACCAAAATGGCTTCAAGTACTTATCCTGGCAATTTGTCTATGGCAAAACACGAAGAATTGGATATATGGAGAGCCGCTCATGAAGGCGAGAAAGCCTTTCACGGTACACCATCGGGCATCGATACGGCGCTTTCCACCTCCGGTGGTTTCCTTCGCTTCGATCCTAACGAAGAGTTCCCTCCAAGGATTACAGCTATGAAACGCAGTAATTCAGTTCCTGTGGTCTACGGAGCCGTCCCGAGACAGGCTGATTGTGCTGGGCATATCTCTTCAATCGCTGCGGCAATGATCCGTGGCGACAATTCGACCAGAATCGCCATAGACACTTTAGGGAATATTTCAAGCGAAGCTTGTTCGTTGCTGCAAAAAGCACAAGTAGCGCCGATTATGGATATTGCTATTTTGGCAACGCATGCCATGGAAGAACTGCGGCGTCTTAAACTCACTACCCATGATCTCGAAACCATCCTTGAAACTGGTCTTTCAAATGGCGCATTAGGCGGAAAACTGAGTGGTGGGGGAGGTGGAGGCGCATACTGGCTCGTATGTCCGGATAAAAGTACTGCAATTCAGGCAAGTCAAGCCATAAACAAAGTGGCAAATAAGCTTCGGATTCCTATAGAGATGTATTCTTCGTTTATTTTAATTTAACTGTGCCTTCGGAATATCTCCAATATTTAATCAGTATTGAAATTTGCTTGTTTTGATATTGACATTTTTTATGCTTTCCTGTATTTTTTCCCTGCCTGAGAGAACCTGAAAAGGATTTTCAATCAGCATTCCCCTGTAGCTCAGCTGGCAGAGCAAGTGGCTGTTAACCACTGGGTCCGTGGTTCAAATCCGCGCGGGGGAGCAAGTTAAGTCCTTATTTAGTAAGGAAATAAAGCCCCGGCTTCGGCTGGGGTTTTTTATTGTTTTCACCCACTGGACTCAAATTGGATGCAGAAAGAGGGAACTTATGGGAATGAAGAAGAAGTATCCGGAACCCTATCGGAGGCCAGAAAGTAAGATCTATTACTTTATGTGTACTGGTAAGGACGGAAAACGTTAACGAATCTCCACTGGAGAGATTAATAAGGAATGCGCTCGAGATTTTATTCGTTCTAGCATGGACGATCTTCGAGCTGATTCTTCATCTCTTCCCTTTGCTGAATACGCCAAACCGTTTTTCGTTCCAGAAACCTGCTCCCATTTCATACGCCTCCGGCAGGAAGGCCATAGCATCGGATTGCAGCACTTAAGTCAATGTCGTGCAATCTTAATGAAACATCTTCTAAAAGACGAAATCTTTTCCGGACATGCGATTGCCAAGACAAAACGTGGCGATCTTCTTGATCTGCGGCGTCGGTTGCAGGCATCTGGCATGGGCTTGAATACGGTGAACAATTGCATTGCAACCGCTAAGACTATTTTATCAGAAGCATGCTTTCGCGGTGACATTGAAACAAATCCTGGTTCTGAGGTTGGTGAAATCAAATATGAAAAGCAAGTAAGAGGAATACTTTCACCGAAAGAGGTCGGATCTCTATTTCGCTTCTTACACTCTAGGACACTTGCGATAGCGATTCAGGTTGAAGGAGCTGTAACAATCAAGCCAGGAGCTTAGGTTGCACGCAAGGAACTAAAAGCTAACCAAGCGATACGGGATGAGGCCATGCTTGTTTTTTTGTTTTGCACAGGTATTAGAGCGGGAGAATCGAGGGCGTTACGATGGTCTGCAGTAGACTTAAAGACGGGGCACTGTAAAATTTCAGAAGCTCATAAGGGATTAGATGGTATTGGCAAGCCCAAGTGGGGAAAGTACGGGAAATTGTTCTTGCCAAGATAGCACTTGATAAACTGCTTGTTTGGTGGAAATCTTGGCCTGTCGAGGTATCTGACGATGATTTTGTTTTTGGCACTATAGACGGAAAGTCACTTGGTTACGAAGGATTGCATAATGTCCTTGAAAAACGAATCAAAGAATTTAGAGCGACCACCCTTCTTTCCGATGATGGCCGTTGGATATCTTGTCATTCTGCACGGCACACGTTAAATACCAATCTTCTGGTAGCTATTGTACCTCCGCTTCTCGTCAAATCGTTTCTTGGTTGGTCTAGCGCTGAGGCTAAGATTTTAACGCGTGTGCAAGCAGTTTATACTCATCTGACGTTATTACGCGCTGAGGATGTGGCAAAGGCAGTGGATCTGATGTACGCAGCACCTAGTGTAAAAAAACAGGCGGATATTCGGACTATCAGTCAGGTAGACTATTGAGCCTTAACACTCCCAGGTTTCGTCCGCCAGTCATTTTTGATTTTATCGTTTAATCCAACCAATATTACAATTTTATCATTATCCGCTAACCTATATCGCAATTGATATAATCCACCGATTGACGCTCCACCAGAAGAAAAAAAATCAATATTGGATAAATCAAGGAAGATATGCTTGTTCATGCTGTCGCATTGATCATATAAAGTTTTCCATATTTCTTTGGCGTTGGGCTCGTCAATATATCCATTTATTTGTATTAAAACATATTGCTCTGATTCTTCGGTTTTAGTAATTTTATTTGACTATCCATCAATTTTCCTTATTATTATGCGCGCAAAGCGGGTCCGCCTAACAATTTTTAAGTTGCGGGCCGTATATTAGCGCGGTTTGTGCATCAAGAGCGAAGCGATAGCACAAACCGTGACAATAGACGAATCAAGTTGAAGCAATTTTTAGGCAATATTTTTCTTATTTATTTCTTATTGTTTTTCTATAATGAATATATGGAATATATTTTAGTATTTTGAGTACTGTAATTGTCTATTAGGCTTATAGATTGCTTTGTTTCTATTTATTTCTGTATTTAATTTTATGATAAATACTGTCATATTATAATTACGTACTTTATAAATTCGATGTGATCTAAAAAAGTATTTAGAAATGTTAGTAGTATTTTCTATACTATTTTATTTTACAATAAAAATAGTATTAATAAAAATATTGTGAATGCTATGGAGAAACAAAAAATAGAAAAGCCAATAATTTTGTATGTTTTAAGTGTAAATATTGGTTGATGTAATTTTAGTTTTCCCTGTCCAACTTTTATTAATCTAATAGAGAAATAAAATAATAAAATAATTCCAATAAAACCGAAAACCAAACCAATAATAAAATACATGATTATTCTTCCTTTATTTACCAATTTTTGGCAATGATTTAATGAATGTTTTTTGATATGATATGAAATATTACTATTTGCTTTTTGCCCGAAGGGTCTGCCTAACATACGCTTAAGCGGTAAAGCGTAGATGGCGCGGTTTATGCCGAGCGTAGCGACAGCATATAACCGTGACATAGCTTTATCCGCTTAAAGCGATTGTTAGGCTACTTGAATTCAAGTACTAAGTGCAACGGTCTTTTCAGAAAAGGGGAGAGCTGGC
>CAZAJF010000016.1:0-83327 GCA_964485395.1 uncultured Treponemataceae bacterium | reverse complement strand
TACTACCAGAAAGCCATTTTTGATAAATACAAGCTCAAGGAGCCGGCTACCTGGGATGAGTTCATCGCCGTATGCGAGACCCTCAAAAAAGGCGGGGAGAAAGTTTTTGCGCAGGGAGCCTTGGACGACTGGACCCTGTACGAAGTGGTATTCTCCGGCCTCGGCGCGAATTTCTACGGTGGAGAGGCCGCAAGGCAGGCTCTCATGGCCGGCAAGATGAAGCTGACCGATCCTAACTTCGTCGCCGCTTTCAAGGCGGTCGATTCCCTGCAGAAATACCTGCCCAAAGGATACGAAGCGCTCGATTACGTGAGCATGCAGCAGATGTTCGGCTCGGGCCAGGCTGCCATGTTCATCGGCGGTTCGTGGGAAATCGGCGTATTCCAGGATCTCGGCTCCGACAGCACCAAGATCGGCTGGTTCGCTCCGCCCGTAGCCAAGGCCGGCGACAAGCTTCAGTACTGCTTCCATGTCGACGCAGGCATCGGCGTAAACAAGAATTCCAAAAACCTGGAAGCCGCGCTCGAGTACGCCAAGTGGGTGTCGGGTCCGGAATATGCCCAGGCCATCATGAACGAGCTTCCGGGCTTCTTCTCGTATACTCCCGCAAAGGTGACGCTTACCAATCCGCTGGCGCAGAAGATGTTCGACGCGGCGGCGAACGCCGACCTCACCGTGCGCACGGTATGGGAAAAGATGAGCGCCCAGGCTCCGAGCGGCAACTCCCTCATGGGTGTGGCCCTTCCCGGCATGATGATAGACAAGTATACCCCCGAAGCGGCTGCCGCCTATGTGCAGGACCAGCTGGCTTCATGGTATGCCCCGTTCAAGAAGTAAATTTTTTATAATATGGCGGGTCGGGCTTTCGTCCGGCCCGCCGGTTCACAAGGAGATTCCATGAAACGAAAAGCCGGAGAAAAGAGGTTGAAGCCGGGAGTGCTGCGAACTTTCGCGTTCAGGTCCGCGTTCCTGCTTCCCGCGTTGCTGATATATTCTCTTATCCTGCTTGTTCCCATCCTGGATTCCATGCGGCTCAGCTTCTATTCCGGAAGCGGGCTCGTTCCCACGGAATTCGTAGGTTTCGCCAATTATATAAAAATATTCACCGATCCTTCCTTCAGCGAGCGCGTTTGGGGGGCTTTCTCCAATACGTTCGTGTTCTTCTTGATCGTTACGCTCCTTCAGAACCTGCTGGGCTTTTTTCTCGCCTTGGCGGTTACCAGGGCCATCAAGGGGGCCTCTTTCATCAGGAAGCTGAGTTTCCTTCCCACGACGCTTTCCGTGCTCGTGGTGGGGTTCCTGTTCAGGCAGATGCTCAACCCGATTTGGGGACTGTTCGGCAATTTTCCGTGGCTGGGCAACGAGGCTACGGCCCTTCCCACGCTCGCCGTAGCCATCAGTTGGCAGTTCATCGGCGAGTCGATTCTCCTGTATACCATCGGCATCGACGCGATTCCCGTGGAGCATCTCGAGGCGGCCCGGATCGACGGCGCTTCCTGGTTCCAGGAAATGCGCTATATTATACTTCCGGCGCTCAAGCCCGTCATCGGAATCGTTACCCTGCTCATCTTTGTGGGTGACTTTACCCAGTTCGACATCGTCTACGCCATGACGACGACCATGGCCAATCCCCGCTATACCACCGATCTCTTCGGCTCGCTCTTCTACCGAGCGGCGTTCTCCACGCCGGTGCGCGGCGGCTGGGGCATGGGAATGGGCGCGGCCGTCTCCACGATTATGTTTTTCGTGGTTTCCATAGGCGTCTCGGTCTGGTATTACCTGTTCAAGGTAAAAGGGCGAAAGGAGGACTGAGATGGAAAAAAGGAAGAAAATATTCTACTACGCGATCATGTTCGCGTATGTCGCGGTCATCATGTACCCGTTGTATCTCATGATCGTCACCTCTCTCAAGCCCAATGCCGACGTGTTCACGAATCCTTTCGGACTGCCCAAGACGCTGTATTTCGACAATTACGTCAACATGATCGCCCGTTCAAATTATATAACATATTTCAAGAACAGCATCGTCGTGGTGTGCGTGTCGCTGTTCGTCATCGTCGTGTTTTCCTCGCTTGCCTCGTTCATCCTCGCCAAGCACAGATTTCGCGGCTCAGCCGCCATTTACGCGTTTTTCCTCATAGGTCTCATAATTCCCATAAAACTGGGTACTATCTCCATCCTAAAGCTGATGATCAACCTCGGCCTGCAGGACAACCTCGGCTCCGTAATACTCGTCAACATCGCCATGGGCATTCCCTTCGGCATATTCATATTGACAGATTTCATACGTTCCATACCCGACGAGCTGATTTCGGCGGCCCGCATCGACGGCTGCAGCGAGACGGGCATCTTCGTGCGCATCATCATGCCTCTCCTGCGCCCGGCGATCGCCGCTGTTGCCGTGGTAAATTTCATACCCGTCTGGAACGACTTCTGGTTTCCGCTCGTGCTGCTCAAGTCGGACTCCGTAAAGACCGTCCCGCTGGCGACGGCCCTGCTATTCGGCCAATACCAGACGAATTACGGCAACGTATTCGCCGTGCTTACCATGGCGTCCATTCCCGTCGTCGTCATGTACCTGGTATTCTCCAAGTGGTTCATCAAGGGAATGACGGAAGGAAGCATCAAAGGCTAAGCGCAGGTTAAAAAAACATCGCGGAAACGTTGCCGGATCCGCGATGCAAGGATTTATCATCAGGTTTTTATTTGGACTTGTCCTCGAGCAGCCTGCTCGTGAATTCGGCGTGTTGTTCCAGCTGTTCGATGCGCCGATCGCGCTCGCCGATCTGGACTTCCAGGTTCGACAAACGGCTTTCGAGGTCCTGCAGCTGCGAGGCCGAAATTCCTTGGCCTGCGTTTTTCTTGGACTTTCCCATCATGTCGAAAAAACCGGCGGCCACGGTCATGAGTAGTATTCCGCCGACTATGATTATCGTTATGCCCATCGTTTCCTCTCCATCTATTCTTCGTGTCTGCGCGAGCGCGAGCGGAATTTACTGCGCGTAAACGATATGCCGCCAAAACCGCCGACGATGGCGATATAAAAGCCGAAGTTGTACCACCAGCCGGTATTGTAGCGCTCGAAAACGCTGCTATTCTTGTCGAAAAGGCTGATGATCAGCGAGACCGGGGCTATCCAGCCGTGCCAGACACCGGTAAAGAAGCCGGCAGGTTTCTCCATGTTGTTCTTGCCGTCTCCGGGGACGCAACCCATGCTCAACACCGCCACGAGAATGGCCAGCAGCATTAGTCCTGTGATTCGTTTCACTTGGTTCCTCCATCCTGCCCATACGGGCCAGGAAAATGTATCAGAACAATATAACATTAATGTTAAAGAAAGGCATCTCAAGAAAAGGTAGTAATTTCCAAAGAGGATTATCCCGATTTATTTGGTATTTCAAATATTGTACTTTACATTTGATCAATATTACATTATATTTGACCAATAGGAGACTGATATGGTACAAATGCAATGGACAGCCGCAGAAGCCAAGCATCGCTTCTCCGAACTGCTTGATGCTTCGAGCATTGAGCCTCAAATGATACTCCGTCACGGCAAGCCGGCAGGAGTGCTTGTCAACTGGAAGCTTTTTGAGGCGCATAGCCAAGCTTTCCAGCCGGGCCTGGCCACGTATTTACTGGAATTGGCAGATATTAACAACCGAGAAGGCTATTTTGAGCTTCTTCCCCGAACTGACCGCATAGATATTGAGACAGCTTTTTAATGAGCGCCTTTCTTGTGGATACCTGCGTACTCAGCGAGATTATGCGGCCAAGGCCTGATCCTCTCGTTGCTGCCTGGTTTAAAAACCTCGAAAGCTTGAGCCTGAGCGTTATTACCGTTGAAGAAATCATATCCGGCTTGCGGCGCAAGGCATTGTACGAAAAAGAAGCCTGGTTTCATCGTTTTTGCGCAAATTTTGCGCAAGTAGTATCCGTTGATATAGAAATGGCTATCTGGACGGGAGAAGCCCGGGGAAGGCTTGCCGCCGAAGGCAGGACTGTGCACCAAGCGGATGCGCTGATAGCGGCCAGCGCCTGGCGGCACGGTCTCGTCCTTGCCACGCGAAACGTCAGAGATTTCGAGGGTTTCGGCATTGCGCTCCTAAACCCATTCGAGGCGCGACAGGCATTGCCTTGATTACACTGAGACGCTATCTCTAGCCTCTGGGACCAGGACCGTAGCCGCGGCAGCTTGGGCTGGTGTAGGCCTTTTTCGAGCTATCTTGTCCATCAGCTTGCCGTTCCACCTTTTTGAAAGGACGTGGGTCAACATCGATGTGCCGGTTTTTCCTTTGCCCAGTTTGAAGAGGATGTGTGTCAGTATTACAAGGCCCTATGCCTGCAGGTATGAAATTGCCTTTAGGCCGAAGATATCGGGCATAAGCCAGTTCCGCAGCATCATCACGACCAGGCCGAACGAGCCGGTTACGGCCAGAACGGTGAGAATAACCCGAAGAACGATGAGTTTACCGTTGTTCATTAAAGTCATGCTTTCCTCCTGGAAATATTCCTGCTTTGCCGCCCGAATCTTGACAAGCGCATAGCGCGGTCGCTGTCTGTTTTCGAAGTTAGCCATGAGCGCATGCGATTGCCGTGTTCATGGTATGCGGATTTAATTTTTTGCTTATTGTTCATGCCCATCATATATATGGACACTCGGTGGGAGATTTTTGTCTATAGAAGACTTCAAAAACTCTGTTTTGAGAAAGACCCTATACTCTAAAAAAAAACGGCGCCGTCTCCGGAGCCGTTTTTTTCGTTTTTTAGAGCCTAAGTATTGACGGCGATGTCTGGTGTTTCTCCCTTGGAAGCGTTTTTATCAACTTCCGAATCCGGTTCGCACTTGAAATCTTTTTTACGTCCTTTGGGACCTTCGGCCTTGCCCGGTGCGCCGTAACCCGGCTTTATGAGGATATGCGACAGTACGACGAGTCCCCATGCCTGCCAAAACGAGATAACTTTAAGGCCAAAGAGTTCGGGCATCAACCAGTTCCAGAGCCACATGACGAGCAAGCCGAATACGAAACCCATGAGCGTGGCCATCGCAAGCCCGCCGATGACGATACCCGTTACTTTAAGTATCTTGGAGCTGATACTTTCGTTTTCCTTGAAAAATCCCATGATAATCCTCCTAAAAAAAATCTTGCATAGCCGACTTTATTTTTGCGAGCGCATAGCGCTTCCGCGATGCCAGCGTATCGATGGGTATGCCCGTGCGCGCGGCTATGGAGCGGAAGCTTTCGCCAGAGAGGCATTGCGCCTCGATGACCATCCTCTGCTCCTCGGGCAGCGATCGTATCGATGCCTTGAGAGCCGATAGAATCTCACCCCGTTCAGCCTCGTTTGCCTGATCGTAGCCGGTACCAGCAACGATTTCCGCAAAGTCTCCGTCTGTGTCCTCGACAAGGCTGTTTCGTGTTTTTGCCCTTCGCCATGAGTCGCGCACGGCATTTGCGGCCATGCGCCACAGCCAATTCGCGATGTCGCGTATAGGCTCCATGGCGTCGATGTTCGCAAACGCCCGCGCGAATACGTCGTGCAGTATATCCTGGGCTTGTTCGTCATCGGTTTTTGACGCCAGCCAGGATTGAATCCGCTCTCCGTGTTCGCGATACGCCGATTCCAATTTGGATTTATGGTGCATACTCATCACCTTCATAGACGCGCGAGCGGAGATTTTTGTCTGTCGGAAAATTCAATTCGCCGTGCGAATTGAATTTGGTCGTTGTACAAGAATTTTCAAAATGCCTGCATTTTGAAAATGAGGTCAACGTTTGAGACAGGGAGGCCAAGCTAAGTCCTGGACTCCGGTTTATTTGTCTCGCCGATACGCAGTAAGCCATGCGGAAATCGAAGAGGCGATGGCGCGCTTTTCCCGATCGGAAAGCGCTCGGCCGAAGCGGATGCTTTTCGTGCCCGCTTCCAGAACAATCTCCAACTCCGTACGGCCGTTCTGTGAAACATTGGATTTTTGCACCGAGCAGGCTCCAAGGTCGCTTAAAGGCAGGTTTTTTGTCTTGCTTCTGCCGAGAAAGACATCCGTCATGCTAAAGCCCGTTTCCGGAGCGATGCTGAGCTTCGTGTCGGTAAAGGCCGGTACTACCAGCATCCGCGCCATGAAAATTCCTACCGCCCAGAAAGGAACCGAGAACAGCGTAAAGAAAATCGGTGCGCCCATGGAGATGCTCATCAAGGTCCAGAAAGCCACGAAACCCAGCCAGATGGCGGAGAATCCCAGGCCAAAAAGCACTGTGCCGCCTTTTAGGCCCGCTTTTGGTATATCGATAGAAAAAATCGTCGGGTTCGAGACGATGGTTACTTTACTGTCGCTGGGCAGCGATTCAGGTTTTGCGGATTTAACATGGTTGGCGCCGGGAACGGCACCGAATACGGGAACGGGGGCATCGTTGTCGCTTGCCGAGCCGATTCTTTCTGTCAACCTGTCCGTAAGGCGGCCCAGCGCTTCCGCCAGCGGGCCTTCGCGCATGAACGTGGGTAAATCGCCCGATTGCGCTACGGGAGCCGGCTCCGCGGCAAGGATTTCCTGGTATGGTTTTTTTGTGCCGCGAAGGATGGCAATAGCGTCGGCGACTGGCAGATTGCGTTTTGCCTCGTCTGCCTGCAGATAGTTGTCGAGGACGCAGGCGAGGGCAGGCGAGAGTTCAACGACGGCTCCGGGATCGGGGCACATATTTTTGAGCGGCAGGTCAGACGGATGTTTCCGTGTTACGAGAAAGGCGGCAGTCGCGGCGATGGCGTACAGGTCGGAGCGCACGCTTGCCCGGCCTGAAATTTGCTCCACAGGCGCATATCCGGCGGTTCCGACCATCGTGCTCGTATCGCGGTAGGCCAGGCGAACGGCGTCTTGAACTCCGGAAAAATCCACGAGGGCTATGCTGCCGTCCGGTGTATGCATGATGTTTTTTGGGTTTATATCCCGGTGTATCACGGGTGGGCGCAAGTCGTGGAGATAGGATGCGATTTCCAGTATGTCGGCTATCATGGCCTGTATCTCGGTTTCCGTAAAGCGCCTGCCGTTTTCAACTTCGGTAGCCAGGTTTTGCCCTTCTACCCGCTCCATTGCCAGCACGATGAATTGCGACCCTTCTTGCTCCAGCCGAAAGGAATCCACATAACGCGGTATGCCTTCATGATTCATGGACTTGAGGGCGGCGGCTTCCCGCTCGAACAGGTCGTAGCCCTTCCAGTCGGGCATGTCGCCCAGCGATAAAATCTTGAGCACGAGCTTTGCGCCCGGTCGCGCGTTGATGCAGGCGTCTCCCGCGACCGAGAACCAGGTTTCCCCCAGGAGGCTTTTCCCGATTCGGGATTCCAGAACGTAAGAACTGTTGAGTGTGTCGCCTGCCTGCATATATGCTCCTTGCCGCGCGATTAAAAATAGTTCCATTGAAAAGTGTATGGCATTTTGCAAATTCCGCAAGGACATTATAAAGCATGTTCCACTATTCAGTAGCGCAAATGTACGGTATTTTATTATATGCATATGAAAATGGATAAAACCTGCGCAGCTCTGGACATGGCCGAGGACTTAGACAAGGAAGACGCCCGATACTGGGCTGCGGGCAGCATCAAGAAAAAACTCCAGACCATCACGTATCTAAGGGTGTTTTTATGGTTCAGAGGCAAGTACCGGAAGACTCCAGGGGTTTTTGGTCATCCTCGGGCTACGAAAGATATTGATTTTTTGGTTGCCGTAGACGATGGAAATTTTGTAAAATTACAGCATGCCCTCTCTGATTTTGGTGCCCCTCCGCTGCAATTTTCAAAGTTCAGGGAAAAGGGCAGCGTTTACCGGATGGGCAGGGCTCCCATCCAGACCGATATACTAGACGAGGCTGACGGCATAGATACACGGGAAGCACATGCCAGAAGGCAGATGATCAAAGTTGATGATATAGAAATATCACTTATTTCCAAGAGGATCTCATCGCCAACAAGAAGACTTCTGGCCGCCTGCAGGATTTGGCTGACCTGGAAAAGCTTGGCTGATTCTTATGGTGTCGTTACCTTGCTCCAGCCGGCGATCAAGGAATCTCCAAGCATCATGCCGATTCCGTTGCATCGTATCTCTCCGTCTCGGTACCATTCCAGCTTAAAGATTTTTCCAGCTTCCAGAATACGCAGTTCGTATCTCCCGGTGCTTGCGCCTTTCTCGTCGATATACTCGATTTGATAGATACCTTCGTAGGTAGAACCTGGGGTGCCAGAAGCAATTCCTGTTCCGCAGACGGTACTCGTGCCGTTTGCAAGATTCCATTCCGCAGTCATGCTTCCCGTGGTTTTGTCTTTATGGTAAGCGACACAGCCGATGTTCAAGCTTTACTCCTCTTTCCTGACTTTGCTACCGGACAGTTTCTCCCGCCGTTGCGCGCGCACGGTCCGAATAGAATGACTCGTTGCCGTTCGTCCCCACCGCAGTTACGACGAATTGCTGGTTTGCAGCTCCGCTGAGCCCCGTAAGGCTTGTGCTTGTGCCGCTCGCATCCTGTATGAATACAAGCGAAGCATCGAGCGGAACGTACCGGTAGACCTTGTATGAAGCTACGGATACAGAAACGTTATTGTTAACCCAGCTAAGGTTTACCGCTGTATCGGATAAGTCGGTACGAACTAGCCGCATCGGAGGAGCAGGATATTCAGCAGCCGAAGCCGTACTGGTCCAGTTGCCGTAAAGCCTGATGTCTACCGCAAAAGGCTCGGGTTGGTCTTCGTCGCCCGGGCGGCGGCCGGCCAGAAGCGTACCGGCATAATGGACGTTCATCTGCTGGTTATCGGCATCGCGAGAATCATAATTATTGTTGATCTGCAGCATATTAACTACATCATCATTCTCGATATCGACACGTGACACCAGGATGACGGTTTTGCCGGAAACTACAGAAACGGGGGAAGGGAAATCGAACGATATCCAGGAATCGGCAGTAATAGCGGAGCCGGCTACTGGGGCTGAAGTTCCCAGACAGGTTTTAAGTTCCAGCTTGTTTGCAACATCCACTAACCAGACCGACGCCTGGTAATTGATCGCGGATATGTTTCCTGTGTAATTCAGGTGGAATATTGCTTGAGACAGGTTCATGGACTGACCTATCCAGTAAGAACCACGGTACGTGTTTACATAATTAGACTGTCCTACAAAATGCCAGGAGTTGCCGGCTGACTGTTCGTAGATTAGCGTAGAATCGGCAGGGTTAATGGGATCAATAGGATTCGCAGGGTCCGTAGGGTCTGCAGGATCGGCAGTAACGGTTACTTCGCAGGTAGATTCAAAGGCGCCGTCGGAAGCGAGCGCTTTTATAGTTGCCGTACCTACAGCGATTCCCTGAATTTTGCCCATATTGTCCACCGTGGCTACGGATTCGGCAGTGCTGGACCAGGTAAGGGATTTGTCTGTGGCATCCGGCGGAGTAAAAACAGGTGTTAGCGACTCATTGGAACCTACCTTGATGATGGTGGACGCCTTAATCGAAAGGGCGCTGAGTTTAAGCGGTGTAGCTACTTCCTCTGCTGGGTTGATGCAGGAAAGTACGGTAAGAGATACCAAGAGTAAAAATATGATTGTAAAGGTTTTCACGTTCATATTTTATTATATACAAAAAATCAAAGTTTGTCATCTAGATTTTTTAATAGAAGTCAGTTGCCCTGATTGCCCGAACCCTGGATTTGCGGTTCGGGCTGTTTGGATGTTTTTTATCCCTTACTTGACGATACCCTTCTCGGGAAGGGAGGTGAAAACCGTGAACTTGGCAAATATAGGTTTGCTGTTGTAGTTCTTGATCGCGGCGTCCAGCCTTTTCATCAAGTCTGTTCCGGCAGCGGTTTTGGCGAAGCCCAGACTCGCTGGAACCTTGGAGACCGTATTATAGTAAATATTTTTTTTGCCCAGTTTCAGAATCGTGGACATGGTGCTGGATCGCTCGAACATGATCGCATCGATCCTGCCGGCAGCCAGCATGTTTACCAGGTTATCCAGTTGATCCTCGAAAAAGGCCGTTTCCGGAACGCCTGAGATACTGGCCATAAACTCCTTGTTTCCGCGCGGAGTCCCTATTTTCAGCGAATTCCATTTCGGCTTTTCCGCATTCTCGGGTTTCAACACATAGATATCGGAAAAAGTATCAATGTACCATTGAGGTTCCTGTGCATAATCATAAAATGCCGGCTCTTCGAGTTTATAGGGGGTATGCCCCATGATTTGAATGCTGCCTGCCATGAGTTCCGCCTTGGCTCTTGTGTATGTGGCGATTTTAACCGTAAGCGTGAACCCCGCGGAAGCTGCTACGGCTTTGAGCAAATCGACGGTCATGCCAGTGCCGTCTTCGTTGATCAGGGGCGGCATGGGTTCCAGCATTGCCGTTATCGGTTCGGAAAAAGCGAAAGCCGCCGTTAAAACGAGAAACATTGAAAGGAGTGTGCGACGCATAGAATCCTCCTACACAAAAAACTGATTTAGCCCTAAATTCGCTTTCAGCAGTATTCAAGGTTATAGTTAAGCATGTTTCTTTTTGTGCATTCGTCAATAGAGAGGCCCTTTTTCATCAGCCTGCGTTTTTTGAATTATTCCCGAGGCAATCGTAAAATTACCATGAATTACCTTGACTTGGGCCTTTGGTGGAACGAAAGTTTACCTAACAATATGGAGGAGAATGCCATGAAGATCAAATTGGTTTGCCTTGCCGCGTTTTTAACGCTGGCGCTCGGTTTTGCTTCGGCAAAAGATGTCTACGTAAGCGCCGGAAAGAGCGGCGACGGCTCCAAGGCTAATCCGTATGGGGATATCGCGGTGGCGCTTGCCATGGGCCTGTATGCCGGGGACGTCGTGCATGTATCGGAAGGCGTGTATTATGGCGAAGGCGGCTCCGGTAAATGGATTATCCGCACGCCGAATGTGGCGATCGTGGGCGGCTACAACAAGACTTTTACCGAGCGCGATCCGTTCAAGTACAAATCCATACTGGTCCGGGGCATGGATCCCGATCTTGCCGCCGAAGCCAAGAAGCGCGGGCACGATACCGCGTGGGGCCTGTCCCTTACGCCTACAAAAGCCAGCTACAACGGCAGTGCCATGATCTCCACGGACGGCGAGGCGAATAACGTAATAATCGACGGTTTCGTGATCGACGGCTACACGAGGCAGACTTACAAGACCAGCGGAGACCTCAAGATAGACATAGGCCCCATCGGAACGCCGCTGATCGCCTTCAATAAACCGGGCTGCAAAGTCCGCAACTGCGTTATCATGAACTCGGGCGGCCCAGGAGTACAGATGGGAGCATCCGGCAGCAAGGAAGACCCGGAGTCCTGGAACGAAGTATCCAACTGCATCATTCTCAACACGCTGATGAGCGGCATCGATTTCCGCGTGGGTCTGTGGGATCCCAATAACGCGCCGGACAAAGGTTACGCGCTCGTAAAGAACAACAGCATCAGCTTCGTGTGGAGCCACCTGGGCGAAGGCTATGGAATATTGATAGGCCGCCAAACGCGCCTTACCATAGAGGGAAACATCATCGCGTTCTGCACGGATTACGGCCTGAACAACGGCTTCGGCAACGACAAGGCCACGCTCAAGAACAACGTGTTCTTCAATAACATGGGCGGCGTCTACCGCTATTTCGCCGCCGGGAACTCCGGCTCAACCGTAGTGGTGGACGACCCCTCGCTGCTGTCCGGCAAGCAGGCCAATAAGTTATATTATCTTACGGACAAGTCCGTGGGCAACGCGATGGCCGACCCCAAGTTCAAGCCCGACCCCGCGTTCTTCGACAAATTCTCAAATCAGATCAAGAGCGAAGGCGGCGGCAAGGTGGTCTGGGACGACGTCAACCAGTGGCGCTCCGCCCTGGGACTGCCGCTGATCGGGTCCACCGGAACTGGCGCCAAGAATTTCGCGCCTATCTATGAGCATGCCTACATGTTCCTTATCTCCGATGCCGTGGCCGCTGGCGCCAAGGCGGGAACCTACCAAACCTACGCATCCGCGGCCGAGGCGGCCTCCGATAAATCCTACGCCGAGATAAAATATCCCGACATGAAGTCCTACCTCGGTAAGGACGTTCGCATGCGCGTCAAGCTGAACAAGGATCTGGAGACTTCCGGTTACTACGTGCCTGCCGCCACCAAGGAAGCGTACGTATGCTACCGCTCCGAGGACCGGATGCATTTCTTCTACTTCAAGAAGGGCTCCGAAGCGCTTGATTCCGCGGTGAGCGCCATCAAGAACGGCGAGTACATCTATGTGTCGGGCGCCTTGGTGGACATCGCCGCTACCATCAAGACCACCGGCAAGTACGGTTTCGTGGTGGATGTCGTGGAGAGTGACGACTAGCATTGCCAAATTGGCAATGCTAGTCGTCGCGCTGATTCCCCGGGGGAATCGGCGATCAAAGAAAGCTTTTCTGGGAACTGCATATGCGTCTTTGGCGCCCGGGCTGCAAGCAGCCGGGCGCTTTTATTTCTTGGGCGACGGTTTTTCCGCGACTTGCGTTTTTTTTATTTTGTGGCCGACGGTTTTTTCTATAAGCCCCAGGTGCGCTTCCTCTTCCGGGCTGACGAGGCTTATGGCGATGCCCCGCATGCCCGCCCTGCCGGTGCGGCCGATGCGGTGCACGTAGTCGCGGGCCGAGCGGGGCAGTTCGTAGTTGACGACGCAGGGGAGCCCCCCGATGTCGATGCCTCGGGAGACCAAGTCCGTGGCCACGAGCACGCGCAGCGAGCCCTTGCGGAATTTCTGCATCGCGTCCGTGCGCGCGCCTTGGCTTTTGTCGCCGTGCAGCGCGAGGGCCTGTATGCCGTTGTTTTCCAGCTTGCGCACCACGTTGTCCGCGCGCCTGCCCGACGATACGAATACCAGCACCTGGCTCCAGTTCTCCCGCGCGAGCAGTTCACGCAGGAACGGCCCCTTGTCGTCCGACGGCAGGAGGAAGGCTTCTTCGGCGATGTCCGCGGCCAGGGCTGGCGACGACTCTATGGTTATATTTTCTTGATTGTGCAGGAACGTGTCGATGACCTGCGCAACCGCCGTGTTCATGGTGGCGGAAAAGAGCAGGCTCTGGCGGGATGCCGGCAGCAGTTTTCGAATTTCCCCCATCTCTCCCATGAAACCCAGGTCCAGCATCTGGTCGGCCTCGTCGATCACGAGATATTCCAGCTCGCTCAAATTAACCGCGTTATGCTCGATGAGGTCCAGGAGCCGGCCGGGCGTGGCCACGAGCATGTCGCCGCCGCCGCGCAGCGCAAGCATCTGCGGATTTATGGATACGCCGCCGAAAGCCGTGCGGATGCGCACCGTAACGTCCAGGTGCTTGACGAGCCCGATGGCGCGGTCGCTTACCTGCATGGCCAGCTCGCGCGTGGGTACGAGAACCAGGGCCCGCAAAGCCGTCTTCGTTTTTCCCGCGTTGGTTTTATGCGCCATGAGGTGAAGGAGCGGCGAGAGGAACGCTACGGTTTTTCCCGAGCCTGTCTGTGCCTGCACCACGAGGTCCTTGCCGGCGAGGACAGCGGGGATTACCGCCTGCTGCACGGGAAAGGGCTCCGTGTAGCCCAATGATACGAAGGCAAGCTGCAATTCGCGGCAAAGGCCGAGGCTGGAAAAAGGCATAAAGACTCCTGTGCTGGGTAAGTTTCTGACTATAGCATAAAATGCCGGAGCGCGTCCCCGGAGACCCTGGCCCTGCAGCTACGAATCGGCCCAGAGACCCCGTTTTTCGCGGCGCGCCTCTTTTTCCGCGCGGCGGAAGTCGTCCATGAAATAAAACGGGTACTTAGTATAGGCGAAGCCGTAGCCGGCGGACACGATATCCAAGTTGACGCAGCAGCCGTCGGCGAGGAACACGTAAGCCAGGAGCCGGTCGTAGCTATCGCGCAGTTTCCGCTCGAACGCGACGTATACGGTTTTTCCGGAAAGCCTGTCCCGGGCATAGCGCGCGGCTTCCGCGCCGAAGCGTTCGACCGGCCTCCGTGGATCCACGGATTCGGGGGTATCCACCCCGATCAGCCTGATTTTTTCCGGATTGATGAAACCAGCCTGGGCGGCAAAGGAAACGACGATGGTATCGCCGTCGACGATGCGCACGACCTCGGCGGAATTCATGTACTCCAGTTGGCCGGAAAGCGCGGCGATGCTGGCGACTGAACGGGGAATTCGGTAGATGGACAGACCGGCGTCGGGATTTTTCGATGTCTGCGCGGAGGCCATCGATTTTCCGAAACTGCCCAGCAGTATGCCGGAAATAGCGAGGCCGGCCGCAAATGCCAGCCCCGCTCCCAGTTTGGTTTTTTTCACGTGCTAGGCTCTGGCTCCGGGGTCACGTCCAAGCCTGGCCTTGAATTCACCCCGCACGTTTTGCAGGAATTCCGGGTTGCGCAGTATGTCCAGGCCGCAGAGCGCCATCGCCTTCGCCGCACGGATTATCGCGTCTCCCGCTTCGGGGCTTCCGGCTATGTCTCGGAACTCGGCCGTGTGCAAGCTCATTTTTCTGCCTGAAGTGACTTCGACGAGTGTGTGGATGGCCGGTACGACATGAGAGACATTGCCCATGTCGATGGAGCCGAAGCTGTCCGGTACCCGCCCGAAAGGCCCCGAGCCGAGCGCTTCCGTCATGTAATCGCGGAACCTGCGGGCTAGAATCGAGTTGCTGACCATGTCGTCGAAGCTCGCCTCGTAATTATTTATTTCAACGCTGGTACCCGTGGCCAAGGCTGCCGCGCGCGCGCAGTCCTTGAACTTCGCGACGAGCCGGTCCAGGTATTCGCGGCTTGCGGCGCGAACGTAAAACCGCGCCGCCGCAAAATCGGGGACGATGTTGGGGGCCTTGCCGCCGTCTGATACTATGCCGTGGATTCTGGCGTCCGGGCGTATCTGCTGGCGCAGCGCGTTGACGTTGGCAAAGGTGAGCAGCACGGCGTCCAGGGCGTTGCGGCCGTCCCAGGGCGAGGCTGCGGCATGGGCCGAGGCTCCGTGGAATTTAAGCTCCAGCGCGTCTATGGCAAGCGATTCCGTCTCGTAAAAGTTGCCGTCGTAGGGATGCGCCATGAGGGCCGCGTCGATGCCGTCGAAACAGCCTTTTTCGCACAAGGCCACTTTCGCGCCGTCGGTTTCCTCGGCGGGAGTGCCCAGCACGACGACCTCGCCGCCTTGAGCCTGCGCCGCCGCGCCCAGGCCTATTCCCGCGCCGAGCGCCGCAGCGGCGATGAGGTTATGCCCGCAGCCGTGACCGATACCCGGAAGCGCGTCATACTCGGCGAGAAACGCCACTCGTGGGCCGCGGGCATCCCCTTTGGCGCCCTTGACTGCCGTTGGGATTCCGGCATAGCCGCGCACGACGGAAAAACCGATGCCTTCAAGAGTATCCGCAAGCAGGTTGGAGGCGAATATTTCTTCCTTGCCCAGCTCCGGGCGTTCATGGATGCGCCGCGATACGGACAGTATGAGCTCTCGGGCTTGTTCGATCTCCGTAACGATCGCCTGTTGGGTTGTGTCCAGTTCCATAATGCCTCCGCGAAACGGGTTGACCGCCTGACCTCGCCCGCTCAGGATAGCACACGCAAAAAAAAAAATCTTGATTTGCCCAAATCGGGAATCTCGGTTAAAGCCTTAGGCATGAAGCGATATTTTGCCGGCCTTACGGTTATCTGTCTCGTTTTTTCGCTCTCTCGCGCGTCCAGGGGGGCGCTTGTATCCCAGCTCGTCGTAAAGGACGGGCTTATCGACCTGAGCAATTGGGATTTTTCCGCGAACGACCAGCTGGAGCTCAAGGGTGACTGGAAATTCATTTGGAAGGAATTCGTGGAGCTAGGGGAGGTCTTTGACCAAAGCGGAACCAGAAAGGTTCTCCAAAAAGCCATTACGGAGTCAACGTATCGTCGACTCTCGAACCCCGAGCGCCTTAAAGCCAGTTTCGTTGGAGAGGAAAGCGTCAAAGGAAAAAAAGAGAAAATTCGAGTCTGGAAAATCGAGCCAAAATAGCAAAAAGCGGTTTTTGTTTGACAAAAATACGATTCGCGGGTTAAATGGCATAACCTATGCATAGCAAGTTTTACATCGAGCCGACCGTCAGATCGGCCGCCGCGATGCTTCCCCCCGGCTTTGATTTTGAAAAGGCCGTTTGGTGGAAAAAAATCGAAGAAGAGAATCGTACCTACCTCTATAAAATGCTCGGCGGTATTTTTCTGGCCGCCTTTGCCGTGGCACTATGTTTTTTTGCGCATGCGATGCTGACGCTATCCGTCATTCCGCCCTTGCGCTACTGGTTGGCCATAAGCGTAACGGGCGGTATGGCGCTGGCGTACGCTTTCCTGAAATATAACGAGATATTCGCCGTCCTTGCCTTGATCATGGCGGTGGGCGGAATCGTCTGCGGCGAGTTCCTTCCCCTGACCTACGGAATCGACGGCCTTATATTTATTTGTCTCCCCGCGCTGGTTTTTCTCTTCTTCGGCATTCGCCGGGGAAGGCGATTCGTGACCGCGTTCGGAATCGCGGGGATAGCGATGGTCGCCCTGAGCGAAACCCCGCTTATGGCCGGCCTCGCCCTCGCCGAATTTCCCATTGAGTATAAAGTTATAACATTGCTCCTGTATCAGCTCGTCGCCGTATTCATCTCGCGCCTGCAAAAGGCGTACGAGCTTACCATAGCCGGTCTCATCAAATATTTCGCCTTCGACGAGACCACCGGAATGCCCACCCGCAATATTCTCAGGTACATTCCCAGGAACAACGCGACATTCGCGATACTCCATCTGGCGAGCCTCGAGGATATCCGGTCCATGTTCGGCTACGACGTGGCGGAATCGGCGATGTCGTTCGTGTCCGAGCATCTGAAGCGCCTGGAGCTGGGCTTTCGTTTTTCAACCTTCCGGCTCAAGGGCAACGAATTCGGGCTGTTGTTCCGCACCGACGGCATCGAGCCTACGACGATCCATACCATGGAATCGCTGTCCAAGCTCATTTCCGCCAAGGAATTCGCCTACGACGACATGAAAATCCGCCTGAGTTTCGTCATCGGCTTCGACGAGCATCTCGAGGATCTCACGCTGCCCTGCGCCAAGGACGATTTTCTGTTCAAGGCCGATATCGCGCTCAAAGAAGGCATCCGCAATAAATCGGCCGTCATGAAATATTCCAAAGACCAGAACGTGCAGGAAAACGCCGGAAGGAACCTGGCCAACTACTCCATCCTCGTCCGCAACATCGAAGAATGCGCGCTGAAGGCGATGTTCCAGCCGGTAATCGAGGTTTCCTCGGGGCTCGTCGCCTGGCACGAGGCGCTGGTACGCATAAAAACCGGGACGGGCGACTATGTCTCGCCCCTGGAATATCTCGATCTGTGTTCGTCCACGGGGCTGTCGCGCGATATCGCGTTTTTCATGATCGAGCGCGCCTTCGAGATGATCGACCAGACCGACTCTCCCGTTTCCGTCAACCTTTCGCGATCCGATATCGTGGACGACCGCATGCGCTCCATGATAATCGCGCATACCAAGCGGATAATCGGGCGCGGCCGGCTGATCGTGGAACTCCTGGAAAGCGAGAAGTACGGCTCGGAGACCAAGCTGGCCGAATCCATCCGCGAACTGCGCGCGCATGGCGTTTTACTGGCTATCGACGATTTCGGCTCGGGCTACTCGAATCTCGCCAACTTCATCGACCTTGAGGTGGACATCATCAAGATAGACGGGCAGCTCATCAAGCGAGCCGAAACCGACCACAAGCTCAAGGCGTTCATAGCGGGCACAGTGCGTTTCTGCGCAAATTCCGGAATCCGCACCGTGGCCGAGCACGTGGACACACCCGAGCTTGCCGCCTACCTGAAAGGCGAAGGCGTCGACTTTTTCCAGGGCTACCTGTTCGGGCGCCCCGAGACGGCCCCGGTTGCGACGATTCACGTTCCTGCGGGGCGTCAAGTCTTTCGGGAACAGGGACTTCGTTCCGAAACCGCTAGAAAAGCAACCTACTCAAGCGAGTAATAGCGCACCGTTGCCCGTATGCCCGTCGATATCCAATACGAACGCGCTTCCATCTTGCCCGGCATCGCGGCATTATCGTTTGCGTCGGAATAGCTTGAATCCAGGAATTTCGAGCCGTAAATAAATTTCATGGCTTTGAATCACTTGATTTTTACAGCTTGATTTTCCCAAACCCGAATTTTTGCATGGTTTTGTCGATAGCGTCTGAATCGATGGGCTTTACGAGATACGCGTCGCATTGATTGTGAAACGAGGACGATATCGAGGAGTAATCGCTGAGGGTGCTCTGCATGATTATCTTGGCGCCATCCGGCGGCATGACGCCGGCCGTTTTTTCCAGCGCTCTCGTCGCTTCCAGAATGGCGTTTCCCGAGCTCCCCGGTATTACGATATCCAGGAATATTGCCTGATAGGGATCGTTTCTCTGAATCGACTGCTTGATTTTTTCCAGTGCCTCGGCGCCGGTTTCCGCTGTATCGATCCTGCCGTACTGGGTAAGAAAGCGCTGCAGCAAGAGGAGCGCTATCGCTTCGTCATCCACGATCAGGATTTTCATGATTTTTTTTTGGGCGGCAGCATCCTTCCGCGATTTTTCCGGCGGAAGCAAGACGTTTACCGGATAAAAAGGATCGAACAGTATGAAAGAGAGCTCTTTGCGATCTTTTTTCGAAGCGAACACCGCAGTAAGCACGGCTCCTGAATCTTTTACCCGTGTAAGCCGTTTCGCAATAAGGAGGCCCGCTTCCGCGATGGCGTCGAAAACGGGGAGCGCTTCGAGCTCCCCCTGCGTGATGTTTTCTCCGAGGATTTTTTCCAGGGTGAATATCGTCGATCCCCCAGAGATGCTTGCGCATAGAACCGTGGCTTCAGCGGTGTCCAGCGGGAAACCTATTTCGCGGACCGGCTCGGAACCGTCCTGGAGCCAGCTTGCAAGAAGTCCCTGCAAGCGCTCCGAAAGATCTTCCGCAGGGGATTCCTCGTCGAGGTCCACCGAGCTCCGGACATGATCCACGACTGCGAGCAGGTCGTCCACCCAGGAGGAATTGCGCTTGCCCCTGCCGGAACGGAGCGCATCCAGGCAGGATTCGGCTTCGTGCACGAGCTTCGCCAGAATATCGGAACCGGCCATGGAGAGCGAACTCTTCAAGTTGTGGAAATCCCTGAACAGCAGGTGGATCGCAATTTGAGGATCGATGCCTTCGCCGGAAACATTTTCTATTCCGAGCAGCCTTGCCTCGATGGTATCGAGTTTTTCCAGGATCGGTCCTGCGGCGTCTTCGTTCATGGTTTGCCCTTAGTCCGTCGGCAGGAGATTGAGCGCAGCCAGCGCCGCGTCGAATTTTTCTTTGGTGAACGGCTTTACGATATAGTAACCGGCCCCTAATTTCTGACAGCGCTCCTTTACCTCGGGTGAATCGAGCGTGGAAAGCATCAGCACGGGCGTTTCCTTGAGCCCCGGTGTTTTTTTTACGTGCGCAAGCAGCTCGAAACCGTTCATGTTGGGCATTTCTATGTCGGATACTATCAAATCGAATTTGGTCGTTTCCAGTATTTTTTTTGCGATGAGGCCGTCTTCGGCTAGCGTGGCGTCGAAATGCAGGAAGAACAGGAAAGTTTTTATAGCTTTGCGGTTCTGTTCCATGTCGTCCGCGATGAGCACTTGTTTTCTGTTTGCCATAATTTACCTCTTTTGTCAGCTTGAATAACTTTAGAGCGGTATAAGGCGTTTGTCAAATTTTGGTGCATAGGAACGGCCCTTTTTTAACAATTGCGTCAGCATTTTTGATTGACGCCTCTTGGCGCCAGTATTTCCGAACTTGCTTATTGACATTTCTTCCTTGTTTCCGTTAACATCCGCCTGCGCGTTTCAAAGGAAGCGAGGTGTGATTCCTCCGCTATCCCGTAACTGTGAATGAGGACGATTCCGCGAACGACAGCCACTGGAAAACCGGGAAGGCTCGTGGAAAAGGATTGAACTCAAAAGTCAGGAAACTTTGACGCGCATATCCATCATTTCTAGACTTCGGGGATTGAGTCTGGGAAACTACATGTTTTCCTAAATTCGTAGTTTATTCAGTACTTCTTTTCAACGGAGAAAAGGGGCTCGTATGCACAAGCGATTCTTTCGCGCAATTCTCACGTTAACTCTTGTATCGGCAGGCATTTTATGCACAGCTTGCGACACCGGCATCCTCAAGACGCCGGGAGCGCTGGAAGGGTACTGGAAAGCTTCCTACGGAGACGGATTTGAAATTTCCGGAACCAGTTTCAGCCAGTATGACAATGGAACGAAGACCAAAAGCTTTGCCGGAACCATCGTAGGGAATCCGGACATGGACGCAGCCTCGGGATTTCTTACCATTAAGATTACGGAGGCGGGCACATGGATGAAAACCGTGGATAGCTACCTCGTAATCGGGTGGAAAAATCTTTCGGGCTCCGGTGTAGCGGAGAGCACGCCTTACAAAGCAGGGGCAAATTCCTCAGGGCTGGCCACTCAAGCGCTCGCCGAATCCGAGTATACCGAAGCAAACGGATATTTCGCAATGTATGCAGATTATCTGAGGCAGTAGCATCGATAGTCCCGGCAGATTTCCAGGAGGCCGTCATTACATGAAAGCTTGCACGTCCATCGCCGTTATCGGCACGCTCGCCATGATTTTCTCGGTACGGGTTTTTTGCCAGGATGTATCTTCGTCCAGTCCGGAGGACTGGACTGCCCAGGACATCCCCGTCTTGGAAGGCGATGAAATAAGCATCGTCGAGACGCGCGAAACGAATCAGCGCGTACAGGTCGTCACCAGGGAGGATATCGACCGCTCGGGCGCCCAGGATGTCGTCGGCCTCCTGGCGTCCGAATTAAATTGTAACATCACGAGAAACGGCGCCTACGGAAACCTCTCCAGTATCAGCCTTCGCGGGTTCGGGGGAGGGCGGGTCGCGGTACTCATCGACGGCGTTCCGGTCAATTCCGCGCAGTCGGGCGATTTCGATCTCGGCAAGATAAACCTGGCGTCCGTGGAAAAGATCGAGGTTATCTACGGAGGATCCGACACCCAGTATAATTTCAACGGAGCCGTGGGCGGCGTGGTGAACATAATTACCATGAAGAAGGCAACATCTGGATTTTCCTTCTCCGGCGGTTTTTCCAATCTCTCGCGTTACCCCGGATTGGATTCCAGGGGGGAATTGCGCTTCGCGACCGGATTGCCCGATCTGGCCGATACCCAGAACGCGAACGTAACCCTGTCGCTCGGTAAGCCTGGCAAGTCGTGGAAACTTTCGCTCAACGGAAATCGCGCAGCCAACAATTTCATGTTTATGGACGAGCGCGGCGATTTGCGGTCCCATGTCGGCAACGGAGTGTGGGACGGAAGCCTCTCTACGGCGTTTTCGTCGGCCATTTCGGAAACCATGAGGATCATGGTTTCAGGCGAAGGGTATTACGGTAAAAAAAATATAACAGGACCGGCTGGGTCCATGACTGCTGGCAGGGAAGTGGACCTGTTTACGAAGGAGTCCATCTTCCTGGATGCGGACGCGTTGGGCGGCAAAAACATCGATACCGAGCTCGTAGGCAGTCATGGATACAATTCCATCGATTGGACCGATCCTGCCGGAAAATCATTGCACAGCCTCAATGCCATAACGCTTATAAATCGGTGGAATTGGTTCGTAAGCGATTGGCTCGTGCTTAATCCTGGCGGCGATCTGGAATATTCCATGCTGGATTCCTCCATAATAGGCGTTAAGAAATCGCTCGAAGGCGGCGCGTATCTCACGGCGCATTTTTCCTTAGGTTCGCGATTCGAGATCGTATCCTCCCTCAAGGGCGTATTGGCAAACGGTTTCATCATGCCCGTACCGAAACTCGGCCTCGTCTGGCGCTCAAGTCCCGGCTTAACCTTGAAGAATAATTATTTCAGGACTTTCAAACTCCCTACATTCAACGACCGCTACTGGCCGGCGGATTCTTTCGCCGAAGGGAATCCGGACTTGAAACCCGAAGACGGCATCGGCAGTGATCTTATAGTGGATCTGGACCTTGGAAACTTGGGATCGCTGGAAACTTCGATGTACGGTTCCTACCAGCAGGAAGCCATCCTGTGGCAGCCCGCAAGCGGAAAATGGCGGCCGGAGAACGTCGGAGAGGCTTTATACGCAGGAGTGGATGCGACGGTAAAAAGCGGATTCAGCGATAGACTCAAGATTACAGGCCGCTATTCCTTCCTTCTTTCGTACGTGCTGTCGGGCGATCTTACCGTGAAGAGCGACAGGCGCATGCCGTACCGCCCCGTGCACAGCGCCAGCCTGGGGCTCGAGTATTACTGGAAGTCGGGGATGGCCGGTTTATCGGGGCATTTCGAAAGTGAACGTTTTGTCACAACCCAGAACGTCAGCAGGCTGGAGCCTTTCTTTACGGCGGACTTGATCCTGAACCAGGAAATAAACTCAGTTTTTTCTTTTTTTGTAAGCGTCAAGAACGCGTTCAACGCATCGTACAGCACTATAGCCGGATACCCCTTGCCCGGAGGATCCATTACCTCGGGGTTGAAAATTCTATACGATTCAAAATAGCGGGGGACTGTTAATAACCTGTTTTCATAAAAACTAAATTCTTTTTTGGTACAGGTTTTCCGAGAGCTCCAGATGCCACAGGATGCCTTTCTCATTTTTAACGATTACCTTGCCCAAGAGCTGTTTTTCGGAAATCCCGAATATTGTCTGAAGCCCTACCGTAGACTGCTTCCGGAAATCAAAGCCGTCGGGTACGCCTATTCCGTTGTCCGAGTAAAAAATATTGAATTTACCGTCGGGCATTTTTCTGACGGCGAGCGAAATTTTGCCGCTGCGGTTTTCCGGGAACGCATGCTTCAAGGAGTTGGTCAATAGTTCGTTGTAGACCATGCCCAGGGGCAGGGCGGTATCCACCAGCGTCATGACGGTGTCGGTATCGCACTCGAACTCTATGCGACCGGTGTCTACCCCAAAGTTTTCATACAGCGTTTTTGAAAGCTCCCTTAGATACTGGCTGAGGTCGATGCTGGAAAGGTCATGGCCCCGGTATAGTTGCTGGTGTATCATTGACATTGATACGATGCGATTTTCTACATCGGATACGAAATTACGTAAAAGCGGGCTGTCCGACTTGGCGCATTGCATCTCCAGGAGGGAGATGATTATCTGCAGGTTATTGTTGCTCCTGTGGAAAAGTTCCCGGAGCAAAGCATCCCGCTCCGCCATATCGGGAGGGCTTGCCCCCGTTTCCGCTATGGCGTTCATGCGATGATGCCTATGTTTTTAAGCTGCTCGATCAGGGTTTTCTTCTGATACGGTTTTGTTAAGAAGGCTTCACACTGGCCCTTGAACGCCGACATGATGGTTTTAGCGTCGCTGAGCGCCGTGGTCATCATGATCTTGCAGCCGTCTGAGCCGATGATGCCGATGCTGTCTTCGTACTTGCGTATTTCATGCAGCGCGTCCTGGCCGTTCATGACGGGCATCATAATGTCCAACAGGATGAGCTGATACGGTTTTTTTTCCTCGTAGGCTTTTTTAACCATGGAAAAAGCCTCAAATCCGTTGCCGGCCTCATCGATGGTTCCGAATTCCTTTATCATGGCCGCAAGCCCGAAACGGCATAAAGTATCGTCTTCTACTATCAATATACGAATATCGCCCATTGTTGTTTCTCCCTGAAATCGCAAAACTGTTGCTATTTGAACTATAGGCGGAGCTCTATGGAAAGTCAAAAAAAGTTTTAATTATTTACAAACAAAATTATTGGATATTTTAAACATTTTTTCTTTTCTCCCTTGCAATTCAGTTTTGGCTGCCTAAACTTAAGTATGAGGAAAAAAAACTCAACACTATGAAACAAAAAGTCGACGACGAAACCAAAGAAATCATAGACTCCTTTATTGCCGAGGGTTACGAACGCCTTGACGATTCCGAGCTGCAGCTGGGAAAGTTAAGCGACGGGGACGTAATCCCCAAGCTTAACTCGGTGTTTCGCCTGTTCCACTCGGTAAAAGGCTCGGCGGGGTTTCTTAACTTTGAGAACATAAAAAGGCTTACGCATCAGGCAGAGGCATTGCTCGAAGTTTTCCTGAAAGAAAAGATTGCTGTCAGCGAGGATGCCCTCGATGTCGTCTATACAACCATAGACATGCTCCGCAAGCTGGTGGAAACGGTAGAACGTGATTATTCCGACGCGGATGCCAAACTAGACATAAGCAGCCAAATAGCCATCATCGCAGCCTGCATGCAAACACTGCGCGCAAACGCTAATCCTACGGTGAAAGAAACAGTCCCCATGCCTTCAGCTCAGCCCGAGCAAAAGACGGCCGTGCCGGAGAATGTAATAGCCACGAGCGACCTCGTTACCAGGGACATGATTCAGCGATTCCTCGCCGAGTGCCTTGACCTCGTCGATAAGACCGAGAAAATCGCGTTACGGCTCATGGACTCCGGGAATCAGGGTGAGGAAATAAACGATATTTTCCGCGCCGTGCACACGATAAAAGGCAATTCCGGATTTTTCGGCTATGCCCTCCTGGAGCTCCGTTGCATGGAGTTTGAAAGCCAGCTCGACGGCGTTCGCAAGGGCTTGATTCCCGTCAACGAGGCGTTCATAAATACGATAATTTCCAAAATCGACGGCTTCAGGTTTCTAATGAACAAGCTTACCATCGTTACCGAAGGTGAAGCTTTATTGACGCTACCTATTTTTGGAGCAAAAACGCCCGATACCGCTCATAAGGGCGGCGATAGCCTCCAATCTGCGCAGCCTTCCGGCGAGTACAAGCCGCTGGGCGAGATACTCCTGGATTTAGGGGCGGTGGATGAACTGCAGGTGCAGCGCGCCTTGGACGAGCAAGAACGGCCGCTGGGTAGAATCCTCATGGATCAGGGTTCGGTAAAGTCCGAGGACTTGTCAAAGGCCTTGGAGATCCAGCGAGCCCAGGGTTCCAGCCCCGAGCACCCGCAGAACGAAGAGATACAGCGCAAGGAAATCCGGGTGGACACTAGTAAGCTCGACAAGCTGTTCGATCTTGTGGGTGAGCTCATAACCGCCGAGGCCATGGTTTTGAACAGCTCGGACCTGAAGGGTCTTAAACTGGACAATTTCTCCAAATCATTCTCGGGGCTTAATAAAATATCGCGGGAAATCCAGGAAACCACGATGATGATACGGATGATTCCACTCGAGGGCTTGTTCCAGAAAATGACGCGTCTGGTGCGCGACCTGTCCCGCAAATTCACGAAGCCTGTAAACTTCAAGGTAAGCGGCCAGGATACCGAGATGGACAAAAACGTCATCGAGCAGATATCCGACCCTCTCGTCCATATTATAAGGAACGCTATCGACCATGGCGTGGAGAAAAAAGACAAACGCGCAAAAGACGGTAAAGCCGAAACCGGTACAATAAACCTGGATGCGCGATACGAAGGCTCGGAAATCTGGATCAGCGTAAAAGATGACGGCAATGGCCTCGATCGCAAGAAAATTTTGGAAAAAGCTGTTTCCGTAGGTCTCGTAACGGGTGACCCCGCATTGGTTACGGATCGCGATGTGTGGAAGCTGATTTTTGAGCCGGGTTTTTCCACGGCGGAAGTGGTCTCGGAAGTGTCTGGACGCGGCGTGGGCATGGACGTGGTAAAAAAGAACATGGAGCGCATCCGGGGCAAGGTGGACATAATCACAGAAGCCGGCACGGGCACCGAATTCGTGCTCAAGATTCCGCTTACCATGGCAATAATAGAAGGCATTACCATTAGCGCCGGCAGTAATTTTTATTCCATTCCGCTTGGCGACATTCTCGAATTCTTCAAGGCAAAAGAAAGCCAGCTGACTATAGCTGAGCATGGCGAGGAAATGGTTAACCTGCGCGGCAGCATCATGCCGCTGATAAAATTCGGCGAGGTTTTCAATATCCCCGACGCCAAGCTAGACCCTACCGAAGGTACGATAATCGTGGTGCATGCGGGCGGGCGCAAAGCCTGCGTGCTGATAGACGAGGTCGTGGGAAACCAGCAGATAGTAGTAAAATCACTTTCTGAGTTTTTAGGTAAGGTAGAAGGAATCTCGGGCTGCAGTATTTTGGGCGACGGCAGGGTGAGCTTTATCATCGATACCGCGCGCCTTATATCGCGAAAGCTCGAATAGTTCCGGGTCAAAGAGGTTTTATTCATATCGAACCCGGCAACGTATCGGGGGGCAATGGTTCAATAATATCTTGTAAAAAAGCTATCTTCGGCGTTTGTTACTACACGGTCACAAGGAGGCCAGCATGACATTAAAAAAAATATTCGCATTGACGATCGCGATTACTGCGATTCTTTCAGCTGTTTTGGTGGTAAGCTATATCAATCTAATTTCATCCGAAAAAAAGCTCAAAGATGCCATAACCTACGAGAAGGATGCAATCCTTCTTTCCAACACCATGACCCAGAGTTCGGAAAATTTAACAAACGACATCCGCTTATACGCTATGACCGGCACCACCGCATATCGCGACTCCTATTTCAAGACGCTTGATATTTCAAACGGTAAGACGGCGAGGCCCGATGGCACGACCCTTTCCTTCAAAGATATGGTTAAAGGCATGAATCTAACACGCGAAGAGAATGCGAATATTCTTAAATCCAACGACTTCTCGATGAATCTGGTAACGCTGGAAACCGAAGTAATGAATTTCGTCGATCAATGGCTCAAAGACCATCCGGGAGAAGATTTATCAGCTGCCGACGATTTAGATCTGGCGCACCAGCAGATTAGGCTTTTTAACCGTGAGTACATGAATGAAATCGATAAAATCATGCAGCCGGTTGCGGAATTCCAGAAACTATTGATGGGCAGAGTCGCGCTGCAAATTAAAGATGCTTCGGCAATCGCGGAATCAACGAAACTATTCTTCATCGTTTCAATGTCGCTGCTCGTTTTTATTATTATACTCATTCTCATTTATCTCAGTTTTTATATTTCTAAAAACATTAAGTTGGTAGTAGATATTTTTGGGAAGCTTGCAGAAGGAGACCTTTCTGAGAAATTAAACACAAAATCAAAAGACGAGTTCGGCGTTTTATCAATTTCGGTAAACGCAGTTATTGCCATAATTGGATCATTGATCATGGAAGCCGAAATGCTTACCAAAGCAGCGGTGGAAGGCAGACTATCCACCCGCGGAGACGCGGCAAAGTTCAAGGGTGGCTACCATACGATCGTTGAAGGCGTAAACAAGACGCTGGACGCTGTGATCGGCCCGCTCAACGTTGCGGCTAATTATGTAGACCGCATATCCAAAGGCGATGTGCCTCCCAAAATCACAGACACGTATAACGGCGATTTTAACGAGCTCAAGAACAACCTGAATCTGGCTATCGACAATCTGAATTCATTGGTAAGCGACGCTGTGATGCTGGTGCAGGCGGCCGTAGACGGCAAGCTTGCCACGCGGGCCGATGCGAGTAAGCATCAGGGCGATTACAGGAAGATCGTGGACGGCGTAAACAAGACTTTGGATCTCGTGGTAACCCCCATCAATGAGACTATCGAGATAATGAAAAAGCTCGCTGACGGCGATTTGACAAGCACTATGGACAATGCGTACAAGGGAGATTTCGACGTACTCAAGACAGCCATGAACGCTTCCCTCGTATCCATAGGCGATACGCTGGGGCAGATAAACAATGCTGTAGAACAGGTGGCGGAAGGCTCGCTGCAAGTATCGCAGGCCAGCCAGTCGCTGTCTCAGGGCGCAACGGAACAAGCGTCCTCACTGGAGGAGATTACCTCGTCGGTTACCGAGATCGCAAGCCAAACCAAGCAGAATACCGTTAATGCCTCCCAGATGACCGATCTGGCCAAGACCGCCAAAAAAAACGCGGAAATGGGCAACATGCAGATGAAGGACCTGGTGGCGGCAATGGCGGACATCAACAAGAGTGCAGACGAGATCAAGAAAATCGTTAAGGCTATCGACGATATTTCCTTCCAGATCAATTTGCTTGCGCTGAACGCCAACGTCGAGGCCGCACGGGCGGGCAAGTACGGCAAGGGCTTCGCGGTGGTGGCGGAAGAAGTTCGGAACCTCGCGGTGCGCAGCGCCAACTCCGTCAAGGAAACCACGCGGATGGTGGACGAGACCATCACCAACATAAACCGGGGGAATACCCTGGTTGAAGGAACGGCCAAGCAGCTCAATGAGATTGTGTCCGGAGCAGGGCAGGTCGCTGCCCTTTCCGAGCAAGTGGCTACCGCAGGCAAGGAACAGGCGCAGGGACTCGAGCAGGTGTCGCTGGGCTTGAACCAGATAGACCAGGTAACGCAGGCTAACACCGCCAGCGCGGAAGAAAGCGCTTCGGCATCCGAAGAATTGTCGGCCCAGTCGCAGGAAGTAAAGAACATGCTTTCCCGCTTCAAGCTTCGTGCCCGCGAAAGCAAGATGAACAATGCCGAGATGATGCAGATGCTCAAAGTTGAGTTAGCGAAACAGCAGGGTATCCACAAGAATCCTACGGTGGTGAATCGTGCTACCGGAATAGTCCCCGTAGCGGGCAAGAAGGCTCAACGGGTTAATCCAGCCGACGTTATTTCCCTCGATGACGACAATTTTGGGAAATTCTAGGAGGCCACAATGACTGAAACTGCAAAACGCGGGTCGTCGGAAGACGACCTTGCCTTGGATGATGAAAACGAGGATACCCAAGCCAACAAGTACCTGTTCTTCCGAATATCCAAGGAATCTTATGGAATCGGCATTAGGCATGTCATAGAAATAATTGAGCTGCAGACCATATCGGCGGTGCCCGACATGCCGCCCTATGTTATCGGGGTTATCAATCTGCGCGGCAAGGTCATACCGATCGTGAATTTGCGCCTTCGCTTTGGCATGGAAATGCGCGAGTACGATGACCGCACCTGCATCGTGGTGGCCGAGATCGAGGGAGTGCTTATCGGCTTCGTGGTGGATACCGTGGAAGAAGTGCTGGAGATTACGGAAAGCAATATCTCCCCGGCTCCGCAGTTCAAGACCGTCTCCGGCAAGGAACGCTATATTTCGGGTATGGGAAAAGTGGGCGAAGCGGTAAAAATTCTATTAGACGTGGAGAAAATCATTAAGGATGAAGATATACAGCTGCTTATAAGGGAAGATTAATCGATACTGAGTGCCTCATTTCTTTTAGATTGAAATAGAGGCAAGCAGTTTTTTATGATAGGTCAAGGAGGATCATATGAGGATGAATATTCGAAGCAAGCTACTTCTGGGCTTTACCGGAGTTCTGGTAATTCTGGTCGCACTGTCGTTCTTCAACAACAAGAGCCAGCAAGATGGCCAGACAGCTACCAAGATGGTTATCCATACGGAAGATGTGTTGGCTCAGTGCTCTGGAGTATTGTCCGGCATGGTCAATATGGAAACCGGTTTTCGAGGCTTTTTACTCACAGGTGAGGAGGCCTTCCTTGATCCTTACAAAAATGGATTGGCCGAGTTCCAAAGCGCGATCAACGAATTAAATAAACTGACCAGTGACAATCCCACTCAAATAGCTCGATGGGCGGAAATTGTTAAAATGGAAGCGATTTGGCATGATCAGTGGGCTGAAAAAGGCATTTCTTTACGAAGGGACGTAATAGCGGGAAGCGCTGAAATGCAGGCAGTCATTGATTACGAGTCTTCCGGTGGGGGTAAACAATCGATGGATGGCATCCGTGCGATAGTCGCCCAAGCCATCCAGATGGAATCCGACCTCATGGTCAAGCGGAGTGCCGCAAATGATGCCGCAACCACACTTGCTCAAAACATAAATTTGTGGGGTACTATTCTCGCGGTATTGGTCGGATTGATCATTGCTTTTTTATTGTCTCGGTCATTGTCGAATGCCGCGCAGCAGTTAGCTTCCGTTGCGGACAATATTGCCAAAGGTGAACTTGATGTCAAGATTACGATCAAGAGCAAGGATGAGCTTGGGGATACCGCCAACGCCTTCGGTCGGATGATTTCCGCCATCAGCGCGCTGGTAAGCGACGCCGGTATGCTGGTGCAGGCCGCGGTGGACGGTAAATTGGCCACCCGCGCTGACGCTTCCAAACATCAAGGCGATTACCGGAAAATCGTCGAAGGCGTCAATAAGACCCTGGACGCGGTAATCGGGCCTCTCAATGTCGCAGCGAATTATGTGGACCGCATTTCCAAGGGGGATTTGCCTCCCAAGATCACTGACACGTACAATGGCGACTTTAATGTCATCAAGAACAATCTGAATTTGGCGATAGACAACATCAACTCGCTCGTCGCGGACGCCGGTATACTGGTACAGGCCGCGATAGACGGCAAGTTGGCCACCCGGGCTGACGCTGGCAAGCACCAGGGTGACTATAAAAAAATCGTTGACGGCGTCAACAAGACCCTGGACCTTGTGGTAACTCCGATAAATGAAACCATCGAAATAATGAAAAAACTGGCGGAAGGTGATCTGACGAGCAGTATGAACAATGATTATAAAGGCGACTTCGACGTTCTCAAGACAGCTATGAACAGTTCGCTTTTGTCCGTGGGAGACACGCTCTCCCAGATAAACAACGCCGTTGACCAGGTGGCGGAAGGCTCGCAGCAGGTTTCGCAGGCCAGCCAGAGCCTTTCGCAGGGCGCTACGGAACAGGCATCGTCGCTGGAGGAGATTACCTCTTCGGTTACCGAGATTGCCAGTCAGACCAAGCAAAATACCGCAAGTGCCACCCAGATGACCGAGCTTGCAAAGACTGCCAAGAAAAACGCGGAGATGGGCAATGTGCAGATGAAGGACTTGGTGGCGGCTATGGCCGACATCAACAAGAGCGCTGACGAGATCAAGAAGATCGTCAAGGCCATCGACGATATTTCCTTCCAGATTAATCTGCTTGCGCTGAATGCTAACGTCGAGGCCGCGCGGGCAGGCAAGTACGGCAAGGGCTTCGCGGTGGTGGCGGAAGAAGTTCGGAACCTTGCGGTGCGCAGCGCCAATTCCGTCAAGGAAACCACGCGAATGGTGGACGAAACCATCACCAACATCAATCGGGGAAATACCCTGGTGGAAGGAACCGCAAAGCAGCTCAACGAGATCGTTGCCGGCGCGGGTCAGGTGGCTGCCCTTTCAGAGGAAGTGGCCACGGCAGGCAAGGAACAGGCGCAAGGACTTGAGCAGGTGTCCCTGGGGCTGAACCAGATAGACCAGGTAACGCAGGCGAATACCGCCAGCGCCGAAGAAAGCGCCTCGGCATCGGAAGAACTTTCCGCCCAGTCGCAGGAAGTGAAGAACATGCTCTCGCGCTTCAAGCTGCGAGCGCGTGAAGGCAAGATGAACAATGCCGAGATGATGCAGATGCTTAAAGCAGAACTTGCGAAACAGCAGGGCGTCCACAAGAATCCTACGGTGGTAAATCGGAGCACCGGAATAGTGCCGGTAGCAGGCAAGAAAACGCAGCGAGTCAATCCAGCCGACGTTATTTCCCTCGATGACGACAATTTCGGGAAATTTTAAGGGGCCATGAATGACCGACACAACAAAACGCGGGTCGTTGGAAGACGACCTCGCCTTGGATGATGAAAACGAGGATACCCAGGCCAATAAATATCTGTTCTTCCGGATATCCAAGGAATCCTACGGAATAGGAATCCGGCATGTCATAGAAATAATTGAGCTGCAGACCATATCAGCGGTACCGGACATGCCGGCCTACGTTATTGGAGTTATCAATCTTCGAGGCAAGGTCATTCCGATCGTAAACCTACGCCTTCGCTTTGGCATGGAAATGCGCGAGTACGACGACCGCACCTGCATCGTGGTGGCCGAGATCGAGGGAGTGCTTATAGGCTTTGTGGTGGATACCGTTGAAGAAGTACTGGAGATTACGGAGAACAATATTTCTCCTGCTCCGCAGTTCAAGACGGTATCAGGCAAGGAGCGTTATATCTCGGGCATGGGAAAAGTCGGAGAGATGGTGAAAATTCTTCTTGACGTGGAAAAAATAGTCAAAGACGAAGATATCCAGAAATTGGCGCAGGAAGTATAGGCAAGGAAGGTAAAGCCGATGGATGATCTCCTGCACCTGACCGATACCGATTTTCGGTTTATCGCCGACATGCTCTACGACCGGTTCGGCATACACCTGGAAGATCAGAAACGTATCTTGGTGGCAGGGCGGTTGAACAAGCGGGTCCGCACGCTGGGGCTCGCCTCTTTTTCCGAGTATTTTAAATTCCTGCGGGCCGATCAATCCGGGGATGAGCTTTCCGAGCTAATAAACCGGCTTACTACCAATCATTCTTTCTTTTTCCGCGAGCATGACCATTTCGAGTTTATAGTAAAAACCGTGCTGCCCGAACTGGAAAAGAAATTCAAGACTGGATCGCGCCTGCCTCTGCGGATTTGGAGCGCGGGTTGCGCCGCAGGCGAGGAAGTTTATACCTTAGCCATGATATTACGGGAGCATTTCGGCCCGGGAATAGACTCCATGGATGTCGGCCTCATTGCCACGGATATTTCGCTTGCGGCCTTAACCGAGGCAAAAACCGCGATCTATGCCGAAAACAAAGTGCAGCATGTTCCCCATATTTACGCGGCTAAATATTTTTCCAAGACCGCTGCCGGCGATTTTGCTGTAAGCGGCGACATAAAAAAAATGGTGCTGTTCAAGCGCCTGAACCTGATGACGGAGACGTTTCCCTTCCAGGGGGCCTTCGATATTGTTTTTTGCCGCAATGTAATGATCTATTTCGACAACGAATCCCGGCGCAAACTCGTTTCTTCGATATATAATTATATAAAGCCGGAAGGGTATTTTTTTATCGGTCATTCCGAAAGCCTGCAACGCGATACCTGCCCCTTCCACTATGTAAGGCCGGCAATCTATAAAAAAGGAGCATCCTGACATGGGAGCCAGTTTACGGAAGCTCGGCCTTAAAATAGTAGCCATCGCAAACCAGAAAGGCGGCGTGGGCAAGACGGTTACCACGCTGGAACTCGCCTCGGGTCTTGCCCGGGAAGGGCTTAAGGTTCTCGCGATAGACGGGGATCCGCAGGGAAACCTGAGCATGTTCTTCCATGCGGATTCCGGTAAGGATTTCAGCGATATCCTCAAAGACCTTGCGGAAGGCAAGAATGTGGTAATGAAGGATTACCTGGTCAAGAACGTTCGAAAGCGTCTAGACCTTTTGCCGCTGCATCACCGGGACTTGCGCCGTGAGCTGCACGACGTGGGCATAGACGGGGTCAGTTCCGCGTTTTGGGGAATCTTGGCGTCGCATAAAAACGACTATGACTGGATACTTATCGATTCTTCACCGTCCAACGGCTCGCTGGAACGACTCCTTATAAAAGCCAGCGAAGCGGTTCTGGTACCACTCGAGTTTCAGCTGTTTTCCGTCTCCGGGCTTGAGGCTATGCTCAAGGACGTTGCGCGCTGCTCAGAAGAAGCAGGACATGATATCAGGGTTCACTCGCTGGTTTTTACCAAGGCTGAGAATAATCTGGCTCGAGTCGCTACCTATCGCGAGATTTTTTCCCAATTTCATATTCCTATCTTTGAAATCTGCAAATCCGAGTATATTCCCAAGTCTTTGGAGCGGTCCAAGACCATATGGGAAAGCGGCCCGTCCAGTTTTGCGGCACGGGATTATAAAAAAATTATAACACGCGTTTTTTTGGAGTAGCCATGGCGGAAAAAAGCAAAGAGCAATCACTTCGTGAACGCCTCGCCTCCTCCATCGCAGCGGCCCTCCCAGATGAAGGGGGCAGTTACGAAATATCCAGCATGTTCACCGAAAAAAACCGCAAGAAAATCCTGGGATCCTGGGAAGTAACCGAGCATACTGTCGGTGGGATTCCGTTCCTGGACGCATTCATCCTTAAGACACTGAAAGGGATGGAGCTGATTTCTCCGCTGTACAGCTCGGTATACGAATTCAAGGAATCCATCTGCATAAAAAAAAACACGGTAGCCGGAATCCTTAATCACCCCAACGGTGAAATGATGTTCAAATACGTGCTTAACGTCTCGCTTACCTGGCAGCTGGAACCCGGCGGAATCCGCGTGCGTCCGGAATTGGGATACCAGTATTCCAGCCTGGAAGACGAGCCGGCAGCCGTTCGCGAATTGCCGCATACGGATACCTGGATACGCATTCTTCTTTCCGTTAATAAAAATACCATGGAAATGAAAGAAGGCGAGGACGTGAAGCGCTTGACCAAGGTTAGCCCATGAATAAAGCCGGCAAGATACGCGTGCTGATAGTCGATGACTCCGCCGTAGCGAGGGATATAATCGAGCGCGGTCTTTCCTTGGATCCCGATATTGAGGTCGTGGGCAAGGCGAGCGACGCGTATTCGGCCCGCGACAAGATCGTGCTGCTGGACCCCGACGTGATAACCCTGGACGTGGAGATGCCTAAGATGAACGGCATCGAGTTTTTGAAGCGCCTGATGCCGCAAAAAAAAGTCCGCGCGATAATGGTTTCCGCCGTTACGGAGGAAGGTTCGCGGCTGGCCCTGGAAGCTGTCGCCGCAGGCGCCATCGACGTGGTCGCCAAACCCGCAGGAAGCGATCGGGAAGGTTTTCGGAATATGATCCTGGATCTGGCGGAGCGCATCAAGGAAGCCGCGTCGGCCGATCTCGGCAAGATAAAGACCTCTGTACCTCCGCTGATACAAAAAGTTAACCGCGTTGCGAGCTATTCCGGAACCCGCATACTGGGCATCGGCGCTTCTACCGGGGGAACTATTGCCCTGAATCAGATTATTCCGGAATTGCCCGCGGACATTCCGGGTACCGTGCTGGTACAGCACATGCCTCCCGTTTTTACGAGGATGTTCGCAGAGGCATTGAACAAGGTTTCCAATGTCCGCGTGGTCGAGGCCAAGGACGGAGATAAAGTGGAGCAGGGGAAAGTACTGGTAGCTCCCGGCGAGCTTCAGATGCGAGTCATAAAGTCGGGGCTGGACTGGTATGTTGAATGCAAGCCCGGCGAAAAAGTATCAGGTCACAGGCCGTCGGTCGACGTGCTGTTCAATTCCCTCGCCCTCGCCGCCGGTTCCAAAGCCGTGGGCATCATACTTACGGGCATGGGACGCGACGGAGCCGACGGCATGCTTGCCATGCGCAGCAAAGGCGCCAGGTGCCTTGCACAGGACGAAGCCTCCTGCGTCATATTCGGCATGCCCAAGGAGGCCTGGGAAGCGGGCGGAGTTGAAAAACTCGTTCCGCTGGACCGCGCGGTTTCCGAGATTCTGCTGTGCCTTGAGCAAAAGCCTCAGGTACGGCCATGAGCATCGTAAACGTAGGCATAGGCGAATGGGCCGTTTCGTCGAATCCAGACGACATAATAAAAACATACGCGTTGGGTTCCTGCATCGGCGTCATGATCTACGACAAGGAGTTGCGCATCGCGGGCATGATCCATATAGCGCTTCCCGACTCTTCCATAGACGCGGATCGCGCGAGGACGCTGCCCGGGTATTTCGCGGATACCGGCTTGCCTTTGATGATCGAGGAAATGAAGAAAAAAGGCGCTGTCCGCGGCAATATCTGGGTGAAGATCGCTGGTGGTTCATCCATGATGGACGAGGCCGGCATATTCGACATTGGCAAACGCAATATCCTGGCCGCGAAAAAAGTGCTGTGGAAAAGTTCGCTAGGCCCCATTGCCGAGGATATCGGCGGGACGATATCCCGTACGGTGGCATTCTCGGTGGCCAATGGTGATACAATGTTAACATCAGGGGGCAAGTCATGGCCGTTGTAAGGGGAGGTTTTGCGTGGAAGCATATCACAATATACTGATAGTGGACGATTCCTCGACATCCAGGATGATAATCCAGAGATGCCTGGAAATGTCCGGAATCAAGGTAGAGGGCTATACCTACGCGGAGAATGGGCTTGAAGGCATGAAGCAGATCAAGGGCGATTCCTCCGTTGATCTTGTTATTACCGATATCAACATGCCCAAGATGGACGGTCAGACTTTTGTGCGCCTCATTAAAGAGAGCGAAACCAACAAAAATATCCCAATAATCGTTGTTTCGAGCATAGCCACCGATTCCGCGGAGACGGAACTTATGGCGCTGGGCGTGCAAGCCGTTATCAGGAAGCCCATCTCTCCCGCAAAAATACTCGCGGCCCTTGGAGACAAACCATGAACCCGAATACAGACCTCCTCCTTGATCCAGCCAAAGTTTCAACGCTTCTTGCTGAATCCATTACCCAGGTCTTTGCAGACATGGCTTTTCTGGACGTTCTGTCCCGACCTCTTACGGATGTGGCCCTCCCCGACGAATCCGCCATGGAATGCATATCCTTGGACGTGCTGAAGCCCGTATCCATCAGAATAGAGCTCAGGTTTTCAGCCAAGCTCAAAAAACTCGTCAATGACAATTTATTTTCCGGTGAGGAAACTGCGGAAGGCGACGATTCCCTATTGGAGATGCTTAATGTAACCGCCGGCAACTTTCTTATTCGCTACTACGGCGAAAAAACCGAGCCCAAGCTTGAACTGCCCGAGTATCTTTTTTTTGATGACAATCAGAAAGATGATTTTTTAGCGAAGATTCATTTAATCGTGGAAGGTGAAGCTCTACAGGCCTGCGTCCGCTCGGTACGATACCATTACTGAGCTTTTGGTATGTGCAGGGTAAACCGCGTGCCATTCGTCGAGTCCACTTCGATTTTTCCGTTTAGTTGATCTGTTATCAGGTAAACGAGCTTCATTCCAAGAGACTTAAGCGCGTTTACGTCGAAGCCCGGCGGCAGTCCGGGGCCGTCATCCGCTATTACAAGCGTAAGTTCTTTTCCGCCAGGAACAAGCTTCACCGAGATAAGCCCATCAGTTCTGTCCTTCATGCCATACTTGATGGCGTTGGTAAGAATCTCCGAAACTATAAGGCCGATGTGCAAAGTCATATCACTGGAAATCACAACTTCGCCTAGTTCAAGGGAGAGGTTTATTCCGCTGCCTTCGGGCGTAAAGGTGTCGAATATATTGTTGCATAATGCATCTAAGTATTTGTTTAGGCTTACTCCATCGCTAAGATCAGATTTATAGAGCATTTCGTGCAATAGCGAGATGGATGAAATACGTACGTCAAGATCGCGGAATATTGTTTTAGGTTGGTCGTCATTTAACTCTTCGCACTGCAGGTTGATGAGGCTTCGCATCATGTTAAGATTATTTTTTACGCGGTGGTTGAGCTCTTTCATGAGCATCGTCTTTTCCGCGAGCGCCGCGCGCGTCGTCTTGATGCGCTGGGAAACTTCCGTACGGTCCTCGATCGTAAAAAGCGCGAGAGGGCCAGAATCCCCGTTAAACAAGGTTACCGTGCTGTGATGCACGCGGTCCGGGTGTATTTTTGAAATGGAAGAAAAAAGATCTCCGTTAAGCTGGTAGGAGAGTACAACCGGCAGACCGTCGGAGAACAGCCTCTCGAGTCTTACTTGATATCGAGGCTCGAACAGACGCGGAAACACATCACGGCAGTCTCGGTTTTTTACGGTATCGATCTTCAGACCCGTCCAATCGGCAAAACAGCTGTTCCAGAAAACAATCCTGAAATCCCTGTCAACCATGAAAATGCCGATGGGCATGCTGTCCGCCAGTTGGAATGCTAGCATATCAGGATTGTCCCAGGCTCAGGAGTATTGGTCGTATATTGGCGAACGAGGCGAAGGAAAAAAACATCGCCAGGTCTCCGGTAATGGAGAGTTCCTTGATGTCAAAGGTGGCTTTCGTGAGCAGTACCATTGAATTTTCATCCATTGAATTTTCCCTGAATAGTTCCATTCCCGCGCCTTCATGGTAAAACGGTACGGAGAAATTTAAATGCACGTCGAGTATATTGGCCATGGTACCCAGCACGCCGTTAATGACTATGTTTCCTATCTCGCAGAGGGTTCCGGCCCGTAGCGAATCAAAATCGTCCGTGGACTTGGTATCTTCATCCGCTAGGCTGTCCACCAGTTTTCCCGCAGAGACGGTATCGAAAATAAGATCTACTACGCCGTCGAAGAATCCCGAGTATTTCATCTCCACAGCTGAATATGAAATGTTCTTTGGAAAAAAAGTGGCTTTGTTGAATTCCTCTACAGACAGCAGGCTGATCATGGGAACGGAAAGCGTAACGTGGTTGCTGAGCATGGTGTTCATGATGGAGGCAGCCTTGCCTACCCCGATGCTCATGATCTCCTTGAATGCGTCCAAAACCCGGGCGTCGTCGGCGTTCACACGGCACTCCTTGGTTTGTTAAGCAGCGTGCTTACGCACAACCTTAATGCTTCCGGATCCGCAGGTTTGTTGATGAGGTCGGCTGCCCCTAAAGCCAAAGCTTTTTCTCGCGTTGATTTCTGAATATCTGCAGACAGCAGAAGCACCGGTATGGAGTTTCCGGTTTTCTGAAGCTTTTCAAGTACTTCGAATCCGTCCATTCCGGGCATGAGAAGGTCTAATAGTATCAAATCCGGAAAAGTATCTTTAATTTTTACCAAAGCCTCCTCCCCATTGGCGGCTTTGTCGTATTCGTATCCGGTTCCGAGTATTTTTTTAACGATATCGCGCGCTATACCCGAATCGTCAACGACTAAGATTCGTTTCATTGTCTAAGCTCCCTATAGTCAACTAGCACAAATCATAAGTGATTTATATCGCGATTTCCATAGAAATGCGATATTTTTTATTTATGATTGATTTTAATTGGAACTAGTATGGCCGTTTTGGTATTATAGGATATGACAGGAGTTTGGAATGAAAAAAGCTTCAGGCTTAGCCGTGGTTTTGCTTGTTTTTCTTTTCTTATATAATTCCGTTCTACATGCCGATGATTCCTGGGATGCGGCTTTTTTAGATTCAGGCGTACTGGCGGCAAACATTGCTTCCAGTGCAGACTGGATACAGTTGTCCGGAACCGGGAAGTCGGCTGGCGTGGAAGAGCGATTTCGCTATACGGTGGAAAGAAACCTATCCTCGGGTTGGACCATTACCAGCATGCAGAAATTTGCGGAATCTCGAGTACAGCTTGATCCACGATTTCAGCTGAAAACCGAATCCCTGAGTTTTAAAAATCCTGAAATGGCAAAAAAGATCGGTATGGACAGCTATACCTGGATGATCGAGGGACGCAATGCAAATTTTAGGATGATATCGGGAGGCAAGGAGAAATCTTCCAAGAACATCAAGCTGGAACCTGATACTACATTTATTTCAGTTCTTGCAATGCAGTTCAATGCCCTTGTCGCGGGAAAAAGGCTCGAGTCGAGAGTGCTGTCGGTTATGATGGGTGAAATGAAAATCGACGCTCAGGTTAGCTTTATTCCCGCGCCAGACCCTTTTGTACTAATCGATAAAGATTATCATGTGCCAAACGCCGTGCGACATGCATTGCCTCCCGGCGAATATGTCGTAGCGGATTTTACTCTGACTGGAATTTTCAAGACGTTTTATCCGCACCATTTCTATTTCGTGTACCGGAAAAACGGCAACTGGAATTATGTTGCCTCGTGGAGCGGAAAGCCTTCCGAGGCATCGTATCAATGGCTCAGCGCGCCAAAATAGGTACGTCGCCCTTTCAACGGAATCCGATTATTTTATGTTTTCTACAAACTGGATTTTAAGACCGTTGGGATCAAGCACATAGAGAAATTTAATATGTGGATTCGGTTGGAACGGTCCGGAGTGCAGGGCGATTCCTCGGTCCTTGAGCATCGCTACCGTTTTTTCAAGCGAATCTACGATGAATCCCAGCGAGATATCGCTCCCGACGGCAACGGCGGATGCCTTTCGGTTCCGGATAAGCTCCACCTGCGTTTCTCCGCTTCCCAGGAAGACGATTTCCATGTCGGGATTCGGCGACATTTTTCGGGCGACGGTGAGCCCAAGTACGCCTTGGTAAAAGCGCATTGATTTTTCCATGTCCTGCACGTTGACGGTAACCCAGCAAAATTTCATGAGAGCCTCCTTGTTTTATCGCTTCGCCGCATTTGCTTACGCCAGATCCCTGTAAATTCCGGTACTATCCCGCTACCGCGCCGTGCGATGCCATTCCCCATCTCCTGGCCGAAGAACCAGGTGAATATCCGCCGCGCCTCGGCGACGGACTGAAATCGGTAATCGGTAGAAAGCACGGTTTTAACGAATCCATGCGTCGTTTCCAGCGATTCGTAGAATCTACGCAGTTTTTCGCCCGGCGGATCGGGGCGGTCCACGTTCGAGCCCAGCGTCTCGATTATAAAAATATTGCCATCCTCGGCGCATAGCGACTCGCAGTTTTTCACGAGCCGGTCGGCGGTATCCTCCGCTTCGTCCAAGGCCTCGACGACAGTGTGCCCGAAACTCCAGCCTTCTATGACGCAGTCCGCCGATTCCGCGGCCAAACCGCCCGAGCCTCCTTTTGCCGCCAGGTTGTCGCATACGAGAAAGGTGAGCTTATCGGCGAAATGGGCAAGATTTTTCCGAGCCTTTTCCAGCATGTGCGCGGAGCGATCCATGCACAGCGCGCTTTGCGCCAAGTCCGCGTAGATTCGCGTCTGCCTGCCCGTACCCGTCCCCAGCTCGATTATTTTTTTGTCATCGAAGTCGAACGCTGAGCGCAGGAAGCTTCCCAGGTTTCCCTCATGATCTTCCCTGTCGACGAGTTCGTCGTATTCGGCCGCGTGGGCGGAATAAATCTCGGTCATGGAAGGCATTGGAGCTCCTCCAGGAAGCTGGCAACGTCTTCCGCGTCATTGAAGAAATTCGGGCTTGCGCGGCATCGGCCGTCGCGGACGGATATGATGATACCGCGAGAGGCAAGCGACTCGGCCAGGATTTTGTTCTTCTCAGGCGATCCCGCCGTGAACGAAATTATGGCGGAGCGCTCGATTTCCCGTTCGACCGGGGAGATGATTGTAAAGTTTTTTTTACGCAATCCGACAATCAGCGAATCCGCAAGCCCGAGTACCCGCTCGTGTATCCGCTTCACGCCGAGCTCGTTCAGCAGCTCAAGGCCGGCCGCCCACGCGTAATACAGGGGATATGCGATCGTTCCCGTCTCGTAACGCCTTGCATCGCTGAAAAACCTAAGCTCGGCGAGATTATCTTCCGCGGAAAACATGCCCGGTAGCACAGGTTGGATTTTTTCCTGGGCGTTTTTGTTGACGTAGAGAAAGCCGGTTCCCGGCAAACCTAGAAGCCACTTGAAACCCCCGCATGCAAGGATGTCGATACCGTCGCGCTCAACGTCGAGCGGACATACCCCCACCGCCTGGATTCCGTCTACGAGGAACAATGCGCCTCTTTCGTGCGCGATTGAACCTAGCCTCCGGAGATCCGCGCGAAAACCGCTGGTATGCCTAACCGCGGCTATGGACAGAATCCGCGTTCGGGTGTCCATGAGCCCCGCGATGCGGTCCGGATCGATGCGGTAATCCGCTTCCAAGGGGCAGAAGCGCACCTCCACACCCCGCCGTTCAAGCGAAAGCCAGGGGAATGTATTGTTCCAATGCTCGCCGACGGGGACTACGACATTGTCACCGGACCGCCATTCGAAGCCTTCCGCAACCATGCCGATTCCCATGCCCGTGCCCGGTACCAGCGCGTATTCGTCGGCTAGGCCGCCAAAAAGATCCGCCAGCAGGATTCGGGTTTCCTGCCGTACCGACGGTTTATTTTGCGGGGCTGAAGCCGAGAAGTCAAGATATTCCTGCAACCTTGCGCGCACGTTCGTCGACAGGGGGGATTCTGCCGCGTTGTTCAGGTATGCCGTGTCGCGGGTTACGGGAAACATAGATCTTGTCAGCGAAAAATCCACAGTATGCTCCATTCGCCGAAGGGTTTATTTTTTGGGGAGAAATTTTTCCAGGTACACATTGACCGAGCGGGACATTTCCAGCGAAAAATCGGACATGTATTTTCGGCGGCAAAAAGCCGTCAGATAGGCGTCAAAGTTGAATCCGGGCTCCGGATGCGTTTCCTCGAACATTTTTCGCAATTGGCTTTCTCCGGGGCGGCTGTAGGTGTTTTTTTGCACGATGTATTTTTTATCGAAGCGGCGGGGTTTGGGGCGGTCCATCTGCTGGTGCGTCGGGTAACCGAATACGAGCATGCCGATGGGCACGACGAAATCGTCCAGGTTCAAAAGACGCACGTGGCTATCGTGGTTTTCCAGTATGTCTCCGATATAGCAGGACCCTATTCCGAGAGACTGCGCGGCTACCACGGAATTTTGCGCGGCTACCATCGCGTCCTCGCAAGCGATGAACAGGTCTCCCGGACCGGGGTCCCGGCAAGTCTCTCCCGCCGCGCGGTAGCAGTCCAGCCATCGCCTGCAATCGGCCAGAAATATTAGTACCATCGGCGCCTGGGCTATGAACGGCTGGTTGTCGCAGGTAATAGCCAGTTGGTCCTTGATCCTCTGGTCCTCGATATCCAGGATCGTGTACAGAACCTGGTTTCCGGCGGTGGGAGCCTGGATCGCAGCCTCAAGTATGAGGTCTTTGTCCGCTGTGGAAATTTGCCTGTCCTCGAAGGATCGCACGGACTTTCGCTCGAATAGCGCTTTGATGGTTTCATTCATGTATCGGCTCCTTGTCTTTATTAAACTGGTTTTGGGACTGGCAGTATCACGGTAAATTCGCTGCCTTGACCAAGCGCTGTTCGCACATCTATGCGCGCACCGAGCCTTTTTGCTATATCCTGGCAGAACATGAGTCCCAGGCCGCTTCCTTTTTCGCCTGAAGTCCCTTCGCTTTTCATCCTTGTCTGCAGGGTAAAAAGGTTTGCCAGGCCCTCTTCCTCGATACCGATGCCGTTGTCGGCGACGCTTACGAGTATCTCGCTTCCATCGACGGACCTTGAAGCCGAGAGCCTCACCGATCCTCCCTGGGGCGTGAATTTTATGGCGTTTGAAAGAAGGTTCCTTATGATGATCTCGAGCATGTATTCGTCGGTGGTTACCAAGAGGTCCTCAGTGCCGGCCACCGCTACCTATATGTTTTTTTTCATGGCAGATCGACTGCACAGTTCCATCGTGGACCGTATCGGTTCCAGCACGGGAAAGGTGGATCGGCTCAATTCGCTTTTTACCATCTGGTTGCGAACCCATTCCAGGAGGTTATCCGCGAGGCTGTAGCTTGAGCTGACGGATTTGCGTATTTCCGGAAGTATCGCTTTCAGGTCTTCCAGCTTTACCGAATCCATATCCTCGCAGACCATGTCCAGGAGCGTCCGGATGCTTCCCAAAGGCCCTCTCATGTCGTGGGCGAATATGGTGAATAATTTTTTCTTTATGTCGTCCTGCTCCGCGATCTCCTCGTAGAGCTTCTGGAGCCGTTCCTTTTCGTGGATCAGCTCTATCGTTTTTTCCTGCACTTCCGTCTTGAGGGACTGTTCGTAGCGCATGCGCAGGATGAGGCTCGACACTATCCGCGCGTACAGGCTCATACCCTCTTTTTGCCCTGCTGCCAGCGCTTTGTGGCGCAGAAGGTTGTCGGCCGCGATCCACCCGAAGGCCTTGTCGCCGTCCCACAGTATGGCCATGGAATTCCAGCCGGTTCCTACCTTGACGTTTCCGTTGGTCAAATCCTTATTTTCCCAGACGGAAATGTCGTCGTGTTCTTTTATGGTCTCCAGGAGGTAGTTTTCGCCGTCAAGTATGGGGGAGCAGTAATAGGATTCGTCGCAAGTGTTCCCGTACTTGTCCGTTCCCCATGTCCCCTGCCTGGTTTGTGTTTTGGAGTCGTAAAGAAAAATCGCCATGCGATCGATGTCCAGGCATTCTTTTCCCAGTTCGACGGCGCGCCGGTACAATTTGTCGAGGGAGCGTATTGGTGCAAGCTCGAGCGACGCAAGGTGGATGCGCTTGAACAGCGTCTCGGTATCGTTCAGCTGTGCTGCGTTTTTATCCATATTTTGGTTCACAGGCCACTTCTTTCAAAAATAGTGTCTTCGCGAAGCATAGCACATTTTGGCCGGGAGCGCCATAAAACCGGGAATCAAGGATTCACACAGAACTGTTTTTCCGGATTTGACATTCTGGAATTCTGCGGGCATACTTGCTGATAAGGGGACTGTATGAAAAAGCAACAGCATGGTTTCAAGGCAAAGGCAAAATATATTTTTGATAATTATATGTCCAAAGGCGGTTTTTCCATATTCATGGCGCTGATTTTCCTTTTTGCCGGCGCTATCGTACTCATGGCGGCATTCAGGTTCGTCGTGAACCTCGTGGCTCCGCAAGAGAGCACCAAGGATCTGTTTACCCAATGGTGGCTGTCGTTCCTTCAGATTGCGGACGGCGGCTCCATCGCGGAAGATACCGGAAGCAATGCCTTGAACCGAGTGGTAGGAATAGTCTCCCTGTTCCTGGGAATGGTCCTGTTTTCCAGCCTGGTCGCTTTTATCACGAGCCAGTTCGAGGCTAAGCTCGACGAACTGCGCAAAGGCAGGAGCATGGTCATCGAAACCGGCCACACCCTCATCCTCGGTTTCGGGGACAGGGTGCTGGAAATAATCCGCGAGCTTATAGTAGCCAATGAGTCGGAGCGAAAGCCGGCCGTCGTGGTTTTGTCGGGCAAGGAAAAGGACGAGATGGACGACTATTTCCGCGATCGGATCGAGGATCGCATGAATACGAGAATCATAACGCGTTCCGGGTCCACCTCAAGCATGCAGCTTTTACGCAGGGTAGGCGTGTCCTCGGCGAAATCCGTCGTCATTCTCAACGATGCAAGCGTCGCGGATTCGGATGCCGTCAAGGAGATCGCCGATGCCAGGGTCTTAAAGACGATCATGGCCGTCATCGCGTGTACCGGCGAAAAAGACGCCCCGCCCATCGTCGCCGAACTGCACCTGGAAACCAAGCGCAAATTGGCTCGGAGCATGTTCGCGAATATTTCCGCCATCGACGAGCATTCCATCCTGGCCAGGCTCATGGTGCAGACGTCCCGCACCTCGGGTCTCGCGCAGGTGTACGACAACCTCGTGGGATTCGAAGGCTCGGAATTTTATTTTCACAAACCCGAGGAAGGCTTGGCCGGCACGAGCTATGCGGATGTTTTATTCCATTATGAGAATTGCAGCGTTCTGGGCATGCGGCGCCAGGACGGCTCCGTCGCGGTGAACCCAGCTCCCTCCACGAGCTTCAAGCCGGGCGACGAAGTGCTCGTATTGGCCGAGGACGATTCCCTGATACGCTGGCAGAATGAGAAACTCGCCTATTCCCCGCCGGAAGCCAACCCCGCGGCGCCATTGCCAAAAGCCGCGGAGAATCAGCTCATCATCGGTTGGAGCAAGAAAACCGCGACTATCGTCGAGGAATACAGCAGTTACCTTGTGGAGGGCTCGTCGATCGTGGTGGCGGTAAAAAGCGGCGACGACATCGACAAAGCCGAGTTCTCGGAAATACAAGCCAAGCATCCTTCCATAAAGGTTCGACTCGTGAAGCTCGATATCCACCAGCCGGAACTAATGGAAAAACTCAAGCCCGAGCAGTTCGACAACATCATCATCCTTACCGCGGACGGCGGCGACGCCGAGGCTCGCGATTCGGAGACAATCGCGGCGCTGCTCGAATTTCGCCATTATTTCAAGAAGCTCGGGCGCAAAGACATCAAGACGCAGTTGATTACGGAAGTTGCGGATTCCGAAAATATCGAGGTAATCCAGGAAGTCGGAGTCAACGACTTCATGATATCCAATCAGTTCGTTTCCAGGATTTATGCGCAGGTATCGGAGAATCCGGAAGTGCTGAAAGTATATGACGACCTTTTCAATCCGGCCGGCAGTGAAGTGTATATAAAGCCCTTAAGGCTGTACCTGAAGTCGGTTCCAGAAACGATCAGCTTCGGGGAACTGTGCGCGGCCGCTATGAAGCGGGGCGAAACCTGCTTCGGCCTTCGCCTGCTTTCCCGTGCCGATGAGGCGGGGGCCGTGCAGGGGAATATCATCAACCCTCCTAAAAACCGGCGCTTCAGCCTGCGCGACGACGACCTGCTCATAGTTTTGGCGGAAGACGAGAGCTGAGGACGGAACCCGATGAAACTTGACGAGCTTCCCATCAAGGAAGAAGGCAATGCCTATCGAATCTTCATGGTATCGATCGTAATTGTTTTCGTGGCGCTGTTCGCCGGTATTTTTTTCGGGATTGCCTTGCGGAATTCGAGTTTGATAAACGAGATAATCCTGGCGCGCGCGCGGTCAATGTTCGGGCAAATCGTCCTGACCCGAAGTTGGGCCTCGGGTTACGGCGGAGTCTACGTAAAGAAAACGCCAGGCGTGGAATCCAATCCGTGGCTCGAGCACCCCGATCTGCAGGCAGCCGATGGAACCATGCTTACGCTGCGGAATCCTGCCCTCATAACGCGCGAAATATCGGAGCTTGCCTTGAAAAAAGGCGATTTCCGTTTCAGGATTACCAGTCTGAAACCGCTGAATCCGGGCAACGCCCCCGATCAATTTGAAAAAACCGCCCTTGAACTTTTCGAGAAGGGAAAAAAGGAAACCTGGGACACATTCGACGCGCCCACCGGCCCTGAGTTCCGCTATATGGGCGCCCTTGACACGGAGGCTTCCTGCCTTGCCTGCCACGCAAAGCAAGGTTACACGGAAGGCGATGTACGGGGCGGCATCTCGGTTTCGTTTCCCGTGGCCAATGCCAAGAAACAATTGCGGAACGATCTTTTTTTAATAGTCTTAGCCGCCTTCGGCGTGCTGATAACGGCGCTCGCGCTCGTATACCGCCTTATCTTCATGCTCAAGCGCAAGCTGGATCTGGCGCGCGCCGCCCTGGCAAGCGCCGCGATAAGCGACGGACTGACCGGTCTGTACAACCGGCGTTATGCCATGATTCGCCTGCACGAGGAGATCGTGAAGGCGGTGCGTCACCGCAGTGAACTTTCCATAGCGATTTTCGACGCAGATTTTTTCAAGAGCGTCAACGACCAGGAAGGCCATCAGGCTGGCGATATCGTTCTGCTGGCAATCGCGAACACTCTCCGCGAGCAGTGCAGGCCCTACGATATCGTGTCACGCTACGGCGGCGAGGAATTCCTGCTGATCTTCCCCGGCAGTTCGGAGGCCGATACGCAGATTGCGTGCGACCGGATCCGCCTGGCAGTTCCCGACAGGACTGCGGCCTCGCTGGTTTCGGACAGGCGCGTCACCATGAGCGCCGGATACACCGGGCTTGCTTCCCTTTTGGCGGAATCGTCGGCCGTTCCGATTGCGCAGTCAGATGAAATCGCCGACAAGCTTTTGGCAAGGGCGGATATCGCCCTCTATCGCGCAAAGGCGCAAGGACGGGATCGTTGCCTGGTTTTCAAGGATGAGCAGCCGGCTTAAGCCCCTTCGTAGGCTCCGCCAGCAGCGGGTCCTCGGGCCAGTAGTGCTTTGGATACCGTGCCTTGAGGGGGTTGCGGATTTCGCGATAGACGCTTTTCCAGAAGCTGGAAAGATCGGTGGTTACCTGCAGGGGACGGCCGGCGGGCGAAAGCAGCTTGAGGACAAGCGGCTTTCCCGCCACTTTCGGGCTGGAGGCGGCTCCGAACAGTTCCTGTATCTTAAGCTCGAGAAAGGCGTCCGAATCCTCCGGATAGCTTATTTTCTTCCTGCTGCCGGCCGGCGTTAAAAAATATTCAGGGCATTGCGAATCGAGTCTTGGCGCCCAGTCCGCGTAGCGATACCGCAAGGCCTGCAGAACGATGTCGGGTGTCAGCAGCTCGGCGGCGCTCGCCGAGACGAACGGTGACAGCCAGAGCAAGGCTTCGCGGCTCAGCGAGGACGGGTCGGCAGGGGGAAGCGTCGGGTGCGCGCCGCCCGAGAGCCTTGAAAAATACCTGATCCTCGAGATGAAGCCGGCTGTCTGCTCGCTTTCGGGGAGGCAGGAAAAGCCCCCTGTCTCGATGCGGGCGGCAAGCGTCTTGAGAACCAGGGAAACGTGGGAAGCGGGGTCCAGGCGCTTTTCGCCCAGCACGAAGGAGCCGACCGCGGTCTTTTCGCATACGGCTGGTTTCCATCCCCGCCATTCCACTGTTACTTTTTTTTCTATCAGCGGGGCCAGCGCCGCCCTGGCTTCGTCGTCGGTCAGCGGACTCGCCGAGAATATCTTGCAAGCCGTGTCGCCGGAATCGGTTTCGGTGGCGACGATCCAATCGGCACCGTCAAAGCCGTTTTTAGAGGCGGCGTTTCTGGCGTTGGAAAAGGCGAACAGGTTGGCCGATACCCTGCGCGCTATCCGGTCGGGGTAGGCGGAAGCCAAGAGCGAACCTCCTGAGGGCAGCCGCCATCCGCCCAGCGCGGGCGAGATGCCGGATTGCGAGCAGATGCGCCTGAACTCGCGGCCGACCCGCCGGGCATCGTCATTATTCCGCTCGTGTTCCAGCGCGTGCAACATCTCCGCGGCCGTCTCGTTTACGGTTTTATCGGGTTCGCCTATCTGCTCGCCGATCACGGCCGCCAGGAACGCGGCTGGTTGGCCAAGGGATGTTTCCTTCCCGCGCTCCACGAGAGCTCCCAGCCTGGGATGCAGCCCGGTTTTTAGCGCGCGCCTTCCGCGGTCGGTTGTTTTTCCGTCGGCTTCCACAAGGTTAAGCATGCGCAGCAATTCCTGCGCGCTCTTCCACGACGAGTCGGGCGGCGTATCGAGCCAGCGCATGTCCTCGCGGCGGTGTACGCCCCAGGCCGCGAGCGAAAGCACGAGCGGTGATATCTCAGAGGACAATATCTGGGGACGAGGGGCGTCGATGAGGTATTCGCCCTCGTTCCAGAAGCGTAGGCATAATCCAGGGCCCAGCCTGCCGGCGCGGCCCCGACGCTGGTCGGCCTGAGCGCGGGTAACCAGCCCCGTGCACAGCCTGTCCATGCCGGTGCGGGCGTCGTAGGCCGTACCGCGCGAAAGCCCCGAGTCCGCGACCATGGAAACCCTGGGAACCGTCAGTGAGGTTTCCGCGACGCTCGTTGCCAGGATTACGCGGCGATTGCAGCCGGCGGGAGGATTCAGCGCTTTTCGCTGCTCGTCGAGGGGCATGCTTCCATGCAAAGAAATTATATCAACACCCGGAACGAGCGGAGCCAATGCCGCCCTCGTCCTGAGTATTTCGGCCATCCCCGGCAAGAATGCCAGCAAGTCGCCTTCGCGACGGCGGAGCATCGATTCGATGCCCCGTGCGAAAAAAAGCGCGTTGGATTCCCGGAATGCGTACCTGTCGTTTCCCCCCCGGTCGCCGCCGGGAATCGGCAGGTATCCCGTCTCAACGGGATACGTTCTGCCGGGTACGCGCGTCGTCGCGGCTCCCAGTTTTGCCGCGATGCCGCCCGCGTCGATGGTGGCCGACATGATGAGGATGCGGAGGCCGGGATTCAGGTCGCGGCAGTCGAGCGCGAGGGCCAAGGCCAGGTCCGCGTGAACGGAGCGCTCATGGAATTCGTCAAGGATTATTACCGCAACTCCGGGCAGGCCCGGGGACGCGAGGATCATGGAGGGGAGAAGCGCTTCCGTAATGAATTCCAAGCGCGTTTTTGCGCTCACGGCGCTTTCATAGCGTACCCGGTAGCCGACGGTTTCGCCGGGTTTTTCCCCCAGAGTTTCGGCCGCCCTTGAAGCCGCCGAGATTGCAGCGATCCGTCTAGGTTCAAGCACGATGATTTTTCCTGCGCCGAGAACGGGGTGGTTCGCCAAGGCCAACGGAACGAGGCTTGTTTTACCCGCACCGGGTTGCGCTTCCAGCACGAGGATTCCCGTGCCCAAGAGGGATTCGCAGATCGCGGGAAGTTCCGGGGCAAGGGGCAGCCCCGTGGCCGACAGACTTGCCACGAGATCCGGATCCAGCAGCCTCATGGGCGGTTTTCCGTCAGAAAGAAGCGAACCAAGTTTTGTATCGTACCGGCGTTTTCTCCGGCTTTTCCGTAGAGCACGCGCGAGAAGGCGCCGGCGTCGATATCGGCCTGCAGTTCCAGGTTGTTGAGCACGGAATACGCGGTCATGCGGGCGTACGACTCCACGGGCAGGACTTGGCCTGAAGTTCCTATAACAACGAGCATCCATCCCTCGGCCTGCGCTTCGCCGAGTGCGTGCTGCAGCAGCCGGTACTTGGGGGCGGCCTCCCCGAACATGACTATGTCGTGGCGCATGGACGCGGCGCCGCATAGCGGGCACGCCATGCCTGCGGGAATCGGGTCGTAGCCTATGACCGTCGATTCGCCGCAACGCTCGCAGCGCGCTTTTACGAGCTCCCCGTGCAGGTGCACGACGGAAGCGCAGAGGGCTCTCTCGAAGAGGTCATCCACGTTCTGCGTAAGGTTGACCACCCGGCCGGGAAATTCGCGCTGGAGGCTCGCGACCATGAAATGCGCCGGATTGGGCATTTTATCCTTCAGGTCCTTTCGGCGGGCGTCGTAGAAATCGAGCACGAGCCTCCTGTTTCGAGCGAATCCGCCGACCGAACACACTTCCATCACGTCGTGGTTTTCCCAGAGTCCGCCTGAATCCCTGAATGTGCTTATGCCTGACTCCGCGGAAATCCCGGCCCCGCTCAGAATTATCGTTTTTTTCATGATGTTATGCCGCGAATCCGCGGTCGCGGGCCTCAAGAAGCCCCGAGGCTATGCTGGTAAAAACCTCTCCCTCGGAAACGCGCCGGGGGAACAGTTCCTCGAGCATGTCTATGAACAGCGGAATCCTCGACGAGCCTCCTACGCGCACGACCGCGTCGATGTCGCAGGCCCTTGCCCCGGCCGAGGCGAGCGTATCCAGGACGAGGTTTCTGGCCGTGAGGATATGCCGTTGTATTATTCCCTGGAAATCCGTCCTGGAAAGCGCTTCGGAGATAGCGAGATGCGGAGGGACGAGAAATTGAATCGCGGAATCCTCGCGAGTGGACAGAAGTATCTTTGCGTCGTCTATTTCCCGGAAAAGCCCGAAAGCCATGTTCCGGTCCAGGAATTCCATGAGCCCCTTCAGCTTGGGCTTGTCCGACTGCCTGGCGTCGGGGATAAGCTCCTTGACGGTTTTTCGGGTCATGGAGATGTCGGCGAGAGGCAGCGCGTAGAACGATGCCACCTGGTCCGTTATCCACTTGGGCATGTCCAGGTAGCGCCCGGTCATCGTGCGGAACTTTCCGGAAAACCCGAAGTGATCTATTATTCGCGCCCGGGAAATATCCTCGTTGAGGATGTAGCCGCCGAGGTCGCAACCGCCGCTTGCGAGGATGTCCACCGAGCCTCCCGACATTTTTGCCACCGATATGTCCAGCGTACCTCCGCCGAAGTCGAATACAAGCACGTTTTCCGTGGATGCTCCGGACTTGCCGAGCATGCTTACCGCGGCACCCACCGGTTCGAGGACGAAGGAAATATCGGAAAAGCCGGCGAATTCGCAGGCCTTCCGGAAACGTTCCTGGAGGAGGGCATCGCTTTCGGGATTCGTCCCGAGCTTGACGGGCCTGCCGAGGACCACTTCCCTGGCGTCGATGCCGGTCTCAAGATCGGCTTGCCTCTTTACTTCCCTCAAGAACAGGCCGGCGAGGGATTCGGCGGGCCAGAACGTGCCGAAAACCTGCGTGCCCTGGAAGAACGGATCCTTGAGAGCCAGCTTTATGGCCTGGAAAAAACGAAATTGGTTGTACAAATTTGAGCTATTTTTAAATAACCTCAATGCTTCCGTGTAGTCCCTTACCGCCTCCGCGCCTACGGACGGGCGCCTGTCCCGCTCGAAGTAGAGGAGCGAGGGTATGACGCCGTCGGAGCCAAGGCTGAGCACGCGCGATTTCGCCCCGTCCCGGACGGTAACGACCGTATTCGATGTGCCAAAATCCATGCCGTACATGATTCCTCCAGGCGTGAGCCGCGAAAACGACAAAACACGTCCGCGGAGTTGCCGGACGTGGAAGCTGAATGACAGCATGAAGCGGCCCCGCAAGTCAAGATGACGGGGTTGGCCGTCGGCGCGGGAGGTCCACTTATTTTTATCGGGTGTCCGTGCTACAATGGAAAATACCAACATGAATGAACCATATCAGGCCTTGAAGGCCAAAAAAACGGGCCGGCAGGGCCTGTCCACCGAACTTCTCCACCAGGTACATGGCCAGCGGTCTTTTGGCAATCCCTCGTGGGATGCCGCCGCTATGCGCTTTCTTATAGTGCGCCTCTCGGCCTTTTCCGATGTGGAGCGCTCCAGCCCCCATTCGTTCCTGTATCGCGAGCTGCGCTTCGCGATGCCGGACGCATTTATCGATTTTTCCTTTTTTCCGAGCTCCTGGGACAGGAAAATACTCGAGGATCAAGGCATTCCCCTCATGAACGGCATCGCCTCGGCGCGAGGCGCCAATGATTTCGACGTTATACTTATATCAAATGCCTATACGCTGGAGCTCGTGAACCTTCCCTTGTTCCTCAAAGGCTCGGGCATCCCCGCAAGCCTGGCCGAGCGCGACTTGGGCCGGTATCCGCTGCTGATCCTGGGCGGTTCGAACGCCTTCGCCAGCGCTGCCGTTACCGAACTGCGCGACGGCGGGAAAGTCGACTCGATGGTGGACGCGGTGTTTTTCGGGGAAGGCGAGGGAGCCGTTTCGGGCATGGCGGCGGCCTTGGGCGCGGCCGGGAGGCTTTTCGGAGCGGAACGGTCGGCGGCTCTGGACAAGCTCGCGGCGGTGACCCAAGGTTTGTGGCATGCCCGCAGGATCCATCCCGTGCGGCAGGCCGCCCCGGTTCCGTATGGCCCGACCGGAGACTGGCTGCCCGTTTCTCCGCCGGTATTCGCCGGCGAGGAGGCCGGGACCGTGCGTATCGAGATAACCAAAGGCTGTCCCGGATTCTGCAACTTCTGCTTCGAATCCTGGGAACGCAAGCCTTTCCGGGAACGAAGCGCCGAATCGATCCTGGAAGAAGCCCGGTTCCTGAAGCTCTCCACCGGCGCGAGCACCATCGAGCTAGCAAGTTATAATTTCAACGCGCACTCCCGCATCGCCTTCATCATCCGTGAACTGAACGCGATGTTCCAGAAGGTGAATTTCATGAGCCAGCGCGCGGATATCCTGGCGGGCGTGCACGGTCTCGTGCGCGCCGAGGTGGCCGGCGACAAGCGCTCGTTTACCCTGGGCGTGGAAGGCATATCCAAGCGCATGCGCGCGCGCTACAACAAGGAGCTGGAGGACGGCGAGCTGTTTTCGGTCATGGAGAAACTGTTCCGCGAAAACATCCGGGAGCTCAAGTTTTTCTATATTATAGAAGGCTGCGAGACAAAGGAGGACCTTGCGGATTTTTCTACCGCCGTAGGGCAGATAGCGCGCCTCCGCACACTTTCGGGTTTCAAGCCCAAGATGAATTTTTCAGTTGGCAGATTGATCCGCATGCCCTTTACCCCTCTCGCCTTCGACGCTCCGCATCTGGACGACGGCCCGTACGCGCCCATCCTGGAAGCGGTCAAGGAAATCGTCGAAGGTCACGGCTTCGAGTTTCGCGAGCCGGGCTACCTCGATGAGTTCGCCCTTTCCCAGGTGCTGGCCTTTGCGCCTAAAGGCTCCTACGATTTGCTCCTGGCGATGGCCGACCGAGGCTATACTTATGAGCAGAACCTTTCCAGGGGCGCCTGGAATTTCGCCAGGAAATTCCTTTCGGACGCCGGAAGCCTGGGGCCGGAATTTTTCGCCGAGAAATCCGAGGATCACGTCTTTGCCTATCCGTTCGTGGAACCGATCGTGTCCCGCGGATTTTTATACAGGCGCTTCCTGGACTCCAGGACCGATACGGAGTCGGCCTCCTGCTTCGGGGGCCTGTCCGCCGAAAGAAGCGACCCGGCCTGCGCCGGCTGCGGGTCCTGCGCGGACGAAGGGCAGAAAAAAAACTTAACGAGCCATCGCATCCAGCAGGCCACGGAGAAGGATATCGCCGGGATACGGTCCCTGACGGAAGCCAAGCGGCGGCCCTATCGCGTCTCCGCCCTCGCGACGATCCCCCGCGAACAGGCGGGGGCGCATCCCGCCTATTCGGCAGCGGCCCTCGCGGCCTCCTTCATGGCCCTCGTCCCCGGCTGCGCCGCCGGCTTCATTTGCGCGGAAGACAAGCTTATCAACGATTCCGGAATCTCCTCCCGGCTGCCCGGAGCCTATGGCGCCACCGTGGTGTCGTACTGTTTCTTCTCCCCGCCGGATCCGGCCATCATCGCGGCCGCCGGTTTCTCCCTGGTGGACGAGCAGTTCGCCGTCGCCAAGCTCGAGGCCAACGTTCTGCTGGGGGATTGCTCCTTGCCCGGCGCGTTCAGGCTGATCTCCGACTTTTTGGACGCCGTCTCCATTTCCTATACGCTGGCGAAATCGGAAACGAGCGGCTCTTTCTCTATTCCGGAGAAAGGCCTAAAAAAGAAAAACGTCCTTAAAGTGCAGGTATCCGCCACTGCCGAAAATTCGGTCTCCGCAAGATTTTCCTGCGGCGCCAAATTCGACCTGGGGCAGCTCGGGGAACTTGCCAGGAAACGGAACCAGGCTTTCGAGCTTGAAGTTCTGACGGTCAGCTGAGGAAGGGAGGGAATTTTTGTTAGGCAAGAATCGGCTTGAAAAGCTTTCCCTCCGTATTTCTCGCTGCATGCTTGTTTTTTTTCTTGTGCTTCCGCTCGCCGTTCTTTCGAGCCAAGGGCAAAGCTCCTCCACTGAGGCCAAGCGCGCGGAAGCCTTGTTCCGCTTTCCCGCTGGCGGCGTTATTTCCACCGGACCGATAGCCTCGCAAAATCTTGTCTGGCTCATGGCCGACAGCAAGACGCTGTATGTCCTGGACATCGACGGCACGGCCATCGGCAAGCGGATCATGCCGGCGCGCAAGGCCGCGTTCATCGTCCCCGACGGTTTTGGACGGGCTGCCGTCGCCGAAGGATTGAGCACCCTGGCGCTCATCAATAAGGCCGGCCAGACCGTGTGGTCCGTTGATATGGGCAGCCCCGTCTCCCTGGCACCGTGCTTCGGCGCGGACGGCCGCATTTTTCTGGCCAGCGGATCCTCGCTATCCTGCCGAGCGGCGAACGGACGCCTGCTATGGACTCAGGCGCTCGACGCACCTTGCGGCGCGCCTCCCTGCATCGGCCCTGCGGGCGGGCCGCTTCTTGCCCTTGAGGACGGCACCGTTCGCGCCTGGAATCCCGACGGCCGACAGCTTTGGTCAGTTTTTACCGGGCAAAAAACGCCGTCGTCGCTCTGCTGGGGTACGGGTGCCTTTGTGGTCGCAAGCGATTCGGGAGCCTGTTTCATCGGTAACCCCACGTCCCCGACAGTATCGCCGCTGGCCTTGGGAGCGGATTTTCGCGTACAGACCATGCTCCCGCACAAAGGTGGATTCTTGTTGGCCGGTTCGGGCGGTATTTTGGCGAACATCGACGAATCGGGGGCCGCTCGCTGGCAGGTGAAGACATCCTGCGTGGGCACGCAAACCTTGGCGGTTTTTCCGGGGCGCATCGTGGTGCTTTCAGGCGCCTTGGTGGCAAGCTTTAACGATGAAGGCGCGCTTCTCCGCGAACTGCGGCTGCAAAATTCCAGCGGCGTTCCCGCAATCGGCTTGAACGGAGCAGTTTTTTCAGGCGGTGCGGACTGGATTCTCTATGCGTATCGCTTCGAGCGCGAACTTCAGGCTTCGCCGCGGGTCATGCCCTTCATCGATATGGAATCGGCCGTGGCCGCTGCCCGAGAGGAAGTTTTTTGGAATCCCGCAGGCGGAACCGACGATGCCATGACAAATCGTCTTTTTTATATTGAAAATTCCTTGAAATCGGGTACTATAAAGGAAGAGGCTGACGCAGCCTTGCTTTTCGCCGCCGCGGTGGCCAGCGGAAGGCTGGATGCGCCGTTCGGCGAAGGTCCTGTTTCCCTGGATCCCGTGCCTCGAACCGTCGTTCCGCGCATCGCGGCCTGCGGTTTACTGGGGCTTTTCGGAAATCCGGCGGCGATTCCGGTTCTAGGGGATGTTTTTTCGTTGGACAAGGACCCTGTCGTGCGCGCGGCGGCCGCCGATGCCATCGCTTCCATAGGACTGGATCCTGGAAATCTGGCGATGAAGGCTTTCGAGCATGCCAGTCGCCAGGTTCTGGAGAGTCGCGTAGCCTTGTCCATGATCGGGGCTATCGAGTCGCTCTATCGAGCGCAAGGAGGCCTCGACGATAGTTCGGGCGCCTTGGCGCTCGTCCGGCTCCTGAATACTGATTATCCGCGTTCGGTACGGCAGCGTGCCGAAGCCGCATTGAAGCGAATACGTTCCATCCGATGAAATTGGAGAAAAGAAATGAACAAACGATTGCCCATTTTACTTTTAGCCCTGGCGGGCGGATTCTTTACGCTCGGTGCGCAGAATGTGGATAAAAGCGAGCTTTCGAGCGTCGGCGCGGCCACGGTCGAGTTCATAAATTACAGCGGCCCGCATACCGTCATCGAGACGGCCGCTTCGATTCGCGGAATAGGTCAGGCGCTGGGGACGGCAATCGCCAAAGGCTCGGCCAGAACCGGCGACGCGTCTAAATATTACCTCATCCACGCGGTAGATCCTTCTGTAAAAGAGGGCTTTGACGCGGACATCCTGATCCTCGGCGAAGGCTGCGGCCTGGACCACGTCAAGAATTTGCGGCGCGTCATCGCCGGTTATCTCGAGACGGCCTATAAATACTCGGCCAAGGACGCCGATACGCTCGCGGTGTTCATTACGGTCTACAATGCCGTGTACCGAGGCAAGCTCGATTATTTCAAGTCCAAGTACAAGGCGGTCGTGACCAGGGAATTGACCGAGACCAGCGTGGGCCTCTCGACCCGCTGGGACGAATGGGCCGGACGCTCCAGGATCGTTATACCCCTGAGCTCCAGGGCGGCAGCCGGAGTCGTAGGATCGGTGAACACCACGCCAATAACGGACAAGCCCACTATCGACAGTGTTAAAAAAGATTCACCGACGGGCGGCGTCGAGGAACGGCGCGAAGTCGTGGGCATCAAGGAGCGGGACGTAGCCCAGGAAGAAGCCGCCATCGCCAAGGAAAAAGCCCGCATCGCCGAGGAAGAACGCCGGCTGGCCGAGGAGAAGGCGCGCCTTGCCGCGGTAAAGCCGGCCGACGCCGCTTCCGCGACCGCGACTCCTGCCGGCACGACTCCCGCCGGCACGACTCCGGCAGGCACGACCCCCGCCGCCACGACCGATACCGCAGCGGCGACGGACAAGGGCAAGCCCCAAGACGCCGGAATCACGGTAACTCCCGCCGCGGCAGCCGAGGCCGACAAAGAGGCCGCAGCCGCGGTAGCCGCGAAAGAAGCCGAAGTCGCCGCCGCCAAGGCGGACGTAGCCGCGCGGGAAACGGCCGTGGCCGCTAAAAAAGAAGAGATCGCCGCGGACCGTACCGCGGTCGCCACCGACCAGAAAAGCCAGATATCCACCGAAGTGGCCGCAGCCGCCGCCAAGGAAGCGGCGGGCGTGGCGCTGTTCGAGCTCATGGATCCGAATCTTCCATTTGCCCGAATCGTGCTCGTGGACATAAAGACGGGAGAACGGCTGCGCAAGAGCGAAGTGAACCAGATACGCGCGCCGAGCGTCGTGGACGCGGGCGACGCGTTCATCGCGGTGGCGGGGCAAATAACGGGAACGGGCGGTCTTGTACGGCTGATCCGGGTTGAAAAATCCGATTACTCCAAAACAATACAGTCCACCGTTGACGTATTCCCCGAAACCATGGTATGGAAGATATCCAACATGATATACGCCGTGATCAAGCAGCAGAATGGATGGGCCTTGGGCATGTTCGATCCCAAGACTCTTGCGCTCAAGGCGACTTCCGCGCCGGTCAGCCAGTGGACGTTCCTTACGGAATCGGGCGGTATGCTCGTTGCGCAGAAGCCGGCGGGCGGCTTCATTGTCCTGGAGACGGGGGGCTTGAAAACAAGCTCGGAGATTGCACCCTGATTATACGGCGAAAGGCTTCACGGCTTTTCGCCTTCTTTTTAGGGAAATTTCAATTTGCAGGGCAAATTGAAATTGGTAGCCTGGATGAGTGAAATGTTTTTGAACCGCGTGTGGAATATATTGTAACGCAGATGATCTTGCGTAGGAGGAACAGGAATGACGAGGAACGGACCGTTCAAGGGAAGAAGCATTACCGTAGTCAACGATTTATCGGTGGACGAGCAGCGCTATCTGTACGCCAAGGCTCGCGAGCTCAAGGAAGACGTTGCGAAAGGCGGCACGGGCGAAAAGTTCCGCATTCAGGATCCCGATTATTCGGCCTACCTGATTTTTCTGGAAAACTCCACGCGCACGCGCGAATCCTTCCGCAACGCCGCCGAGTTTCATCAGGTTCGCGTCAATATGTTCGATACCGCCACTTCCTCCTTCGCCAAGAACGAGAGCGTAACCGACACCATCAAGATGCTCGTGGGTTACGCCCCGGAATCCTGCTATATAATCCGTTCCAAGCAGGAAGGCGTCTGCCGGTGGCTCTCCGACTACCTCGGACCCTGGGCGGAGCGCAACGGCCACAAGCGGCCGGTGTTCATCAACGCCGGTGACGGCAAGCATGAACACCCAACCCAGGAATTCCTGGACGAATTTTCGTTCCTCGAGCAGCAGAACTGGAACGAGGACAGCATCCATCTGGCGCTCATAGGCGATCTGTATCACGGGCGCACCGTGCACTCCAAGGCGGACGGCCTGTGCGTGTTCAAGAAAGTGGTCGTGGACCTGATAGCCCCGAACGAACTCATGATGCCGACTTTCTATATAGACAGGATGAAGCGCAACGGCTTCGACGTTCGCGTCTATCCTTCGCTCGACGATTACCTTGCCTCCGGCAAGATCGCGAAGATCTGGTACTTTACGCGACTTCAGCTGGAGCGCATGGGCGAATCCATATTGGAGAAAGCTCCCATGCTCCGCAAGTCCGTCACCTTCCGCAAGGACATGATGGAAAAGCTGGAACCGCAGACAAAATTTTATCACCCCCTCCCGCGCGACAGGCTCGGCTGCACGATACCCAATTTCCTGGACGATACGAGCCTCAACGCCTGGGACGCCCAGTCCGCCAACGGCTATTACACGCGCGCCATAGAGATGGCCATGTGCGCCGGCGTTATAGGCCACGACTTCAAGGGCGTTCCGCACTCGGCCGCGGAGGCGGACGACGAATTCGTGCTGGAGGCGCCGCTCGTGACGCATCAGAAGGGCGAGTACAAGATCGGGATCAAGCCGGTGGATAACGGGCTCGTCATCGACCACATCGCGTCCGGCAGGCCGCTGCTCGAGATATGGGACCGCATCGACAAGATCCGGCGCGTGCTCGGCCTCAACCTGCGCTCCTCGCACGGCGTCTACCACTCCAACAAGGGGCCGGACAAGTACAAGGGTATCATCTCCGTCCCCGACGTGCTGGCCTTCGGGGAAAAAGACCTCAAGAAACTTGGCGCGGTATCGCCGGGCTGCACCCTCAATCTTGTAAAAGACCATGAGGTGTTTAAAAAATATCGCTTGGGTATGCCTCCCAAGATCTACAATTTCGCGGATATATCCTGCAAGAACGAGAACTGCTTATCGCATCCCAAGCACGAGGAGCACATCGAGACGCACTTCGTCCGCAAGACGGATTCCAAGGGCGGCAATACCTTCGTGTGCAGGTGGTGCGAGCGCGAGCATGAATATTCCGAAATCTGGAATATCTGACCTTGGATAGCGTCCGCTCCGACGACCCCGGTGTGCTCGCCCGCGGCTCGGGTGTTTTCGTCCGGCGAAGGAAGGCCTCCGACTTGGAAACTTTTCTTCACTGGAGCGAAACCGGCTCGTGGCGCGACTGGGACGCCCCATGGGAAACGACCGCCCCGAATTACCGCGTCGACTACCCCGTAAAATTCGCGGCCGCCTTGGAGCGTGAACGCACGGGGATTCCGCTTCGCGCCCTCGTCTGCATGGAGGACGGAACGCCCATCGGGCAGCTTTCCCTGTACGGGGAGCGGCAGCCTCGGATGTCCGTCATGGTGGGCATCGATATATGCCTTGATTCGGCGATGGGAAAGGGCTACGGAGGAAAGGCTCTCGCTCTGTGGATCGATTGGCTTTTCAGCGAGCTCGAGTTCCATAGGGTAGGGCTGGAAACCTGGTCATACAACACCCGCATGCTGGGGCTGGCGGATAAGCTTGGGTTCCGCCGGGAAGGTTGCGTGCGGCAGCTCCAGTTGTGGAACGGTTCTTGGCACGACCGGCATTTATTCGGCATGCTCCGCGAGGAGTGGAGCGGGAACCTCAGCCGCGACGAAAGTAAACCGTGAACGAACGCGACCGCGTAAAAAACGCCATTCTCGAGGCTCGGCGTTCGAGGATGGCCGCGCGAAAAAGCCTGTCCCCGGTTCGCCGCGTTTCGCTCGCGCGCAAGGCGCTTTCCGCCGTCCTGCTGCTCATCCTGCTCGGAATCATGCTTCCGCCTTTTCTGGTTCCGGTGGAGGGCAGGGTAACTTCGGCATTTTTTTTCCGCTTCGCCCCCGATAAATCGCTGCCGGTCCTGGAATTCCACAACGCCATAGACATCGCGGTTCCTCAAGGTACGCCGGTTCGCTCCATAGCGTGGGGCGTCGTGGAATCGGGCGGTTGGGATGATTCGGCCGGTAATTTCGTGCGGATGCGGCACCCCCTGGGCCTGCGCAGTTTTTATGCCCATCTATCTTCCGTTCAAGTTAAAGCCGGGGACGTCATCTTGTTTCCTTTTTTCAGGCGCTTGGGTTTGTCCGGCTCGACGGGGCGCTCCACGGGACCGCACCTGCATTTTGGGATTCGCCTCGGCCGCTTGCCTATTCCTCCCGATGTGCTGCTTTTATTCCATAGGATACGCCTTGCGATCGTCGGATTCTGACGCTGCACGTAAACCTGCCGCGCCGGGCTTCAAGCGGATTTCCTTCATGGAATTTCCCGCGCTTGGTTTGGTTGCCGCCCCCGATTCACCTCGCAGATTACCGACTCCGCGAGTGCCGTCACGGCCATGGCCAGCGGAAACAATACATCGAGCGCATCCATCAACGTAAGCCCCGACGGAAATACTTCGTTCAGGACAATCGCCGAATATGCCAAGGCGGCGGGTCTTAAAGTGGGTATCGTCACGACGGTCTCGCCGGATCACGCCACGCCGGCCGGCTTTTATGCAAAGGTTTTATCATGTTCTGATTATTACGGAGCGGCGCTGCAGCTGGCGTCGAGCGGCTTCGACTATTTCGCGGGAGGCGGTTTTCTATATTCCCCATACTTGGGAATGCCGGCTATAAAATTGTCAATAGGGATCATGAGACCGGCGGCATGTCCTTAGGTGCTTCCGCGACACAGTATTCAAGCGCGATCCGGAAAATCGATGCCCAGAAAGGTTCCTGCGAGGCCTTGACTTCCGGGGTGCTCGTCCCGTATCGCGCAGCCAATTCCATTCCCGCCGCGAAGCTTGAAGATCTGGTTCCTTCCATAAAGAAATATTTCGGCATTGATTTTACGGTATTGGCAGCCAAGGATCAGGATTCTTTGCGAAGGGCTTTAACCTGATCGAAGGGAGGCGAATCCGATCTTGGCACGAGCGCGGCCGGCAATGGCGAAAATCCCGCGCTGCTCTATGGTCCCTATGAGGCACTAACCACAGCCTGCGCAAAACTTGTAAGCCAATCCGCGGGAAGCGTCTGGACCAGCTTCTACCATACTGGAATCCCCGTACCCTTATACGCTTCGGGGAATTCCTCGAGCCTGTTTTCCGGTTTTCAGGATAATACCGCCATTTTCGGGAACTTGGCCAAAGCAATGGGCCTTCGTCTTCGTTAAAGTCCCGTCTTGTCGTAGACGCGCTTTGTCGTAGACGCGCTTCCAAGATTCCGTATCCTGCGATATACTCCGGTCTATGGAAAGCCGCGCAGGACAGGTACTCAAGAAAGTTTTCGGGTATGGCGATTTCAAGCCGTTTCAGAAAGAGATCATCGACGCCGTGATGGCAGGCCGGGATTGCCTGGCCGTACTGCCCACCGGCGGCGGAAAATCCCTGTGCTATCAGATACCCGCGATCCTGCTTCCCGGCATCACAATCGTGGTTTCGCCGCTAATAGCCCTCATGCGAGACCAGGTTACGGCCTTGGTGGAGGCGGGTATCGACGCTGTATTCATCAACAGCTCCCTCTCCGCTGAAGACCGGCGCGACATCGAGGCGCGCGTGAGGCGGGGCAAGGTGAAGCTGGTGTACGCCGCGCCCGAATCCCTGGGCACCGACCGCCTTCTTTCCCTGCTCGACGATTCCTCTCCCTCGCTTATCGTCGTGGACGAGGCGCACTGCGTCTCCGAGTGGGGGCATGATTTCAGACCTGAATACCGGGGGCTCGGCTACCTGCGCATGCGTTTCCCGAAGGCCGTCTGGCTCGCCGTGACGGCGACGGCCACCGAGCGCGTTCGTGACGATATCAGAAAGAATTTATCACTGAATTCCCCCGATATTTTCCTGGGCGGCTTCGACAGGCCGAATCTACGCATATCGGTGGAGCCCAAACAGGACGCGCGCGGGCGCATCGTGGATTTCGTGGAGGCGCACCGCGGTGAATCGGGAATAATCTATTGCGCGTCCCGGAAGCGTACCGACGATTTCGCCGAGTCGCTTCGGAAGCGGGGTGTCGCCGCGGCCGCGTATCACGCGGGGCTCACCGCGGAGGAACGCAACGCCAACCAGTCCGCTTTCGTGCGCGACGACATTCTCGTGATGGTCGCCACCATTGCCTTCGGCATGGGAATAGACAAGCCGGACGTGCGCTTCGTAATTCACGCGGACTTGCCCAAGAGCGTCGAGAATTACTACCAGGAAATCGGACGGGCGGGCCGCGACGGGCTTCCGTCGGACTGCCTTCTCCTCTACAGCTCAGGCGATATGATCTCCGCCTCGCGGCTGTTCGACGATCTACCCGACGATCAGCGCAGGGAGGCGCGGAAACGGCTCGAGGCCATGCGGGATTACGCGGAGAGCGAGCAATGCCGGCGGCATATCATCCTGCGTCATTTCGGCGAGCCCTCGGTATCGGAAACCTGCAGGGCCTGCGACAATTGCCTCATCGGTCCCAAGGCGATGGCGGATCTTTCCGTTCCAGCGCTGAAATTCCTGTCGTGCGTCAAGCGCTGCGGCGAATCGTTCGGAGCGGCACATATCGTGGACGTGCTCTTGGGCGAAGCTACCGAAAAAGTCCTGCGCTTCGCCCATCAGGAGCTTTCTACTTTCGGCATCGGCGCCGGCCTCGAGCGCGCCGCCTGGTTAGCCCTGTCCAGGCGTCTCGAGTCCACGGGGCATCTGGCGCGGGATCCCGACCATAATACGCTGCTCCTTACGCAGGCTGCGTACTTGATGTTTCGCGAGCGAAACCCCTACATGGTTCCCGAGACTCTTTTGGTTCCGGCCGCACGGCCTTCCCGCAGGACCAAGTCCAAGCCGACATCCTCCCGCGCGACCTTCCCGATGGCCGCCTCGGATGGCGACGAGGCGGCGGCCGAATTATTCCATAAGCTCAGAGAGCTCAGGAAAAAGATCGCCGATGAGGCGGAAGTACCTCCGTATGTGGTATTCCCCGATAGAACCCTCAAGGAAATGGTGCTGGCTAAACCGAAGAGCCTGGGCGAACTTGCAAAAATTTACGGCGTAGGCGATACTAAGCTTCAGAAATACGGAGAGCTTTTTCTCGCGCATTTGCGCAAGGAATAATCCCATAGATGCGGGACGGATTCCCGCGTTACAACCGGATCCGACACCGCGGTGGAAGGCGGGTATCAGCGTGGCTTACGTCTTATTTCCCGGAAGGCATCATCTTCTTACCGCGTTTCAGCATGCGTACCTCCAAGCAGTCGTGTCCGGCCGTGCGAAATTCCTTAATGACGGGAAATCGGGAGCAGGCGCCGACAAAGCCGGTGACGCCGTCGAGGGAATCGTTTTCGCGGTCACCAGCGCCAATCATTGGGGTACCAGGCGCAATCCCGTCCCGTTTTACCTCAGGGCGGCGCAGATCGAGGCTTTCGCCTCGGATCTTGGCGTTCCCTTTTGGGCGTACGGAATCGACGATGTGGGAACCGTCGACGATTTTGCCAGCTATGTTATAAAAAAGATACAGCATGAAAGCGACGGTTCCCTCGTTCTGTCGCCGGAAAATTGCGCTGTGCTCTGCAGTACCCGAATGCTCGAGCAATACGAGAGCTTGGGATTCGCCGTTTTTCCCGCGGAACTCGCGGATAGGGCTTGCTGGACATATTCGGCCTCCCTGCCTTGGGACTGCGTGGAAAAAATCGTCGGCCGCTTCAGGGAAAAAAAAGAATCCTGGCACGAGGACGCGGAACTCCGGAACCTCGTTCACCCTGCCTCCCTGGATGTTTGGCGTCGCTATTCCCTGGCCCGCAAAACCGAGGTCCTGTTTGACGATTCCATGCTGGGCGACGACGGCGACCTTACGGAAACGCGGGACTACAACTCCTATGTGCGCCAGATGGATGAGATTGCCGATTTGAAGTGGGCGGATACGGGCGCGTTCGCGCAGCCCGGAAGGATAGGGGACATCGGATGCGCGGTGGGTTCCTGGCTTAAATCGGCCGCTGCGGATCCCCGGCTCCGAGAATCCGATTTTTACGGCATCGAACTGTCCCGCCCCCTCTACGACATTTGCCTGCAGCGCAAGGCTTCCGGGGATTTCGGCGTCAGTGAAGTATTTTTCGCGCGGAAAAACGCCGTGGATCCTTGCTTCGCCGCTTCATCCATGGATACCGTCCATTCTTCTTCGCTGACGCACGAGATATTCTCGTATGGCTCCCCGGAAGAGCTCCGGAAATTCATCGCGGCAAGGTTCGGGGAGCTTGTTCCCGGCGGCGTGTGGATAAACAGGGATGTCATAGGGCCCGAGAGCGGAGAGCGCCTGGTCTACGTCATCCTTCGGCAGGATGACGGAGTCGATTTATCCCCCGGGCTGGAGGCCTCTCCCGAGTTGTTGTCCACGCAAGGCCGGTTTCGCCTGTTCTTGCGTGAATGGATGCCCTCCATTTATCCTTCTCTGGGCCGCCTGGGCGATTGCGTCCGCGAGGAAGAGCGGGATGGGCTGCGCTATACGGTGCTCCCCCTGCATGTGATCTGCGATTTCGCGCTCAAGAAGGATTATACCCGGAACTGGCGCAGCGAAATGCACGAAGCCTTTTGCTTCTGGTCTTTTTCCGACTGGCGCCGGGAAATCGAGTGTGTCGGTTTTTCGGTGTCGCCGTCGTCGAGGGCATGGCGCAACGACTGGATATACCAGAATCGCATCAAGCCCAGCATCGAGCTTTTCGAGTTGAATCCCTCCGGCGCCATCGTGCCGATGCCCTGGCCCGAGACGCACATGGTTCTCCTTGCGCGGAAATGATCCAGCGGGGCTTCACGAAGTGAAAATGGCCGTGATGACGGTAGTTTTACCCTGGCACTCCGTCTGAATCCTTCCTGCTATCTGCGCCGCAAGATTGGTAGCCAGGTTGATGTTATCGCTGCACTCCATCCTCTCGGCGTCGTGTTCGAAGGAGATTGTTATAGAATGTTCACCGGAATTTTTCCCTTCGAGGCGTACTTCGATTGGCGACTGTCCCGTCCGCAGGTATAGCGCGTGGGAGAGAAGCTCTTCCAAGAGGAGGGAGCAGGGCACGGCCGTCTCGAGAGGCAGCACGAAGTTTTCCGTGTTCGTGATGATGGTCGGGATGTTCGGTCCGATAGCCGCGGAATGCGCCACGTCGGCCGCGATGTCTGCGGCGCAGTCGGTAAAGTCTATCCGTTTCTCGTTAGGCAGCGTGGAAACCCTGTCGTGGATCACGGCCATCGCCGAGATTCGCCGCCGGACGCTCTCGAAAGCATCCTCCGGCCTGCTTTTATCCGTCATGTCCACGAGGCTCAGGATTATCTGCAGGTTGTTTTTTACCCTGTGGTGGATTTCGCGGACAAGCATTGATTTTTCGTCGAGCCTGTCCTCCAGCTCGTTGTAGAGCCCGATATTCATGAAAGCCGCCGATACGTTGGTGCAGAACAATCCTATGATGTCGCGGTCGATATCGTTCAGGTCCCGGCATTTTTCCATATAGATGACGTTTTTTTCGTGTTCCCTGCAGTTTACGCAGATTGCCAGGTCATCGCCGCTTATGGAGATGCCTTTTTTCTGTATTGCCTCGGTTATAGTTTTTTTACATTGCTCGCTTAGCAGCCCGGCCAGCGTGTATTGATCGGCATTCTTGAATTTGCCTGTGCCGGCGAGAACTTTGTAGGTGCTGTCGGATAGGCTCGCCGCGAAACCCGAAATATCCAGCAAGGCCGCGTCCTTGCCGACATTGAGTATCGATATCAGCTGGGTGAGTATTCCGGACGCGAACAGCTTGAGCGACTGCAGCTTGAACAGCTCCGGAGCGGCCTCGAGGATCATCTGCATGCCGAACCTGCTTTGCTCTATTATCTTGATGTCCCGGTAGCCCCGTATGGCGGTCAGTATCGTAGCCCAGAGTTTTTCGTGGGTTAGCTCCGTTTTTTCCTTGTAGTCGTTTATTTCATACTTCGCTATGACCGTCGTGAGCGGCGCCATGCCCGGTTGGCCGGTGCGAAGTATTATGCGCAGGCTCTGGTTCCCCAATTCGCAACGAATCCATTCCGCCAGGAGAAGTCCCGCGTCGTCGGTTTCCATGACCACGTCAAGCAGTAGCACCGAGATGTCGGTTTCCCGCTTCAGGAACTCCCTGCATTCAGCCGCCGATTTTACGGAAAAAAGCTCGAGTCTCTTTCCGAGCATGTATTTATCCCGCAATACGAGCCTGGTTACGAGATGCACCTCCTCGTCGTCGTCGACTATCAGTATCTTCCAGGTCGCATCGCTTCCCCGAACTTCCTCTTCCCGTTCCCGATTCTTAAAATGCAACAATTTGTTGTCAGACATTCACCGCTCCTTCCAGACTGGCGCTGCAGGGGAAATAAAAAATAAACCTGACTCCGCCGCCCTCGCGAGCCTGGTAGCGGACGTCGCCGCCTTGCTTAGTCATGATGGTCTTGATTATGTAGAGACCCAGGCCCGTGCCTCCGCTGTCCCTCGTCGTCGTAAAAAACGGCTCGAAAATCCTGTGTGCTATGGATTCGGGAATGCCCTTGCCGTCATCCTCGTAAAAAAGCAGGAGGCCGTTCTGGGCCTTGTCCACCGCAATTGAAATTTTCCCGGCTTCCCTGCCCGCCAAGCCGTGCCTGATGCTGTTGATGATGAGGTTGGTGAGTATCTGGTAGAAGGGGCCGGGCTCGATCACCGCCCGGAGCTCGGGAGGACAAACGACACTGATCGTATGCTTATGTTTCTTGAGAGCAGGCTTCAGGCTCAGGAGCACGTCCTCTATATATTTTTTTATTTCGGTATTCCGCTTTTCCTCAAGAGACTGATCCGTCGCTATTTTCTTGAAGGTGCTGATGAACTCGCTGGCCCTGCGAAGGTTTTTAAAGGTTATGTCCAGGGCTTCCGCCGTCTCCGCCAATGAAGATAAAAAGAAGGCCTCGCTCATGGTATCGGCGCGGTAGGCCTGAATCATCTCTTTGTTCAGGACTTGGGCGTGCGACGTTGCCGTTATGCCGACCCCAAGCGGAGTATTGACTTCGTGGGCGACTCCGGCGACGAGGCTGCCTATCAATGCCAGTTTTTCCGCCTCTATCAATTTTCCCGTTCGATCCTCGACGATTTCCTCAAGATTTGCGTTGTAATGCTCTATGGTGTCTGCCATGGAGTTGAAGGCCCTCGCCAAGGCGAAAATTTCCTTTGCCCCGGCTACCGTTACCCGAATTTTATAGTTGTGCTTCGTAAAGTCCTCAAGCGCGGCCCCGATTCTCATGATTTTTTTCGTCACGAGCTTGTCCGTGCTCAGGAATAGAACCAGCGATACGATGCCCGCTATAAAAGTCGCGAGGACGATGGCGGAAAAGAGGTTGGCGCGGAAATCGATCCTGGATTCGGCCATGTCGGCGTACACGGTTATCTTTCCTATCAAGCTGGAATCGTATATAATATCCTTGCTCGTGGATATTGCCTCTCTGGATGCTGGTTTCAGTCCCGGCACTTCGGCCGGTCTTTTCTGTACCGCCGTTCCGATCAGATCCTCTGTATCGCCAAACAGCAGAATCCTGCTGATGTCCTTATCTTTCAGCTCGCTTTCCAGTATGGTGAGCGCTTGATTTTTTGCGAGGTACCACAAAGGGTATTCCAAGGTTGAAGCGAGGCGATCGGAAACAAGGCCCGTTTTAATGGCTGCCTGCTTTTTGAATTCTTTTTCCATGAACAAGGTGTAGATTGAAAGCGAGGCAAGGGCCGCAGCCGACGACGAGCCTATCGCAACCAGGATGAGTATTGATCGAATCGATAGATTTCTTTTTTTTTGCACTTTATACTAGTTTAAGCTACTTGTGCCAAACTGCAAGGATGTAAATTCCAAATTCAGGGCTGGTTTGGGATTGAAAAGCGCGTAACCATGCAAATATTACGGAATAGTGCGAGGTGAAAATTGAAACTTGACTTAGTCACGCTTTTTTGGGTGCTCAATCTGTGCTATCTCGTCAATTTTATTTTTGCCATCGTTCTCTACCTTGGCGGCAGCATTTTTCCCGGTGCGCGGCTTTGGATACTGGCGCAGGTGCTCGTCGCCCTCGGTTCGCTGATTTTTACCCAACGGGAATCCTTGCCCTATTTTCTTATTTCGCTGGGGAATACGCTTCTTTTAAGCGCCTTGCTCGTGTACGCGCACTCCGCCTGGATTTTTCGCTGGGGGAAAACTTATCCCCGTGGACTTTATGGAATCATTCTGCTGTTTTTTCTTGGTTTTCTGTTGTTGGAAAATTCCACGGTCAGCAGCAGGACGATCTTGTTTTCCGTCGTCAACGTGGTGGCATGCCTTTTCGTTTTTTTGATTTTTATTTTCAAGGCGCAATCCAACTATCGTTATGCATCCTGGATGGCCGGTTTTCCCTTCTTGCTGATCGGCGTCGGGTATTTCATTCAGATGGCCAGTACTCTCGCGACCGCTCCCGCGTATTCAGTCAACCAGTTGAATCCTTCCTATGCGATTATTATCCTGTTTTCTATCGTCACTGCGTCCATCAGTTTATTCGGCTACTTTTTACTTGCGGGAACCTTTAAACAGAGAAATATTGAAGCACAGGCAGCCAAGTTGGCCGAGACCAACCTGGAGTTGCGGAAGACAAGCCATACCAAAGACCTGTTCGTCTCCATGATGGCCCATGATCTCCGCGCCCCCATCAGCGGGGCGGCCCGCTATGTCAGGAAAAACCTGCTGCCCTCGGATATCGATCTTGAAGAAAAGCGGCAGTCTCTTGAAATACTGGCCGTATCCCTTGAAAAAACCCATAGCTTTCTCGAAAATGTGCTGTGGTGGAGTAAAAGCCAGCGAGAGGACATCATCCTTACGATCCGCCGTTTTGATTTGGCGGAAGTGGCGAGCAATGTCGTGGAAATGCTGAAGCCCATGGCCGAAGGGAAGGATATCGAGTTGGCGTTGGATTCCAAGGAAGGGCCGGTGGATGCGGATTTCGACTCCACGATGCTCATCGTGCACAACCTGGTTTCCAATGCGATTAAATTCAGCGACGCGGGATCCTCGGTTCAGATCGGACTCGGCCTGACGCCGGGGAAGCATACGTTCCTGCGTGTCACGGATCAAGGGGTGGGAATTCCGTTCGAGATCAGGGAGCGTCTTTTTCAGATTGAGAGCAAAGTGAGCACAGCCGGTACCGCAGGCGAAATAGGCAATGGCATGGGACTCATCCTGTGCTGGGAATTCGCCAAGCTGAACAAGGCTCGCCTCATTTTAACCTCCGAGCCCGGCATCGGCACGAACGTCATGCTATTGTTCGATTAAACGGCCGGGGCCCTCAATGTTGCGCTTATTTCATCGAGACTCAGCATCAATCTTTCCATTATATAGGGTTTTTCCAGATACCAGGCAGGGTGGCTTTTTGAAATACGCTCCTTGACCTCGCTGTACGGATATGAGGATAAATACAGGATCGGAGTCTTAAAAAAGCCCCTGACGCGGTCCACCGCTTCTATTCCGTCCCTGAATCCAAATAATTTTATATCCATGATGATTATGTCGGGTTTCTGCTGCAGAACGGCCTGCATTACCATGTCGCCGTCGGAAACGATGCCTGTGATTGCATAATCCCTCGCTTCCAAGTCTTCCTTCAGCTCGAGGGCAAGTATCGGTTCGTCTTCCACGATTAAAATGCGGACCTTGTTCATTATCATCCTCCACGAATTATGCATCGACTATAACACGCTCTTGGCGGTTCATGAAAGCTGAATTTGATGGGAATGATATTAAAGTAACTCGGTGCGCTTTTTCGCATACAGGACTGTATCTTGCTTTTTTAATCTGTATGTTGCCTAATGCTGTCTTTTGATTCAAGATTGCCAGATTTACCGTTCTATGATAGCCTGTTCCCTCGATTAGTATGCCCGGAAAAATAAGGCAGGAGGTTTTTGTGTTTCATTATTTTATTCGTCGTATGTTGCTGATCATACCGACATTCCTGGGAATTACGGTGCTCGTGTTTGTAATGACACGCTTGGTTCCCGGCGGTCCCCTGGAAACTTTACTCATGCAGAAGACGATGTCCGCCGGAGCCGAAGGCGGCAAGAGCACCAAGCGAATGGCCCAAGACAGCCAGCCTCTGGGCGAAAAGCAGATGGAGCAGCTCAAAGTATATTACGGCCTCGACAAGCCTCCGCTGGTTTCCTATGTTTACTGGCTTGGCAAGATTATGCGCGCCGACCTCGGCAAATCCACGAAATACCATGATCCCGTGCTCTCGACCATCGTGTCCAAATTTCCGGTTTCGCTTCGTTTCGGCATCGTCAGCACGCTTCTCATATATATGATTTCCATTCCGCTGGGAATCAAGAAGGCGCTCAAGCACCGTAGCGGTTTCGATAATATAACCTCCGTGGCCGTGTTCGTGGGCTACGCGATTCCCGGCTATACCGTCGCCCTTATCCTGATGGCTTTTTTCGCCGTAAAGCTGAATTGGTTCCCCATCGGCGGGCTTACCTCCGAGCAGATGATCCGCGACGTCATGAATCCCGCCGAGAAGCTGTGGGACAGCATCGTGCACATGGTGTTGCCCATGATCGCCTACGTGATGGGCGGTTTCGCCGGGTTGACCATCGTAATGAAAAATAACCTGATGGAAAACATGGCCGCGGACTATATAAAGACCGCAGTCGCCAAGGGCCTTACCTTCAAGGCCGCCATGTGGAAGCACGCGTTCCGAAACAGCATCATTCCCATAGCCTCCAACCTGGGCGGTCTCATCAGTATCTTTCTCTCCGGCGCTTTTCTCATAGAGAATATCTTCAATATCCGCGGAATGGGCATGCTGGGCTTCACATCCATTACCGACCGCGATTATCCGGTCGTCATGGGCATCCTGGTATTTACCGCCCTGCTCACGCTCCTCGGAAACATAATCAGCGATTTTATACTGTCGCTCGTTGATCCCCGAATAAGGTTGGGTAAATAAATGGCATCGACAAAGTCACCGGCTGCGTTTTTCGGCGCGGTCAAGAATTTCTTCCAGCTCGACCCACTCACGGAACGGCGCTTCTTCCGTTTCCGGACCATCAAGCGCTCCTATAATTCGTTGAAGATATTGATTGTCCTGATACTCCTGTCGTTGGTCGCCGAATTATTCGTCAATAACCGCGCACTGCTGGTTTCCTACGAAAAAAAGATTTATTTTCCGACATATGGGCGGATACATCTGGGCACCGAATTCGGCTTCGACTACAAGTCCGAGGTCGACTACAGGATGCTTAAAAAAACTTTACGGGAAAACGGCAAGGGCTGGGTCGTCCTGCCTCTGATCCCCTACAACGCCTTCGAGCAGGATTCAAGCGGCGCATGGCGTTCCGACTCTACGGTCGGCCGCACCAAGATCGGCCTGGCTTTTAACAAGCAGCAGCAGAAGGAAGGCATGGCGGCCACGGAATACATCTGGACGGCCACCGACGATCCCGAGGGAATTCCCCTCGGAGCCTCCGCGGACGGCACCCCCCTGTATGTATGGATAAAATACGCCGATAACCCAAGCGGCGATTTCCTCACCGATTTTCTCTCCAGCAACCATAAATACCTCGGCCTCGCATTCGGGAAAACCGAGCGCGAAGAATCCACGGAAGCAACAGATTATACCTGGTATGAATACGGCGGCTCCAATAAGGGAATCGCGGTAGGCAAGGACGGGAAAGAGGAATACGTTTGGGTCAAGTTCGCCGATACCGCCGAGGGACTCGTCTATCCGCCCACACCGCCCTCCTTCAAGGACAGGCATTTCCTGGGAACCGATCGAATCGGCCGCGATGTGTTCGCCCGATTGTTCTACGGTTTCCGCATCGCCATCCTGTTCGCGTTGGCCTATGTGGCCATTACATATTTCATCGGAGTGCTCATCGGCGTTCTCATGGGGTACCTGGGAGGCATTTTCGATATCCTGTTTCAGCGATTGATCGAAATATGGGATCTTATTCCCTTCCTGTACGTCGTCATGATTTTGACGTCCATACTGAAGCCGGACATCATGTGGTTCCTCGTCATCTTCGTCGTATTCGGATGGACGGGCATGACCTACGCTTCCCGCGCCATGACCTACCGCGAACGCGAGCGCGACTATATCTTGGCTGCCCGCTCCATGGGAGCCAGCACATGGCGAATTGCGACGGTGCACATTATTCCGAATATTCTCGTGGTAGTGCTCACGTCATTGCCGTTCGCCATCAATGGAGCTATCTCCCAGCTTACGGCGCTGGACTTCCTGGGCTTCGGCCTTACCCCGCCGACTCCCAGTTGGGGCGAACTGCTTCAGGTAGGACTCGCGACGTTCAAGGACTTCCCCTGGATTTTCGCTTCCGTCATCGTCGCGATGGTCGGGGTGCTTTTGATGGTTACCTTCATTGGAGAAGGCCTGCGGGATGCGTTCGATCCCAAGAAATACACGGTCTATAAGTAAATGAAACTAGGTTCGAGGTTTTTCTTCGCTGCGCTTGCCTTGTACGCCTTCGTTGTCCCCTCCTGCTCGCGGATTCCTTCCGTGCGCGCAGTCGAGGGGGCGGCGATCCAGGCCGATGAGCAGGCTGCAGCGCTTGAGAAGCAGAAAAACATCGATTTTTCCTCACCCCAAATAATTGACGCGGATAAAAAGCCTTCTCGTCTGCCGGAAGACCTCGTGTGGCATACGAGCCGCCCCGGCGTATTCGGTTCCTCGCGGGCGAAACGGGGCGGCACCTTAAAGACCTATCTGACCGCATACCCCGAAACTTTCCGCTCCGCGGGTCCCATGGCGGACAGCGCGGCGCGCTCGCTTCTTCCTGTCAACGTCGCATGCGTCGAGATCAACATGGAAACCAAGGAATGGATGCCGGCAGCCGCGACGCATTGGGCTTTCGGCAAGGACGGCCACTCGGTTTACTTCCTTCTCAACGACCGGATGAAATGGAGCGACGGAGTCCCGGTAAGCGCCGACGACTACGTGTTCATGCTCACGATGATGCGCAGCGAGTACATACACGATCCCTGGCGGAACGAGTACTACGGCAAAAAAGTTTTCGATCTTGAGAAAGTCGACGAGCATGCCATCCGCGTCTGGCTGGCCGATACGTTGACGCCGGACGAGCTTCTGTACCGCGCATCGGTTCAGCCGCGTCCCCTGCATTTCTTCAAAGACGGCATAATCCCGGAAGATTATGTAACAAGCCATAACTGGATCGCCGAGCCCACGACGGGTCCGTATCGCCTAGCCGAATTCGTAAAGGGCGATACCGTCATACTGCGCAAGGTCGAAAATTGGTGGGGCTTCGAATACGATTATAATGCGCATCGCTACAATGTCGATGTCGTGGATATGCGGCTCATCAACGGCGGGCTTTCAGCCGCGAAGGTTTATTTCTACAAAGGGCTCGTGGATTCCCTGCCGCTCACGTCGCCGCAGGATTGGGCGGATTCCGCGGAAAAATCCCCGATAGCCAAGGGTTATGTCGAGCGCTATTGGGCTCGTTACGTTCCGACGCAGGGGTTCCAGGGAATATTCCTTAACACGGAGTTCCCCCTGTTCTCGCAGCTCGCTGTGCGAACAGGCCTCGGTTACGCGCTGAATATCCAGGAAATGATAGACGTAGCCCTTCGCGGCGAATACGTGCGCTACCATAACACCGGAATTGGGCATGTGTTCGCGGGCGTCGATTTTGACGACGATAGCCTGCGGGCACCGGGATTCGACATAGGCAAGGCGATAGCCTGCTTCGAGTCGGCTGGTTATACAAAGATAAACGCCAGCGGAATCCGCGAGAACGGGAAGGGCGAAGCGCTCGGTTTTGAGCTATTGTACGGCACTTCATCCCACACGGAGCGCTTGGCGGTTCTTCGGGAGCAGGCCAAGCGCGTCGGAGTAGACGTCAGGCTGAAGCTCATGCAGGCCGGTGCCTTTACCGCTTTGAGCGACCGGAAATACGAGGCTTACTGGGGCTCGTTGTCTACGGGAGAATTACCCGATTACGATCAAGTACGATCTGTTTTCGGTTGGTCCTCCCCCGCCTCGGACTCCTTGATAGCATCTTATAAGACCGAACGAAACCTGGAAAAAAAGGCCAAAATCTCAAAAAGTATTCAAGGAATCATTCTTGACGCGGCTCTGGTGATTCCCGGGTATTACCTGCCGCATTCTCGCGCTGCTTCATGGAAATGGGTGCGGTATCCAGAAAAACTCACCATGAAGTACCAGGCGGATTTCACGGATCCCCTGGGCGCGGGCTATTTTTGGCTTGACGAGGATATTCGCGAAGAAGTCGTCGCCGCTCTGGCCACCGGAAAGACCTTTAAACCACGTACGCATCTTGATGATGCGTACAAAAGCAAGTAAGCGGGGTGTAAACACATTATGGAAGATAAAGAGCTTCTTAGGATCGAAGACCTGTCGGTAACTTTCGCGCTGGACAAGGCGACCATCGAGGTGGTGGATAAAGTGTCATTCAGCATCAAGGCCGGTAAAACCACGGCATTGGTCGGCGAATCGGGGTGCGGTAAAAGCGTTACCGCGGCATCGATAATGCGTCTTCTGCCCCAGCCCTACGGCAAGACGACGAGCGGCACGATCAATTTCAACGGAACGGATATCCTCAAGCTGTCCGACGACGAAATGTACAAAGTGCGGGGCGGGGAGATCGCCATGAATATCCAGGAACCGATGACGGCCCTGAATCCCGTGCAGGTTGCGGGACGGCAGATCCGCGAGGTTCTGGAACTGCATCGGCCCGAGTTCGAAAAGGCCCAGATGGACGCGGAGGTCCTCGAGATCCTCAAGCACGTCGATATGCCCTCTCCCGAGTTGCGGGTAAAGAACTATCCATTCCAGCTGTCCGGCGGAATGCGCCAGCGCGTCATGATCGCCATGGCCCTCGCGGGCAAGCCCAAGCTCCTCATCGCGGACGAGCCTACCACGGCGCTCGACGTAACGGTGCAGGCGCAGATTCTGAGCCTCATCAAGGCGCTGCAGAAACTCACCAATATGGGCGTTCTATACATTACCCACGATATGGGCGTCGTGGCCGAAGTCAGTGACGATGTCGTGGTAATGTATGCCGGCCAGATAGTCGAGACGGGCCCGGTCAACACAATCTTCAAGAAACAGATGCACCCATACACCATCGGCCTCATCGCTTCCATGCCGCTCATGAGCTCGGTTCCCAAGACGGTGCTTCCCTCGATCGCAGGCAGCGTTCCCGCCCCCATGGATTATCCGGCTACCTGCAGGTTCGCGGCGCGATGCAAATACGCGGACGAGCATTGCCGTACGCATACGCCCCTTCTCGAAAAAATGAGCGAAGGTCACTACGTTCGCTGCTTCAAGGCAGGAGAGATAAAATGAGCGACAAGAAAATAATCATCGAGATCAAGAATCTTCATCAGCATTTCCATCAGAACCGTTACGGCGGCAAGACGAAAGTCCATGCCCTGAACGGCGTGAGCCTCCAGATATCGGAAGGCGAGACCCTGGGTCTCGTGGGAGAGACCGGCTGCGGCAAGAGCACCCTTTGCAGAGCCGTGATGCGCCTGTATAAACCCACCGCCGGTGAAGTATTTTTCGAAGGCCAGGAGATCAGCAGGTCGCCCGAGAGGAAACTCAAGAACGTCCGCAAAAACATGCAGATGATCTTTCAGGATCCCGCCGATTCCATGAATCCAAGGCTTACCGTCGGGTACATCATCGAGGAGCCGCTGCAGATACAGACGAAGATGACGGCGGAACAGCGCAAGGAAAAAACCATGTCGCTGCTCAAGGACGTCGGACTTCCTCCCGATGCCTACGTTCGGTATCCCCATGAATTTTCAGGCGGACAGCGCCAGCGCATCGCCATCGCCCGCGCTCTCGCCCTTGACCCGAAAGTGGTGGTATGCGACGAGCCGGTAAGCGCCCTGGACGTTTCGGTCCAGTCCCAGGTGTTGAATCTGCTTCTGGAGATGCAGAAAGAGCACAAGCTTACCATGGTTTTCATCTCCCATGCCCTCTCGGTAGTCCGGCACATGTCGGATCGCGTAGCGGTCATGTACCTGGGCAGCATCATGGAGCTCGCGGATTCCCTCACCATCTACAATGAACCCATGCATCCCTATACCAAGGCTCTCATCGCGGCGATACCCGAGCCGGACCCGGACAAGCGCCCCGACAATATTCCGTTTACCGGCGAGATTCCATCTCCCATCAATTTACCAAAAGGCTGCCCGTTCCACCTGAACTGCACCGTGAAGATTGCGCGTTGCGATACTGAAAAACCCGCTTACCGCGAGATTAAGCCCAACCATTTCTGCGCGTGCCACTTGGTTTAGAAAGATTAAGTAAGAATTTACCACAGAGGCACAGAGGCACGGAGATGCGATGCGAAACATTGAGCATCGCAAGGGGGGCAGGGGGATCTGCCCCCTGACGTTGACTTTTTTTCGCGGCCTTCGTGCCTCGCTTCGTGATCTTCGTGTTGCTTTTTTCTGTATCCTGCCTGCGCGGAGGCAACATGCCGAGTCATGAGGAGTATTGCTCCAGGGTAAAGGACCTCCTCGGTTTCGATCTGCTGGGGGTTTTGGGTCGATCCGGCCTGCCTGAATTGACTGCATTCCTGCGCTACCTCGCCTCCGCCGATCTGCTCACTTGGGAAATGTTCCGGACGATCTGCACGATGTTGGGAAAAGCCAAGGAAGTATGGGCGCTCCTGCCGGAAAATGATCGGGTCCCGTACACCGGAGCGATATGGGCAACGGCCAGAAACGGCGCCGAGTACGAAGCCTGGATATACGCGGTATCACTCATGACGATGAAAAATACCCTGACGGCCTTCCGGAAGGACCCGGCGATATATTCGCGCATGAACGAGGTAAAGGCTATCGTTAACAGCGAGACGGAGCGCCAAAATCACCGTTACGCTCCGGCAAGGTGCGCCAAGCTTTTCGGAGAGTTTTTTTCCAATCCGAATCACGCGAATCGGGCCATCTCGCATGTTGGCCTCAAGGCGTTTTCCTTCTCTCTCTACGGCATCCCTGCCGGGCTTTGGGCTCCGAGGCTTGCATCGGTATTGAGCGCGAATGCCCGGGACGAGCTCGCCTCCCTCATGCGCAGCCAGGAAAACCGTCCCGATTCATTACAGCGGGCAAGCAGCATCGATGCGCTTTTCCACGCTTTTTACGCGCAGTTGGCCAAGGATGACAAGCCGACCCTCGCGGTCGCGTGCCAATCGCTGTACGCGCTTCCCGATCCCGCGTTTGCCGAGTGCGTCACCGCCTTTGGTCCCGTAATTTTGGCCAACCTGCTCAAGGAGGATCCTTCCTGCAGGCGGTCATGGGCCCGCCAATCGCCGCGCCTGCCGGAAACCGTATGCGCGACGATCGACGGCGTCATGGCATACGATTTCAAGATCAGGAGAATTCAGGCCGAAGCCGAGGTTCGCAGGCTCCGCGGATGCGTCGCGATCCAGCGGGCGCTGACGGATTGTTAGTATTATGTCACGAGTTGACATCGCTTGAGCCCGCCGCTACACTATTTTACGAGGGTACCCGATGTTTTTCAACGAACTGGTCGACTCGTACGAGCGCGAGCGCCGCGACAGGAACATTTTCCACGACCTCATGCGATATCACGTGAGGGAAGTCCTGCTCGTGGCCAGTCTGTACGATTCTTTCATCCTCGAGAGCGACGGAGCCCTTTCCGAGCAGATATACGGAGAGTACTACAAGCTCAACCTTTCGACGTCGCCGCGCGTTACCTGCGCCTATACCGGCGAATCCGCGCTTGACCTCTGCGACAAGGTAAAGTTCGACATGGTCATCCTCATGGCGGGGCTCGATTTCGAGGCTCCCCTCACGATCGCGGCGTCGATCCGCGAGCGGAAGGACGATCTGCCCATCCTGCTCCTGGCCATGAACAACGCCAGCCTGTCCGGCCTCGGGGCGGAATGCCCGGCGAGCTTCGCCAACATAGACCGCGTCTTTGTCTGGAACGGCTACTCCAAGCTGTTCGTGGGCATGATTAAATACGTCGAGGACATGTTCAACGTTGACAACGACACGCGCGTCGGGCTCGTGCGCGTGATACTCCTCATAGAGGATTCCGTGCGGTATTACTCGCGGTATCTTCCGCTCCTGTATTCCGTGGTGATGAAGCAGACCCAGCAGCTGGTGGAGGACGAATCCCAGGTGGAGTCGTTCAAGATACTGCGCATGCGCGGACGGCCCAAGATCATTTTAGCAACAAATTATAACGAGGCATTGTCGCTTTACGAGCGTTACGAGCCTTATCTGCTCACCGTCATCTCGGATGTGCGATTCCCCCGGGACGGCGTCGAGGACGCGGAGGCCGGCTTCGAATTTCTCCGCATGACCAAGGCCCGCAAGCCCGATCTCCCCGTGCTCATACAGTCCAGCGAGGCTCAAAACCGGGAGAGCGCCTACGAGTTCGGCGCGTCGTTCGCGGACAAGAATTCAAATTCGCTGGCCATGGAGCTTACGCGGTTTTTTCTCGACCACCTCGGCTTCGGCCCTTTCGTGTTCAGGGACCCCGAGGGCACCATTTTGGCCAGGGCCTCCACCATGGACGAGTTCGAGCATTTCGTCCGGTCCGTCCCGGCGGAAAGTATTTCCTATCACGCGGTCCGCAACCATTTTTCGGCGTGGCTCATGGCCCGCGGCGAGGTTCGCTTCGCCCGCATCATCAGAAACTACGCGCCCGAGGACTTTGAAACCCCTTCGGCGATGCGCGATTTCATGTGCAGGACCCTGGACGACCTGCGCCGGGCAAAAACCCGCGGGCTCATTCCGGAAATGGGCACGTTTCGCGCGGACGCGGGATTGGTGCGGTTGGGAGCGGGATCCGTCGGCGGGAAGGGCAGGGGGCTCGCCTTCATCAAGAGCCTGATCGACAATCTGGCATTTCCCGCGAACTCCCCGGAGAACGTAACCATCCGGCTGCCCGCCACGGTATTCATCGGAATCGACGAATTCGAGCGCTTCATGGACAGGAACGGCCTTTGGTCGTTTTCCTGGGAATCCACGGGAGATCAGGTCCGGCTCGCCTTTTTGCAGCGGGAACTTGATCCAGCGCTCGTGGAGCGCCTCCGTACCCTGCTCCTCCAGAGCCACAAGCCCTTGGCAATCCGGTCGTCGGGCTTGTTCGAGGACATGCTGATGGTGCCGTTTTCCGGCGTCTACGATACGTACCTGATACCGAATGCGCACCCGAGCCTCGAAAAAAGGCTTGGCCAGCTGTGCGACGCCATTCGGCTCGTGTACGCAAGCCTGTTCTCGGAAACCGCCGGCGCGTATTTCAACGTGGCGCATTACAAGCGCGAGGAAGAGCGCATGGCCATCGTGGTCCAGGAACTCGTGGGAACACGCCACGGGCGGTGGTATTACCCGCTCATCTCGGGAACCGCGCAGTCATATAATTATTACCCCGTAGCCTACCTGAAGCCCGACGACGGACTCTGCAGCGCCGCGCTCGGCCTGGGTTCGTATGTCGTGGACGGCGGGCAGGCCTTCAGGTTTTCCCCACGCTACCCGAAGCTGGAAGTGCTTGCCCCCGAGTATCGCATGAGCGGCACCCAGCGCTGGTTTTACGCACTGGATATGGAGCGTGTCGATTTTGACCTCAGGTCTGGCGAAGAAGCAACGCTGGAGCGCCTGGACATCGCCGACGCGGAGGCGAACCCGCGATTCAACCTAATAGCCAGCACATGGAATCTTGCCGACAACCGCCTGGATCCCGGCATTTCGGCGCAAGGGCCGCGAATCGTCGATTTTGCGCCGGTGCTTCGATATGAGGCGTTCCCGTTTGCCCAAATCGTGGAAAGCGTGCTGGACGTCTGCTCCCGCAGCATGGCGGTACCGGTTGAGATCGAGTATGCGCTGGATTTTTTGGGCAATGAGGCCGTGTTTTACCTGCTTCAGGTAAAACCGCTGATCCAGAACGCCGACAAGGTCAGCGTAAACCTGTCCAACGTTGACCGGAGCCAATGCATCCTTGCCACCGACCACTGCATGGGAAACGGAAGGCTCGCGAATATCCGCGACATAATCTACGTGGATCCCCTTACCTTCGACCGGGCGGCCACCGAGCAGATAGCCGTCGAGATAGGCGCGTTGAACGCAAAGCTCAAGAAAACGGATACGCCGTACATATTGATAGGTCCCGGCCGATGGGGAACCCGCGATCGTTGGCTGGGCATCCCCGTCTCCTTCGAGCAGATATCGGGCGCCAAGATCATCGTCGAGGCGGATCTGCCGGACTTCCGCGTGGATTCATCGCTGGGGAGCCACTTTTTTCATAATGTCACCGCCATGAATATCGGTTATTTTTCGATTCCGTTTTCCGGTTCCGACTCCTTCATTCACTGGGATGTCCTGGCCGGCATGCCGCGAGCGGATCGTACGGCGCACTGCGTCCATATACGCGCGGACAATCCGTGCGAAGCGCTCATGGACGGCCTAAAAGGCCAGGGTTTGATAAAAATGCCCGCTGTCCAATTGACGCCCAGCCCAAAATCAGACACTATGTGCACGTATTGATTCTTGGAATAATTTGGAGTAATCACCATGGAACCACAGGCGCTCCTCAAGAGTTTGCATCCGCTCGAAATAAAGGTGCTGTTGCACTTCGGCCCCGGCGACGCTTTAGGCGTGGCCCGGCTTGCCGCCGAGCTTTCGTACGTTGAAGGCCAGTCCAACCAGGCTTTTGCCTGGCTTTGCGCAAAAAAGCTTGCCGCCGAAACGGGCAGGACCAGCCGTCTCGTCTATGAATTGACGGCCCTGGGCACGCTCTGGATCGATTCCGGCACCCCCTAGCAGCGTTTTATCGATGTGCTGGCGGAAAAAGGCCCACAGGCCATGCCCGCTATCTGCGAAGCCATAGGCATGGAACAGAAAGACGCCGGTTCCGCATACGGCAAGCTTGCCAAGGAAGGCGTCGTCGCCATGAATCCTGACAAGCTCGTTATGCTGCTGGATGCCTCAAAGGCGCAGAGAACCGCCGAGATTCGCGCCTTGCTCGTAAAAGCGGCAGGCAAGAATAATCTCCTCGAGGAAGTGGACGTAAACGAGCGCGAGCTTGCCTTGCTGGGCGAAATCGCCAAAAAACGCGGTGCCGCCGATGCTCCGTTTCGCGTTGCCGAGCGAGAGACCGTCAGCTGGTCGCTCCTGCCCGACGCCGCGGCCGTTACCGAACTTCTGCGCAACCAAGGCGTATCGGGCGACGAAACCGGAGCCCTTACCCAAGATTTACTGGAGAGCGGCGCCTGGAAAAAATCCACCTTCCGCGCCTACAACGTAAAAAGCCGCCCTGCGCGATTGATTCCCGGGCGCCGAAATCCCTATGTGCAGTTCCTGGAAAGCGTCAAGGACAAACTGGTCTCCCTGGGCTTTGAGGAATTCGACGGCGGCCTCGTGGAAACCGAGTTCTGGAACGGCGACGCCCTGTTCATGCCGCAATTCCACGCCGCCCGCGATATCCACGACGTGTATTACGTCGCCGATCCCACGCGCGCCAAGAGCGTCGAGGAACCGTATCTGTCCCGCGTCGCGGGCGTCCATGAAAACGGCGGGTCCACCGGGTCGCGCGGCTGGAACTACGGTTTCGACCGCGACTTTACCAAGCGGCTCGTGCTGCGCAGCCAAGGCACCGTCCTGTCGGCCCGTCAGCTTCCCAAGGCCAAGGTTCCGGGCAAGTATTTCGGCATCGCGCGCTGCTTCCGCTACGACAAGGTGGACGCCACGCACTTGTCGGATTTTTACCAGACGGAGGGCATCGTCCTGGGCGACGAAGTAAACCTGCGCACGCTCCTTGGATTCCTCGAGATGTTCGCCGTCGAAGTGGCGGGCGCCAAGGAAGTAAAATACGTACCCGGTTATTTTCCCTTCACCGAACCCTCGGTGGAGATACACATCAAGCACCCGGTGCTCGGATGGTTCGAGCTGGGCGGGGCCGGAATCTTCAGGCCCGAGGTCACGGAGCCTTTGGGCATCAACGTACCCGTGCTCGCCTGGGGTATCGGCATAGACCGCATGGCGCTCATGGCCCTGAGCCTGAACGACCTTCGCGAGCTGTTCAGCTACGACATCGAGAACGTGCGCCTTCGCCGCGCCAAAGGAAACTGAAGATGCCTAAGATAGAAGTAAACGAAAACATGTTCTTTGAGCTCTTGGGCGAGCGCCTGGACGCCGCCGAGCTGGAGCAGCTCCTCACCGTGGCCAAGGCCGAGCTGGACGGCTGGCAGACGGAGGGCGTCAAGGCGGAAGACCGCGTCATCAAGATAGAGCTGAACGACACCAACCGGCCGGACCTGTGGTCCACCGCGGGCGTCGCGCGCCAGCTCCGCACCTACCGCAGCTCCGTGCTTCCCGATTATAAATTTTTCTCGCGAGAGGGCGACGCAAAGAAGGCCGACTATTCCATACTCGTGGACAAGACCGTAAATCCCGTCAGGCCGTTTCCCGCCGGTTTCGTGAGCTCCGGCAATGCCTTCACCGACGCGATGCCCGCCGACACCCTCCCGACCCCAGAAAAACTTTTCTTGAACTACGTCAAGAACACCGCCTCCGGCGAGATCAAGAACCTGATCGCCGACGTCGAGGACCTGATGGCGCGGATCTCCGACCTGAAGGACGCCGACGTGGTGCGCGTGCGCGGCAAGGTGCTGCGCGCCCTCGACGCGACCAAGGAAAGCCTCTCCGGTGGCGTCGACAGCGTACGCCGCCAGACGCAGCGCTATGCCTCGACCGCCGACGACTACGTGCGCGACA
>CAZAJF010000015.1:0-84133 GCA_964485395.1 uncultured Treponemataceae bacterium | reverse complement strand
CACAAGCCGTTCGTTCCCGTGAATATCGCGGCCCTGCCTGAAAACCTCATCGAGAGCGAACTGTTCGGCCACGTCAAAGGTTCCTTTACCGGAGCCATGGCGGACAGGACGGGCCGTTTCGCGCTCGCCAACGGCGGCACGCTCTTCATCGACGAGATAGGGGAGGTTCCTCCCGGGATACAGGTAAAGCTGCTCCGGGTGCTGCAATTCGGCAGCTACGAGCGCGTGGGCGAGAATACCCCGCGCGAAGCGGATGTCCGCATCATCGCGGCCACCAACCGGGACCTCGAGGCGGAGGTGCGGAACGGCCGTTTCCGCGCCGATCTCTACTACCGCGTAAACGTGGTGCCCGTACAGATACCACCGCTCCGCGAGCATCGCGGAGATATTCCCTACCTTGCAGAATATTTCCTTAAAAAGTACGCGCTCAAGAATCGCAAAGGCGTGCAGGGCATCACCGCCGAGGCGATGGCCTGCATCATGCGCTATCCCTTTCCCGGCAACGTGCGCGAGCTGGAGAACGTCATAGAGCGGGGCATGGTCCTGTGCCGAGGCGACTATCTTACCGAAACGGATATTTTCCTGCCCGTGGAGCCGGACAAGGCGCAGGCTGAAGGCGCTACCCTCGTCGGCGGCTACGAGGAGATAATGGGGAAGTTCGAGAAAGAATTCTTGACCAAGGTCCTGGCCAGGAACGACGGCAACAAAAGCGCCGCCTCGCGGGAGCTCGGGATCAACGAGAGGCGCCTCCGGTACCGGCTCAAGGTCCTGGGAATGGAGCCCTGAGCCCGGACAGAAGGATCAAGGCTCGCCTTGATCCTTCTTCTAAAGGCCGTTCAGGAACTCGGCGCGCAGCAGCTCTTCGAACGACTGGACGGCCTGTCCCGCTTCCTTGAGCTTGTTGAACGTCTCGAGGTCGATGTACTTGACGGCCAGCGGCCGTTCCACGGAAACGCGCGTCGCGGAATCCATCCAGACGCTTTCGCCGGGCGTCAGGGCGTTGGGCTTGCCGTATTTTTTATTCATTTCCGTGAAGATTGAATAATGGTCAATTTTTTTCTCGTTCATCGCGAAGATCATCACGAACAGCTTGCCTTCGTAGAACTGGAAAAACGCGCGTTTCACGTAGGAAATTCCGGCGACCTCGATGAGCGTCTCGTTGGGCCGGGGCAGGAGGCTTACGTCGGGTTCGCCGCGGTAGAAGAACAGGTCGTCCCCCTCCAGCAGCTTTTGCACTTCTTCCATGGCCATGCCCAGTTCGATACCGCGGAAGCCGCGCGGTATGCCGGCTTTTCCGTCCGGAGCCGGCGTTTCCGCTTTCGCAGCCGCCGGAGGGGTCGCCATACCGGACGCTGTCGGCCCCTCGGCCGTGAAGCTCGCAAGCAAGGTTATAAATATAAAACAGGGAGATTCTGGATGTCTCATCGTGTACCTTTCTAGCGCGACAGCGCGATGGAAAGCGCCGTGGACAGCTTGAGCACGTCCTCGTTGCCCTTGCGCAGGCGGGCGCTCAGGATTCCGGCAATCCGCTTGGTGAGAAACAGCCCCAGCACGGGATTATTCCTGCACAGCTCGTCGAAGCTCTCCTTGGACAGCTCGAACAGCAGGCAGTCGCTACGCGCGGTTACCGTCGCGCTGCGGGGCTCCGTCCCGAACATGGACATCTCTCCGAAAACGGACGCGGTGCCCGCCTTGAGGCGGGTCATGGATTTTTCCGCCTGGCCGAAGCCCTTGCCCTCTATCTTGAGCGTCAGGTTCTTGCTGACATCCACTTCTCCCTCGAGGAACAGGTACATGGTATCCGCCTCCTCGCCTTCGTGCATGATTGCCTCTCCGGTTTTCCTGCGCACGAATTTCCCGCCGGCAAGGAGTTCAGCCGCCAGCTGGGGATCCAGATCCGACAAGATCGGCGCTTTCTTCAAAACATCGATATCCTGCTTCGCTTTCATGACAGCCCGCCCACCACGAACGCAAGGTCCGTGTCCTGGATGACGTAATCGGGATTGGGTGCCAGCCGCGTATTGTTCGCGGCTTCCTGGTCGGCTCCGATGTCTATGGCCGCCTCGGCGAATTTTCGCTTGATGAATGCGTCGATCGCCCCGGAATTATCCGAGAGCAGGTCGTCCAGGGTAACCGGCTTCTCGCGCGACATTACGCCCAAGAGTATGCCTTTTGAGTTTTTGACGAACCAGCCCGAGGCTTCGGCGAACGTCTTGCCGTACAGCGCTTGCGGCATGGGCATTTGCCGCAGGCGGTTGCCCGAATTATAGTCCAGCAGTTCCCGCACAGCGCCGGGCAAACCGCTCTCGGTGCTTGCCGCCGCAAAAAGGAAACCCGAGAATTCACCCTGCACGATGATATCGTCTATTTCCGCGCGCTTTAGGTGCTGCTGATTCTCGGCTTTCAGGATGCCCGCGCAGACGGGAATTTCCTTGTTTATGGATTTGATCGCGAGCGCAGACAGAATCGTCCGCTCGTCGGCGTTGGCCTGGCCGTTGCCGCCGCTCTCGTCGGGCAGCAGGATGCAGGACCTCGCCTGGTTCAAGGAAGCTCGCTTGAGCACGGCTTCCTGCGTATGGTCGCCACGGACGAAATGGATGTCCATGGTGGGGTACGCCGCCCGGATGGCGTCGAAACCTTCCGCGTCCAGTCCGTTTACCAGGATGATGGATGCCGAGGGCACTTGCGCCGCCAAGCCCTCCAAAACGCGCTTGGCTCCCGCGTTCCAGCCGCAGATCAATATCTGGTCTTTTATTTTTACGTCGCGCAAGCCTTTTCCCTCCCGAATTCGCCGTTCCACGAAAATCGATGCTACCGTACCGGAAATCAGCGCGGTTATTATTACGCCGGCCAAAATCAGTATAATCGCCGCAACGCGCCCGGCATCGGTCTGTGGATATTTATCGCCATAGCCGACAGTGCCGATCGTTACGACGGCCCACCAAATTCCGTCAAAAAACCGCTTGAACATGCTGTTTTCGGCCGAACGCTCAAGAATCCATAGTAATCCTGCGAAAAAAGCGATGATTGCTACGAAAACAGCTCCCGTTTTTATGAGACCGGAGCGTTTTATGTCATTATAGAAAAATCGAATACGTTCGTCTGCTCTCTTGAAGAATAGGCGGACTGGATTGTCGCTTTCGCTGAGCCTGGCTTTTTTCTTGTTTCCGTTCTTGAATTTCATTCCGGCCCGATTCTCCTGATTTGTGTATCGGCATATTTTTGCGGTTTCATACCCCTTTGCTTTTTATGCGGTCATTTTGCTATACTCTGGGATATTCTATGGAGGATTTATCATGCATCCTGCTTTGGTTACACTCAAGGAACGCGGCTTTATTCAGCAATGTACGGATATCGAGGCATTATCCAAGGTAATGCATGAAGGTCCCGTCACCTTTTACGTGGGCTGCGATCCTACCGGTCCCAGTCTTCATATCGGCCACATGGTCCCGTTTTTTGCGCTCCGCCACATGCGCGACGGCGGTCAGGTAGGCATTGCCCTTCTGGGCGGCGGAACCGCGCGCATCGGCGATCCTTCGGGGAAATCCGAAATGCGCAAGATGATTTCCTATGAGTCCATCGACGCCAACGCCGAGCTTTTTCGCAAGCAGCTTGACCGTTTCGTAGGCTTCGACGGCAAGACCAGCTTTACCGCCAATAATAAAGACTGGCTCGCAAACCTCAATTACATAGAATTCCTCCGCGAGATCGGCAGCCATTTCTCGGTAAACCGCATGCTTTCCTTCGAGGCGTACAAGATGCGCCTTGAAACCGGTTTGTCTTTTATCGAGTTCAATTACCAGCTCCTGCAAAGCTACGATTTCCTGGAGCTGTATCGCCGTTTCGGCTGCAGGCTGCAGATCGGCGGAGACGATCAGTGGGGCAACATCGTCGCGGGGATCGACCTGATTCGAAGGGTAGAGGGAGCCGAGGTGTTCGGCCTTACCTTTCCGCTGGTCATGACGAGCGACGGCAAGAAAATGGGCAAGACCGAAAAAGGTGCATTGTTCCTGGACCCCGCGCTTACGACGCCCTATGATTTTTTCCAGTATTGGCGCAACGTCAGCGATACCGACGTGGAACGCTTCCTTCTGATGTTTACCTTCCTCCCCGTGGCGGAATGCAAGGCTTTGGTAGCGCCCGGCCTCAATATCAACGATGCGAAAGAACGCCTGGCCTGGGAAGTTACCGCGCTGATTCACGGCAAGGAAGAAGCCGACAAGGCCCTGGCAGGCGCAAAGGCCGCTTTCGGGGGAATGGGCGACTTGTCCGCTATGCCCACCGTTTCCCTCCCGCGGGCCAAGTTTGCATCCGGTTATCCAGTCATGGATCTATTCGTGGATGCCGGCTTGTGCCCGAGCAAGAGCGATGCGAGGCGACTCGTGCAGCAGGGTGGGGCCGTTGTGGGCGAAACCGGCTGGAAGGACGAAAAATTGGCGGTCGGGCTGGATTCTTGCGGCTCGGACAGCGTAATTCTAAGGGCAGGCAAAAAGCGTTTCGTGCGCGTAGTGCTGGAATAGATTACAGCCGGGTTTCGCCGCGCGAAGCCGCGAAACCCGGTTCAATATAAATGTTGTCAGGTTTTCTGGTCGATAGGAGTAAATATGGATATTGCTTACTACCATATTGATTCATTCACACAAAAGCTTTTTTGCGGAAATCCAGCTGGCGTTTGTGTTCTTGATAAATGGTTGGATAAGCAAACCTTATTAAATATTGCCAGAGAAAATGGACTTGCCGAAACTGCTTTTATTATCGGAGCAAAAGGCGAATATAGGATAAGATGGTTTACGCCCGATATCGAAATGGATTTATGCGGTCATGCCACGCTAGCCGCGGCATTTGTTGTTGCAGAATTCATTGATCATTCTGATCATGTCCGCTTCATTTCAGAAACAGATACAATTGATATTAATATCGATAATAAACGAATCTATATGGTTCTTCCCAAAAGAAATCCTTTGCTTTGCGATGCACCTGAAATACTTATTGAATCGGTGAATATAAAGCCTGGCGCAGTATTGAAATCAAGAGATTACCTGTTCATTTATGAAAGTGAGGACCAAATAAAAAATATAGAAATTAATCCAACGAAGTTTAATCAGATAAATCTTGATCCAGGTGGATTGTGCGTTACTTCAGTTGGTAAAGACGTTGATTTTGTATCAAGATTTTTTACGCCTCAAGCAACAATACTTGAAGATCCGGTTACAGGATCAGCCCATTGTTCTCTTATACCGTATTGGGCAAACATTTTAAAAAAAGATAAATTAATAGCAAAGCAATTGTCCCATCGAAAAGGGGATCTATTCTGTGAAAATAGGGATAATGATGTTGTCGTTTCAGGAAATGCAGTTCTTTATAAAAAAGGAACGATATATATTGATAAATGACAATACTGTAATCGATGTGGCCGGTACGTACCTGCGGGAAACCTGACAATCGCTTCAACTGTACAGTTAAGCGTATGTTAGGGAGATGCTGCGCGCACAAGGAATAAAAAATGGAAATATCAATGAGATTAGCAACCCAACTGGACGCCTCCGGTATATTGGATTTAATAAAACAGTCTTATAGTATATTTCATGATACGACACCTAATGATTATAGCTTCACTATTACTTCGGAAGAACTTAACGCAATAATTACAGACTCCGACAGCATGGTATGGTTGGCGATACAGGCCCATCATATAGTTGGCGTGGCGGCAGGAATTATTTTTACTCCAAAATCATATCATTTAAAGCTTCTATTTGTCTCGGGGAGTATTCAAAGAAAAGGAATAGGTGAATTATTATTGAATGTATTTGAGAACTATGGACGCGAAAATGGTTTTTCTTTATTTACCACGAATTATCAGAAGTGGGCTCCATGGTCAGGAATGTTTTATCATAAACACGGTTATAAAGAATATATTCCAGGAGACGAAGAAATAAATATCGTTTTGCAGGAAACAGTCGGCATTCGGAAAAAAATAAAAAAACTTAACAACGATGATAAATGTCTTGTCTGGAAAAGTTCATGAGGCACTATGCAATTAAAGTATGGAAGCTTGCCCGGTAAATGCATTTAACTGACAATTCCTGTTGTCACGGATAATACCTGATCGAATTCAGCTTCTTGCCAAGCCTAATTCGGTTGAGGCAGTTGGCTCAAGTCGATTCCAGCGGTGGAGCACAGGTCGCGAGTGCGTCCAGATGGAATAAGCCCTAGGCTTAAAATTGACAAGGCGGGCATAGTAACCTAAAATACTGCTGTGATAGATTCAAGCATCAAAATTAAAAAGCCCGATATCGTCATCGATTCCCGCAGAGCAAAGCTATTAATAAACTTGTTCCTCGCACTTTTGGCCGGGACAGGCTTCATTGTGCTGCTGGTGGACCGCCGCCCCTTGCTGAGTGGACTCCTGGACATCATCCGCCAGCCGGACATACTCATCAACGATTATTTCGAGCGGGCCAGTCCCGGGCACGCCCTGATCAATGCCGCTCTCTGCGCTGGCATCGGTTTTTCGCTGCTGTCCCTGACACGGGTACTGGTTTCCGGCCCGGCTATCGCCGCCATTTTTACGATATCCGGCTTTGCGCTCTTTGGCAAAAACCCCATGAACATACTGCCGGTGATGCTGGGAGTTTTTTGTTTCGCGAAAATCAACCGCAGGCCTTTTTCCGAACACATTCTCGTAGCCCTATTTGGAACAGCCCTTGCTCCGTTGGTAAGCGAAATAGCCTTTGGCATGGGACTGCCAATCCCCTGGAATTTTATTCTGGCCGTGCCTGGCGGGATACTGGCCGGTTTTGTGCTGTCACCCCTGGCTCGCCATGTCCTGGATTTTCATCGGGGTTACAATCTGTACAACGTCGGTTTTACCGCAGGCTTCGTAGGCACTATATCACTGGCATTGTTCAAGGCTTTCGGCATTTCGCTCTCCGGCGGATTCGCCTGGTCAACGGCACGGCCGAGTATCGTGCTGGTCTTGGTTGGAATGCTCGTCGCCGGCTTGTTCACCGCCGGCTGCGTTCTGGACAGGCATTGGTATAAAAGCTACGGCAAACTGCTCGCCTCCTCCGGCCGTCTAGTCAGCGACTTCGTGCGCTTACACGGCTTGGGTTTGACGCTCATAAACATGTCCATGATGGCAGGGCTCAGTTTCGGCTTGATTACGCTTGTCGGGGCTCCCTGGAACGGACCTATACTCGGCGGAGTCCTTACGATTACCGGCTTTGCGGCCTTTGGCAAGCATCCTAGAAACGCCCTTCCTCCGATGCTCGGGGCGGTTGCCATGGCTCTGGTTTCCGGCTACGACATCAACAGTCCAACCAGTCTGCTGGCAATGCTGTTTGCCGCAACCTTGGCTCCCATAAGCGGTACCTACGGCATGTTTGCCGGTTTTATAGCGGGGAATTTACACTTTGTGCTTGTACAGACCGTGGGTGTTTTACATGGCGGCATCAACCTCTACAACAACGGCTTCTCCGGCGGAATAGTGGCTGGCCTCATGATACCCATCCTGGAATGGCTGCGCGAATGGAGGGCTCATGAGGTTTGATTCCGTCCAACTGATGAGGGCAGCCGAGGAATTCCTTAAGTATTTCATAGCAAAAGGGGCTACTAGCGTCAGCACCAACTACGATATCGGCAAGGAGCGCTCCTATTGCGCCATTACCGCGAAGGATTTGTTGTTGCTGCCCGAAGATATCGAATACCTCAAGAATATTTTTGCCGGTCCCGTACAGCCGGAAATCGCCAGCTATTACGGAACCCTTGCCGGCCGCCGCCGTGACGAGTTGGAGCTCGAACTCGTAGGAACGATGGCCGAGCTGGAATATCTGCATTCAGAGCTGGGCATGGGAGTTCAGGTATTGTTAAGCCGCCGCGAACAGGAATCCCGCTCTGGCCGCTGAAAGAATCAGAGGATCATATCCAGGTCCATCTTTGGTATTTACTGGGTTTTTGGGGACTGGACTGGCGTATACCCCATGATAAATGCTTGTCGGATTTGATATGCCCATAATCTTCGCATTTAGTCTTGACGAAACGCAAATAAAAAATTAATTGAAATCAATCAAGAAAAGAGCGGAAAGCGTTATATCAGGAACAGTGCATAAAACAAAAGAAGTTATGCATAAATCTTGAAGCATATATTTCATAACAACTGTTTAAACCGGACTATGCCATGTCCCGCGGGTTAAGCGCATGTTTGGCGTTACATCCCGGCAAAATAGTATTCGTGAATGAACTTTTCCTGAGCCGCGAATGACCAGTGGACGTCGCGGAGCAAGGTAACCGCGTCGTTCCACTTTCCGGCGCGAAGACAGGCGATCAGCTCTTCGTGTTCCCTGGCGGAGGATTCTTCCCAGGTTTTAAGATAGGATGAGCGCCTGGGAAAATCGTAGAGTTTTTCCTTGAACCTGCGCACGGTCTCCTTGAGATAGGAGTTGGCGCTTAATTCCAGGTAGGTGTCGTGAAACGCGATGTTCTGCTGGTAGTACAGGTTGAAATTATCCTCGGCGAGGCTGGAGAGCATTTTTTTCGTATACAGTTCCATGGAGTCTATGGCTGCGGGCGTGAGGCTGCTTTTTGCCTCCAAGAGCGCGCTGGCTTCGAGGGCGCCGATTATCTGATAGGCGTTGCGGATGCCGGTAAGGTCGATGGGGTTGAGCACGACGCCGCGTCTGGCATGTATGGTAACAAAGCCTTCGACTTCCAGCTGTATCAGGGCGTCGCGGAGCGGCGTTCTGGACAGTTTAAGCTTATCCCCGATGCCTTTCAGGTCCAGGAACACTCCCGGCTTCATCTTACCTTCGTTCAGGCTCGTCTTGAGATAATCGTACACTTTTCTTCTCAACGAAAGAGGCTCTTCGTGAAATATTCCGTTGGTGCTCATACAATGACTATATTCAGTGTTTGGAGAATGAGCAAGCACTAATTTCAGTTTGAAAGATTTCCTGTCGCCTGACTGAAGCCATCGGGTTATTTTTCGGTAAATCCGCCGGCGAAATCCTGGACGCATACGCTGCCATATTGCTTATGGGGTCCGTACGAGATGCCCACGGTAAGGAATTCCGCCTTGAAAATATTCGTTCTGTGGCCCCTGCTGGCGACGCCGTCGTCCACGATAAGCTGAATTACGATATCCCTCGCGGTCGTGGGGCCATAGGCGATGTTTTCCCCGCATGTCCTTTGCCAGGTTCCGTAGCGCTCAATCCTTTGGCTCATCGTGCTTCCGTCGCGCCCCGTATGGCCCGTAGCTCCGCTTTGCCCCTGGTCCTTGGCGTGGTCTCCGGCCGCGCGCGTAAGTCCCCTGGAAAGAGACAGGGCCGGTACGGCAGCTTGTCGCTCAAGGAAGGCTATCGCCTCGTCCACCGCTTTGGCGCCTTCGTTCAGCACGATGGTTATTTCTCCCGGCCGTTCCAGGTAATTTCCTCGGATTAGCTTGCGGTATTCGCGGAGCAGTTGGGCATAGGCTTTGGGCGTGGTGCGCGCCAGATTGAGCTCGGCGACTACTTCGATTTCTATGCTCTTCGCGAACGAGGCGTCGGACAGCCCCGTGTTGAGGGTAATTGCGGGCTGTATACTCGCTGAACCCGTTTGCGTGGCCGGTTTTTCCGGCGTAGCGATTTCCGGAGTGGAAGCAGCCGGTGTGGGAAGCACCGGAGTTGAAACCACGGGAGTGGAAGCTACGGGAGTGGGTGCATCCGCGACGTTGGCCGAAGCGGATGCATTATTGAACGTGGCGAGCATCGCATCCAATACCTGGATGCCGTTGGGGCTGGAAGGGTCGAAATTACCGTTGCGGACGGCGATAATCGTGCCGTCGGATTTTATGAAAAGCCAGCACGGTGTTCCCGGTGAGCCCAACGCCATCAGGGTCTGCCGGGCCCCGGCGATGATGAAGCGGTTCATGGAAGAATCGGGTACGATGGGGCGAATAATGTCATCCGGTTCAGAGGCAAGTATGAGCACCTTGATCGCGGGATGGCTTTTTACGATTTTGCTTAGGTTGAGTATTCCCGTTGCTTTGGGGTCTTTTTGAGGCGACCAGCAGTAAACGAGTGCCAAGCTTTCCCGTAGCCAGGAGTCACTGACGGGGTTTCCCGAAAGAGTCGCGGCGGTGAACGGCCTTACCGTTTTTTGAACGGCGGTAAAGCCTGTTTTCCAGGCGCTCGCGGGCAGCTCCTGCGCCAGAAGCGCGGAAGCGCCCGATATAATGAAAAGCGAAAAGATCGCGGTTCTAAGTATTCTTGCCCGCCGGTCGAATCTGGACATGCGATACCCCCCAAAGGTTCATTTAAAGTATCGCGGACTTGTGCGCGTTGCGCAAGTTTTTTCGTCTTTAAATTTCAGCGTCGAGGGAAAGGCCTGCCTAGATTTCCGCGATTACGTGGCCGTGGTAATACTCGTCGCGAAGCGCCTTGACCTGCTCGTCCCGCAGGTACTCGTCGAACTTCATCATGCGGTCTATTACGCCGCCGGGGCAGAACTCGATGATGCGGTTGGCGATGGAGTTTACGAACTCGTGGTCGTGGCTGGTAAACAGCACCACGCCGGGAAACTCGATGAGGCCGTTGTTGAGCGCGGAGATGGATTCGAGGTCCAGGTGGTTCGTCGGCTCGTCGGCCACTAGGCAATTGGCCGCGGAAAGCATCATCCTGGCCAGGAGGCAGCGGACTTTCTCGCCGCCCGAGAGCACGCGCACGGGCTTCAGTGCCTCGTCGCCGGAAAAGAGCATTCGCCCGAGGAAGGAGCGGATGTACTGCTCGTCCTCGCTGCTCGTATATTGGGCCAGCCATTCCACGATGGACGCGTCGGAATCGAAAAGCTCGGCGTTCTCCTTGGGGAAGTACGCGTTGCTCATGGTCTGGCCCCAGTAGAATTCGCCTTCGTAGTCTTTGTCCTCGCCCACGATTACGCGGAAGAACGCCGTCTTGGCCAGGTGCTCCCTGCCCACGAAGGCGATCTTGTCGTCTTTGTTGATGAGCAGGTCCAGGCCGGTTATAAGTTTTTTACCGTCCAGGGTCTTGGAGAGGTTCTGGATGCGGAGGACGTTGTTGCCTGGGTCGCGCTCGGGCTTGAAACCGACCCAGGGAAAGCGGCGGCTGGAGCCCTGGATGTCGCCGAGCTCGAGTTTCTCCAGCACCTTCTTGCGGCTGGTGGCCTGCTTGCTCTTGGATGCGTTGGACGAGAAGCGCTGGATGAATTCCTTGAGATCCTTGGCTTTTTCATCGTTGCGCTTTTTCTGGTCCTTGGCCTGCTGCTGGAGCATGCGGGAGATGCGGTACCAGAAATCGTAGTTGCCCGGATATTGGCGGATGTTGCCGTAGTCGATGTCGCAGATATGGGTGCAGACGGTGTTGAGGAAGTGCCTGTCGTGCGATACCACGATGACGATGTTGGGGAAGTCCATGAGGAATTCCTCCAGCCAGGTGATGCTGTCCAGGTCCAGGCCGTTCGTGGGCTCGTCGAGGAGCAGGATGTCGGGATTTCCGAAAAGCGCCTGCGCGATGAGCGAGCGGACCTTGACGGTCTCCGGGACTTCCTTCATGAGCTTGGCGTGTTCGGTTTCCGGCACTCCGAGTCCGGATAGAAGTATGGAGGCCTGCGCTTCCGCCTCCCAGCCGCCGATCTCGGCGAATTCGCCTTCCAGCTCGCTGGCGCGAATGCCGTCAGCCTCGCTGAAATCTTCCTTTGCATAGATCGTCTCGCGCTCGATCATGGTTTTATGGAGTTTCGGGTAACCACGGATTACTACGTTAACGAGGGATTCTTCCTCAAACTCGAAGTGGTCCTGCTTGAGGGTGGCCATGCGCAGCTTGGGCGGGTAGTTGATTTCGCCGGAATCCTGCTCGAGCTCGCCCGAGAGGACTTTAAGGAACGTCGATTTGCCCGAGCCGTTGGCTCCGATAATGCCGTAGCAGTTGCCCGGCGTGAATTTAAGGTTTACGTCCTTGAAAAGAATGCGCTCGCCGAAGCCGAGCTTGAGATCCGAAACAGTAATCATCTGGTGCCCTCGTTTGTCTGTATCTGCGAATAATGCATTAAAACGGCAGAAAATGCAAGGCTCGACAAGCCCTTGTATGACGTGGCGATCCAAAATGCGTAAAATAAAACTGTATTCTTGACGCGGCGCCTGAACAGGATATACTGGCCGGATATTCAACGTGAAAGGTATAACCATGGAACGACACATCATACCGGCACCGGCGCACAAAACAGGCGATACGGTTTCAGGATTCAGCATCGACGCCATAACCCCCATAGACGACGTAAAGGTGCTCTGTTACGAATGCACGCACCTCGTTACGGGTGCGCGCCTCGTTCACCTGCACTGCAACGACCGCGACAACATGTACTCCATCTGCTTCCGCACGCCACCGACGGACTCCGCCGGCGAGGCGCACATACTTGAACATTCCGTGCTGGCCGGTTCCGAGAAATACCCTCTGCGCGATGTGTTCGCCGAGCTCGGCAAAACCTCGATGGCCACGTACCTGAACGCCGGCACATATCCGGACAAGACGGTTTATCCCGTCAGTTCCGCCGTGCACGCGGATTTCTGGAACCTCGCCGACGTCTACACCGACGTTACCCTCAAGCCGCTCGTCACCCGGAACACCTTCATGCAGGAAGGCCATCACTTCGACTTTGAGACCGAGGGGGACATCGACTCGCCGCTCACGATTACGGGCGTCGTCTATAACGAGATGAAAGGCGCCATGTCCGCCCCCGAGCGCGTCGTCTACCAGAGCTCGCTTTCGGCGCTTTTGCCGGATACCATCTACGCGTATAACTCCGGCGGGGATCCCGAGCGCATCCCCGAGCTCACCTACGAAGGGCTCGTCGATTTTCATCGCAAACACTACAACCCCACGAACGGTACCTGGTTCCTGTATGGCGACATCCCCCTGGCCGAGCACCTCGCCTTCGTGGCGGCGCGACTCCAGGGTTTCAAAAAAGTCGCTGTCGATACCTCCGTAGGCGAGCAGGCCGTCTGGACCAAGCCCCGGCGCAGCGACTCTGAGTATCCCGTGGCAGCCGACGAGAGCCTGACGGGAAAAACTTACGTAACGGTAGCCTGGATGGTAGCCCACCAGCGGGATGTCGAGGAAACCTTGCTGCTCAAAGTTCTTGGCGAAGCCCTGCTCGGCAATGCCGCCGGCCCGTTGCGCAAAGCCGTGATCGATTCAGGGCTTGGCCAGGACCTGCTCTCCGGCGGATACTCGGGGCATCAGCAGCAGGCGAGCTTCGACCTGTCGCTGCGCGGCTCCGAAGCAGATCGCGCGGAAAAGGTCGAAACACTGGTGCTCGATACGCTGCGTGCTCTGGCAGACCGCGGGCTCGAAGCGGACCTGGTTGAGGCGGCCTTCCACAAGCTCGAGTTCTCGGGACGCGAGATCCAGAACAGCTTCGCTCCCGACCAGCTGCTCGACCGCATGGCGGAGCTTTCCAACTACGGCATCGACCCTAAGAACGGCCTCCTCTACGGTTCCCTCATCGGCGCGGCGCGCGAACGCTGGCTGCGCGAAAAAGACCTGTTCCCGAAACTGATCCGCCGCTGGCTGCTGGATAATCCGCATCGCCTCCTGTGCGTCGTAAAGCCCAGTGCAACTATGGCTTCTGAAAAAGAGGCGGCGTTCAAAACCAGGATGGCCGCGCTCAAAGCCACTATGAGCAAGGTGCAGCTGGAGAAGATCCGGGACGATGCGGCCGCCCTCAAGGCCGCGCAGGAAAAGCCCGAATCTTCCGAGGCCATGGCCAGCCTGCCCCGCATAGCACTCTCGGACGTTCCGCGAACCGTGCCTGTTTTCCCCACGGTGCTCTCCAAAGGCGAACCTACCGTCATGACGCATCCTGCGTTCTCCAACGGCATCCTGGCGGTGGACCTCGCCTTCGACGCGAGCGACCTGAGCGACGAGGAGGTTTTGCTCATCCCGTTCTTCGCCAAGGCGACGCTCGGCCTCGGCGCCGCAGGGCTCGACTACTCGGCCATGGCCACGCGCATCAGCCGCGCGAGCGGCGGCTTGGATTTCTCCGCGAACGGCTATGAGCCCCTGGGCACTTTGGCCGCTTCCGCCCCCAAGACGGTACTGGTATTGCGGGGCAGCTCCCTGGCGCGCAACGTGCCCGAGCTTTTTTATATATTCCGCGACCTCTGCCTGTCCGCCGACTACTCCGACGGCAAGCGCGTAAAAGACCTTGCGCACGAGTGCTTCAACGATTCCAAAAGCAACCTGACCTGGATGGGCAGCTACTACGCGTACCTCGGCGCTGCCGCTGCCTTGAGCCCGGCCTGCCTGCGAAACGAGCAGCTTAACGGATTCTCCCAGGTAATGACGCTCCGCGATATCGTCAAGCAGTGCGACGACGACTCCTCGGCGCTCGCCAGCCGCCTGCGAAAGCTCGCGGATAAACTGCTCGCCCGCGCTCGCCTCACGGTAAACCTGACCGGCGATCCGGCGATGATGGCCGACGCCGAGAAGTGCGCGCGCGCTTACGCTTCAAGCCTGCCCGCAGGCACGATGGGGAAGGCCGGCGCGGTACGGCCGTCACCCGTGCGCGCGGTGGGCATGGCCGTGCAGTCTGAGGTTAACTTCGTGGCGAGAGTACTCAAGACGGTCGGTATCGAACACCAGGCCTCGCCTGCTATCAAGACGCTCTGCTTCGTGGCGTCCACCGAGTATATGTATAAGAAGCTCCGCGTGCAGGGCGGCGCGTACGGCGGAAGCTCCCGCTACGACGCGAGCCAGGGGGGCGTGCTGCGGCTCACGAGCTATCGCGACCCTCGCCTCCAGGATACCGTCGCCGATTTCAACGGCTTCTGTGAATTCGTGCGATCGGCCGAATTCGACCAGGCTGCGCTCGATAAGGCGCGCATAGGGCTCATAGGCGAGATCGATTATATCCTCTCGCCCAAGACAGCGGGAAACATGGCGTTACAGGATTATTACCTCGGGATCGACGAGGCGCGGCGGAAGGCCTTCCGCGACGGCTTGTTCTCCGTTACGCTCGCGGATATCAAGGAGAAGGCGCTGCCTTTGGTCGAGCTCGCCTTCGCCGACGCGCCCAAGGGCGTCATAGGCTCGCGCGAGGCCATCGAGAAGGCCAACGCCGCTTTCGCGGGCGGGCCGCATGGCGGCAGGACCGAGGCGCCGTTCACCATCGTCAGCCTGGAAGGCTGATCGGACCTCGGGAACGATATCCCGTTCAGGCGGAGCTTGCGCTCGCAGGCTCCGCTTTTGCCGCAGGCCATCCGCTGTCGCGCGGCGGATATCGATAGAAACGTGCTGGAAAGGTGGATCGCCATGGACGCGGCGGAGCTGAAGAAATATTTGCAAGGCGAATTCGAACAAAAATTTACCGGTTGGGATTTTTCTCACCTGAATGGAAAAATGGAGGATTCTCCTCTTCCCTGGAACTATGCCCTGATCTTGGAAGATTATTTCAAGGCGTCCTCGCATTGTCTGGACATGGGAACCGGAGGAGGCGAATTTCTCGATTCCTTCAAGGATTTACCGTCTGCCATGTTTGCGACCGAAGGCTATGGGCCAAACGTCGATATCGCGAAAACGAGGCTGCAAAAAAGAGGCATAGAAGTCCGGCGCATCGGCGAGGATAATATCCTGCCCTTCGAAGACGGTTTTTTCGACTTGATCGTCAACCGCCACGAAGAATACGTCGCAAGCGAGCTGCATCGTGCGCTAAAGCCTGACGGTTATTTTGTGACGCAGCAGGTCGGCGGGATGAACGACATCGATCTCAATTCGGCTCTCGGCGCCCCGGTTCCGGAATTTTACGACTGGTGCCTGTTCAAGACGCTGGGCGAGCTCCGGAATGCCGGGTTCGAGATCCTCGACTGCGCCGAGTCGATGGGCTACACGAGATTCTACGATATCGGAAGTATCGTTTACTATTTGAAATGCATCCCCTGGCAAATAGGCGATTTTTCAGTGGAGTTATATTTTGATAAATTATGGCTCCTCGGCGAGTATATGAAAAAATATCGGCATAAAGACTTCGTCAACCATCGGTTTTTGGTTATCGCCCAAAAGAAATGAAGGATGGCCTTGGCTTGCCATGACCTATTCCGGGGTTCGATTGGAACATCGCATGGCCGAAAAATATAGCTAGCTCAGAGTTTGCCCAGCAGGATTCCCACCACGGGTATGCTTACGAGCGATATAACCGTTGATAAAAAAACAAGCGCGCTGGCCGTGTCGGAATCGCCGTCGTATACGGTGGCCAGGATGCTCGCGTTCGCGGCGACGGGCATGGCGGCTATGAGCACGGGTACCGAGAGCTCCAGGCCGCGAAGCCCGAACGCCCGAGCCAGCAGGAACACGAGCGCTGGAAGCAGGGCCAGCCTGAACGCGCTGGTGGCCCACAGCCTCCAGTTTCCGAACAGCGAGCCCAGTCGCGTAGCCGCCAGGTTGGCGCCGATGAGCACCATGGCCAGCGGCGTGGTCGTCTCGCCCAAGAGTTCCATCGCGGTGAAAAGAAGTGAAGGAATCTTTATGGAGAATATGAACAGCGCGAATCCAAGCAGTGCGGAGATTATGGCGGGGTTCATGAGCTTCGCGGCGGATCCGAGCCGATTTTTATTGCCGGTCCGCGGTGCGCCCGGCTGTTTTCTCCCGGCATGCGCGGCGCCGCGCCTGCCGCGTATGAGAAGTATGCCGGCGGAAAATGCCAGTACCTGGAAGGGAATATTGTAAACCGATACCATGAACAGGCTTTCCTTGCCCAGGATCGCGGCCGCGATGGGAAAGCCCATGAAGCCGACGTTGGAGAAGCACAGGGCGAAGCGATGCACGCCCAGCGCTTTCGAGCCTGAGTTTCTATACGGGATCGTGAGGAGGAAAGCGAGCGGAAAAGCCAAGGCGTACACAAGGGTGGAAAGCCCAAGCACGCGCAAGGCCTGGTCGCGCAGGTCGGGAGTAAAGGGTTTCTGCATGGATACGATTATCAAGGCGGGCAGGGTAAAATCCACGAGCAGCCTGGACAGGCTTTTCGTAGCCTCGCCCTTGAAGACGCCCATCTTGAAGGCGGCGAATCCTACGGCCATGAGTATAAAAAGTATAACGCTCTGGGAGATGGATGCGGGCACGGTCAGGTCCTTTCCCTCGCTCGGCCGAGGTGAGCGCGGAATTCCGCGTAGCGCCCGTCGTAGACCGCTTTCGCGGAAGCGTCGGGAGCGTAGCTTTTTTCAATGCGTACCATGTTCCGGGCCGCCGCCTGGAGGTTTTCGTAATCGCCCAGGGCCACGGCGCAGGCCGCCGCGTTTCCCACCGTCTCGGCGTCGCTTATGAAAGGCACCTGCAGTTCCGCCTCCAGGATGTCCGCCTTGATGCGGCATACCGTCTCGCTCCGCGCGAGGCCCCCCGAGCAGCGGATGGCGGAAGGCCGCATGCCAAGCAGGGCCATCTCGTCGCATACCAGCCGCAACCCGAAGCAGATGCCTTCCAGCACAGCCCGGGCCATGTCCTGCCGGGTATGCCGCGCGCTTAGATTCACGAATGCCGCCCGGAGCGAGGAATCCCACAGGGGAGCGCGTTCTCCGTTCAAATAAGGTAAAAAGCAGAGGCCGTTCGCGCCCGGAACCGAGCGGCCTGCTTCTTCTATGACCAGGGCGGAGTTTCCCTTTTCGTAACCCGCTATGGAGCCAAACCACTCGATGGCCTTGCCGCTCGTGCTTACGCCGCCCGAGAGATTCCAGAGGCCAGGTATGGCGTGGGGCAGGCCGAAAAGCAGGGAAAGCGGCGCCTCCGCCGAAACGCAGAGGTTGAGCGCCTCGCTCGAGCCGCTCCTGTCGCAGGCCATGCCGGGAAGCACGGTTCCCGAGCCAAGCAGCGCAGAAAGAAAATCTGGAAAGGCCGAAACGATGGGCGTGTTTTTTTTCAGGCCGAATCGCGTTTCGGCGGCTGCGCTTACCGCGCCGATAACCGTCGCGGGCTTTACGTAACGGGGAAAAAGAGAGGCTGGAAGACCCATCGCGCGCGCCGCTGGCAGGCACCACAGATACGGCTCGTAAAATTCGTCGGCCATGTAGGAAACGGGCTCTGCGCCTAACATGAACGCCAGGTATTCGGGGGCCGAGAAAAAGCGGGCGATGCGGTCGCCGTTTTTTTCGCCCAGCGCGCGGATAGCCTTGGGCAGATAAAACGAAGCATCCAAGGTTTTGCCGGCAAGGAGGGATACTTGCGCAGCTTCGCTTACGGCGCTTCTGTCCATCCAGGAGACCGCCTGCCCGACGGTGTCACCGGACGCATCCATGGAAACCAGCGTGGGACCGTTGCCGCTTATGGCGACCGCCCTGATCGCGCGAGCGCCGCCGGGAACGCCAGCGAGCGCCTTACCCAAGGCGTCAGCGAGGGCCGTGAGCCACTGCGCCGGATCCGAGAGGTATCGGCCTGACTCCTGCGTCAGCGAGAGGCCTACTTGCGAGAAACCCAGCTCTTTGCCGTGGTTGTCCACGATGAGGCATTTCAGCGACGAGGTTCCGAGGTCGATGCCGCAATACATCAGGCGCCTTTCGTGACGAGCAGCCGCATGTCGCAGCGTTCGTGCCACGCGCAGGTGTCGCAGGCGGCGCCCGGGCACTCGTAGAAATTGGCCACTTTATCCAACTGCTCCAGGTGCCACGACAAATCTTCTATATAATCATCCAGCAGGGCCCTTTTTTTATGGGCTTCGTCGATTTTCTGTTGATACTGGTCCGCCAGTCGCTTCCGTACGCTGGTTCCGCTCCTGTCTTTTCTCGACAGCTCGAACAGTTCGTGGATCTCCGCGAGGGTGAGCCCGTAGTCCTTGAGCTGCTGGATTCTCTTGAGGCGCACCGCGTTTTTTTCGCCGTAGTGCCGGTGCGCGGTTTCGTTTCGGTCGCAGGCTTCAAGCAGGCCCAGCTCTTCGTAATAGCGGATCGTGCGCGCGGTTATGCCGAACATGCGCGCGAGTTCGCCGATCTTGTAGGTGGTTTCAGGATTCATCAACTTTACCTTTAACGTAAGCTTGCGGCAGGGGCAGTTTCAAGGCCCTCCCCGCCAATCGCGAAAATAGTATACCCTGCGCCTGCAAGAATTGGAACAGCCACGGGCAGTGCCGGACTTTGCGGTTGTTCAGAAAATTCAATTCGCCTCGCGAATTGAATTTAAGTATTTCGTAGTAAGTAAGGAGAATCCATGCGTTCATCGAACAAAGTGTTTTTAGCCGCAGCCCTGCTGGCCATGGCTGCCGTCTTTTTTTCCTGCTCCCGCGCCGCTAAAGCCGCCGGCCAGCTGGATGTAGCCGTATTTATTCCCGGCGTGGCTTCCGGCAGTCCTATTTATGAAATGCTCGTAGCGGGCGCCCAAAAGGCCGTGACGGAGACCCCCAATGCCACGATCAAGATAATCGAGGCCGGATACAACCAGTCCGAGTGGCTGGACAGGCTCGTCGCCGTGGCGTCGTCCGGCGAGTTCGAATTGATCGTAACTTCAAATCCCGCCTTGCCCGAGCTGTGCGCCAAGGTCGCCGCGGATTATCCCGCCCAGAAGTTTTTTATAGCCGACGCCTATCTCAAGGACAACGCTTCCATCCACACGGTGCTCTATAATCAGAAGGAACAAGGCTACATCGTCGGCTATCTCGCCGGCCTCGTAACCAAAGAGGCAAATCCCAACGGACCTTTGGTCGCAGGCCTGATTTCCGCCCAGCGCTATCCGACCATGGACAAGTTGATACAGCCCGGTTTCGAAGCGGGCCTGAAGGCCGTCGATCCTTCGTTCAAGCTGGAATACCGGGAAATCGGCAACTGGTACGATGCCAACAAGGCAGCCGAGCTCGCGGGAGCCTTATATGATTCCGGCGCCATGGTGATTCTGCCGATAGCCGGCGGCGCGGGTCAGGGCGTCATCGCCCAGGCGCAGGACAAGGGAAAGAAGATCGTCTGGTTCGACGGTTCCGGCTACGCCGTTTCTTCCTCCACCGTAATCGGCTGCGCGGTGCTCGCGCAAGACATACTCGTGTACGAGAGGGTCAAGGCGATCCTCGGAGGAAACGGAAAGCTGTACGGTCGGGCGGATATCGTGGGCGTGCACGACGGCTACGTGGACTTCAGCGCCAACGGCGACGGTTACCGGGCTTTGTCCGAATCCGTGCGTTCTTCGATGCAAAAAGCGGTCGCAGAGCTTAAAAAAGGAAATCCGGACTTTACCTTGAGTTCGTTCTGATTGTATCTTGAGAGTCTATGAATGGAATCGTCCTTCGCGGAGTCAGCAAGCTGTACAGTTCTACCGGCGTCCTCGCCGTAGATAACGCCGATTTTTCGCTGATTCCCGGAGAAGTCCATGCCCTTGTGGGCGAGAACGGCGCTGGCAAGTCCACCTTGGCCAAAATTCTCGCCGGATTCGAGATTCCGGATTCAGGCTCCGTCGAGGTGTTCGGAAAACTCACGCGCTTTGCCTCCCATAAGGACGCCGAGCGCGCGGGCATCGGTTTCGTCCCCCAGCACTCGATGCTCGCGGCCAACCTTACCGTGGCGGAAAATATGGCTTTGGGACACGAGCCGCTCCTTTTCGGCTTTTTTTACAATGCCCGCAAGGCCGAGCTGGACGCCATGGCCGTAGCCGAGCGCTTCGGTTTTTCCCTTGACCTTACGAGTCCCGTGCGGCTCCTGTCCGCCTCCGCCCGGCGCGAGGCCGAGATACTCCGGGCCTTGGCCCGCGGCGTGCGCGTACTTGTGCTGGACGAGCCTACGACCGTTCTCAACGAACACGAGTGCGGCCATCTGTTCGACCTGATCGCGCGGCTCAAGGCGTCCGGCACGGGAATCGTGTACATCTCCCACCGCGCCAAGGAAATCCTCGCAATAGCGGACAGGGTTACGGTAATGCGGGGCGGCAGGGTGGAGCGGACCGAAAGCGTTTCCGGCCTCGATGAGCCCGCGCTCTCCAATCTGATCGTGCCCGGAGTTTCGGAGCCCCGAGGCGCCGCGGTTCACGCGCCAGCGGGCAGCGCGGTTTTCAGGCTCGACTCGGTCTGCGTGCATGGCCTCGGAGCCGATTCCTTGAGTGATGTTTCATTAACCGTATGTTCGGGCGAGATCGTTGGCGTCGCCGCCTTGAGCGGAAACGGCTTGGAGACTCTCGAGGCTGTCTGCGCCAAGCTTGTCGCGCCGCAGCGCGGCAGCGTTGAGATTTTCGGGGAACCCCCGATCGCAAAAAAACACGGAAGCCCCAGAAAAAAGATGGCGTATATTCCCTCGGATCGCGAAGCCGCCGGCCTGTGCCTTCACGCGGCTATCGGGGACAACATAAGCGCCGGCAAGCTGCCGAATATTCCCCGGCCGGATTTGCTTCGGGGCCGCGAGCCGGGTAACGCCGCACGAGCCTTGATGGACGGTTTTTCCATCAAGGCTCTGCCCGCCAGCGAGGCGCAATCCCTCTCCGGCGGCAACCGGCAGCGCCTCGTCGCCGCGCGCGAGCTCGCCGATTATTTTCCGTTCGTGCTCGCCGCCAATCCCGTACAGGGGCTGGACGCGGCCGCCAGGCTCACGATTCTTTCCAGGCTCCTGGAGCTGCGCGGCCAGGGAGCCGCCATCCTCATGCTCTGCACGGACGCGGAAGATTTTTCCGCGCTCGCCTCAAGGTCGTTCGTGCTCTACCGGGGAGCCCTGCTCCCTGTGGAGACGGCGTCGGGCGCCGGCCCGGATCGGCAGGCGCCCTTTGCGTCGCTCCTGACGGGCGGCCGCTCGTGAACAAGATAGCCAGACGGCTTGCCATCGCTGTATTCGGTTCCGTGATCCTCGCGGCAGCCGCCATATTCATCGTATCGGCAGAGCCCGAGCGCGCCCTGCGCGTGTTTTTCCTGATGCCGTTTTCCGCTCGCAACGTGTTTCTCGGCATGATCGAGCTGGCCGCCCCGCTCGTGCTGTGCGCGCTCGGAACCATCGTCGCCTTCAGGGCCGGGCAGTTTTCTCTGGGCGGCGAAGGCCAACTGTACGCCGGAGCCTGCCTCGCGGCGCTCGTCGGCGCCTCCCCGATCGTCGGGGCCATGCCGTGGCCGGCGGGAGCTTCCGCGCTTGTCCTGGCGGCGGGAGCCTTCGGGGGAATCCTGGTGGCCCTGCCGTCCGCCCTTGGCAAGCGTTTCGCCGACGCCGACGTTCTCCTTACGAGCTTTCTGCTCTCCCAAGCGGCCATGCTCGTCGTTGACGGCCTGATTGGAGGCTCCCTGCGGGATTCCTCGAACAACCTCGTGGCCATGGCTCCCGTGTATCCGGGAAGTCTCCTGCCCCGGCTCGCCCGTCCTTCCTCCCTGACCGTCGCCCCGATCATCGCCCTGGCCTTTACCCTGGTTTTCGCGATCGCCCTGGACCGCACCAGATCCGGCAGGATGCTTTCCCTGTACGGCAAGAATCCGCTGTTCGCCGAGATACAGGGCTTCCCGGTAAATAAATTTTCACTCTATCCCATGATCGTTTCCGGTGCGATGCACGGGCTCGCCGGCGCCTGCATGGTCCTTGGGCTGAACGGAACGGCGGTGCGCGGCATGAGCGGCGGGGTAGGCTGGGGCGCCATCGGAGTGGCGCTCATCGCCGCGGGCAAACCCGCCGCGGCCCCGTTCGCCGCCCTCGTGTTTGTTTGGCTGGACGCCGGCGCCAGGCAGTCCTCCGTGCTTTCCGACATTCCCTACGACATCAGCGTGGTAATCAAGGCCCTCGTGATAATCGTAATCAGCGCGAGACCGGCCCTGCTCGGCGTAAAGAAAATATTCGGCATGCTTAAATCTCCGCGAAGGAGCCAGCCGTGAAGGGCGCGTGGCAGTTCGTGGCGGATCTCATCTCGGCCTTCGCCCCGCTGGCGCCGGCCGCCCTCGGAGGCCTCGTAACCGAGTATGTCGGATTCCTCAATATCTCGCTCGAGGGACTGATACTGGCCGGCGGATTTTCCTATATCGCCGTCGGCTCCGTCTTGGGTCCTTTCGCCGGTGTGCTCGCGGCCATGCTCGTTCCCGCCCTCATCGCCTGGCTGTCCGATTTTTTCGCCTGTAAGGCGCGCGCCGATTCCTTCGTAATCGGGCTTGGCGTAAACCTTCTCGTGCCGGGGCTCGCTTCGGTGATCTCCTTCTGGATATTCAGCACCAAAGGCGTCGTCTCGGTTCCCGCTTTGATGTCTGGACGCCCATTCGCCGATTTGGCCCTCTCGCTCCCTGCCTTCGCGGAAATATTCCTCGGTAACCGGCTCTCCGATTATCTTGCCCTCGCGTCCGTTTTGGGATTGTCCCTCATGCTCGGCGCCACGCCTTTCGGGCTGCGTGCCAGGGCAACGGGCATCAACGCGGAATCCTTGCGCATGGCCGGCATCGATCCATCTTCCATACGTAGGGCTGCCTATCTGTTTTCCGGCATAGCCTGCGGAATCTCGGGTGCGGCGCTTGCTTCTTCGGTAGGGGCATGGGTTCCCAACCTGAGCTCGGGGCGTGGCTGGATAGCGCTTGTGGCCGTCTACCTCGGCGGCAAGAAGTTGGGCGGTACGCTGCTGGCTGTATTATTGTTCGCCGTGCTTCTCGGGCTGGCCAACAGGGCGCAGAGCATCCATTCTCTGTCGTCCGAGATAATCATGGCTATTCCGTACGTCATAACCGCGCTTGTCGTGATAGTCGGCGCGTTTTTACGGAAACAAAAAAAGTTCAGATAGAGCGGGTCGGATAATCCGGCAGATTTGCCTGGAGCGCTCTTGACAGCGTAATGCCGTTTTTGTATATTCCTAGTATCCCGGTAGGGATATAGGAGTTGATGCAGCCATGTTTTCCGTTTCGGCTAAAACGCAGTACGCCATCCGCGCGATGTCCCACTTGGCAAGGCATCAGGATGAAGTGTGCACAACCGCGGAAATCGCGGCATCGGAACATATCCCCTCAAAATACCTCGAAGGAATAATGACGCACCTCAAAGACTCGGGCCTTGTCATGGTCGAGCGCGGAAAGCACGGCGGCTATAAACTCCAGGCCAGCCCGGACGATATCTCCATGCTTTCCATCGTGGAGGCCATGGACGGCAGCGTCATGCCCGTAAATTGCGTCAAGCTTCCCGGAGCTTGCGCGCAGGGAAATTCCTGCCTGCCGCGGCAGTTTTGGATAGGCCTCAAGGACGCGATAGACCATTACCTCGGCGGCAGGACGCTGCGCGACATCAGCGAAGGAGCAAATCATGAGTAACCGTTTCGTGTATATGGATTATAACGCGTCTACGCCGCTGCATCCCGAGGTGAAGTCGCTGATGGTCGCGGACATGGACCTGTACGCCAACGCCTCGAGCATGCACGAAGCCGGAAGAAAGGCCCGGTCGGGAATAGAGGCTGCCCGGGTGGCGGTGGCCAGGCTGATCGGCGCTGAAAAAGATCCCGAGCGGGTAGTGTTCACGAGCGGCGGATCCGAGTCCAACAATACTGTTTTCGCCACGATGTTCCATCTGGGGCGCGGTAAAAAACGTAATGGAATAGTAACCACGGCGATAGAGCATCCCTGCGTGCTCAACGCCGCGAAATGGCTTGAGGCCGAGGGTTTTCCCGTTACGTTCGTAGGCGTGGACCCCGACGGACGCGTGGACATGGAGCGTCTCAAGTCAGCGGTAAACGATACCACGCTGCTCGTCTCCGTCATGGCGGCGAACAACGAGATTGGCACCATCCAGGATATCTCTACCATAGCGGGCATCGCCAAGGCCGCGGGTGCCTTCATGCACACCGACGCCACGCAGGCGGCGGGCAAAATTCCCGTTCGGGTGGACGAACTGGGCGTGGACTACCTGACGCTGTCCAGCCACAAGATCTACGGCCCCAAGGGCGTCGGCGCTCTGTATATCCGCAAAGGCGCGCCGCTTGAGCCGCTTATCCGCGGAGGCCACCAGGAGCATGGCCATCGAGCCGGAACTTATAATAACCTCGGTATATACGGATTCGGCAAGGCCGCGGAACTCGCCTTCGCAAACCTCGCCGCCTACGCCGCGCATACCGGCGCGCTGCGGAAAATGCTCAAGGAAGGCTTCGAGAAGGCCATTCCCAAGATCAGGATAAACGGCCATCCGGAGCATGTGCTTCCCAATACCGTCAATGTTTCCTTCCCCGGCGCCGAAGGCGAGGCCATACTCCTGTACCTGGATATCGCGGGAATCGCCGTGTCCACGGGATCTGCCTGCGCTTCCGGAAGCCTCGACCCCAGCCACGTGCTCATGGCCACCGGCGTGGGCCCCGAGCTCGCGCACGGCTCCATCCGCTTCAGTCTCGGCATGGATACCTCGGAGGAGGATGTCCGGTACGTCCTGGAGCGCATGCCCCCGATAATCGAGCGGCTCAGATCCATGTCCACGGTATCCTGGTAATATTTTTATTATGATCAATTCGCGCGAAGCCGGCAGGATCGCGTCTATACGGAGGTTTTTATGAGCGATGCTTTCAACTGGCTTTATTCGGACGTGGTAAAGGAGCATTTTACCAATCCTAAGAACGTGTTCAATCCCGCGGAGAATTTCGTGGCCGACGCCCAGGGGATCACGGGCAACGTGAAGTGCGGCGACCAGATGCTGTACATGCTCAAGATAAAGGACGACGTTATCATGGACGTTCGCTGGAAGACCTACGGGTGCGCCAGCGCAATCGCCAGCACGTCCATACTGTCAGAGGTGGTCAAGGGACTCACCCTGTTGCAGGCGTATAACATTAAGCCCGAGGAAATCGCGGCCAGGCTCGGCGGGCTTCCGGACAACAAGATACATTGCTCCGTGCTCGGCTGCAAGGCCATGCGCGACGCGATCGACGATTACCTGACCAAGACCGGGCGCGAAGGCCTGTTCCGAAACGAGGGCGCCAGGATAATATGCACCTGCCTCAACATCTCCGACCGGGATATAGAGGACGCCGTAAAGGCGGGCGCGCGCGATTGGGAAGGCCTGCAGGAGCGCACCAAGATCGGCACCGTCTGCGGCGGCTGCAAGACCCAGGCGGAAGAACTGCTGCATGAGTACGTCCACATCTTCGCGGAGTGATCCGCCTATGCCGCCTCCCGAAGCCCTGAGCGGCTTCAGGGACGCGGTATTGTCCAACTATGCCGTCGAAGGCCGGCGTTTCGCTTGGCGCGAGACCAGGGATCCTTGGAAGATATTCGTCTCCGAAATAATGCTGCAGCAGACGCAGACCGTTCGGGTGGCTCCAAAATACGAGCAGTGGTTCATCGATTTTCCTACCGTTCGGAATCTTGCGGAAGCCCCGCTCGATCAAGTCTATTCGTCGTGGAAGGGTCTTGGGTACAATAACCGCGCCCTGAGGCTCCGAGAAGCGGCCCGGCGCATCGTCGAGATGCATGGTGGAATACTACCCTGCGACGAGGCTTCGCTACTGGCCCTTCCCGGGGTGGGCGCCTACACGGCGCGCGCCGTCATGGCTTTCGCCTTCGATATTCCTTCCGTATTCCTTGAAACCAATATCCGCAGCGCCTTGATCTTCCAGTTTTTTCCCGAAGAGGAAAAAGTATCGGATCGAATCCTTGAAAAAGTAGCGGCTCTGGTACTGGATTCTGAAAATCCCCGTCGCTGGTATTACGCGTTCATGGATTACGGCGCCTTCATAAAGAAGCGCGAGCCCAATCCGTCGCGCAAGAGCTCGGGCTATGCCAGGCAGTCGAGGTTCGAGGGCTCCCTGCGGCAGGCGAGGGGGGGACTCCTCGCGGCGCTGTCGCAGAAAACCGGCCAGAGCGCCGAGCAGTTGGCGGCCGCCACGGGCTTCGATTACGCGAGGCTGGAAAAAGCGGCGGATGCGCTGGTAGCGGAAGGGCTCGTACGCCGAGAGAACGGTCTATACAGCTTTAGCGACTGAAGAGCTTCAGGAAAAATCGGTGGATCATGTCGCCGAATTGTAAAAAAATATTACCTTTGGGAAGGTCCGCCGGCATGACGAGGTCGATGCGGCGCAGGACCTGGTCCTCGGAGCTGAATATCAGCTGCCCCACCTTGGTTCCCGCGGCTATGGGCGCGCGCAGGTCGCCTGCCAGTTCCGCCCTCACCCGGATGTTCCCAGCGGATTTTTTATTCACGGTGAAGGACGGGGATTCCCGCGGAACGGGCAGCGCGAACCTGGCTTTGCTGCCCCATACCCGGAGCGAGTCCATCGCGGGCAGTTCGGGGCTGACGGTCTTCCAGTTGTCGAAGGTCCAGTCCATGAGCTCTTCCGCGCCTTTTGTCCGCGCGTAAGTCCCCTTGACGCCTCCGAGCGTCACGAGTATCAAGCGGGTACCGTCGCGTTCCGCGGTCGCCACGAGATTATATCCGGATTCATAGATGAAGCCCGTCTTGAGGCCGTCGCAGCCAGGATAGTCGAAGATGAGGTCGTTGCGGTTCCTGAGCATGATCTTGTGAGCGGGCACGACGGCCCCCGCGGGCATCACGTCGGCTCGGGGGAATTCCATGCTGTACAGCGAATGCAGTTCCGCCAGGGATTCGGGGTGGAGCATGAGATAGAACCGTGAAAAGGCGGCCATCTCGCGGGCCGTCGTCGCATTGAATTCGGAAAGGCCCGAGGGTTCCACGAAACGGGTTTTTACCAATCCGAGCTTTTCCGCTTCCTTGTTCATGAGCAAGGAAAACTTCTCGCTGGAACCGGCCAGCACCCTCGCGACCGTAAAGGCCGCGTCGTTGCCGGAGACCACGGCCATGCCGCGCATCAAGTCCAGGAATGGAACCCTCATGCCGGGCTGCAGGTACATAAGCGACGAGCCGTAGGGAATCTGCGGGGACGTCTCCTGGGGCAATATGTCAATGACGGTGCTTTTCTGCACCTCGCCCCGGGCGATGGCCTCGTACGCGACATGGAGCGTCATGAGCTTCGTGAGGCTCGCCGGGGGAATTATCAGGTCGGAATTGCTTTCGTAGAGCACATCGCCGTTGGCATAGTCGATAATCGCTATCGCCACCGCGTCAACCGCCGGAGCCGGCGACGAAAGCTCGCGCCCCAAGGCTTCGGTACCGGCAAAGAGCGGCTGCAAAAGCAGGAGAAGCATGATTGCGGGCAGCAGCGGTTTCTTTTTCTTCACGGTGATTAAAACTCCGCTTGCTTGACGGCCCTCGGGAAGGGGATGACGTCGCGGATGTTCTCCATACCGGTAACATAGCGCAATAATCGCTCGAAACCAAGCCCGAATCCCGCGTGCGGCGCGGTGCCGAAGCGGCGCAGGTCCAGGTACCACCAGTAGGCGGCCTCGTCCAAGCCCAGCGCGCGTATCCTCGAGAGAAGCACGTCGTGGCGGAACTCGCGTTCCGAACCGCCGATTATCTCGCCGATGCGCGGAACGAGCACGTCCATGGCGCGCACGGTTTTCTCGTCCTCATTGAGGCGCATGTAAAACGCCTTTATTTCCTTGGGGTAGTCAGTGACTATTACCGGGCCCTTCACGATGGTCTCGGACAGGTAGCGCTCATGCTCGGTCTGAAGGTCGCAGCCCCAGTAGGGCTTGAACTCGAACGCGTCCTTGTGCGACTCCAGTTCCTTTACCGCGTCGGTGTAGGTCATGTGCGTAAACTTGGAGGAACGGACGCCGTCCAGCATGCCGATGAGGCCGGGCTGTATGCGCTTGTCGAAGAACTCGAGGTCCTCTCCGCATTTATCCAAAGCCCACGAAAGCAGGTATTTAATGAAATCCTCGGCCAGGGCCATGTTGTCTTCCAGCTCTGCGAACGCTATTTCCGGCTCTATCATCCAGAACTCGGCGAGGTGCCTGGTCGTGTTGGAATTTTCCGCGCGGAACGTGGGTCCGAAGGTGTACACCTTGCTCAAGGCCATGCAGTAGGTTTCCACGTTCAGCTGGCCAGAGACGGAGAGGAACGACGGTTTGCCGAAAAAGTCCTTGGAGTAATCCACCGGGCCGCCGTTCTTGGCTATCGCGGCCATGTCCAGGGTGGTCACCTGGAACATTTCTCCTGCGCCTTCGCAGTCGCTGGCGGTGATGATGGGGGTATGCACGTAGTTGAAGCCGCGCTCCTGGAAGAAGCTGTGCACCGCGAAGGCCATCTGGTTGCGCATGCGGGCCACGGCGCCGAAGGTGTTGGTACGCGGGCGGAGGTGCGCTATCTCGCGGAGGAATTCCAGCGAGTGCGCTTTTTTTTGCAGCGGGTAGCTTTCCACCGGTGCCTCGCCGATGATGCGGATATCGGAAGCTTTTATCTCGATGGGCTGGCCGGCGGCGGGAGAGGCCACGACTTCACCCGTAATCGCCGCCGAGCAACCGGTACTCAGCTTGATCAAGGCGGCTTTGACGGTATCCGTAAAAGTATTGTTGTCGAACACGCACTGAATATTGGAGAAGCAGGAACCGTCGTTCAACTCGACGAAAATTGCGTTTTTGGTATCGCGCTTGGTGCGTACCCAGCCTTTAACGGTTATGGAGGCGCCTACGGCTTTTTCCCGCAAAATGGTCTTGATATCTTTCATGAAAACTCCTCGCGTAGCCCGCCGGTCATGTTCGACTGTTCATTAATACCATTTTTAGGGCTTGCTGGTCAAAGGGAGCGGGCGAAGCACTCTTGCTTGCCCTGTGATTATTTGACGGTTTTAAACAGGATATAATCGCGGGGCTCGCCTGAATAGTGGGGCAGGTAGGGTTCCGCGGACGAGGCGTTCCAGGTTTCATCGATTTTTCTCGTAGCGTAGTTGAACGCCTCGAGGGTTGAGACGAATCCATCGCCGTCGACGTCGCCGCTTTTCGCCGATTCCAGGAGGAAGTACGTGAATATTCCATGCCCCAGCGAGGAGCTTTCCCAGGATTCTTCCTGAGCGCCGGCGGCGGAGATGAAAAGCGCTCCGTCTACCTGCGAATAGTCCGCGTAAGCCTTGATGGCCGGGCTGAGCAGGCCCTTGACCGACAGGATGTCGTTGTCGCCGATTCCGTCGCCGTTCAGATCCGCGCTTCCGGGTGTGTAATCGTCGGGCAGCCCGCTTGCCGTGCCGTCGGCGGCTACGAAGCCGCCTGAATTGCAGCTGTCCAGGATGGCGATTCCTCCCCTGATGTTATTGTCCTTAAACATGGCGTTTATTTCGGCCGGGCTGGTCATCATGGTGACGTCCAGGGTTTCGGGGCTCGTCACGCTTCCGTAGGTACAGATATAAAATGTTAATATGTTCGCGAGATTCTCCATGTAGGTGCCGTGCCCGGAATAATAGAACAGCACCGGCGCTTCCGTATTGGCCAAGGAGCCCAAGGCCGTTTCCAGATTCGCCTTGGTTGCCTCTGCATCCAGGAAAAGCTGCACGGTCCAGCCTTGGCTTTCGAGGATTGCGGCCATGGAGCGCGCGTCGTCGTCGGTAAGCGAAAGATTGGGGAAGGTGGTTGCGGGCAGCGAGGGAACATACCGCGCCACCCCGAAAATTATGGCTGTTCCCTTTGGACCGGTGATGGGCGCGCAGGAAATAAACGCCAACGCGAACAGTGCCAGCGGTATCGATGTTTTTTTCATGGCAAATCTCCCGAAGCCGTCGTTCGCACGAAAGGCATGAAACCGATGCCGAAGCGCAATCCCAAGCCTATTGAGAGCGCCTGAGGCTTGAGGTAGAACGGAATCGAGGCGCTACCGGAAAAAATCAGCCGCATTTTTGGGCTGCTTTTGTGGATCGTGCACGAAGGCTCCACGAGCGGAAAAAAGAACAGGGCACTCGTCTCGCGGTAGTAGCCGAACGCCATCCCGCCCGAGATTCCAACCTGGAGATTCCACGGAACCCCCGAATACGCGGACAGATCGACGAACGGACCGGCTCCGATCGATACGGCGTCAAAGCCCCGGTACCTGAAATAGGAATTTGAGAACGCCGACGGGAGCATTTTTCCGAGGCTGGCTTCCATATAGATTCCAAAGGATCGACCAAAGGTGTTTTTTATCGATATGCCGGAAAATAATTGCACGTTTCCGTCGTATCCTGGTTCTTTGGTTAGAAAAAGTGCGTTGATCGCGCTCAGTTCCGGTAAATATCCAGAATTGTAGTGCAAAGGCAGTTGCCGATACTCTTTTGTAAGCGTTACTTTTGTATCTGGCGTTTCCGAACCGGATGTCTGCGCCAAGGCCGAGTAACCGAATCCCAGGAGGAAGAAAGCTGCTGCGAGTAGTCCGTGTTTATTCATGGTCTTACTTGAAGATGCCTCAAATTTAGTATAAATTCAAGCGTTTGAATCTTTTTTGGAAAGAGGATGTATGAAAAGGTCTTTCTTCTTGGCTCTCGTTGTGCTCCTCGTATCCTGCGGCCAAGTCAATTATAAGGATGTGCGGCTCGATCCCACGCCGGTTATCTCAAAGGGAATCGGTTGGATTCTCGTTACCGTTTCGTGGGTCCGACTCAAGACGGAGGCCTCCTACGGCAGCGAAGATTTCGGATTCGCCCGCAGAAAGGACATCGTAGAGGTGATCGGCAGGGCTCGAAAATATAAATCGCCCGATACCGGTGTCTGGTATCGAATAAAAACGCCGGAAGGCCTCGGCTGGATCCATGAGTCGTCTGTGCAGTTGTATGATTCAAAAGTACGGGCTTTGAAGGCGCAAGAGGTTCTGGAGTGAACAAGGAAATTCTGTTCGTCTATATTTTACCGCCCGTATTCGGTGCGGTCATCGGATTGTTTACCAACTGGCTGGCCATTAAAATGCTTTTCAGGCCTATGAAAGAAGTTCGAATCCTGGGCATCCGTGTGCCGTTCACCCCAGGAATCCTCCCCCGGGAACGTTTCCGGATGGCTGAGTCCATCGGCGACACCGTTGCCGGAGATTTGCTGACCGAGGAAGTTTTGGTAAGCAGGATAAAATCCGATGAATTCCGCCAAGGCTTGAAGCAGGCTCTCTTCGAGGCGGGCACGACCCTTTCCGCTTCCACCCTCGGGGAGATAGGCACTTCCATCCGTCCCGAGTTGACGCTCCTGGTCTCCCGCGTTTTTTCTCAATCCCTCGAATCCCTGGCAAAATCCGAGGCGTTTAATTTCGCCGCCCAGGCTTCGCTTTCCGCGGCTTTGCAGGAGCTCTACAATATCCGCCTGGCCGACGTTTTCGGTGATTCGTTCTGGGCTTCCGTCTCCGGGAAATTCGAGGACGAAACCGAGCGGGACGCGTTCTCGGCATCCCTTACGGGATTTTTCATCGGGCAGCTCGTCAAGGCCGTTGAGGACGGCAAGAGCCCCTCGGATTTCTTCAAGCCTGCCGACATCGCGCGATTCGTCGACGGCGTCTTCGACATGGTCTGGCCTTTTTTCGTCAGCCAGACGACCGCGATCCTCAATCAGAAGAAAATCAGGTCCAGCCTGGAAAAAGCGGGCGCCGTCGTGATCCGCAAGACGATGGAACGCATGAACTCGGTCCAGAGGTTTTTCATCGGCATCGGCGGATACGAAAAAAACATTATCGAAAACATGCCGGCCACCATCGCCGATTCCGTCGATGCCCTGCATAAATATTTTCTTAACCCCGAGACGGCCTCCGTCCTGCGGCAGTATCTGCGCGATTCCGTCCTGGCCGCCATGGACAAGCCGCTGCGGGAGTATTCCTCTTTTTCCTCGGAAGCCGCGATGGAGAAACTGAGGCTGCAGGGGCGCTCGTCGGTCAACGCGGTCCTTGCCGGGCTTTCCTCGGAAGGTCTGCGCTTTTCCGTCAGGAACGCCATGGCCGACAACAAGGCCGGCGACGTCCTGGCCGTTTTCCCCGGGCTATCGGATACGCTCGTCTCCAGCGCCGTCGGCTTTATTTCCGGCCTGTGCCAGCCGAAGGCCGACTCCTCCAAGGCCGCCGGCAGGATACTCGGCCTGTTCCTCAAGACTTTTTCCGAATATGCCACCAAGTCCTCCATCGGCTCCATAATGGGCATAACCGAGGAGCGGATAGAGGAGCTTTCAGCGGTGCTGGCTACGGCGCTTTCCGATATCGCGGCAGACCAGAGCGCGCGAATACTCAAGTCCGTGGATGTGAGGAATCTCGTCCGCGACCGCATCAACGAACTGGACATGTATGCAATCGAGGATATTATCTTGAGGGTGATGGACAAGGAATTGAAGGCCGTTACCTGGTTCGGCGCGCTGCTGGGAGGCCTCATGGGGCTCGGTCAGAGCATAATCGCCTTGTTCCGTTTCTGAGGCCTTACGGAAAAAGGGCCGCCGCCTCGGCGCATAGGTAAAACGATCCGCACACGAGCAGCGGCAGGTTTTTCTCGATCGAGCGGGCCCGCGCCTTGCGTATCGCGTCCTTCGTATCGTCGATTCTTTCCACGGAAAAGCCTCTTTGCAGAAAGGCGGCCTCGATCGCCGCAGGCTCGCTTTCCTTGAAGGTCCCCGGTTTTGTTACGAAAACTTCAGTAAATTGCGCGCCAAGCTCCAGGGCCATCGCCTCGGGATTCTTATCTTTGGCGCAGCCGAACAGGAGGATGCCGCCTCCGGGGAAGATAGCCGCGAAATCCTGGGCGCACGCCCGCGCGGAATCCGGCGTATGCGCGCCGTCCAGGACCATGGCCGGCGAGAGCGGCATTATCTCGAAGCGGGCTCGCAGGCGCGCCTTGGCCAGGCCCGCGTCTATCTGCGCCTCCGAATAGCCGAGAGCCCCCGCGGCGATCGCCGCCAGGGCAGCGTTTTGGGCCTGGACCTTTCCGATCATCGGAATTGCGAATGTTTTTTTACGCCCGCTTTGAGTGTTTTTTTTCCATATACCCGTGAACTTCGTGCCTTCGGCTGAGACCGAGATGTCGGATATTTCCATTTCCTCGGATGCGAGGAACAAAGGCGCGCCCAGTTCCTGCGCCTTCTTCCTGAAGACGGCGGTGGCGTCTTCCTTTACCGAATTCACGAATACCGGAATGCCGGGCTTGATGATGCCGGCCTTTTCCGAGGCTATCTTCTCAATCGTGTCGCCGAGGATTTCCGTGTGCTCGAGCTCTATGGGGGTTATAACCGAAGCGATGGGCGTGATTATATTCGTGGAGTCGAGCCGGCCTCCGAGCCCCACCTCGATTACGGCTATCCAGCAGCCGGCGCGCCTGAAGCAGAGGAACGCGAGCATCGTTAGCAGCTCGAAGTACGTAGGCGTTTCGCCGCCGGGGAAATCTTCGGGCTTTTTGGAAACCATGCCGCCCGCGAGTTCGGCCGCGCTTGCCAGGAGCACCTCGTCGCAAACCGGTTTGCCGTCGATGACGATTCGCTCGGTAAAATGGAGCAGGTGCGGCGACGTATAGAGCCCTACTCCGTTTTTTTTCTCCTGCGCTATCCGGGCCAGCATCGTCGAGGTGGAGCCTTTGCCCTTGCTGCCGGCGACGTGGATGATGGCGAAAGCTTCGTCGGGCGCTCCGTACAGTTTTTTCAAGGCGTGCATGCGATCCAGCCTGTACTCCACGGGGTCTATTTTCCGCTCGAAGTTCAGGAACTGGTTCAAGAAGGCATACACTTCGTCGGCCGAGTTGAAAGTCAACATCTCAGTATCGCTCCATTCTGTCGGCGGTTTCCAGTATCGCGGCCGCCGCGTTGATTCCCGTCGCGGTTTCCAGCCCCTCGAAGCCCGGGCAGCTGTTTATCTCGCATACCGGGAAAGTATCGTCCTTGCCGAAAAGAAAATCAACGGTGCCGTAGACGAGGCCGGATCTCTCGAAGATAGCCTCCGCAGCGCTGAGCAGTTTTTCGCACGGCTCGAACGGGTAAGTGATCGCGCCGGAGTGCACGTTGGACAGCAAGCCTCCGCTTTCGCGCCGGACGCATGCCGAGGCGGTTCCCGGCATCCGGGGATGCCGATTTATAAATTTTTTATCACGTTCTGAAAACGACGCGAAAAAGAAGCGTACGTCCCTCCCGGTGCTTTCGCGCACGTATTCCTGGGCTAAAATGTCCCCGGGATGCCCATAGGCGCGGTATTCTTCCGCATCCTTGATGAGCGCCACCCCGATGCCCATTTTTCCGAAGCGAGGCTTTACGATGAAGGGGAACTCCATTGGCGGCTCGCCACCCCTGATCATGGCGACGGTTTTCGGGTGGGAGAATCCTTCTTTACGGAAAAAATGGGCCGACTCGAGTTTATCCCGCGCCAGCAGTACCGCTTGAAGCGGGTTTATTATCCTGCAGCCCATTTCCAGAAGGGTGGCGTAATAATCGGTATCCATTTCCCCGCGTAGCACTACGACGTGTCCACGGCAAAATTCCGTTATGCCCCCGGTTTCCATCTTGGCGGGAACGATGAGCGCCTGATAGTCGAGGTTGGCTTTCCGTGCTTCTTCCTTCAGCCTCCTTGACGGGTAGAAAACGTCCAAATAGCCTTGATCGGTGGTCTTAAGGCCGTAAAGGAGACGGATACCCACGTTACGCGCGCGTCCCGCGCATTAGAATCCATCCGAGCGGCCAGGAAACGCTCCTCTCGCCGTCTGGCGGCAAAAGCCCTTCCCTGATTTGGCCCATCAGCTTAGGGCCCAGGCGTCCGTCCAGGAACGACCCGTAGCGGGATTCGGGCGAAAGCCACGCGCCGGTTTCCGTGCTGGACGGAACCCGGTCCGATTTGTGACTGAAATATAATGTTTCTATATTTGTCCTTCCCGACTCGCCCAGGGATGAAGACAGGGCTTGCGTTATCGCGGCTATCTCCAGATCGAAAAACTCGGCGTCGGCCACGGTAAAGGCAGTAACGGCTTCGGGCAAAACGGCTGCGGAAAGAAAGGCGGGCAGCTGTCCCTTTCCCGCCGGAACCCGCTGCGCGAGTATGGCCTGCGCGTCCGGAAAGGCCGCGAGAAAGGATTTAAGGCCTTCCGGGTTTTTCTTCAGGCTGTCTACCGAGATTATCTTGGTGGGCGGCTGCCCGTCGAGAGCGGCCTTGACGGCGGCAAGATCCGAGGAAGGGCTTTTTGAAAGGATAAGCTTGGGAGCGCGGCATGATTCCGTGCCCGAAAACCGCAGCGTCATCCGTTCCAGGTCCGGCGGGTTTTTCAGCACGGCCGCCGTTGCTCCGTCGCTCGCCGCGAGCGTGCTTCCGCGTATGAGGAGCCCGCTGTCCGCCGCGGGCAGGAGCACGGTGTCCATGGGCGCGATACCGGCGAATGCGAGGATCGCCTCCTCCAAAGCCTGGTAGGCGTCGGTATCGAGCGCATCGGTGCGCTGCTTCCATTTCGAGGTTTCGTCGGCGCTCGTTTTCGGCTCCGGCGGAGCCGTACCCGGATCCTCGGATCCGGAATGGAATGCCGCTATTTGGGCGTCGCGCCTGCGGTCGACGGAGTCCTTGATTTTTGCCTCATAGCCCAGTGACCCGGGTCTGTAAAAAAACGTCAGCCGCAGCGGGTCGGGCAGGTATTGCTGCGCGACCCAATGATCCTTGGAGTCATGCGGGTATTGGTACCCCTTGCCGTGGCCCAGGTCTTTCGCGTCGCGGTTGGCGTCCTTGAGGTGGTTGGGCACTTCGGTCTGATCCCGTTCCACGGCCGCCAAAGCCTCGTAGAACGCGGCGCAGGAATTGGATTTCGGCGCGGTGGATAAATATATAACCGCCTCCGCTATGTGATACTGCCCCTCGGGCATTCCCACGCGCTCGAAGGCCTGGGCGCAGGCCAGCGTCACGCCGATCGCGCCGGGGTCGGCCAGCCCGATGTCCTCCCCCGCGCTGATGAGCAGCCGCCGGAAAAGAAAGCGCGGATCCTCTCCCGAATAGACCATCTTGGCGAGCCAGTACAGGGCGGCGTCCGGGTCGGAGCCCCGAATGCTTTTTATCAGCGCGCTCGCGGCGTCGTAGTGGTAATCGCCGTCCCTGTCGTAGAGCACGGCGCGCCGCTGGATGCTTTGTTCCGCCGCGTTCAACGAAACGGAAATGACGGAGTCGGCTTCCGGAGGCCAAGGCTCGCAGCTCGTCTCCACCGCAAGTTCAAGGGAGTTGAGCAGGGTGCGCGCGTCCCCGTTCGCGGTGTGGATCAAATGCTCCAGCGCGCCTTCCTCGAATGCCACGGTCCATTTTCCGTAGCCGCGCTCCTTGTCCGCCAGCGCGAACCGTGCCGCCTTCAAAAGGTCGCCCTGGTTCAGTGAGTTGAGCTGAAACACCCGCGAGCGCGAGACGAGCGCCTTGTTGACTTCGAAGAAAGGATTTTCCGTCGTAGCGCCGATGAGGATGATCGTTCCGTTTTCCACCCAAGGGAGCAGGGCGTCCTGTTGAGCCTTGTTCCAGCGGTGTACCTCGTCCACGAAGAGGATGGTCTTTCTGCTGTATAATTCCTTGTCTCGCTGGGCCGACTCGATGGCGTCGCGAATGGCCTGCACTCCCGCCAGCACGGCGTTGAGCGCGACGAAGCGCGCCTGGGTAGTATTGGCGATTACGCGCGCGAGGGTCGTCTTGCCGGTTCCCGGGGGGCCCGACAGGATTATGCTCGAAAGCCTGTCTCGCATGATGGCGCGGCGTAAAAGGCATCCCTCGCCGACGATGTGCTCCTGGCCTACGAACTCGTCGAGGGTTTTCGGGCGCATGCGGTCGGCGAGCGGAGAGGAGTCTGCTGTCAGGCCCTGGGCGGCGGAGAATAGGGACGCGTTTTGCGACCCTTGATTACTGGTCGCTTTCACGCTGCCATTTTGACCAAGCAGAACCGGAATACGTATTCAGCCATAGCCCCAGACCGCCAGTACAAGCGAAGAGGTTGATTACCCCGTCCGCTTCCTGAAAGACGAAAAGCTTGGGGACCGGGTTGTTGCCCACGGATGTATCGAAGTTTATGGCGTCTGAGATGGGCGTTTTTGCGGCGGATTCGGTGGTTGCCCACGTGGCTATCGCTGCGGAGCTCGCATCGAAATCGAGGTATCCTCCGCTTGCCGTAAGCGCGGGCAGATATTTGCTGTCCGTACCTACCAGCAGCCTTTTTGAGGTGCCGAACGGAACTATCAGGGCTTGCGTCAGATAATAGGCGACGCTGGTTTTCGTAAAGGCGGCGGAAGAGGCCCAGGTGGCGCCGGAATCCAGGGACTGATGGAGCATTCCGTTGCTGCTCGTAGCCACGAGCTTAAGGTCCGCGTCGTACGTGATGCTCGTCAGCGTCGTGGAGGCGGGGACCGATCTATCGGTGAAGGTTACGCCGTCCGCGCTGCCGTAAAGTTTTGTTTCCGCCGCGAGCAGGAATTCAAGGCCGTCCCAGACCATATCGGTCGGGCGGGTGGCGAGATTCGCAAGGCTCGCGATGGGATCGAACGCGGATCCGTTCAGGCGATACACCGAATAGGCAGTAGTCAGCGTGATAGGGTCGGTCTTGGCGCAGGTGGTAAATAAAATATCATTTGCTTTCATGATTCTCTGGATCGTCGAGCCGGATGCCGGGAAGTTCTCGTCGACCCGCGCCCAAATCGAGGTCGAATCCAACGACCATACGCCGATGGGGTCACCTTCCAAGTTCCGGAAGGAGACGTAGAGCAGGCTGCCTGCCGCCTCGCCCGAATCGGCGTAAATGCCCGTGCCCGGAGGCGTCGCCTCGACCCATTTCGATCCTGCGGCTTTGGTTCTGGACCACAGTTTACCGAGTCCCGCGTAATAGCTGCCGTTGAAGGAAGCCATGAAGGACGGGGTTGCAGTCTTGAATCCGGTGGAGATATCGTTGTTTATCGCGGTTTCGCCGGCAAGGCTCTCGAAAATGCCAACCGTGCCGTATTTGCAGCCGACGAAGGCGGTGATCGCGATGATCGCCAAAATGGCGGGAAAGACCGGCTTTTTCATGTTTTTCATTCTGGCTCCTGTTAGAGGTGGTACGTAGCGGAAATCGCGGCGTCCATGAAGAATCCCAGTCGATTGCGCGCGGTATCCTGGTATAATTGGGGGATGACGCCGACGCCGAGCTTGATGGCGTAGCTGACTCCGGTGTTGGGTCTCCATGCGAAGCCCGAACCGATGTTCACGTAGGGATCTACGTGGCGGAGCTCGCTTAGAGACGTAATCGCGATGCCCAGGGATACGGACGGCGTAAAGAAAAAAGACTTATAGTCGATTGCGTAGACCACTTTGGCCGCGATAGGCATCATGAAGAAATTCCTGTCCGTGGACGAAGCGAGGAAAATGCCCGATATTTCGCCACCCACCGCCCACGTATTGCTGAGGAAGTTTAAGTAGGAAAGGCCGATGAGCATTCCGGGCTTCAAATTCGCCTTCTGGAATTCCGATGTTATCGGGTTGTAGATTCCCAAACCGAAGCAGGTTCCTGCGGATAGGCTTAAAAGCGTATCCTTCGGTTCGAACATTTCAAAGGCAGTCGCGTCTGCGGCAGTGGCGATGCCGGTGGCCTGCGGCGGAACATCCTGGGCGGCAATCCCAACTTGAACGACAGTAAATGCCGCGAGCAGCATCAATAATCTCAAACGCATTTTTCCCCCAAAAATATGTCATACTGCGAAAAGTCGGGTTTGTTTTTCAAACTTTAACCAACTATAGCATACGGTATTCCTTGTGAAAAGGCGTTCGAACGCCTTTCGTTACAGTTGAGAATGAAGAATTTAATGTTTATTGTGTTCCCTAATCGCGGCTTGCATTGTATAATCCTCGTCGTGAGGTGCTAGCATGAAACACAGAGTAGAATTGATGGCGGAACGTCTGACGGCGATTCTCGCCTCATGGCCGGGAGTCAGTTGCGTGCTTTCCTGCGATGCTTCCGAAACTGATATTCTGGATCCTTATTTCGCGCTCGTACTCGACGTTTACTGCGACGAAGCGATTCCTTCCATGGAACAACGCATCGTCCTGTTCGATAATCCCGGAGCCTTCGAAGGCACTCCCGGGGGCAATAAAGACAGGTTTTTCCTGGATGGCCTGCCCATCCATCTCGAGTATAAAAAGACGGCGTTGCTCAACTTCGTGCTTATGGACGAAAAGGACCTCGCCTGGATACATAGCGTCACGGGTACTTACTTTTTGTATCGCATCGTCCATGGATCCGTTTTATATCGCAAGAACGATTGGATCGACCGTGTCAGAGCCGGACTCGAGGCGACTCCCGCCTATTTCTGGACGACGCTGCGGGAAACCTGGCAGTTCAAGATGGAGCACCACCTCAGCGATCTGGGGGGCGCGGCGCTTAAGAACGACAGGTACTTCTACTATATTTCGTTGGCCGGCTTCATGAAAGCCTGCGCATCCATACTGTTCGCCATAAACAAGGCCTGGGAGCCTTCCGACAGGAACCTTACCGAAGCTTTGCTCAAACTGCCCCTTCTCCCCGACGATTTTTCCGGGCAGTGGGGCGGCCTTACGCGGACCGACAGCCGCCTCAGCCCCGAAAGGATTTTCCAGCTCGCGCAGCATACGGCAAAAAGTATTTTTTTACTCTAGCATGAAGAATGCCCGCAGGTTTTTTACCGTTCTCCTCGCTTTGTTTTCGGTTTCGTGCAGCGCCGCCGATCCGGTTCCCGGTTTAATCGTAAGTCTCGGAATTCCCACGCAGGTTTCCGCCGAAGATCCGGAGACCGCCACGGCATTGTCGAAACAGGGAAGAACGAGCGTGGTATTGACGTTTTCTCCATCCCTCCGAATCGATGAACCCCTCGATCTCCTGCTGGATATCACCGCAGACGGTCCCTTTTCCGTGAGTCTCCGCGAAACGGCGGCGGCCAAGCTGCCGCTCGCCGCATACTCCGTAGATATCCGGTCTTCATGCGTGCTGCGCGTACCCGCCCACGGTACGGTCGCCGCATTGGAGCTTACCTTGGGAGGAGCCGGGAATCTCTCCCTTCGCGGCATTTCCCTCGGCTCCACCCTTACCGGGCTCAGGCGTACTACGGAGCCTTCGGCTACGATGACCGTTTCGGCGGATTGCTCGATACGCTACGATTCGAATAATTTAATAACGCAGGTTTCGCTTCCCCGCCCGGCCGGCCTTTCCGGCGCACGAGGCCCTTCGGCCGTCGCGCAATGCGTAAACGGCGGCGCGGTCACGTTCGCCTCCGGATCAACCGTGTGGGAAATTTCCACGCTGCCGCACTTAAGGGCAACCGTTCCGCTCGCTGTCTTTTCACCGCAGGCAGCGCCGGTTTTGCAGCTCAGCGCGGCAGGCGGCTTTGCGCAGGCGTATCTTGATTTTGGAAACGGGGCGCCGCCGGCCGATTTGCAGGCCTTGCTGTCGTGTCCGGCGCCTGAAGGCGACTTTTCCCTGTGGTCATGGGATTTACTTCCGGAGACCTTGGTCTTCGACTTCAAGGACTACGCGGTCCAAGATCTTTTTTTGAAGCGGCTGGCCTTTTTCGCTGAAAAACCCGGCTTCGTAGGCCGCCTGGCCAAGGACTCGGAAATAAAGGCGCTACATGGCTGGAATGCTCACGATTATCCGGCATCCACCCTGTTCGCCTTTTATTCTCTGGCCAAAGAAACGGATTTTCCCCTGAACGAGCAGGAACTGGCGTTATATGCGCTTCTGGTCAAGCATTCCATACTGTTGGAAGGTGAAGGCGGCGTTCTTTCTGCCGGCCACGGCGCCATGATTTCCATTTGCCGGGAATCCGACAAAAATCTCCGCCGAGTATTCATCGACCACGAATCGTCCCATGCCCTGTTCTTTTACGACGAGGCTTACAGAAAGCTTTCGTCGGAATTATGGGATTCCCTGAGCACCGAAGCCCGGACCTTCTGGAAGATTCATTTTGAGTATCGGCGCTATGATCCCTCAAACCGCTACCTCATGGTAAACGAGCTCCAGGCCTATCTCGTGCAGCAATCCACCGGCAGGGTGGATTCCTATTACCGCGACAACGTAATTCCCCGTCTTGCGGGCGTGTATCCCGCGCGCGCGGAATGGCTTACCGGCAATACCGACTTGATCTGCGTCAACGCCCTCGCGCTGGCCAAGAAACTCGATGACTATCTGGCGCGCACGTGGGGGCTTCGGGCCGGAGCCTTCGGCAGGGCCGTCCGGATCAAGTAAGCTGGGAGTCCAGGGCCTCTTCCACCTCGCGCTGGCACCACAGCCTCGTCGTCTCCAGGAGCTCGTGGGATGGAATCGATCCGTCCTCCGATTCGCGCTTGATCGCGGCAGCGGACGGAAGCATGGTGGTCCAGATATCGCGCTCGGCAGCGGTCAGCGAGTCCATGTACCTGCCCGCCGATAATTCGGGGATGGAAAGTCTGCTGATTGCGCGGTGATAATCCGAAAGGAAGTCTTTCGTCGTCTTGAAGGTCTTGCCCGAGGCGAACATGCTTCCTGTATCTTTTCTCCGTGCCTTGTCGTCCGGCGAACCCGTTACCTGCACTCCAAGCTCCCGCTGCGGAAGCACCAGCGCCCGGGAGTAGGCCGCGAATCTCTCGAGCCGTTCTTTGTATGCCACCAAGGGCTTGGTTACATACCTGAAGACGCCGTTCTCGTCGTTCTGCCTTTCCAGTACCTGATTCCTGAAAAGAAAATCGCCGAAGAGCGATTCGCTCGGCTTCAGCCTGCTTTGGCGAGCGTAGAAATACGGGTAGACGTAGGTTCCCCTGGCGTAACTTTTTCCGAACGGGTAGGAGAAATCGGCTCCGTACACGAATATCCTGTGGGCTCCCAGGAATTCGGCGAGGGATACGGCCGCCTGGGTAACGTTGCCCCCGGATGTGTCTATTACCGGGAAGGCCCTGAATTTGGCGGCGATGTACCGTGCCAGAGGGTGGCCCGACGTAAAGAAATACGCGCCGCCGGAAACCCGCGCGACAGTCGGGGGCGAGGCGAGGTCCAGGAAGACCGGGACGCCGGCGGGAATTCCGGACATGAAGTGATAATAACTTATATGCTGGCAGTCGATGCTGATGACGGCGTCCGGCTTGAGCCCGAAACCGTTCAGGGCGGAAAGGCTCGTGTCCGTGGCAATCAGGAAAATGTCTTTTGCCCGGGTGCGCAGGGTTTCGAGCTGAAGCTCGAGCGAAGGGCCGGCAGCGCTCACGGCAGCGTTTTTTATAGGCGGGATGGACGGTCTGGAGGCGCTCGCTAGGGGGAGGTTCTTGATGATGTTGGAGAACCAGCGCTTCCCGAAAAAGGCCTGCACGGAGTAATCGTCAGACACGTAGTTCATGAAGTTCTTGATGAAGCCCGCGGCTGCCTGGAACTTCTGCGGCTCGGCGTCGATCCTGCCATGCAGGGGAATCACGGCCATGTCGCCGGTTATGGACGGAACGTATTTTGAGATGAACAATTCCTTCAGCTCGTCCTCGTCGGGATCGATGATCAGGGTAAGTCGCTTGTCGGAAAGCACGTGCGTAAGGTCTATGTTCTCGAGGATGGCCCTCACGATGCCGGCGTCGTATTCTATTATTATTCCGCGTGAGAGGCGGACCCCCTCGAGGAACGGCACGATGTTATACGCGCCTCCCATTCCAAGAAATACGAAAAAGCCCTTGTGCTGGTTGTTCCCGGCTATTTTTTCGGCCTCTCCCCTGGGATCGAAGCGGGAATGCATCGAAATAGTCCGTTGCCCGCAGCGCAGGAACGGTACCATGATGCCGGAGCGCGAAATCTCGAACGAGACGTCCGGGCTGCTTTGCGCGTTAATGATTTTTTCGGTGGCTGCTATGCCGTGGGTCGTGCTGATGGCCAGGATATTCCTGTCAAAGACAAGCGAAGCGCTCATGAAAAATCCCTGATCCATGCCGCGACGTTCCTCTCCAGGGCTTCCATGGTTGTCTGCGCGTCGTTCGGCTCCGCTTCGCCGCGGGCAAGCTTGGCCAGCAGCGTGGCTGATTCCTTGGGGCACAGGGCCTTCAGAGCGAGTGTCGTGTCGAAGGATGTGCATTTTTTTCGGCTCAGTGAATTTTCTATATCATGGCTCGCCATTGCGAGAAGGTCCCGCAGCGTTTGTTCCGGGCAGCCTTCAGCCTCCGCGCCGACGCTCTTCCGCGTTCCGATCGTCGCAAGCGGTTTTCGCCCCGGCAGCGGCAAATCGTCGAGGATGGAAATGTCCTGCCCCGGGAGGCCGCCCGTCTCTATGGGCGAGCGGGTTATGCGGACGACGCGCGGACGGTCTTTCTCCTGGATGCTGATTTCCTGCGCGTATGCGGAAAATGCCCTTGAAAAACGCCAGTCCCCGTTTCTCTCGGGATATCTTTCTATAACCTCGCCGTAATTGACGGAATGCCTGGAGGCGAGGCGGGTTTCCCTCAGTGCGGGCAGGATGTCGAAGGCGTAGGGTTTTGCGTGCGAGACGATGCCTTCTGCGGCAAAGTCCAGCCCGAACAACAGGACGGGTCCGGTCGTCGTGCCCAGCGCGAGCGACAGGGCCGTGCCTGCTGCGGTTCCGAAAGCGTGGGCGGAAGTCCAGTGCGAGCCCGTCTTCCGCAGAACCATCTCCTCGAAGAGAAGCCCCGTATTGAGGGGTACGATCTGCGTACCGGGCCTGAACGACGACCACGGAGCGCAGACGCTTGGAGGAATCGCGTACGGAATGTCGAGGTCGAGTGCGTAGCGCAGATGCACGCCGTTCCAGAAACCCGGATCGGTGGCCAGAATAAGGTCCGGCTCGATTCCCGCATGCCTCAGCGCGGGAACCGCGGAGGCGAGGGCCCAAGTCGAGGCGCGGCTTTTTAATTTCTTTATCGAGGCGATGGACTCGGTGAGCCCGGGGCCGGCGGCAGCCAGAAGTATCGCCGATTCCTGCCGGCCCAAGAGCGCGCTCGTCTTGATATTCAGAGAGAAGTTCAGGGAATTCCGCAGCCATTTTCTTGCCCAGTAGGATACGGTGGCCCTGTCCGCGGCGGAAGTGGCCAGGCATCTGGTCAGCTCGTTCCTGATCCGCGACGATTCCTCGGGAAACGCCGCCATCACCGGCTCCCATTCAAGCACGGCGACTCCGGCCGCTGCCCGTTCGTTTATCAGCGCCGTTCTGAGGAATTGCCGCAGCGTTCCCGGGGAATCGGGCGTCCAAACGGAGCCGTCTCCTGCGCCGTCGGTCAAAAAGACCGAGCTTGGCTGAACGCTGTAAATGCTCGTCTGCGGCAGTATATTTTTTATAGCCTCATGGATATAGTTTTCCCCGGGACCCAAGACGATGACGATTCCCGGCCTCTTGGACCCGATGCAAGCCTGCACGAAGCGTTCTGCTTCCCTGGCCGGATTATAGCGCGAGTGGAATCTCGAGTCCGCCGTCTTGAGTTTGGCGTCAAATTCATTGTGCATGGTTCTAATCTTGGACGGTTGCGAGAAAATCGGAAATTTCCTGCTTGGCCGCCGGGTCATCGATGTCAAAATTGGCGAAAGGCCCGAAGACCGGCTTGTTTTGTTCTTGAAGGGGAGCGATTCTGCCGAAAACGGCGCAAACTTGCCCCGCGAGCATCTGGGCATCATGGGGCGTCTTGCTGAAGATCGCGGCAAGCGCTGTGCTGCCGTCGATCGCGAATACGATGCCGTTTGCCTTGACGCTGGTGCAGATAACCGAGAAAGCGTCCCGCGCAAGACCGGCGGCGGAACGGCCTTCGAAGGCATCGGTGTAATATTTTATAAATGGTTTTATGTCTATTCCGAAGAGCGCCGCGTGCTTGGCTCGATTCGTATCGGACCCCGTTATTATTTTATTCAAGATGGCGGCGTTTTGCTGCCCGTTTTCCGGCCATGCGGAAAATCTTGAGGCTCGATAGTCGCTGATGGATCCGATCAACGAGGATATGCGACCTAGAGCGGCGTCGTCGATAGAAAAATCCTTTTCCAGAATCACGAAGAGCAGTTTCTCGCCCAGGCAAAAAGAGAACGTGATTATGGTATTTTCGCTTTTTACGCTTGAAAAAAGCAATTCTTGGGTTTCGTGGGGAATTTCGGAGCAATCGCCTTGGCTGATCTCGAGAGGCAGGATGGAGCTTGAGAAATTTCCGAGGCTTTTCGTCTTTCCGTACGCCAAGGTTGGCGTATATTGCATTTCCGACAACTGGTACAGAATTATCGACTCGATACCTGCGGTTCCGTCCAGCCTTTTGCAAAGTTCCCATGGGGCTTCGAAAGCCTTTACGTCGAATCCATCAAGCGAGTCGAGTAATCCTTTAATATCCTTTAAGCTCGGGCTTGGCCCGGAGACTTTTTTTTTTCCAGGCTTGCCAGCAGACTGTTGGTTTTTTTATCTGCTTGCAGCGCGTCAACGGCCAAGTTGCGTCCCTTGGCCGCTTTTTCCAAGAGTCCCATTATAAAATCCCCAGTTCCTCAAATAGATTTTTATACGTATCGTAATATTCGGATGCCGCGAATTCCTCGATTTTTTCTTCGGGCAAAGCGGACAGCAGTTGGTCCAGATACAGCAAAACGGATTTAATGTCGTGCTTCAATTTGTCCGGAACTTCATCCGGATTGGGCAGGGCAACGGGTTCGGAAGTCTCTGCGACGGCTGCGGGAATTTCCTCAACGATTTCTTCTACAGGTTCGTCCAAGGAGGCCATTCCAGAATCCATTTCTACGATTTCCGGGAAATCGAAGGAATCTCCTGCCTCAAAGGCAGCTTCGTTTTCCACTTTCTTGGAAGATCCTTGTTCCACGAAAAGGGAGTCGTCGAGCGACATGGAAAGTTGGTCTGGATGTATCTGCACGGGTACGGCCGGCTTGATCGTGGATGCTTCCGAAGGCATACCGTCAAAATCTTCCGTGTGAAGATCGCTGTTTACGTCCTCATCCTCGAATTGGATTTCTTCGGGTTCCTCGATTTCGGGGATGGAGCTGAAATCGGCTTCGGCGGAAGAATCGAGTACCGGTTCTTCACCGTCGATGGACAGGACGAGATCGTCCTCATGCTCGTCGATTACGATTTCCTCGATAATATCGTCGCTGGAAGGTTCTTCGGTTTCGTTGTCCGAACTCAACTCGATGAGCGGCAATTCTTCATCCAGGTCTATTTGCGAAAGATCGGGCTCCATGAGAGGCACGTCTTCGAGGGAGACGTCTTCCATAACCAGCTCGTCGTGCGGAAATTCTTCCTCGTTGCCGGCTTCCAGGTAACTCGTGTCTTCCGGGGCGGGGCTGATCGGGCTCAGGTCATCTTCGATATCGAAGGACTCGAGTTTGTCTTCGACTTCGAGCGATTCTTCGTGAAGCTGTTCTTCGGGGAGGTTTATCGTCTCGATACCCGGGCTGCTTTTAAGATAGTCTCCATCTTCGGGAAGGAGTTCCGTGTCCAGGGAGACGGTTTCCTCGGGTGCTACCTCTGCCTGGATGTCGTCTGCGCTTTCCTCGATGAAATCCGCGGTATTGAAGATATTATCCAATTCGGCGCCGGTAAGCGCGATCGTTTCGTCATCTTCTTCGTCGAAAAAGCCGCCGGCGGGAGCTTCCTCGGCGATCGGCGAGGAAGTTTCCGCAGCTTCGGGCGCCATCGCGGGAGCTCTCGGCTCTTCTTTTATTTCCTTGAGTTGGCTTCTTAAGCTGACAAGTTCCTGCTTTATGGAAGATAATTCACGGGCAATCTGCTCCAGCATGGACGATGAAATATCCACGGACGGCATTTCCGGGGATTCCCCCGCCAAGTCTTTTTCCACGGCCTGAAGGTCATCGAAGCCTTTTTTCGCGGCTCCTTTGCTTTCGGCCGCCGATATGTCGATGGTGGGCATGAAGGATTCTTCGTTTTGATCCGCATCGATAAAGGAGTCGACGCCGGTCTTTATGGACGTTTCGTGGAGCCTTGCCGCAGCGGCCGCCAAGGGCTTGCGTACGGATTTATCGGAACCTGAAAAATCAAGCGTTACGTCTTCGTGCACGGAATCGGAATCGGAATCGGCACTGACGCCAGGCGCCTGGCTGGAATCAAAAGATCCGGATTCCACGAAAATGTCCCCACCGGCGGAATTCATGTCCTCGACGTCGTCAAGATTGAATTCAACATCGGTTTCGCTGGCCGTGTCCGCGACCGATGGAATCGTGTCGTCGAATTGCAGGTCTATATCGATCGTTTCAAAATCATCCGTCGCAGATGCGGCACTGTCGGATGAGCTGTCCTCGTCTTCAAGGCCGAATTCAGAAAGATCCAGGGATTCGGTTTCGTTCGGCTGCTTTTTTTCTTCGGCCATCGGAGGAGGGGATGTATCAAACTCTCCCATATCAAAATCGTCGAGCGACATTTCGGTAAGCGTCATGTCGTCCGCGGAAGGAGCCTCCGGCTTTGAAACCGGTTTTGCCGACACTGCCGGCGCAGAGCCGGAAGCGTTTTCGTAATCCAGGTCGTCGAGCGGTATGTCAATAATCGAGTCTTCTTCTAATTTTGGCAGTTCATCCAACGAGTCCAAGGCGTTTTCTTCCGCTTCGGAGAAGAAGGTTTCTTCTTTCGCGGGTTCCGGTTCTTCGATGGTAAGCTCCATGGAGTCCAGATCATCAAGGAGTTCATGCTCAGTCTCGGGTTCCTCAATGATATCTTGAGGTTCTGCTTTTACCCAGACGCCATACTTTTCCAACTCTTGTTCCGTTGTGGGCATTGATTTCTCTTTCCCTTCCGGGGTCTTGTTCTGCATAGTGTGCGCGCTCCGTCATCGGAATGATTCTTGTAAAGTATCGGCACATTACATAAAATATGTTACAAGAACCTTGTAATATCAACTCTAATAAGCCTTTGGCATATTGTCAACTCGAACATGGCGCTGTTTGGAATTTAGCATTGGCCTCAATTCTCGACAATATGCATAAATGCTTTATCAAATGCGACGAATGTGCCAATTCATATACATACGTGTTTATTTGCGAAAAACAGCAAGCTTGCATGATAAAGCGTACAGAAAAACCTTGCATCGATTATTGCCGTTCTATGGTCAAGTAATGCTGATTGAGTACCGAGAATTACAACGATGAAACGGGTAATATTTGCAAGTCTATGGCTCACAGTGGCCAGCTACCTCTGTATAACGGCACTCTTCGGCAGTTCCGGACTCACTGCTCACCATTATGCCGCGGAGGTATCCCGTGCGATGGAAGCGAATATTCGAAGCTTGCAGGTTAAAAATACCGAATACAAGGCCGCGTGGAATCGTTTGATAGATTCTCCCGAAATGATTGCTCGCGAAGGCCGCTCCTTGGGCTATTTGAGCTCCAATGAAGTTGCACTGACGATAAAAAACAAAAAAAAGACGAACGTAAGCGTGGCGAATCCCGGTTATCTGCTTATCTACACGCCGCCTGCGGTATGCCAGGATAAGCAAGCGCGTTTGTACGCGCTGCTGTGCGGAGCCTCGGTGCTCGTAGGCTATCTGCTTTTTCGTGTGTCAAAAAAACTTTCCCGCAAAAAAACTCAATAAAGCGCCACGAGTTTGAGTTTATCGGGCTATTCGCTTCCACTGCGCCTGCCGCGTATAGGAATTGTCTATCTGCATGGATTCTCCGCTTCCGGATGCCGCTACGGTTTCTTTGGTCCCGGTAAGCATGACCGCGTCCTGTGACATTTGAAAAATCCAGCGCATGGGGCGCGCGCTCGCGGCTATCTTGACGGCCATTGAATGGTTGATTTTTTCGTTCTTATACATGCGCGGATCATTGGGCTGATTTTGCTGGACGGTAATGGTAGGGCCCGAGATTTCCAGCTTGAGTTTCATGGTGCCGCCGCCGCTTAAGACCGCAACGCCGGTTCCGTCCGCAAAAATCCGTATGGATTCCAGGCCTTTATCACCCTGCCATGTTCCAACCAAGTCCGTCAATTTAACCGAAAGCCTGAACTGCTCGGAATTTGGCGCCGCTGCGGTGGAGGTACCTGCCTGCGTGCCCGGAGCCGGAGCTGGAGCAGTGGCAAGCGTTTGATCGGTTTTGCCGAAGAGGCTCCTGGTCAAGGGTTTTGTCTTGAGCACGACGTCGTTGATGGTGTTCGCGGTGTCGGATACGGAAATCTTCTCGCTGGTGGATACTTTCGTGTTATCCAGCGTGAAAATATACAGGTCGCCGACTTTTCCGACGCTTCCCGAAACGATGTAATCCGCGACGAGAGCGCTTCCAGCGTTGACCGAGGAACCCATGGCCAGGGCGTTTTCCGTTTCCGCCAGAACGAGCTCTTTCCCCGTATTGTCGATTACGCGAAATATCTTAAGTTCTACGATAAATGAGCTTACGAGTCGTTCCAGCGTGGAAAGCTCGCTGGGGGTCAATGCGTTTCCGGAAAAGGCGGAAACCCTGACGACCGGCATTTTGGAAGACTGACCCTCTATGACGACCGCGCTTGCGATCATAATAAGCAGGATAGACAGTATGTTACGAAGTTTCATCGAGTCCCCCTTAGTCTACGTATCCGAACAGCCTTTTAAAGAACTTTATCATAACTCGCCAGATTCTGGCAAAAAATCCCGGGTTCCGGAGTCGTTCCAGACGAATCAAGCCTTCGTCCACTTCATCCCTCGTCAGCGGGTCCCGCTGGATGTTCTCATCCAGTTCAAGCTCCAGGAGATCCGCCGCGTCCTTGCCGACTAGGACGATAGCGTCTATGGTGGGCCAGCCCAGGCTTTTCGCGGCGGCAAGCCTGCGCCTGCCCGAAACCAATACCTTTTTTCTCGTGATTACGATAGGGTGCAGCTGTCCGAAGCGATTGAGACTTTCCGCAAGGCCACTGATATCGCCTATGTTTTTTCGGACGCGGCGCTTTATGCGGATGCTTTTTATGGAAATTTGCACCAAACCCTCCACCTCGAGTCTAATGCGTCGGAATCACTTAATCAAGAAGAGACGCGGGATCCTTTTTTTCGGTCGTTTCGGGTTCCGGTACCTTGAGGGAGTTGATAAGCGAATCCAGGTCGGGGATGTCGAAATTGAGCGTCGAGTCGATGGATGTCGATCCCAAGGCGCTGCCTTGCTGCGTCAGCATTCGAATTGCATCGACCGCCTGTTCCGACTTTTGCTGATGCAGGTCGCAATATCGGTTGGGAACTCCCTTGTCGTCGTAAAAAAGAAGGTTGACAGTCCCTTCGTCGCAGTATTCGGTAGGGAGAAGACCTGAGACGGAGCATACTTTTACGTCGACGAGGCCCGATTGCGGACGTACGAAATCCCTGTAGGGCAGGCCGCGATGGATTTCGCTCATGTAATTGGACCAGGCGGCTCCCGCGACGACCGCGCCGGATTGGGCAACGCCGAGCGAATTGCCGGGAAGGTCGAATCCGAACCAGATGGCCGTGGTCATGTAGGGGGTGAATCCTACCGTCCACGCATCGCCCCAGTTGTTGGTGGTTCCTGTTTTTCCCGCGGCCGGGATGACGAACTTTTTGCCCTCGGCCGTCTTGTAGGTAAAGATGGCGCCATTATAGGAAGGACCGGCCAGGGTTCCGTCGGTTATGACGCGCTTCAGCATATCCGTCATGACATAGGCGTTTTGCGGCGAGATGACCTGGATGGCGGAGCCTTTTTTCTTTTGTTGCGTTCTGAGCACTTTTTCCGGCTCGAGTATTATTTTACCGTTTCTGTCTTCTATGGACCGTATCGAGATGGCCGTGGTTTCCTTGCCCTGGTTGGCGAAAATCGAGAACGCGCGGGCCATTTTCAAGGGGGAAACCGAGCTGATGCCGAGCCCCAGCGGGTAGAGCCTCGGGAATGTCGAGCGGATTTCCTCCTGGTCGGTAATTCCAAGCAAAGCCGCCGCGCGGTTGATGGCCGCGTCGAACCCGATGCCGTCCAACACTTTTATGGAGGGGACGTTCATGGATTTTGCGAGGGCGTACCAGGTCAGCACCTGTCCCTTCCATTCGCCCCTGAAATTGAGGGGGATGAACGGCGTGCCGTCGTCGTTATAGAAAACTACCGGAGCGTCGTAGATCAGGGTGCCTTCCGTAAAAAGCCGCGAATCTATGGCTGCGGAATAATAGAGCGGCTTGAAGCAGGAGCCGGGCTGCAGCATGGACTGCGTCGCCCTGATAAGCTGGTTGGACCCTCCGAACTTGGAGCCGCCCACAAGCGCCAGGACGTAGCCTTTGTCGTTATCCAGGGTGATGAGGGCGCACTCCACGGTATTCTTGGCCAGCTCGGTTTTCGTGGCGCCGTAGCTGGCGTTGGTGGCTATCTTCAGCGATTCGAGGCCGAACATCAGCGCGAGCGCGTCGGCAGTCTGGTTGATGTTGGTGCGGTACTGCTCCATCGCCTTGTTCTGGATCTTGGATTGATTCATGAAGATGGGTTCAAGGTTGAAGGCCAAGCCCATGAGTTCCGCCAACGGAATATAGGTTCCCGCGGCTTCGCCCAGGCGGATGGAACTGGATTCCAGGTAGCTTTTATTGGCCTGGTCCAGGTACCGCGTCATGTAGCGATCCGCTACTTTCTGGTAGTCCAGGTTCAGCGTGGTGTGAACGGTCAGCCCGTCCTTGTACAGGTCGATGGAGCCGTACAGCATGCTTTCAAGCTCGCGGAGCACGTATTGGCTGAACCAGGGCGCTTTGTCGTCGCGGTTGTAGAATGCGGCCGTGGCCACACGAGTGTAGTCGTAGTTGTCCCAATACGCCGAAAACGACTCGTCCGCCGCCTCTTTGGTGGTATAGCCTTCCTTGACCATCTGGTCGAGGACTTCCCGCGACATTTTTCTGGATGAATTGGGGTTTCTGATGGGGTTATAGCGCGTGGGGCTGGCCAGCAATATTACCAGGATCGCGGATTCCGCGAGTGTGGCTTCCTTGGCCGAGTGATTGAAATAATACTTGCTTGCGGCCTCGAATCCATAGATGCCCGGACCCATATTCATGCGGTTCATGTATTTTTCGAGGATTTCCTGCTTGGAGAAGCGGCGTTCCATCTGCAACGCCCACCACAGTTCCACGAGTTTGCGGCGGATGCTTATCTCGCTGCGGTCCGCGTAGATGTCGCCGGCCAGCTGCAGCGTGATGCCCGAGCCGCCTCCCAGCGATTGGCGCGTGAGCACGCCCTTGGCCGCGCGGAAATATCCCTTGAGGGTGAAGCCCGGGTGAGTCCAGAAGGTTTTATCCTCGCGGGTGATAAGGGCGTCGATGAGATGCTGGGGCAGGTCTTTGATGGAAACTATCTCGCGTTTTTCGTTGGACGCGAATTCTGTTATCAGGCGACCTTCTATGTCCAATATTTTCGAAGGGATCGAAGGATCGAATTCCGAGAAATTCTCCGTTGCGATCGTGTTTTTGGTTGTGGCGATAGCGATTCCGAAGACGATACCTATGGTAAGCGCAAGAAAAAGCGTAACCCCAGCCAGTATCAGAAGCGCGATGCGCAATTTATTGTGGTTTGCCATGACGGGTCTAGGTTATGCGAAAGACAGAAGCTTGGTCAAGGACGGTGCTTGGCAAGTACAGAGCCTTATCCTATACTTTTGCCCATGAGCACCATCCGCATGCCCGCAGAACTCAAGGAATTCGCCTCGGTCTTCAAGAAAGCGGGCTTTGCCTGCTATGTCGTGGGAGGAGCCGTCCGCGACAGCCTTCTAGGGCTGCCTGTCGCCGATTGGGACATCGCCACGGACGCGCTGCCGCAAGACGTCATGAAGCTGTTTCGCGGCGTCATTCCCACGGGGCTGCAGCACGGCACCGTTACGGTTCGCTGGCGCGGAAAATCGCTGGAGACTACCACGTTCCGGCTGGACGGACACTACGGCGACGGCCGCCGGCCCGATACCGTGCAGTTTACCTCCGACCTTGCCGCCGATCTATCCCGGCGGGATTTTACCATAAACGGCATGGCCGCCGATCCCTCGGACGGGCTCGTAGTGGATCCGTTCGGCGGAAAGGCCGATCTCAAGGCGGGAATCGTGCGGGCCATCGGCGATCCCCTGTGCCGCTTCGGCGAGGACGGCTTGCGGCCGCTCCGCGCGGTTCGCTTTGCCTTGCGGTTCGGCTTCTCGATCGAGGAATCCACCTTCGCCGCGATTCCGCTCCGCATCGATAAATTCCGCCTGGTGTCCCCCGAGCGCGTGCGCGACGAACTATCCAAGATGCTTGCGTGCGCCAAGCCGAGCGCCGGTTTTTTCATGCTGGAGAAATCCGGTCTGCTCGCGGAGATTCTTCCCGAGCTGCTGGCATGCCGCGGCGTGGGGCAGGGGGAGCTGCATCGCTTCGACGTGCTGGACCACTGCCTCTTTTCCTGCGACGCCGCCGTGCCTGAGCTCGGCTTGCGTCTGGCGGCGCTGCTCCACGATATCGCGAAGCCCGGCTGCAGGACGGAAGAGCCCGGCGGCCTAATCCACTTTTACGGCCACGATACCGCTTCCGCGGAGGTGGCCGGGAGCATTTTACGGCGTCTTAAATTCCCCAACGCCACCGTGGATTTCGTGACGCATCTCATACGCCACCACATGTTCGACTATAGCGACGCCTGGACGGATTCGGCCGTGCGCCGTTTTGCCTCCAAGGTGGGGCTCGACTACCTGGCCCCGCTGGTGCGCCTGCGCCTGGCCGACTCGGGCGGCATGAAAGGCGTGCCCGCCGACCCGCGATCGGTGCTGCCGCTTTTGGAGCGGGTCGAGGCGCTCGTGGCGCGCGATAACGCTTTTTCCATAAAAGACCTGGCGGTAAACGGCAACGATTTGGCCGGTGCAGGAATAAAAAAGGGGCCGCTGATGGGGCGGATTTTGGCCGAGCTTCTGGAGAGTGTGCTGGAGGACCCCGATTTGAATACCAGGGAACGCCTCCTTGAGATAGCGAAAAAGATCATGGGCACGTACGGCGATTCGTGAACCGGCGGTTCCTGATGCCTATAGCTTCAGGAATTCCATCTCGCGGATGATCCTGCCTTCTTCGATGGCCCGCTGCTCGAATTTGGTAACCGGGCGCCAAGATTCCCTGGGAGCCCACTCTTCGTACCGATTTCGGAGCGACGCCTGCGCGCCCAGGAGCTCCAGCGTTTCCCGGGCGTATTCCTCCCAGTCGCTGACGAAATAAATATAACCCCCGGTTTCCAGCCGCGAGGCGAGGAGCCTTGCGAAGGCAGGGTTCATGATACGGCGCTTGTGGTGTTTTTTCTTGGGCCACGGATCGGGAAAGAATATATGGAAGCCGTGGACGCTGCCGGGCGCCAACATGCTGTCTATCACCTCGATGGCATCGTGGCGGCACACCTTGACGTTGGGTAGGCCCTGTTCGGAAACCAGCGACAGCAGCTTGCCGATTCCGGGGGCATGCACCTCAAGGCCCAGGAAACAGGTGTCGGGAAGCCGCTCCGCGATGAGGGCGGTGGCTATGCCCATGCCGAAGCCCACCTCAACGACCAGCGGGGCGGCCTTTCCGAACAGGGAAAGCGAATTTACCTTTACTTCCGGGGTCCAGTCCAGGCCGTACCGTGGATACAGCGACTTGATGGCGTCTTTGTGGAGGTCGGTAAGCCTGCCTGAGCGGATGGCATAGCTCCGTATGGAATCGCGGGTCGTGAGCACCGTTTCCATGGGGTCCATCTGCGCCGTCCCTAATTGGGTAATCTGGTTTTCCATGAAAAAAATCCTGTTTCGGAAGGAATGTCGAACGAGTACAGCGCAATGAAATACGCCTGGTTTTTCCAGTCCGAGTTGCCCCACAGCTCGTCCAGCCTGCGGCTGCCCGGAGTGGCGGAGACGGTCTTGACCACGTTGCTGCCCGCGTCGAAAAAGAATACCGTGTTCGTCGCGTACTTGCTGGTGAAGACCATGGATTCGGTACCCTGCGCCGTAACGGAAGGGAGTTCGTACGCTGAGGTGTCCGGCGCGTTGAGGGAGAAAGTTCGCTCGACGCGCTCTCCCGCCCGGTCTACGACGAGTACGCGGTAGATACCTCGCGGCAAATCCGGCGCAGGACCTGCAAGCCCGTTTCCGCCTACCCAAAAACCGCCGCTTTCATCCTTGCTTATCCAGTTTTCGCCGTTCAGGTGCCAGTACAGCTCGGAATCGTCATGGATGATATACATTTCCGAGATGTCTTCCTTGCCGTCGCTGTCCTTGATGGATGCGAAGACGGTCAGGCGCTCGGATCGGCCGCCGCTCGAGTCGCCGGCATAGACGATGAGGCGGCTGTCCAGCGCCAAGACCTTCGGTACGTTTGCCGTGCACCCCAAGAAGGAGGTCACGGATGCGACGAGCGCGGCGGCGAGAAACGCGGTCTTTAAGCCGGGTTTCCTCATGGGGCCCATCGCGTCAAACATCGCCGGAGGCGGCGTTTATTTTTTCGGCGACGCTGTCGAGCGACGCATGCTCCGCGCTCTCGCGGGTCTTGAGGTTCTTTAAGACCCAAATGCCGCGCGCTTTCTCGTCCCCGCCGCGCACGATGGCCCAGTCAAATCCTTTTTTTTCCGCGTAGGAAAACTGCTGGCCCATCTTGCGCTTGTCCGCGAATACCTCGCAGGCGATTCCTTTGGCGCGGAGGGCAGCTGCGTCAACCTGGTAATCCACGGAAAGGCTTTCCTCCACCTGGATGATAATCGCGGTGCAGTAACCCGTTACCGCTACCGGCCGATGTATGGCCTCGAGGGCGGCCAGCAATCTGTCCAGCCCTATGGATGCTCCGACGCCGGGCAGCTTTTGCGTGGTGTACAGCGAGGCCAGGTCGTTGTAGCGGCCTCCCGAGCATATGGAGCCGATTTCGGGCAGGTCGTCCAGGAAAGTCTCGAATACCACGCCGGTGTAGTAGTCCAGGCCGCGCGTAATATACGGCGCAAGAATTATGGAGCCTTCGATGCCGCACGCCTTGGCCATGGCGTGTATGGTGGAAAGGCGCTCCGAATCGGGATTCTCGCCTCCCGACAGCCGCGTGATGCGCGCCAGCGTGGCGTCGAAATCGTCACCTTCGGCTATGTACTCGAGAATCTCCCCCGTGTTGCCGTCGCCGGCGATGGCCGTAATCTGCCTGCGAACTTCGTCCGCACCGATTTTGGCGAGCTTGTCCACGATGCGCAATATCTCCACGGATTTTTCGGCCAAGCCCAGGCGTTCCAGGAAACGGTTGAAAACCCCGCGGTTATTGATGTGGATTTTTGTGTCGGGTACGCCCAGGGCAACCATCGCGTTGCGGATGACGGAGATTATCTCGAAGTCGGCCGCTGCTGTGTCCGCGCCCACGATATCGAAGTCCGCCTGCACGAACTCGCGGTATCGGCCGCGCTGGGTATTCTCGCCCCGCCAGGCTTTGGCTATGTGGTAGCGCTTGAACGGCAGGTACAGTTCTCCCGAATGCTCGGCCATGAAGCGGGCGAACGGGACGGTAAGGTCGAAACGCATGGCCACGTCGCGATCGCCTGAGTCCTTGAAGCGGTAGACCTGTTTCTCGGTCTCGCCGGCGGCCTTGCCGAGGAGTATTTCGGCATACTCGAGAACCGGCGTGTCTATAGGAACGAAACCGTAGCTTTTAAAGGAATGCGTCAGGATTTCGGTAAGGCAGGCCCGCTGCATTTCCATCTGGGGCAAAAAATCCCTGAAACCTTTCAGGACGCGCGGTTGAATGATGTCGCTCATAAACTCTCCTCGATTTTCGATTCAGTATTGCCTGGGCAAGCCTATTAGGGCAAGGTCTTTCGAGGATACCCTGCGAACGGCGCGCGGCGCTTCGCCTAGTTCAGCTGGTAAATTACCCGAACCGTAACGGTCGCGGTCTTGTAGCGGGCCTTGGTGTTGTACGCGCCGTCCCAACTGGGTTCGTCGGCGGAGTTTTTCTCCGTGATCTGGAAGACGCCCATGTCGGAATTCCTGAGACGCCCCAGGCGCGCACCGGCGTTTTCCGTGATCTTGAGCGCACGGTTGCGCGCGTCCTTCGTGGCCTGCGCTATCAATTCGAGTTTCAGGTCGACGAGCTTCGTATAAAAATAATCAGGTCGTTCGGAATAGAATTCCATGCCCAGTTTGATGAGTTCGGTTACATTGCGGGAAAGCGCTTCCAGTTTGTCCACTTCGGCGGAAACGATCTTGACTTCCTGCTGCAGCGCGTAGCGGTCGAATGTGCGTCCCGTGATATCCCCGGCCGCGTTGTAGAGTTCCTTTTCGATCTTGTCGATCTGAACCGCCGAAAAAGTGATTTCGGACTCTTTGATGCCGGCCTTCGCGAAGAAATCCCGAATGGATTCCTGGTTGGCCTTGAGTTTTTTATAGGCGGTTTCCAGGTTTGCGTCATACTGGACGGTCGAGCCTTTCCAGGAGATCAGGTCGCTTTCAAAATCGATCTGCCCGTAGCCGTTTACGGAAATCGTGTCGTTGCCTTTATTGCGGTTCGTCCATACCCATCCTGCGAACAGCGTGACGGCGACGAGCGTCGCCGAAAGGATGATGATCGGTTTCAGGTCTTTCATGATTTTTTTCCCCGTTGACCCATGATAATCGCGCGCGGCTTATCGTGTGAAGAGGGCGCCGATCGACGGGTGCCGGTTCTTTCCCTGAATGCTCAAGCTTGACAAAGCCGCTGCCTTGGGTCGATAGTAGCCCACATGTTGTTAGTAATCGATGCAGGAAATACCAATATCGTGGGCGGCGTGTACCGGGACGGAAAACTCCTGGATACCTTGCGCATCCGTACCGTGGCGGGCAAGACCGAGGACGAATACGGCGTAATCGTGCGCGCCATCCTCCTGGACCGCGGCAGGAACCTGGCCGACATTACCAGGGTCATCATCAGCTCCGTGGTGCCGCAACTTACGGCGGCCATGGATAAAATGGCCAGGCACCTGTTCGCCCTTGAGCCCGTGATCCTCGGCGCGGCGGTGTATAAACGCCTGCCCGTGCACGTCATAGCGGCCGACGAGATAGGGTCGGACCTCGTGGCCGATGCCCTGGCCGCCTGGAACCTGTTTCGCGGCTCCTGCCTGGTGGTGGATTTCGGCACGGCGCTCACCTTTACGGCCGTCGATAAAAACGCCACGATCTGCGGCGTTTCCATAGCACCCGGTCTGGGCACCGCCGCCGGTTCGCTCGCCTCGAATACGGCTCAACTGCCTACCGTTCCGCTCGAAGCTCCCGCTTCTGCGATGGGGAAAAACACCGTGCAGGCCATTCAGGCGGGCGTGGTGCTGGGTTATACGGGTTTGGTGGAATATATGGTAAAGCGGATCACGGGAGAATTGGGCGGCGCCAAGGTCGTGGCTACGGGCGGGTTGTGCCGCGTCATAACGGGACTTACCACGGTGTTCGACCTTATCGAACCCGACCTGACGCTGAACGGCCTGGCTTTAATGGAACAATACCTTTTTGAGGAAAATTCAATCCGCGCGGCGGATTGAATTTGTATTGAGAGTAGTTAGGAATTCAATCCGCGCTGCGGATTGAATTCTCCGACTCAGAGCTTTGCGCCGCAGTTGAAGCATTCGGCGCGGTAGCTCGAGTTTTCGGCTTGGCATTTCGGGCATTTTACCGCAAGCAGGCCGCTCTGGGTCGGCCTGCGCTCAATGTAGGGTTCAGGGACGGGTTCCGGCATGCGGGGTGCGCTTTCTATCAGCATTTGCGGTTCCGCCGCGGCAGCCTCCGGGTTTTGCCCCGGGCTGTTTTGCGCCTGTCCACCTGCCGCACCCGGCTGAGTAGGGCCGAGGTTTACGTTGATGGTCTGGCCGGACGGCGCCGCTTCGGGCGTTTCGCGTTCCTTGAGCATGAGCGTGACCAGGCGCGAAAGCTCGCGCGTGATGATATAACATTCCGCCGCGATGAACAGCAGCGCGGCGATTATTATGATTTCGAAGATAGGCGTCATATCCGGAGTTATCGGCAATTTTCCCCGTTTCCCTCAAGAAAAACGGCGGGCAAAACCGCAGGTGCGGCACAGGGGTTCCACGAGCTTCCGCCGCGAAAAACCGTCGTACACGGCTTGGGCTCTCCTGCTCCCCAGAATTTCCTCCCACGACTGCAGGTAAATGTTCCCTAACGGAACGGCGCCTTCGCCGTCCAGGCAGCAAGGTACCACCGTGCCGTCCAGGAGTATGGCGGCCTGGTGCCTGAGCGCGCGGCAGAATCCGTCCGTGTGCGCCTGATCCCCGTTGATATCGGGCCATACGAAGCGGTCGGCCGGTACGAGGCTTACGGATTCTTTCAGGATAATTCCTTTCTGCCTTCCGATGCAGCCTTCCACCGCGATTCTGTCGGTACCGAAAAACTCGTGCAGCGCCCGGAAAAACCAATCCTCGTACGGGTAATCCCGGGGGTTCCAGAGCCGCAGCTGAATTTGCGGCCTTAAGCCTTGCGTGCGCTGCGTTTCATGCAATTCCCGCACGCCTAAAAGGATTTCCACCAGTGCCGCTTCCTGCCTTGCCGAGGGGAACCCTTCAAGGCTCTGCAACGAAATATTAACGCGTTTCAGAGCGCTTTTTTCCTTGAGGGAAGCAAGGCTTCCGCGCAAAAGCGTACCATTGGTCGTGAGGAAAACGGCAAAGCCGGCGGAACCCGCCATTTCCAGGAAGGTACCCAGGTCCGGGTGAAGGAGCGGCTCTCCCTTCACATGGAAATACAGTGTATCCGCAAACCCCGAAATCTTATCAAGGACTAGAGCGAATTGCGCAACCGTCAAGAATCCTTTTTTTCTGCCTCCCGCAGGGCAGAACGGACAGGACAGATTGCACTCGTTGGTAATTTCCAGATAGATGAAATCGAGCTTTTTCATGCGTGGACCGTCTTCATGCCCCGATAGTAGCAAAGAAGGCTTTATTGTAAAAGACTCAAAACTCATTATGGCAGCCATTGTCAGGCTTTTACTTGCGCCCGTGGAATTTTTCGTTTAGAATTGGATTTTTAGCGGAACGCATAAAGCTCTACCACGAGGATGTCGATGATGAAATCTTCCGAACTTTCGCGCAAAATCACTTGGTATACGATAATTTCCTATTTCTGCGTTCAGATGAGCGCTACCCTGATCAGTGAAATCGCCTCCCAAATGTACAATCCCACAAAAGACTTGGACCTTCCCGGGCGTATCCTTTTGGCCTTGAATTATAAGATATACCTTTTCGCCGCATTATTTACGATTTTAACCGGTTTCCTGCTCAAAGCATACTTGAAGCCCCTTTGGGTGGCGCTTGCCTTGCCGGCAGAGCAACGCACCGAAAAACAGCTGGCCAAAGCCCGTATGGTGGCGGTTAAGCTTCCCTGGACCTTGATTATCTACAACAGCATCATCTGGACCTTCGCCGTTTCCCTGTTTTTCGTCCTGTACGGCATGAAAATGCCTTCCGGGCTTCCTTTTTCATGGGCGCTCCTGAACAAGCTCTCCGTTTCGCTCGCCGGCTCGCTCGTCAACGCGTTCGTCATCGATACCTTCCTGAAGGTTCCCAAGCAGCTTTTGAATATCTCCGTGCTGCATAAAAAGGAAACCGACCATTTCATCGAACTGAAATCGATAATCATCCCGCTTGTCGCGGGTATCATCATCATAAGCTTCGTGGCGTATATCAGCTGGTATTACCTCGTCAAGCCCGACGGACTCGCCGGTCCCGATTCTCCCGTCAGTTCGATCCTCATCGTCGGATTCCTCATCCTGTGCGTCGTTTTCTACATTTCCTGGCTGTCCAAGAACCAGGACAACATCCAGTACGAACTCCTGAACGAACAGATAAACCAGCTGGCTTCCAGCGAGCACGCCGATCTCAAGAAAAAAGTCGCCATCCTGAATTTCGACCAGACAGGAAAGATCACCGAAAGCCTCAACAATTACCTGGGAGTGCTGCACAGGATGATCAGCGGCATACGCTCCGGCTACGACTCCCTGAAGGAAAACGATTCAGGGCTCTCCGCCAGCATGTTCGAGGCCGAGGAGAAGCTTACCGACATCAACGGATCGGTACAGAAAGCCAATACCGAGATCGTGAAGCAGGGGCAGGCCATTTCCGACTCGTCGGGCGCGGTGCGGCAGATTTCCCAGCGGGTGCAGGAATTGCACGCGGCGGTCACGCAGCAGACTTCCAGCGTCAGCAATTCCAGCGCCGGTATCGACGAAATGATAGCCAATATCGGCGCGGTCACGACCAACGTGGTCCGGATCAACGAAACCTGCGAGAATTTACTGGCCGCGGCCAAGCTCGGAAAAACCAAGATCGCGGATTCGAATATCCTGATCGGCAACGTCGTAAAAACCTCGGCGGGGCTTTTCGACGCCAACAAGATGATCGCCTCCATCGCCTCCAAGACCAATCTGCTGGCCATGAACGCGGCCATCGAGGCGGCTCACGCGGGCGAGGCGGGAGCCGGCTTCGCGGTGGTAGCCGACGAAATCCGCTCGCTTGCCGACGCCAGCGCAAAACAGTCCACGCTCGTAAATGCGCAGCTCAAGGAAGTTCGCGCCTCGATAGATAAAGCGGTGCTCTCCTCCGACGCCGCCTCCGTTGGATTCGACGAAGTGCTGTCGCTCATCACGACGGTAAGCGCCATGGAGCAGGAAAACGCCTTGGCCATGAAGGAACAGCGAATCGGTTCCGACCAGGTCGCGGAGACTTTGGCCCAGATGCAAAAAACTACCGGTGTGGTAAAAACCGTGGGAAGCGTGCTCTCTTCGGAATCCGTGGGTTTGGACAACGCAATAAAGCGTCTGCTCGAGTGTTCAAAGGAAGTACAGAAAGAGATGGACGAAATAATCAAGAACACCGCTGGCATGACAGCCACCTTTACCGAAGTTTCCTCGCTTAAGGAGAACAACAGCAATATTTTCAAGGATGTTTCCGACCAGGTTGGAAGATTCATCGTTTAATTGAATAAAACCTCCAATTTACTCATTTTTACCTTTAAAATCCAATAACAATACGCTATTATTCTATTATAATGTCGCAAGCGCCCCATCTTTTGCGATGACTTGACGCTTGTATCGGCTATACCGAAAAACAGCTGCTTGTTTTTGGATACCGTCCGGGAGGGATTATGTACAGCAAATGCAACAGAATATTATTGATAGCGGCACTGGGCCTCGTAGCATTTGCCTGTAAAAGCCCCCTGGTCCCCAATACTCCCGGCTACGTATCCTTCGACTTCAGTTCGGGCAGCCGAGGTCCGGGCCTGCCGGCTTCCGTGGCCACGATAGAAATTACCGTAAAAGCAGCCGACATGGAAACGATCAGCCTGACGCTTTCGCAGCCAAAACTGAGTGCCTCACTGGAGGTTCCGGCCGGTCGCGCGCGCACCTTCGATATCGCGGCCAAGAACGCCGCCGGTAAGGTGAAATTCCGGGGCAGCCAGACCGCCGAAATAAAAGCGGGAGCCATACACGATCTCTCGGTTTCCATGGCCGCCTTGTGGACCGTTACCTATTATTCCGAAGGCAGCGACGTAAGCGGTACCGTACCGGTGGATGCCGCCGATTACGGCACCGGCGCAGCGCTTGTCATTGCGGGAAACTCGGGAAGCCTTATCCGCCCCGGATACGTTTTCGCCGGTTGGAATACCGCCGCGGACGGCACCGGTACGGCGTACAAGGCCGCAGAGTCGATCGTGATGCCGGCACTTGACCTGAGCCTGTACGCGCAATGGAAACAAGTCATAACCTATAAAGTAACCTTCAACGCCAACGGCGGAAGCGCGATCGCGGAGCTGATCGTAGAGGAAAACAGTCTGATCACGGCACCGACCCCCGCTTCTACTCGTACCGCGTATACCTTCGATGCCTGGTACAAGGAAGCGGCCCTCGCCAACGCCTGGAATTTTACCGCTGACACCGTCGGCGCCGATACCACGCTCTATGCCAAGTGGATTCCTGTCTCCTATACCATTACCTACCACCTGAACGGCGGAACCAATGCCGCCGCGCCTGACAATCCGGCGACCTATACCGTGGAATCGCCCGTCATCACCTTTGCATCCCCGACTTGGGGCGTCAATGCTTTCCTTGGCTGGTGCAGCGATGCGGCCTTGACCACGTTCGTAACCGGCATCCCAAGCGGATCGACAGGCAACCTCGATGTATACGCCAAGTGGGATATTACCACCTATGCCCTTACCTTCGACGCGAACCTCCCCGGAATCTCGGGAACGATGCCCAACCAGTTGATACCCAACAATACGACGGTGAACTTGGCTCCAAACGCATATTCCCACCCCGGCTACCAATTTGACGGATGGGGAATCACCGCCGCCGGCCCCGTTGTGTACGCGGACGGAGATCCTTTCGCGATGGGCACTTCCGGTATGACGCTCTATGCGCAATGGACGCTTTTAACCTTTACGATTACGTACCACCTGAACGGCGGAACCAACGCGGCGCCTCCTGCTAACCCCACGTCCTATACCTTCGCTTCCGCGGCGATTATCTTCGCGCCTCCAACCTGGGGCGTCAATTCGTTCCTGGGCTGGTGCAACGATGCGGCGCTGACCACGTTCATATCAAGTATTCCCGGCGGCTCATCGGGCAACCTTGACGTATACGCCAAGTGGAACATTACTTCGTTCAACATAAGCTTCAATCCGAACCTGGCAGGCGTATCGGGCACGATGTCCATGCAGTCCGTGCCCAACAATACTACCGTAAACCTGGCTCCCAACGCGTATTCGCATCCCGGCTATCTGTTTGCGGGCTGGGGAATCGCGGCGGGCGGTCCTGTCGTATACGCAGATGGAGCTCCCTTTGCCATGGGTAGTTCCGGCATGATGCTGTATGCCCAGTGGACCCCCGTCAATTTCTTCATCAACTATAACTTGAACGGCGGAGACAGCTACGGAGCCAATCCGCTCTCATATATGACGACTTCTTCCACGATAATCCTAGCCAGCGGCGTTTGGGCGGGGCACATATTCTTGGGCTGGTACGCCGACGCAGCGTTTACGCCTCCTGTTGTTACGTCGATAGCGGCAGGTTCCCTGGGCAACAAAGACCTGTATGCGCTGTGGAAACTTCCAACCATAAGCTTTGACGCGAACGGCGGTACGGGACCGCTTTTAACTCAGCAGATTCTCGGCAATACGAGCGCCAATCTGGTCTCTAATACGTATAGTAAACCCGGTTACACCTTCGCCGGTTGGAATACGCTGCCCAGCGGCCTGGGAACTCCCTATGCGAACGGAGCTTTATATTCCATGGGTAATGGCGACATTACGCTGTACGCCCAATGGACGGTGGACAAGGAAATTTCCTCGTTCAGCATCGTCAGCCCCGTCAGCGTGGCAGGCATCATAACGGGAAACAATATCGCCGTCACGGTTCCCTTCGGTACCGACGTCACCGCGATGACTCCGTCCACTATATTCAAAGGCTCTATGCTAACCCCGGGACCGAACGTCGTGCAGAATTATACGGCACCGGTTAATTATACCGTAACGGCAATCGACACAACGACGAGGGTATATACCGTAACCGTAACCATCGCCTTGAATCCTGCCAAAGATATTACCTCGTTCGGATTCCCTTCCGTACCGGTGGCCGGCTCGATCATCGGTACATCCATCTCGGTTACCGTTCCTTATGGCACGAATGTAACGAACTTGGTACCTTCCATAATTAGTAGTCCGGGGGCTAGCGTTTCGCCGATGCCAAGCATGCCGCAGGATTTTACCAGTCCCTTCATTTATACGGTCACGGCTGCCGACACATCCACGAAGGTGTATACGGTAACCGTAACCATAACGCCGCCGAGCACCAATGCCGATCTGAGTTCGCTTGTCCTGTCTCCCATACCCGATATCGTTGGTTTTTCCTCGGGGAACCTGAACTACAACGCTGTGGCCAATTACTCCGATCCTTCCGTTACGGTAACGCCTACCGTCGCGGATGCAACTGCTACCATACAGGCACGCATTAATTTGGAGACATACCAACCCGCGACGTCTGGGGCAGTTTCTCTCCCCATGAATCTTGTTTCGGGCGTCAATACCGTTAACGTGCTCGTGACGGCTCAGAGCGGGGCTACCAAGCAGTATAATATTGAGATAATAAAAGGCGTAACCGTAGCTATTTCCACGCCCGGCAACGGAAACACCAACTTGAGCGGACCTACCCAGGCAAACCCGGGAGATGTGCTTAATTTAATAGCCACCCCGGTCCCCGGATACAGGTTCGTCTCCTGGACCGGTACCGCCACCCCTTATCTTGTAAGCGGGGCCAGTGCGGCGACTACCGATTATAACGTTCCGGCGATCAGTGGGCTTACTTTAGTCGCTAATTTCGGAATTGATTTCAACGGAGGCAGCGGAACTAATCTTGACCCTTATGAAGTCTCCAACATAACCCAGTTAAAAAACATGAACTACTTTAGAGACAAGTTTTTCGTCCTGACGGCACCCATAAATCTTTCCAGCGAGTCCAACTGGCTGCCTATCGGAGACGCAACGACCAAATTTACCGGCGGTTTCGACGGGGGTAACCTGATATTGAGCGGATTGACCATAAATTCTAGTACGATGGACCGGGGCTTCTTCGGTTTCGTGGAAGGCGCGGTGATAAAAAACGTACAATTGACGGGCATCAACATCAGCACCACTATCGATTATGCAGGCGGTCTTGTTGGCAGATCGCTCGGTGCGACATCAATCACCGATTGTTCCGTTACGGGTACGATTAACGGCTTTCAAGGCATTGGCGGCCTGCTCGGCTGCAACGACGATACCGGCGTGATAACAATCCTGCGCTGCTGGACTAACGTCAGCATAAATACTGTCAATTACGGCGTTAACGGCGGACTGGTCGGTACGACTAAAGGCGGCTCAATCTCACAAAGCTATGCATTAGGGAATGTCGTATTTTCCAGCGGCACGCCCAACGCGATGGGCGGGCTTGTAGGTATGGCCAGGGATATGAATATTACAGATTGCTACGCCCGAGGAAACGTTGCGGGCAACACAAACGTTGGCGGCCTTGTAGGAGCCATGGACTTTTCTTCCGCGGTTCTTCACTGCTACGCTACCGGATCGATCACCTATGCTGCTTCCGGCGGCGGGCTTGTCGGTTTATTGTCAGTGCCTGCTTCGGTAACCGAATCCTTGTATGATATGGATACAAGCGGAATGAGCGATGCAGGGAAGGGTATTCCGTATCCGACAACGCAAATGCAAACCGGAACGACGTTTACTTCGGCAAACTGGGATTTCGCCACCTTGCCGGTCTGGAAAATTTCGGCCCTGGAATATCCAAAACTGAATTGGCAGCCTTAAAGGAAGGTTCATATGAAAAAGCTTGTATCTTTTATTTTATGTGTTTTTATTGCTTCCTTACTCTTCGCCGAAGTTACCGCTACCGCCGTTAAAGGCGTCGTAGGCGTACTTGTCTCAGGCAAGCTGCAACCGGTAACGGTAGGCATGAAGCTTAAAGACGACGCCACCATCGTAACGGGAGCCAATTCGGAGCTTACCATAGCCGTGAATAACGGGAGCCTTACCTTCAAGTCGCTTACTACGGCCAAGCTCTCCGGCATAGCCAAGACTGATACCAATTCCAGTGCGGCGGTGGCCTTGAAAAGCGGCACGGTTGTTTCCAGCGTCAAGCAGATTCAGGGGCTCAAGACCAACTTTACGGTAACGACGCCCGTGGGTACGTCCAGCGTGCGCGGTACGACTCATACGGTAAGCTACTCCGGAGAGCGGGGCATGGGCATCAGCGTAAGCTCGGGAATCGTTTCGGTACGGTCAAACCACAGCGCGGCCAGGCCGGTGGCGGCGGGCAGGAATTACGAGCAGCCGGTCAGCGCGACCCCTCCGCAGGTTACCTTGCAGGTCAACCAGGAAGTTGCGACCCAGAGCGCCGTTGCCGCGTTCGCCCCGCCCGAAGAAACGGCAATCGCGGACGTCGCGGGAAACGTGGCCGCGGCCATCACCGAAATAGTCGCACTGGTTCTGGACGCGCCCACCACCGGTACCGTGAATATTACCGTAGAGTTTCCGTGAAAGGAACAGCATGATAAAGTTGCCGCTCATCGCCCTTTTTTTCAGTTTGGGCTCTGCCCTCGTTTCAGCGCAGAGCCTTGAGGCGGTCGTTGCGATCGGCGACAAGGCTGCCTGCACCGTCGCGGATTTAAAGGCCATGAGCCAGGCGTTCGTCGACGCGTTCCCCGAAGATTTAGATTTGGCCCTAAGGCTTGAAAAAGCCCTGGCAAAATATAAGGATGCCCAGAAGCTTACGAAGGCGAAGGCTGCGTTCGTGGCCGCTAAAAGCCTCAAGGTTCGGTCTTCTCTCTTTTTTCTGCTGATTCCTTGGGAACGCTACGCGTTTCGCGCTTTCGTGGTGGATGGCATTTTCAGCTCCGTAAGCTCGGGCGGCGATGTGATGAGCGGCCTGGACCTGATGGATTTCGTTTCCGCCGTAAGCATGAAATATGGCGTAACCCAATGATGCGTAAGATCTTCCGCCCGGCTTTACTGCTCGTCGCGATTTTTTCAGGGTTTATTTTTCTTAATGCCCAAACGGTGCCCGCCGACGAGAATTTTTTGGTGCCGCCGCCTCCAAAGGCTCCCTGGCTTCTGGATTGGGGCGCCACCGTCTCGCCGGTAGCCCTCTATGAATATTCCGGCGGATCCGGAACCCTGGCCGCGATAGCCAGCGGCAATGCCTGGGCCCGATTGAGCCTTCCGGGGCAATGGCAGCTCTACGCCAGAATCCGTGATACTTTGTTATACACGATCCTGCCGCCCCAGGAGCCGGGGGCAAGCTTCGTCAATCTATGGGAGCTCAACAGCGTCTACCTGCAGTCAGCGATTCCCGAGGCCGGGTTTACCCTGTCCATCGGCAGGAAGCCTTTCTTGCTGGGTTCGGGTCTCGTTCTCGCCGGAAACGGCGACGGCATAGAGTTTCAGCTGTCCTTGCCCGTCGTGGCCATAAAGGCCTTCGGCTTTTATACCGGTCTTCAGAAAATCGATTTTTCCACCTATGGCATGGGTTCCTGGGACTATGAAAACGGCGCCCACCGCTATTTTGCCGCCTATTCCGCGGGGGTCGTCGTCTTGGGCCATGAGCTTTCGCTGCTGGGCTTGTACCAAGGCGACTTCGGCCTCGACGTATCCCAGCTGTATACGAGCTGGTACTCGGGGCTTCAGGCCAAAGGCCTCGCGCTCGGCGGAGATTACCTGCTCGAATGGTATATTCAGAACGGCACCAGCCCTTTAGCCACATCGAGCGCCGCTATCAAGGCGTTCGGCGGCACGTGCTCGTATCAGATCGTGTTCAAGGCAAAAACCTCGCCGAGCGTCGGCCTGCGTTATTCCCTGGCTTCCGGGGACGCGGACAGATCCAGCGCTCAAGGATCCCTGGGCAACTCCGCAGGCGGCGACACCGCCTTCCAGGCTTTCGGTCAGCTGGCCTCGGGCGCGGCTTTCAGGCCGCACTTCGGCAATATACAGATAGCCCAGGCGGCGTTCAGCTTCATGCCGCTGGAATCCGCGTCCCCGGGTATCCGCAATACGACGGTAGGCGTGAAATATTTTTATTACATGAAGTATGCCAAGGCGGGTGTCGTAAACGAAGGCGAGGCCCCGTTGGGATCCCTGGACCTCGGCCACGGAATCGACCTTTCCGCGCAATGGGCTCCCTTCGGAGACGTCAGCTTCTCCTTGAACTCGGGCGTCTTTCTGCCGGGAGCTGCGTTCCCCGCCGGCGAGACGATCCGCTTCATGGTGTCCGGAGGTCTCAGCCTTTCCTTGTAAGGTCGAAGCCCGGCGAAAAATATCCGACCGATTTCATTTCAAGCTTGGGGAGTCGCGCGTGAAAAAGCTATTAGCCCGCCTGGGCGCATTGACGAAAGGCGCACCTGGCGCTCTTCTTACCGCGATGATAATGTCCGGCATTATCATATTGTTTTCGCTGACGTCCGCGCATCATCGCCTGGAATACGTGTTCTACGACCTGCGCTTCAAGTTGAAGCCCAAGGCTCAGCCTTTGCCCGATCTTGTGCTGCTCAACGTGGACGATGCCAGCGTGTCCACCATCGGCGTTTACCCATGGCCGCGATATTACTACGCGCACGTTATTCGCCAGCTCGAGGCGCTCGGTCTCGCCAACCTCGTTTTCGACTTTCAGTTCATGGACGCCTCTCCTGCGTTCCTCAATCTCGACGGCTTTGAGACGCTGCGCTCCACGCTGTCCTCGGGCGGCGAACTGAAGCCCGACGACCTCTATTCCGTGATGATCGACAACGACCGCGATCTTGCCTCGGCGACGGAGAGCCTGGGGCGCGTGGTAATGCCGTTTTCCTTCGCCAAAGTTCAGAGCGGCTTGAGCTTGAGTCCCGAGGCAGCTTCCGCGAAAGCCGCCGCGATTTCCCGGTTTACGGAAAAAGCATCCTTGCCTTTGCCTTCCGGCCATGAAAAACAATTTCGAGCCTTGGCCGATTCCGACCGTGTGGCCATCAACTATCCCATACCCGAGCTCATGAACGCCTCTGCCGCTTTCGGCTTCGTGGATAACGACCCCGACCTGGACGGGTCGCACAGGCGCGTGCGTCTTGTCCGCGTCTACGGCGACAGGTTATATTTTCATTTGAGCCTCGTTACTTTTTTGCGGATGTGCGGCGTGGACATCCGTTCCCTGACGGTGGAACCGGGGAAATCCATCGTCATAAAAAACGCCGTGCATCCGGCAACGGGCAAGAGAGCGGACATTGCCATTCCCATAAACGCGCAAGGCGCGATATTCTTCGACTGGATGGGCAGCTTCGACGAGACCGCCCGCTCGGTACCCGCGTATTCGCTTATCGAGTACGCGGGCTACGCCGAGCAATTCGACATGCAGCTGATGCTCAAGGACATGGCTTCCGGCAACGGCACCAGGATGGAGCTGGGCGAAAAGTTGGAAAGCCTGAGAGGCGCCATCCTCGCGGAACCCGATTTCGCAAAGCGCTTTCCCCTAAGGCTTGAATACCGTAGGATACTGGGCGAGTATAAGACCGTAATCCAGGGCTACACGGACAAGACCCAGGCTGAACTGAACGCCGCGCTCGCCGCCAAGGAAGCCGGCCAAACGGTGGACGAAGCCAATATCCAGTCGTTCCGGGACCTCCTGACGCTGATAGAGGTCAAGACCAAGGTGGAGTACCTCTTCGATTCCGTGGCCGTGATGGGGCTGACGGCCAGCGGCACCCAGGATGAAGGGGTAACGCCGTTATCAAATAATTACTGGATGGTGGGCTCCTACCCGACGGCCATAAACACGCTGGCGCGCGGTCGGTTTATCCGCGAGGTGCCCGATTATATAGAGTACATCGCGATAGTCGCCCTTGCCTCGTCCTTGGCCCTGTTCATCCACGACCGCAAGGCCAAGGTTTCGTACGCTGCGATGGGAATCGCCTTCGTGGTCGTTAACGCAGTGATAATCCTGTTATTTTCCAAGGCCTATCTGTGGCTGGACCAGGTAAGCCTCAACCTGGCCTTCATCCTGCCGTCCGCGCTTCTCATGGTAACCAAGTTCGCCGGTGAGGAGGAGAACAGGCAGTACATACAAGGCGCTTTCTCCAAATACCTGTCCAAGGAAGTAATCGACCAGATCATCGCCAACCCCGATGCGCTCAAGCTGGGCGGCCAGTCCTGTACCATAACAACATTTTTTTCCGATGTTCAGGGCTTTTCGTCCATCTCCGAAAAACTCAGCGCAGAGGGGCTCGTGCAACTGCTCAACGAGTATCTGTCCGAGATGACGGATAATATAATGAAGAATCGCGGTACCGTGGACAAGTACGAGGGCGACGCCATCATGGCGTTCTGGGGGGCTCCGCTTAATTATCCCGAGCACCCGTATCTTGCATGCCTGTCCGCGTTGGAAATGCAGCGCCTTCTCGTGCACATGCGCGAGGCGTGGAAGAAAGAGGGGCGGGACGAGCTGAGGGTTCGAATGGGGCTTAACTCAGGTCTTGCGGTGGCCGGAAACATGGGCTCGCACACGCGCATGAACTACACGGTGATGGGCGATTCGGTGAATCTTGCCTCGCGCCTGGAGGGCGCGAACAAGGTGTACGGAACCTATACGATGGTCAGCGAAAATACCTGGGTGGCCGTCAAGGACAAGTTCGCGTTCCGCGAGCTGGACAGGATTCGGGTAGTTGGCAAGAGCGAGCCTATCAAGGTGTTCGAGCTCTTGGAACTGCCGGGATCCGTTCCGGATAAAAAACAGGAAATTGTGTCGCACTACGAAAAAGGCCTTGCGTTTTACAAGGAACGGCGCTGGAAGGAGGCGCTGGGCAGTTTTGTCCGGGCCTTGAAGATCGATATCGAGGATGGCCCGAGCAAGACCTATTACAAGCGCTGTCAGGCCTTTGCCCAGACTCCGCCTCCCGAAAGCTGGGATGGAGTTTCCAACCTCAGTTCCAAGTAACTAGTCGCCCTTCATGAGGCTTACAACGTCCGCGGCGTCGCGCGCGTTTGAGAGGGCTCGGCACAGAGCCTTGGAACGCGACATGCGCGCGATCTCGGAAAGGGCCTCGATGTGCGGGCCGGACTTGTCCGGAGGCGCTACGATAAGAAAGAATAACCTCGCCGGGGCTCCGTCCAAGGACTCGAAATCGATGCCTGAGGGCGATATGCCTATGGCTATGGCAAGGTCGGCCACGGCGGTCGTTTTCCCGTGCGGTACGGCGATGCCGTCGGTCAGGCCGGTGCTGCCCAGCGTTTCCCTGGCAAAGACGGCTTTCTGCACTTCTGCCTTGTCCGATACCTTGCCCGCCCGGAACAGCACTTCAACGAGTTCCCGAATGGCGCCGTCCTTGTCCTTGGCCTCCAACGGCACCCGGACCACGGACTCGTCGATCAATTCAATCAATGACATAATTATCACCTCTCTCCGATTTTAGAGCGCTTCGAACAGCTCGTCGATGCGATCCTCGTTTTTTGCGATGAGCACCGAGCAGGAAACCATGCGCGCGGCCCGCTCCGTCTCGTCCGACATTTCCTCCCGGCGGCTTCGCACTTCCGCGACCTCGCCGAGCACCAGCAGGTCCACGCCCAGCTGGTTCGCCTTGTTCTTTATCTCGGTGGAAACCGATCCGGTCGCCGTTTCCGCGGTTATCGCGACGTTTTTTTTGCGCCCGAGCTCTCGGACGCGGTTCATGTAGCGTTCCACGTCGCCTTCCAGGTCCCGGCGGTATTCCTCCCGTTCCGACTCGAGGAATATGTGCGCCTGCACGAGATCCGAGAGGGCGCGCGTGTTTACTACGGACAGCGCGAAAAGCTCCGCTTGCATGGATCTGGCCAGTACGATGGCCAGCCTTACGGCCGCATAGGACTGGCCCGAGCCGTCTACGTAGACAAGGATTTTCCTGATAGCGTGCATCATCCCTGGCTTTCCTCCTCTTTGGCCGCCGCGAGGCGGTTTTTTACCAGTTTCATGAGGGTGAAGGTGTCCCGCTCGTTTTCCTCGAGCCTGTCGCGCACGAAGCGCACGGACTCCTCAAGCTCGGGCACCGCGATTTTTTCAAGGGCGTTAACTTTTCTTATAGTGCGTTTTACCTCGAACGCCAGCCTCGTAATGGAAACCTTCAGCTCCGCCAGCTTGCCCATGAGCTTGAGCGCGTCCCGGAATTCCTTGGCTGCCGCGTCGAGCATGGGGCTCGTGTCCATGGGGCTGTAATACGGGCTATTGTCCTGTACCGCAGTGTCCACGACGGGAACCGCCACTCCCATGATCTTTCGCTGCCGCAGCCGTATGGTGGACTTCACGTCGATTGCGCTGGCCACCGAGCCTACCTTCAGCTTCCCCATGCCCAGGACCGCGTCTTCCAGCGCGGCGAAGGCGATGGCCAATTCCGCGGCCATCCTGTCGTCCATCGCGCTTGCCTGATCCACCAGGGTCATGAGCTCAGCTACGAGAATGCTGCGCTTCTGGTCCAGGAGCTCGCGACCGAGCTTGGCGAACGACAGTTCCTCCTTGAGCTTGAGAAGGTTGGACTTCGTGGGAGCGACATTTCTCATCGCCTACTTCTCTCCGTGATAATATCGTTCCAATTCCTCGTCGGTGACGCGGTGGAGCTCCTCGGGCGGCAAAAGCTTGAGGGCTTCCCAGCCGAGATCCAGGGTCCGCTCGATGGACCGGTCCTCGTTCTTGCCTTGATTCACGAAGGTTTTCTCGAAACGGTCGCCGAACGCCATGTATTCCTGGTCCAGCGGGGTAAGCTCGTCCTCTCCGATCACCGACGCAAGGTTGCGCGCGTCCTTGACGTAACTGTATGCCGCGAACAGCTGGCTGGCGAGGTGCGGGTGGTCGCCCCGGGTCATGCCTTCGCCGATGCCGTCCTTCATGAGGCGCGAGAGCGACGGGAGCCCGGCGACGGGCGGATACAGGCCCCTGGCGGACATGCCCCGCTCGAACACGATCTGCCCCTCGGTTATGTAGCCGGAGAGGTCGGGGATGGGGTGCGAGATGTCGTCGTTGGGCATGGTCAATATAGGCAGCTGCGTAATAGAACCTTGTAAACCTTTTATCATGCCGGAGCGCTCGTACAGCTCGGCGAGATCCGAGTACAGGTATCCCGGATATCCCTTGCGCGAGGGAATTTCGCCGCGTATGGTGGATATCTCGCGCAGCGACTCGCAGTAGTTGGACATGTCGGTCATGATGACGAGCACGTGCATGCCGCGGTCGTAGGCGAGATGCTCGGCGAGGGTCAGGGCGACGCGCGGCGTGATGATCCGCTCGATGGAAGGATCGTCGGCCAGGGACAGGAACAGGGCGACGTTATCTAAAGTTCCCGTCTCCTCGAACGACTTCGTGAAGAAGCGCGCCACGTCATGCTTGACGCCCATGGCCGCGAATACCACCGCGAAGTCGCTCGAGCCTCCGCGGAGCTTGGCCTGTCTCGCGATCTGCGCAGCCAGCTCGTTGTGAGGCAGGCCGTTTCCCGAGAAGATAGGCAGCTTCTGGCCGCGTATCAGCGTGTTCATGCCGTCTATGGCGGAGATGCCGGTCTGGATGAAGTCGCGGGGATACTCGCGGGCCGTGGGGTTTATGGGGCGGCCGTTCACGTCGCGTTCCTCACGGGTGGGAGGAAAGGGGCCGCCGTCGATGGGGCGCCCTAGGCCGTCGAAAACGCGCCCGAGCATGGCGTCCGACACGCCGATCGTAAGCGGGTGGCCGCTGAAGCGTACCCGGGAACCGGGCATCGTAAGCCCTTGGGTGCCTTCGAAAATCTGGGCTACCACCACGTCGTCGCTTGTATCCAGGACCATTCCAAGTCGTGTTTTTCCCTCGGCGTCGATGCACTCGACAAGTTCGCGATAACCCACGGGATGCGTCTTGCGCACGAACACGAGCGGCCCGTCCACGCGCGAGAGGCCGACGTATTCGCGACCGGACATGAGCTTGCGCTCGATATCGGAAGTCAGCGGCGTGTCACGCATTGTCGGCCTCCAGTCGGTCCACGGCGCGCTCGAGCTTTGCCTGGAGCCGCTCGAACTCCCCCAGCTGGTCGTCCGTTATCGTGAATTTCATCTTGTTTATTTCCTGCAGCACCTTCATGCGCTTGAGCTCGGCCAGGGGAACGCCCTTTTTTATCGCTGCGAGCCCACGGGTCCAGTACACTAAAATCAATCCCATCATGCGGGACTGTTTTTCAGGCGACGAATAGCGGTCGACGTCGTCAAAGGCGTTCTGCTGCAGGAACGCGTTCTTGAACAGCGTGCATACGTCGATGATGAAGCGCTGTCCGTCGGGCAGGGCGTCCGGTCCCACAAGCTTTACCACCTGCAGGAGTCGAACTTCCTTGCCCAGGAGCTCCATCATCTCGGCGCGCTCCGACGCCCATGATGGGCCCACGCGCTCGTCCCACCAGGGCTTCACGTCCTCCAGGTATTCGCTGTAGCTGTCCAGCCACGAAATGGCCGGGTAGTGGCGCGCGTTGGCGAGCTGACGGTCCAGCCCCCAGAAACAGCGCACGAAGCGCTTGGTGTGCTGGGTGACGGGCTCGGAGAAATCTCCGCCGGGCGGGCTTACCGCGCCGATGATGGATACCGATCCTTCGCTGCCCGACAGGCAGTCCATGTACCCGGCGCGCTCGTAGAACTCGGCCACCCTCGTGGGCAGATAGGCGGGGAATCCTTCCTCGGCCGGCATCTCCTCCATTCTGCCGGAAAGTTCGCGGAGGGCTTCCGCCCAGCGCGAGGTGGAGTCCGCCATGACGGCCACGTGGTAGCCCTGGTCGCGGAAATATTCGGCTAGCGTAACGCCCGTGTAAATGCTCGCTTCGCGCGCGGAGACGGGCATGTTGGACGTGTTCGCGATTAGCACGGTGCGCTCCATGAGGCTCTTGCCGGTGCGCGGGTCCACGAGCTTTGGGAATTCTGTGAGCACGTCGGTCATTTCGTTGCCGCGCTCGCCGCAGCCTATGTACACGATTATATCCGCGTCGCACCACTTGGCGATGGCATGCTGGGTCATGGTCTTCCCTGTGCCGAAGCCTCCGGGAATCGCGACCGTGCCGCCCTTGGCCAACGGGAACAGCGTGTCGATGACTCGCTGCCCCGAGATGAGAGGCAGGGAAAGCGCGCGGCGCCTGGCTACGGGGCGCGGCACCCGGATAGGCCAGCGGTGAAAAAATGGTAACTCAATGTCGCCGTTCATCGTGCGCAGCACGGCCGCCGTTGCCTGCACGCGGTAGTCGCCTTCGGCCGCGACGGACACGATGGAGCCCGTGGATTCCGGAGGCACGAGTATCCTGTGCTGTATGCGCGAAGTTTCCTGTACCGTACCGAGTATCTCTCCGCCCCGAACGGCGGTTCCCGCCTTGAGCAAGGGAATGAAGTGCCATTTTTTCTCGCGGTCCAGCGATTCGGCGCTGATGCCCCGTTCTATATAATGGCCGGACAGCGCGCGCAGTTTTTCCAGCGGCCGCTGTATTCCGTCGTAGATGGTTCCGATGAGACCCGGCCCCAGTTCCACGGACATGGGCATGCCGCTGCCGTAAATCCTGTCGCGCGGGGCTATGCCGGTAGCGTCTTCGTAGACCTGGATTATCGCCCCGTCGCCGGAGAGCTTGACGACTTCGCCCACGAGCTTCGATTCGCCTACGCGAACCAACTCGAGCATGCGGGCGTCCGTCACTCCCATGGCTTCTATGACGGGGCCGTTTACCCGTTTAACCAATCCTATTATTCGTTCTTCCATGCCAGCCTCGGTATTCATCCCGCGCTTGGTTTTTCCGTGCGCGATACTTCAAAAGTGATTAAAGGTACGTATAAAACCCGGAGGGCTTTTGCCTATGCCGTGACAATTTGCCCGACGGATTATATATTAATTTTTGTTCATCGCAAAACCTGATTATTCCGATTCCTTTTTTATTGCTCTAAGTCGTCGCCGTACGCGACCTTGTATACAATGGCGCGGATCTTTGCCGCCGCGCGATCGAAGCGTGTGGCTATGCGGTTGTCGTAGGAAAGCCTTCCGCCTTCCGCCACCAGTTCGATTCCCCTGTCTCCGAGATAACCGCCCTCCGCCAGGCTGAGCGTCACCTTGCGGCCGCAGAGCTTCAGGACCATCGCTTCGGCGCGCGGCAAAATCCCGTCGTCCATCAAGGCGCGCTCCGCCTTGCATGTGTGAACCGCGGCGGAATCGCTGCCCAGGCCCACTGCGGCCTCCACCGTCCACTCAAGGAGGAAGTCCCGATATTCGGCTTCCGATACGCCTTCTTCAAGCAGCATGCGCGCCCGGGACTCGATGTCTCGAACCAACTTCTCGCGCGCTCCCAAATCCGCTTTCCTGCGTTCGAGGGCGAGGCGCGAATCCGCGTTTTTCCGTATTGCCGCGATTTGCTCCCGTGCGTTGGCCTCCGCCTCGTCCATGATCGCTTGTGCCTTGGCGTCGGCGAACTTTGCCTTGGCGGCCGCGTAATCTGAAGTCTCGGACATGAGGACGCGCGTTTCCTCGTCCGAGCTGCGCATGATTCCCTCGACGAGCGCACTGACGTCTTCCGAGGGAGCTTGGTTATTATTTTGTCTCATAGTTTTATGCCGATCGCGGAATTTACGAGGGCCCTCGCGTCCGGCCTTCCTTCCATCCTGCCCAGGCGGTCGGGGATTTCCACCACGAGCGGGAAGCGGTCCGAGAACATGTACTCGTCCACTTCCGGGCGTATGAGGGACGCGACACGCTCGGTTATGATTATGATGCCCGTCTCGGTTTTCCCGAGAACCTCCCTGAAGGCCTCGGACGCCTCGAGAGCCGTTCTCGCGACGCGCCCCCGAACGCCAGCAAGGCTGAAGCCGAGTATCGTATCCTCGTCGCCGATGGCGAAGTAATCCACGGGCTGCCTTATACCTTTCCCAGGATCATGAGCGCGGTGATGAATCCGAATACGACCAGTCCTTCCGCCAGCGCTATGAAAATAAGCGCTTGGCTGGCTATTTCCGGTCTCTCGCCGATGGCGCCCATGGCGGCCGCGCCTACGTTGGCTATGGCAATTCCCGCGCCGATGGCGCCGAAGCCGAACGCCAAGGCTGCCGCGATAAGCCCGTATTTTTGCACCTGCGCGCGTTCCGCGCTTAAAACCGGGGCATCGGAGCCTGTCTGGGCATAGGCCGAGGCAAGCGAGCCGAACAGAAAGAGCGCCATCAACCCGAAGGTAACGAGGGTCATGGCGCCTGCCTTGCTTTTAAAACTTTTCCCGTTGTCGATCATCGTAGTCACTCCTTATCCTTTGTCCGTAACGATATCGGCCGGTACGCTCTGCCCGTGCCGTTGAAATACTTTGAGAAGAATTCATAATAATTCAGACGCAGCGACTGGATTCCCGCGGACAGTCCCTCAAGCGAGATGACCAGAATATTTCCCAGGACCAGAATGGCTATGCCGGCCGCGCCTATGCGGCCGTCGGGGTTCATCATCGCGGCTATCTGCCTGAAGGCGACCATCAGGCTGACGTGCGCGATGCCCAGGCCCGCGACGCGCATGAACGAGAGCGTGTTGGCCAGGTAGCCGCTGTAAATCTCCAGAACCTCGACGATCCACTCCAATACGAAATTCAAGACAACCCCCGGGCCGAATTTTTTAGGATGAGCTTCTCCGTGAAGCCCGGCATGGCGCCTCTCCCTCATGAATTCAAGCGGCGCCTTGAGGGCGAGCGCCAGCGTAGGCAACCCGAGTAGAAGCGCGAGGAGATTGATGGGAGGCAGTTCCTTGTAATCGCGCGCCACGAAGAAAAACGCGGTCCAGGAACCGGCGGCGTATATCCAGGCGCCAAGGAGCCCGGCCTTGTCGAAGACGAGGGCGAACCAGCGGCGCTTCCGCACGAGGTTGATCCAGTTGAGCAGCATGCCCAGGGCAAGGACTACCATGCCGAAGCGAACGGTGATTCCCAGGATGCCGTAGATCGACGTGACCGGACCTGTAATAATTTCTTCACCGCCGCTGACTACTCCGTGGTAGTCGAACCAGAGGGGCGGAAGGATTTTCTGGCCGAAGATGGATCCGAAGAGGAGCCCTGAGACGATCGCCGCGCCGCCGCAATACAGGATAAGCTTATACAGGTCTTCCTTCGCGCCTTTCTTTCGGGCTCTGGCCAAGCCCAGCAGGCCGACGAGGATGAGCACGAGGCCGTGGCCAGCGTCGCCGAACATCAGGCCGAACATGCACAGGTAGGCTATGGCCACGAAGGGCGTGGGATCGATCGTTCCGTATTCCGGCATGGCGTAGTTTGAGACCAGGTTTTGAAAAGGCCTGAGGAGCGGCGGATTGTCCATGGCCACCGGTGCGGTAAGTCCCTTCGCCTCGTCGCCGTCCGGTGAAAGCCACTCGAGGTAGCAGCCGTTTTTCGCAGCCATCCTGATGGCCTTCTCTACGCGCGACCTGTCGCCTTGCGGAATCCAGCCGGAAAACATCGTCGTGTGCGCGGTGGTGGAAAAGCCCGCGCGCACCCGCTTTCCGAGTTCCTCGACGCGAAGCGCCGACCATATCCGCCTTAGGTTTTCTACTTGGGATGTTACGACTCCGCGCATTTCATCGGCGCGGGCAAGCTGCTCCGCCTTCAATGCGCCTTCCTTGGCCGCGAGCTCGCGCAGCGCTTCATCCTTGTTTTTCCCCGCCCCTCCGGGCATCGCCGCCTCTTCCCAGCCCTCCCGGCGGAGTGTGTCCATGACGCGCTGAGTATCGCGTTTTAAAGTAATAACCATGAGTCCGATCTTGGAATCGCGGCCAACGTCGTTTTTTAATAATACCGAGGGTATTCCCGAAAGCGCGCTTTCAAGATTGGCGAGATTCGCTCCGTTTATCATGCCCGTGCGCAGGTCCAGGAATGAACGGCCTCCGCCCTGCATCTCCTTCGCGGATTCGAATCCGCCAAGCGACTCTACGTGCTTACGCATGTCTTCGAGGCGCAGGAGCTCGCTTTGGATCGTTTTTTGCCGTTCGCGCACTTCGTTCATGGAAGCGGCCAAAGAATCGAGGCTGCGTTCCGCGTCTGCAAGATCCAGGGATGTGGATGCCGCGGTCGCGGTCGCCGTCAAAGTCAGGTCGGGCAGGGGAATCGGCGGCTGGGCCAATGCGAAAAAACCTTCCGTCCGCTTTCGCAGTTCGGTGCAGCGATTTCTTCCCGGGTCCGGCTTCGAAGTATCGAGCTTGTCCGTCCAGTCGCAGGAAAGATCCTGCACGGCGATGGCGTCCATCACGCCAAGGCGCAGAAGCTCGTCGGCCACGGCATTCGTATCTTCGCGCAAAACGGCGGCGACCAGAAGTTTCATGGGAGTTGTGAACATCATAGCGCGTTCCGTATCCTTTCTTCCGAAAGCCCGAAATACTTGGCGTTGAGTATGATCATGACCACGCGAACCTCATCCTTGCGCAGCGTCGCGTAGGCCAAGGCGATGCCGATGGAAAACGGGTATCCGCCTAGCAATCGGCGCGCCTCGTCCAGGGCAATGGCACGGAAGGCTTTTTCCATGAGACCCGCGCCAGCCTTTCCCTCTCCCGAAGAGCCCACGAACGAAGCTATCCGTCCCAAAGCTCCGCCCAGCGCGCGTTTCGCTATAGCCTCGGTACCGTCTTGCGCATATGCCTCCGAGAGGCCTCGTGCCTTCGCGGCCGCTCCGTAGGGAATCAGGCATGCGAGCGCCTCGTCCGCGCTCATGGAAAAAAATGTCTTGAAGCGTACGAGCCTGTCCGCGTTCTGGGCATCCGCATCCATGGAAAGCGCCCGTCGGGCGATGGCGCGATCGTTCGGTTCCAGTTTTCCTGCGGCCTCGAAGGCTGTGTCGAAATAGTAACGGTCCAAGGCCAGCTCCAGCTTGAACATGTTGCCGAGTTCTATCGCCTTGGGTAAATGAGCCGCGACGATGGCGGCATAGGGGGTGCCTTTCAGCGTCTTGGCCATTTCGTTTTCGTCGAGAGAGGCGAGTAAGCCGTCCACGTCGATTTTATGTACGATCGGGGCTCTGTCCAGATAGGCGGCCATGCCGATTATGTCGCCGGCCCGCGTCCGTGCGTCGAACCACAGTCGTAGAATATTTTTCAGTTTGTCTATCTCGAAGCGCAGCGAAGAAGCCTCGAGGAAATCCCGTATCGAGCCTTTGGCATATCGGAACAGCTCGGAAAAAACCTTGGCGTCGGAGGCGCACATCATGGCTTCACCAGACTGCAGGTCTCCCGTCGAGGCATAGGAAGATTCTATGCCTTCGAAGCGGGTCTGCCTGAGCAGAAGGAGGGTTTCCGGCAGGGATTTTGCGCGGATTAGTTCTTCTATCGCGTCCGGGGGCAGCAGTTTGCTGATGCGGGCCTTGAGCTTGGCATTCAGAAACGCATAGGACCCCAGCGCCGTCTGCATGTCTCAGCGTTTCCCTAGATCGGTTTTCAGCACGGCGTCAAGGACTTGCCTTGCCCATGAGTCCAACTCGGGTTCGCGTTCGGCATACCAGCGCTCCGCTTCGGCATCCGCGGATTTTTGACCTTCGGCCAGCAGCGCCGCGGCTTCTTTTCGCGCTGCGTCGAGACGGTCGCGTAAAAGCATCGCGGCGTTCTCGCGCGCTTCGGAAAGCTTCGCCTCCGCAGCTTTGTCCGCTGCCGCTTTCAGCTCGGCCGCGAGGCTTTTTGCCTGTTCTATTTTTTCTTTTGCTTCACGTTCGGCTCCGAGTACTTTCTCGACAGCTTCTCGCATATGTGAACCTTCTGCGAATAATTTTTGTTCAGCATTCTCCGGCAACGCCGGATGAATCATTCTGTTCCTTCGCCAGTTTAATGTCAATGCTTTTAAGTAAAATTCACGCGAATCGGGTAAATACCGAAACGCGTGAATTTATATATGCAAAGTGTTATTTACCGAGTCCCCAAGTACCCGGTACGATCGTCAACTTTCCCGATGACGGTTTTTCGAGAATCGTCGTAAAAAACGCTGTTTTCCAATCTCCCGAATTCGGTTCGCGCAGGAACGAGAGCACAAAGGTGGAACTGGGCGGGGCGCCCTCCACGGAAGAACTGCCGAAATAATTGACCGATACGACAAAGTCTTTAGGACTGCGGTGCTCGTACAGCTCGGGTCCCAAACCGTCCGTATTGTCCCAATGGAGTTTACCGCCGCTCAGTGATGTCTTGTTGGAGTAATAGACTTCGGTACCTGAGGGTTCAAGTACGTGCAGGTCCACGTCGGTATTGTCCAAGTTCCAGAACAGGATGATGCGCCCGTCGTCCTTGTCCCGAACGTCCAGTTCGCCCAGACGTTTTTTTACCGAGTCGCCGAGCGCCGAAGCGGGTTTTTGCCTGGCTATGTCGGTAAGCAAGTCGGAGTACAGGTATCGCGCCACGGTTTTTGAGTAGCCGTCCAGGCGTTGCCACGATTTGGACAGGATCAATTCGTAGAGCGTGGCCGCGCCTCTATAGTTTCCGACGGCCTGCAAGGCGGCCGCCTCGAGCAGATAGCCCTGCGCCTCGAAAGGCCTCCTCTCCCGGATGCGCGCGAACAGTTCCCTCGCATCATCGTAGAATCCCCAGGAAAACAGGGTGAATCCCGCTATCCGAAGCGCGACCTCGTCCTGGCTCTTCGTTTCGGCTATCGTGGTGATGGTTCGCAAGGCGCGGGCGGGGGCATCGGAAGCGCCCGACTCCTTCATGGCGAGCGCCTGCCGGTAAATGCTCACGGGCCAGTCGTTCGCCCGCTTTTCAGGTGGAGTTGTGAATAAAAATTCATCAGGTTCCCCTGTTTTCGCCGGGCTGGGAACTTTCCAGTAGGAGCCTTTTTTGCTGTCCTTGAGCGACTCCGCGAAAGCGAGGTTGGCGGCCTGGACGGTGCTCGTATCGATGTCTCCGCGCTGGCTGCCGGCCGAGCCGCCGGAAAGCCTTCCTGCCATGACCTTGGCTACGTCGCGCCACGACAGCCACTGCGGCTCTATCTTGTAGGTCGCGTATTCCGCCTCGGTCTCCAGGATGAGGAAGCTGGCGGCCCTGTTGGACAGCGAGAACGCCTGCGACAATGCGAGGGCCGCTCGGTCCGCTTCCTTGTCCTCGAAGTTGAGGAGGCCCGCGGAATAAATGTCCGCCCAGGCGCGGCATGCCAGGAAGGAGGTCCTGGGGTCGACGTCCAGCGGAACGGTGTAGTTATATTTTTTTCCGGAAAGTACGATCGAGATCTCGGCGGACTTCTGGTTCCTGCGGGCTTTGAGCGCAAGCTCCATGGATTGGCCGGGGGCGAGCGTTTTTTGCGCCCCGGATACCAGCACGTCCTCCTGCATGGCCGCGCTTACCGAGTCCACGCTAATGGGAATCGAACGGTGCGCAATGGCTGCTTTCTTTATGTCGTCGGAAAGGTTGACCTGGACCGTCATGCCTTTTTTTGCGCCAAGCTCGTTGAACAATGCGGTATTCACCGCTTCCTCGCCGAAGCCGTAGCAAATCCAGCGCTTGTCGAAAAGCGCCGCGAATGTTTTTTTCATGGCGGGTACGGAATCCGTACCCCAGCTTATCTGCCCGTCCGAGAGGAGGAATACCGAGTCGGCCGCCGTGTCGTAACCCTGTGCGGAAAGAAAGGACAGCGCGTTCCTGAAGTCGGTGGCGCCTTCCAGCCAGACTGTCTCGAGCTTGGAGAACAGGGCGTCCCTCGTTCCTTTCTGGTTTTTCGTAAAACCGCCGGTAAGGTCGCGGGCGCGTACGTCAAACGCTATCAGCGCGAATTCCGAGATGGAAGGGTCGTTTTCCAAAACCGCGCGGAGCAGCTTGAGCTGCATGCCGGAGATTTTGGCCTTTGCCGAGTAGCTGGTGTCCAGGAGGAATACGGCCTTGCCCGTGTCCGTCGGCTGTGCGCCGGATTCCGCGAAGGCCGGGACTATGCGTATCCTGGCTACCGTCGCGTTGAGCTCCTCGGAAATTCCGGCGAGCACCGCTACCGCAGGATTCTCGGGTTTAGCGGTGAACAGCGCGGCGCCTTTCCATGTTTTGTCAAGGTTGAAGGAGAACGAGCCGTCGGGGCCGGCCTTGATGTTTTTGCCGGATGCCGAAATGGCGCCGTCCTTGAGCCTCGGCGACATCAGATGCACGCTCAGTCGCGCGCGCGCGGCGCTTACCTTTTGCGGA
>CAZAJF010000014.1:86235-89878 GCA_964485395.1 uncultured Treponemataceae bacterium | reverse complement strand
GAACTGACGAAACGTGGGTTTTCAGTTCACTGCTCTACCAACTCAGCTACAGCGGCGCAACAGAAAAAGTTTATACCGGAAAGCGTTAAAAAGGTCAAGTGCAAACATTCGGCAAAATGAAATGCTTCAAAATGGATTTTCTTTTATTCAGTAAGAAACCGCACGGAATGCGAGATATTGCATCGCTGATAAAAATATGCTAGCCTAAAAACCATGAAAGTTTCTATATCTGTGGATAAAATAACGATCTTCTCCTATTTTATGTCGGTGATTCTTGTCGGCGGGCTCATCCTATGTATTCCCGGAGTCTGGCAAGGCGATACCCCTCTTCGGTTTATTGATGGATTATTCACTTCGACCAGCGCGGTTTGCGTAACAGGGCTTATCGTTGTGGATACTGCTCAGTTTTCACGCTTCGGGCAATTGATAATCATGCTGTTAATACAATTGGGCGGTCTGGGGCTCGTTTCCTTCGCCATGATCTACGCAACAAAGCGGCGTCGAATTTCCCTCGTAAACCGTGCCATCATAAAAGATTTATTTATAGAAGAAATAGAGCATAATCCAAAGAAAATTATCAAAAGCATCGTTTTAACAACGTTTCTGGTGGAAGGTTTGTGCGGCTTGCTGCTTTTCTTCCGTTTTAAGGCCCTGCATGTGGAACAACCCTTTTTTACCGGTATGTTCCATGCGGTTTCGGCTTTTTGTAACGCCGGTTTTTCCACTTTTTCGGTTAATTTGGAAAACTATCACAGCGACTGGCTGATAAACCTTACGATAATGCTTTTGATTGTCGTGGGCGGCATAGGTTTCGCGGTTATCAAGGATGTGGGAGCCGTTTTTCTGCGCCGAAAACATCATCTCAGCTTCCATACAAAAATAGTGCTTACCATGACTCTGGCCCTTTTGGCGCTCGGCACGCTTTTTTTCTACATAGCTGAATACGATCATGCTTATGGAGACTTCAGCATTCCGGATAAACTCCTGGCGGCGGCTTTTGAGTCGGTTACGCCCAGGACGGCGGGATTCGATACCGTAGCTCCCGCCTTGCTCGGATTGCCTTCCATTTTACTTATAATATTCCTGATGTTTACGGGCGGCTCTCCTGGATCAACGGCAGGCGGTATTAAGACGACAACCTTGTTTACCGCCTTGATTTTAGCATGGAGGGGCCATGAACAAGACGGTTCCGTCGCCTGGAAAGGCGCTCGGCTGAACCCGTCAATTATTTCACGGACTCTCTTGATAATCATCAGGTCTCTCATTATCGTCGCGATAGCGGTTTTAGGCTTGGTTATCTTCGAGTTCCCTAAAGGTAACGCGGGTTTCGTGGAGTTGCTATTCGAAACGGTTTCCGCCTTCGCAACGGTTGGCCTTTCAATGGGAATCACCGCGGGTCTTGGCGTGATGGGCAAGTCCATCCTGATAGCCACCATGTTCGCGGGCAGGGTGGGAATCTTCGCCATGATCATAAGCCAAGTCAAGGACAGCCCGGACCGGTATACTGAATATCCGGACGAAACGCTTATGCTGGGTTAGGCAGGCAGCTTTTTCTGTAATTTGCAAGGAGTAGAGTGTGGCACGACAATACGCAATAATAGGATTGGGAAGTTTCGGCGTTCGGGTTCTCGAAAAGCTGGCCGAGGCGACGGATCAGATTATCATCATCGACCGGCAACGTGAAACGGTAGAAAAATACAAAGAATACGCTACGCACGCGTTTATAACCGATGCCTTGGACAAGGGCTCCTTGGAGCGCCTCCTGCCCGAGGCCCTCGACGTCGCCATCGTGGACGTGGGTGCGAATATCGAAGTCGCGATACTCGTCGTCAATTGTCTTAAGAAGCTGAAGGTCCGCCAGATCATCGTTCGGGCGGAGAACGAGGAGCACGGCGAAATTTTGTCCATTGTCGGCGCGACCCAGATCGTGTATCCTGCAAAGGAGGCTGCGGACAAGGTTGTGCCCTTGTTGGTATCCAGCACCTTGTTTTCGTTCATGCCCATAAGCTCGAGCCTCGTGCTCGCGGAAGTGAAACTGCCAGCGAAATACGTGGACATGACTTTGATAGAGGCCAATTTACGCCAGACGAAAGGAATCAACGTCGTGGCGATACGAAAGGAAGACAGCGAAGATTACGCGTATTTTGACCCGAAATATAAACTGTGCGCGAACGATGTGCTTCTTTTTGCCTCGACCGAGGAAGATATGGCCAAATTTACCGGTGTCAAGATCGTTGTTCGCAAGAATAACATAAGTGACCTGATGAAAGGTATTTTTGGAAAGAAAAAGGATAGTTGACGGACCTTCGTCTTTGCTGGGACGCGAATTCACCTGAGTTCGAATTTTATTCTAAAGAAAGAACGGGAGATTCAAACGTATGGATATTTTTGACAAGTGTTATGGATACGACCTCGACAAGCAGGCGATCGAAAAAGGCTACTATCCCTTTTTCAGGCCCCTTGATGCATCCGAAGGCACCGAGGTAACCGTAGAGGGCCACCGGGTTTTGATGATCGGTTCCAATAATTACCTCGGTCTTACCACGCATCCCAAAGTACTCAAGGCTGCGCGCGACGCTATCGACACCTATGGCCCCAGCTGTACCGGAAGCCGGTTCCTGAACGGCACGCTCAAAATTCACCAGGAGTTCGAATCCAGGCTCGCCGCATTCATGGGCAAGGAATCCGCGCTGGTTTTCGCCACGGGCATGCAAGCCAACCTCGGCGCCATTTCAGCCCTGCTTACCCGCAACGACGTTGCCATCACCGACAAGGACGACCATGCCTCCATCGTGGATGCCTGCAGGCTGGGCATGGCCGACGTCAAGCGTTTCGTGCACGGAGACCTGGACCAGCTGGACCGTATCCTTTCCAAGATTCCCGAATCCAAGGGCAAGCTCGTCATCGTGGACGTCGTATTCTCCATGGGCGGCGACATCGTGGATCTGCCTAAACTCGTATCCGTGTGCAAGAAGAACAAGGCCAGGCTCTACGTAGACGACGCGCATTCCCTGGGAGTCCTGGGCGGCGGGCGCGGTACCGCCAAGCATTTCAACCTCGTGGACGAAGTGGATATTACCATGGGAACCTTTTCAAAGAGTTTCGCCTCCCTCGGCGGCTTCGTGGCCGGTTCCAAGGAAGTCATCAACTACATCAAGCACACCGCGCGCTCGTTCATCTTCTCCGCGTCGCTTCCCGCGCCCAATCTCATGGCAGCCATGGCCGCGCTGGACATCATGGAAACCGAACCGCAGCATGTGGAGCGCCTGTGGGAAAACGCCCACTTCATGATGAAAGGTTTCCGCGACCTCGGCTTCAATATCGGCAATACGCAAACCCCCATCATTCCCGTTATCATCGGGGACGACGAAGGCTGCCTGTACTTCTGGAAAGATCTGTACGAAAAAGGCCTGTATACCAATCCCGTCATCGCCCCCGCCGTTCCGCAGGGTATGGCCTTGCTGCGAACCAGCTACATGGCCACGCATACCCGCGAGCAGCTTACGCGGGCTTTGGCCATTTTCGCGGAATCCGGCAGACGGCTCGGAATAATCAAATAGCCCGAGCGTCCCTGAATTTGCCGATCGAAAAGCTTCCGCTGCTCGCGGAAGCTTTTTTTTATGAGTTCGCCTGCCGGGCCGCT
>CAZAJF010000014.1:19758-86135 GCA_964485395.1 uncultured Treponemataceae bacterium | reverse complement strand
CGGCCCTACTGGGACGCTCGGCCCTACTGGGACGCTCGGCCCTACTGGGACGCTCGGCCCTACTGGGACGCTCACTCGACACGTCGCGATCTATTGTCCATACTGTCGATCATGGACCTGATACGGCAGGCGGACCCCCGGCGCGCCGACAAGTAAACAAGGAGATGCCCGCATGATCGAATTCTTCGGGGAATTGCTTCTCGTGCCCCTCCGCCCGCTGGTCTGGATTTTTCAGAAGCTGAAGCTGCCGGGGACGGACGCGTTGCTCGCGTTCGTCTTCGCGATAGGCCGCAAGCCAATGGACGCGATTCGCTATCTGGCGCCGCATTACGAAGCCAGCCGCGAAGGCGGCCGCTTGATCGCAACGCGCTTGCTTTCGAAATCATCGGATGGCTACCTGCATGCCCTGCTGGCCTGGAACGATCAACGCGTCTCCAGGCAGGACGAACCCGCCAAGCTTTGGATAGCCCAAGCCAGGAGCAGGGCAGGGGGAAAGCCGATAAAAAATATTCACATGCTACTGTATGCCGAATGCGGCATCGCGGAAGAAAGCGCCGAATGCGAGCGCCTGAGCGCGGCGATCCTCGAGCGCAGCGACTTTCCACCCTACGCCACCTCGCTGGCGCTCTACAACCGGATACTGGTGCTTTTGGACCGCGGCGAGTTGACCGAGGCCGAAAGGCTGAACGATTTTTGCCTGGAAATAAAGGAAGACCTGAGCTTCAGGATCTGCCGCATTGCGCTGACGCTCCTGCGGGGCGGCGACGATCTTAAAAACGACCTTACGTGGCTGCCCGGCAAGTCAGAAGCCGAACGCGCCCCTTCGCTGGCTTTTGCATATGCCTTGGCCAAACAACCCGCGCAGGTTCGGGTGCAGCTGGCGAAAATGGATCGGTCTAAACTGGAGGACTTGCAGAACGACTGGAAGCTCGGCAGCCATGTCAGAGACTACTTGGGAGGTTTGAATGCCCGGGCTTGAAAGACTGTTGCTCCTGGCGCCCGGCTTTGTACTGGGCCTGACCGTGCATGAATTCGCCCATGCGCTGGCGGCTAAGCTCCTGGGCGACGATTATCCGCGAAGCCTGGGACGCGTCAGCCTTAACCCGCTGCGACATCTTTCCGCGCTGGGTACGGTGCTTTTGCTCCTTGTCGGCGTGGGCTGGGCCAAGCCCGTGCAGGTGAATCTTTATAATCTCAAACGGCCAAAACTGTATTTTCTGCTGATCTCGCTGGCCGGTCCCCTCGCGAACGTTCTGCTGGCTTGCATCTGCCTGGTTGCGCTCGGTATCGGCTTGGTGGGGGGCGGACCTTTGTTTACAATGATCAAGTCGGCCATGCTGGTTAATATAATCTTGGCTATTATCAATCTGCTACCGATTCCGCCCTTGGACGGCTCGAGTTTCTGGCCGGCGGTAATTCCCCGTTTGCGCCTCATCAACCCTGGTAAATTTACCTGGGTATGGGTGGTGCTGATATTGGCGCTGCTGTGGCTTGGCTGGCTCAAGCCGATTTTTAAATATTTCAGCAACCTGTTTCTCGGTTTGCTCCAATAATAATTTCGGTGTTGGGAGAACGATCATGGAAACGTTTCGCGTAAAAAACCTGGATAACCGGTGGATGAGCGTTTGGATAGGTCTCGTCGCGGCGCTTTTTTTCGTTCTGGTGCTCGTGGCCATGGTTCTTCTTTCCATGGCGAATTTTGCGTTCGGCAGGCAGTCCGTGGAGCGGCAGGCCGCGCAGGCTTCTTCCGTGCTGCAATCATGGATTAACGGCGGCACCGTGGAATCTTTGCGTCCTATGGAGGCGCCTCCTCAGATGGACACGACTCCTCCTGCGGACGCGCCTCGACGGGTGGATCCCAGGACTGACTTGCCCGACGTCATGGAGCGAATCCGCGGATTTATCGTTTTTGGGGCGCGAGGCCAGACGATTTTAGCATGGGGCGAGGCTGTCCCCGCCCCCGCGGCGATTCTGCAGGGAAACTATGACTTGAGTCCCCAACCCTTCGGCGACCTGGTGGCCTGGGACGGTACGCCGATTGTCCTGTACCTTAAGGCTGAACAGGGATGGCCGCGCCTGCGCATGATGAGAATGTTCGGCGCCGCGAAAGCCGACGCTTCCGAGGCTCCCGATACCAGGCAGAGCGGGCCTTTGCTGGTGCTCAGCTATGACGGTTCCGCCGACATGGCGGTAATGCGGATGCGACAGGTGTTGATCATTATGCTGGGCATCGCCGCACTTGCCTTGCTCGCGGCGTTGCTCTGGCTTTTTCGCCGTGTCGGGCGCCTGCAATCCGATCTCGAGGAGCACCGAGCCTTAGCCCGGCTGGGTACGGCTGCGCGGACGCTCGCCCACGAAGTGCGCAATCCGCTTTCGATCATACTCATGCAGGCCAAGCTTCTGGAGCGGCAGCTTGGCGAAGATCGGAAAGACGAGCTGCAATCCATTTGCGAGGAAGCTGGCCGGATAGAGCTTCAGGTAAGGAAGGTCAGGCAGATTCTCGGGCAGGCCGGTCAGGCCCCCGAAGAATCCAGTAAGGCGGCATTTTCGGGGAGTCCGGAAAAGTGGCTCAATTCCCTGGTTGCCGCATTCCCTGCCTGGAAGGGTAAAGTATCCATAATGGGCTCGATGATTCGGGCGGAAGGATTCGCCTGTTCCCTGAGCGATGAATCCCTGCGCTCGATCATCGTCAACCTGGTGGACAATGCCCTGGAGGCCGAATCCCAGGCTTCAATCAAAACGGATAGGATTGAGGATGGCCTCCAGCCTCATGGAATGCCCTCCGATAGGCCCTTGGTCAGGATCGAGTGGTCAGTTCGCGCGGCCAAGACCCCGGTTTTCGGCCTTGCCGTGCATGACCAGGCGGGCGGCGTCCATCGGAGCATCCGGCGAAGGATATTCGACCCGTTCTTTACCACCAAGGCGAACGGCTCCGGAGTGGGGCTCAACCTGGCGCGGGAGTTGGCGCGTGCGGCCGGCGGAGAGCTCGAGTATCGTTTCGAGCGTCCGGCCGGTTCCTGTTTTTTGCTGACGCTGCCGATGTTACCCGCTGACGGCATGAATGGAGAGGTTCTTTCATGAGCGAAAAAAAAGTCCGGGGCCTGCATGTCCTGCTTGTCGACGACGAGGTTAAAATCCGCCAGCTTTTGTCCAGCCACCTCGGCATGGACGGTTTTACCGTGGCCACCGCTTCCTCCGCGGAGGAGGCGCGCGCCATGCTCGAGGCCAGCGACTACGATATCGTGGTAACCGACCTGCGCATGGACGGGATGGGCGGCATGGGCTTGCTCGCGTGGCTGCAGGAAGAAGGTCCGGCTATCCCGGCCATCGTGATTTCCGCGTACGGAGACGTATCCGATGCCGTGGAGGCGATGCACCGGGGGGCTGTGGATTACCTGGTTAAACCGTTCGAGGCATCCGAGCTTTCCTTGCGCATCGAGCGCTCGGTACGAAACTGGCGGCTTGAGCGGAGCCTTCGGCTCCGGCAAAAACTGTCCGGCAACCTTCCCGCTAGTACTGGGCAGCAGAGCGCCTTCGGCGATGTGGTGAGGGTTCCCGGGCTTCTGGAATCCGCGAATCCAGCCATGCGCGCCATCCTGGACATGGCCCGCAAAGCCTCTCCCAGCGGTGCGAGCATACTGATTACGGGCGAGAGCGGCACCGGAAAGGAAGTTTTGGCATCCTGGATACATGGGCTTTCGGATCGCGGGGCCCATCCGTTCGTTCCTGTAAATCTCGGAGGGTTGCCGGAAACCTTGCTGGAGACGGAATTATTCGGCCATGAAAAGGGAGCCTTTACGGGGGCCGACCGACGCAAGACCGGCATGTTCGAGTTGGCGAACGGGGGAACGCTTTTCCTGGACGAGATCGGGGACATGCCGCTGCACCTGCAGGTCAAGATACTGCGCGTATTGCAGGACCGCCGCATCCAGCGCCTGGGTTCCACGGTAACGCTGCCGATAGACGTGCGCATAATCGCCGCCACGCACCGCGACCTCGTCAAGGAAGTAAAGGAAGGCAGGTTCCGCGAAGACTTGTTCTTCCGCATCAACGTGATTCCCCTGAAGCTGCCGCCGCTTCGCGATCGCCTGGAGGATCTGCCCGCGTTCGTGCGCTTCATCATGGAGAAGCACATGAAGCCCGGAAGCGCTGCGGGCCTGAGCGAGGACGCGCTGGAGTCGCTGCGCGGGTATGCCTTCCCCGGGAATATCCGAGAGCTGGAGAACATGCTGGAGCGCGCGCTCATCCTGTGCGAGGGAAGCGTGCTCCGGGCCCGTGATTTTAATGTAACGCAACGGCATGAGTCCTCCGCGCGGATTTCACCGGAAGCGCCGAATTCCCCCGATGCCCCGCCGCAGGGGACGCCGCTGGCGGTCGTGGAGCGCTGGGCCATCCTGAGGGAGCTGGAGGCGCAGTCCGGCCGCAGGCAGGCTACGGCGGACGCCCTGGGCATAAGCCGCAGGACGCTCCTCAACAAGCTCACCGAATACGGCATGGCGGAGTGATTTTCCCTCCCGTATCTGATAGTATGCTCCCGTCGCGCGACGGACGGCGCCTGGCGTCCGGGAAGGATCGATCGTGAAAAAGAAGATAACCGGCAAGCAGCCCAATTCCAAGCTGTGCTTCGTGTGCGGGCTCAAGAACGACATCGGCATCAAGGCCCGCTTTTTCGAGACCGAGGAAAAAGAGCTCGTGGCGCTGTTCCGCGCGGGCGAGCTGCATCAAAGCTATCCGGGGCGGCTGCACGGCGGTATCTCGGCGGCCATTCTGGACGAGACCATCGGGCGCGCCATCAACGTGGGCCGCCAGGAGATGGTTTGGGGCGTTACCATAGACTTCAATCTCAAGTACCGGAGGACGGTTCCCCTTGACGCCGAAATCCGCGTCGTGGGCCGAATCACTTCGGAGAACGCCCGGTTCTTCGAGGGATCGGGCGAGATACTCACTCCGGACGGCGAGGTGGCAGTGTCCGCCACCGGGCGGTACATGCGGCTTCCCCTGGACAAGATCGCCGACTTCGATCCCATCGAGAACGAATGGCGCGTGCTCGAGAGCGCCGACGATCCCGCCGAAATAGAAACTTGATCGCTTAGAATCACGGGAGAAACCATGGATACCGCCTTCGCCATAGCCATTTTAATCATTGTCTTGGCGCTCGTCGCGCTCGTCGTCGCGCTGCTGGTCCTCGTTCGCAGGAATAAAGGCACTGACCTGTCGTTGGTACTGAAGGATTTGCTGGCCGTTACAGAAAAATCACAGGGTGAAACCCTTCGCCTGGAGACGCGCGGCATACGCGACGAGCTTCAGTCGGCCATGGCAATGACGCGCAAGGAGCTCGCCGACCGACTGGACGTCTATGGGCGGAACCTCCAGGAAAATACCGACCGCATATCCCGGGTGCTGCAGGAAAACCGAAAGGAAACGGTGGATACGCTGCAGGTGCGGCTCGAGGGAGTGCAGAAGATGACCGTGGAGGCTTCCGAGAAGCAGGTGGCCACGATGAACCAGCTGCGGGAGAAGGTTACCGAATCCGTGGTCACGAGCCTCAAGGAGATTCAGGACAAGAACGAGATCAAGCTCGAGCAGATGCGCCTCACGGTGGACGAGAAGCTCCAGAAAACGCTGGATACCCGCATAACGCAGAGCTTCGAACTGGTGACAAAGCAGCTCCTCGAGGTGCAGAAGGGCCTCACCGAGATGCAGACCCTGGCGCAGGACGTGGGCGGCCTTAAAAAGGCGCTTACGAACGTAAAGGTACGCGGCATGTTAGGCGAAGCTCAGCTCGGCGCGCTGCTTGAACAATTCCTTACCGCCGAGCAGTACGCGCAGAACGTCGTCATAACCCCCAAGTCCAAGGAGAACGTGGAGTTCGCCGTAAAGCTACCGGGGATGGAAAGCGGCGAGTGCGTCTGGCTGCCCATCGATTCGAAGTTCCCCATCGAGGACTACCAGCGCCTGCAGGACGCATACGAGAGCGGCGACAAACCCGCCTGGGAAGCCGCGGGCAAGGCGTTCGAGGTCAGGCTGTACAGGCACGCCGCGGACATTTCCTCAAAATACATCGACGTGCCGCACAGCACGGATTTTGCCTTGATGTTCCTTCCTTTCGAGAGCCTTTACGGCGAGGCCATACGCAGGCCCGGGCTGTTCCAGGATATCCAAGGTAAATATCGTATAACAATCGTGGGACCGACGACGCTTGCCGCATTCCTGAACAGCCTGCAGGTCGGTTTCAAGACCCTTGCCATAAGCAGGCAATCCGGAGAAGTCTGGAAAGTGCTGGGGGCCATCAAGACCGAGTTCCAGAAATTCGGCGACGCGGTTTCCAAGGTTCAGAAAAATCTCGAGGCCGCATCCAACAATCTTTCCTCGGTTTCCGATCGCGCCCGCCAGATGGAAAAGAAGCTGGGCAAGGTATCCGCGCTGCCCAGCGAGGAAGCCTTGCGCCTGTTGCCCCATGAGGATGAGGGCGAATCCACGGAAAGCGACGCCGATTCCGCCGAGGGCGATGCGCCCGAAGATCGCTCGTAGGGAAGCCACCGGCTGATTTTCATTGACAGCGCGCGTTAGCGGGAGTATAAATCGTTTTGGCCCGGAAAAGTTCCGGAAACGAGGGATTCCCGATGGAAGATATCCGCGACACTTCGCCCGTGTTTGTCCTGGGTGCCGCCGCCTCGCGAATCATGCATAAAAGGAAGCATCTATGACGATCGCGACAGTCGTTCTCGGGTTTGTTATAATTATATCCGCAATCGTGCTGGCCCGCGCCTTGGCGGCGAGACCGAAGCCCGCAAGTACGGCGAACGGCCAGGCCGAGGCGGCGTCGAAGGCTGCGGTGGATGCCGACGGCGCCGCGAAGCGGCTGTCCGCGCTTATCCAAAAGCGGACGGTCTCCAGTCCGGATCCCGACGGGTGGGACAAGAAGGAATTCGAGTCGTTCCGTGCCCTGCTCCCCAAGCTGTATCCGCAGGCGCACAAAGCGCTCGAGCTTTCGCTCGTGGGCGGGCACTCGATGCTGTACCGGTGGAAAGGCCGAAGCGCCGAAAAGCCCCTCGTGCTCATGGCGCATTACGACGTCGTTCCCGCAGGCGACGAAGGCTGGCTGCATCCCGCTTTTTCCGGCGATATTTCTGAAGGCAAAGTGTGGGGCCGGGGTAGCATCGACACGAAGTGCACGCTGGCATGCGCGCTGGAAGCCGTCGAGATCCTCGCAAAGGAAGGCTATTCCCCAGCCCGCGATATTTACTTGTCGTTCGGGCACGACGAGGAGACGGGATCGGGAGGCGCCGCCGCGCTGGTGAATTACCTTGCCGCGCACGGCGTAAAGCCGGGGCTCGTGCTGGACGAGGGAGGCGCCGTGGTGCGCGGCGTGTTCCCAGGGGTTGAAAAGCCTCTGGCCATGGTGGGCGTCGCCGAGAAAGGCGTCACCAATATCGAGCTTCTCGTAAACAGCCCCGGAGGCCATTCAGCGACGCCCCCGAAAAAAGACGCCGCCTGGCGGCTTGCGCGCGCAATAACCCGCCTGGGCAACCGGCCTTTTCCCGCCAGGTTTCCAGCCGCCACGATAGCCATGTTCAAGCGTCTCGCACCTCACGCGTCCTTTGGGCTGCGACTCGTCATGGCCAATCTGTGGCTTTTCAAGCCGCTGTTATTAAAAGTTTTTTCAAGCTCCGGAGGCGAGCTCGGCGCCATCAGCCGCACCACCGCGGTGGTCACGATGCTCTCGGGCTCGGAAGCCGCCAACGTGCTTCCGGCCCAGGCCAGGGCTATAGTCAACGTCCGGGTGGCCGTGGACGGCAGCGTGGACGCCGTCATGGCGCGCATGGCCAAGGTCATCGACGATCCGCTGGTGGAGATGAAGCTGCTGCTGCGCGGGGAGCCGTCTCCCGTGTCCGAACTTGAAGGCGACTGCCTCGCTTCCCTTGCCGCGACGATAGGGGACGTGTACCCGGATGCCGTCGTTACGCCGTATATCGTCCTTGGCGGCACCGATGCGCGCTATTACTCGAGAATCTCGCCGACCGTCTATCGCTTCTCCCCGTTCGAGCTTTCCAGCGAGGAGCGGGCCAGCATGCACGCGGTCAACGAAGCCATACCCGTAGCTTCGCTGGCCAAGGGCATCGATTTTTACCTGAGGCTTATCCGGCGTACGAGTTGACGCTATTACGATATAACTGCAAAACGGAGGACCCGATGGAGAAGAGAACGATCCTTGCCCTGCTGGACTCTGCGGCCGAGTCATACGGCCCCGCACCGTACGGCCTCAAGAAGACGGATGCCGGATGGGAACCGACCAGTTTCGGCGCCACGAGGGATAACGCCCGGTTTTTCGCGGCTTGGCTCCTTGAGAAGGGATACAAAAAAGGGGAGGCCGCGGGCATCCTCGCCGAAGGCTCGCCGGAATGGATCTGCGCGGATCTCGGTCTCATGACCGCCGGCATCGTGTCGGTTCCGCTCTCCATCAAGCTCCTGGCGGAGGAGATTCCCTTCAGGGTGACGCACTCCGCGGCTAAGATATTCATAACGACGAAGAACCAGTTGGACAAGGTCCTGCAGGCGCTCAAGGCGGCAAGGCTGGAACCGCTGCTCGTCTACCTGGACGACGATGTCGCGGCATTGGATGAGGCTTGCGCCAAACACGGTTTTTCCCGGGACTTAACCGCTCTGTTTTCAGAAATCCTGACGCGCGGCAAGGCGATATTGCCTGAGAGAACGGCGGAGATCGATGCGATCCGCGCGGGTATCTCTGAGGACGACGTGGTAAATATCTGCTACACGAGCGGAACCACCGGAGATCCCAAAGGCATCATGCTTACCCACAGGAATTATTACGTGAACTCGAGCGACGGCGTCAAATTGTTCGGGGACATCTACGGCTTTTCCACGTTCATCATCCTGCCTTTGGACCACTCGTTCGCCCATACCGCCGGAATCTACGCCGGGCTCGTCTGCGGCCTGGCGCTCTACTTCGTGGACGCGCGCGGCGGCTCGATGGGAATACTCCGCAACATCCCTCTCAACTTGCGGGAGGTGGAGCCCAAGTTCCTCATGACGGTGCCGGCGCTATCGGGCAACTTCATGAAAAAAATAATTACCGGGGTGGAGGAAAAAGGCGGCTTCATAGAAAAACTTTTCAAGGCGGGGATAGCGGCGGGCATCGTCATCAACGGCAACGGCTTTCGCAAGGGCGGAGCAGGCGCGTTCCTCAAATACGGTTTCGTACACGCGCTGGCCAAGGCTTTGATCTTCAACAAGATAAAAAAAATGGTATTCGGTCGCAATATTGAATTCTGCGTGGGCGGGGGAGCCTTGCTGGACATCAAGCAGCAGGAATTTTTCGCCTCGTTCGGCGTGCCTATTTTCCAAGGATACGGGCTTACCGAAGCCGCTCCAATCATCAGTTCCAACTCTGCCCTGTCGTATAAATTCGGTACGTCCGGCCGCGTCGCCTCATCTGTGGAATGCACGATACGCCGCCAGGACGGCTCGATCTGCGCTACGGGAGAAACCGGCGAGATCGTGATCCGCGGCGACAACGTCATGAAAGGCTACTACAAGAACCCGGAGGCCACGGCCAAGGCCTTGCGCGCCGGCTGGCTATGGACGGGCGACCTCGCCTACATGGACCCGGACGGATTCCTCGTGGTGGTCGGGCGCGAGAAAGCGCTTCTCATCGCCGAAGACGGCGAAAAATACAGCCCCGAGGAAATCGAGGAAGCCGTTGGATTCTCCACCTCGGCCTTCAATTCCATAATGGCCTGGAACGAGCAGCGCAAGTATACGATAGCCCTGGTTACCTTGGACGAGGACAAAGTAAAGAAACTGGCGGCTGCCCGCGCGGCTACGACTCCCGAAGCGATTCTGGCGCTCGTCAAGGAAGAGTTTTTCCGGTTCAAGACGGACGCGAAGGCCAAGAAGGTGCAGCCGGCATGGATTCCCGCGACCTTCATGATCGTGCCCGGCCAGTTCTCGGATAAGGACGGAACCGTCAATTCCACGATGAAGCTGGTGCGCCATCGCGTCAGCGTCCTGTACGGCGATTTAATCGAGTACGCCTATACGACCGAAGGATCGCACCCGGAGAACGCGCGGAACCTGGCCGTCGTGGCTGCCTTGATCATCGGAAACAAGGGCGGGATAGACGGCAATGCCGCAAAAACATAAGCGCCTGAATCCTAAAACGATAGCATTCCTCCTGATGGTGGGTGGTTTCATATCATACGGTTCTGCGCAGGTTATCATGACGAAGGGCGGGACCGAAGTGCCGGCCGGGAACGTCGGGCCGTCATCGGCGTCAACCATGTTGGACTCCCTCTCCGACGCGCGCCTGTTCATTTTCGTACCGGAGCAAAAATCGCTGCTCCCGGGACAGAGCCAGGAGAAGCTATCGAACGGCTCTCCGGGAGCGCTCAAGGATGCCGACAGGATCGGCGCCCTGGGGCTCGTGTCGCTGTTCTATCAAAATGCGTCGTATATCGATGGACGCTACAATAACGGAGATTATCCCGTAGAAAAGGGGTACGTCACCGATTCGTCCGGCGCGGAACGTTTCCCCGCGTACAGGATTCATCCTCCCCAAAGGAAAGCGACCGAATTCCTGGCTTCCAGGCACGCTATTTCCTATCGCTTCGAAACCGCTGAAAATCAAGTCGTATATCGACTCTCGGAAGGCAGGGTTTCGGCTGTCGCGCGCATATCAGCTTCCCGCATCGCAGTGGGGTCCGATACCCTATTGAGGGAATTGCAGGCGAGCGAGCTCGGAGTCCCCGAGGTCTACGTGTTCGCCGCGGAGCGCGGCAACCTGAGCGCCTATGCGGGCATCGATCCGGGCGTGGAAGGCGCCAGGATTTTCGATTCCGGCGCTCTATCCGTTTTTCAAGTGAATTACGCCGTCAAGGCGACGCTGTTCGATACAGCCTCCGATTTCGACTATGGCCCGGATACCCACGAGAACAGTTACAGTTACCGGCGTCAGTATCACGGCGTGCTCGACGCCGCGGGATTCCCCGGAGTCGTGTGGCAGGACAAGTCGACGCTGGGCATTTACGTAACCTGGATGGGCCCGCAGCTTTCTTCGCCGAATACCTTGGCCCTGCGGAACGACAGGAAGGAGCTCCTGGCCTCCGCATGTTCCTCCCCGGACGGCACTCTGTTTTATCTTACCGTCCAGCAGGGAAGCGGCATCAAGGACGGCAAGTCCCGCACCATGGGCGCGTACAAATGCGGAGCCGACGGAAAACCCTTGGCTGCCAAGGCGCTCGACGCCTCCGCAACGGGCCTCAATGCGGTCGACTTCGAGGACGACGTGGCCAGCATGGCCTGGTCCTCGGGTAAGCTCGGGATCATTTTGAGCCGAAGAATGCACCGCGGCGCGGACGGCCTTAACCACCAGGGCGGAATATCGCTGGTGCTCGACGCCGGGAATCTCGGGCTCCTGAAGTACCATGGGCAGACCTCCGGCCACTCGTTCGACAGCATGGTCGTAGCAGGTCCCGACGCGACCTTCGCGGGTATCGATCTCGGCGACAATTATCCGCGCGGAGTAAACCTGCACCGCTTCGATTCCGAAGGCCGGGCTTCCGCCGTCGTCTATACGTTCAAGACCCAGCATGGCGCCACGCCGGCGAGCCCCGCCGGTAGAAGCTACCCGCCATACGCCGCCATCAGCGGAGGCTCAAAGAAATTCTATTCCTGGTCCAACGATAACCGTACCTATACGGAACTCGGAGGCGTCGTTCCCGGCCCGGAAGGCTTCACGGTGGCCTTCGCCGGGGAAAACACCGCCGACGGCAGGGCCTTGGACAACTCGCGCACAGGCGCCGCGCTCAACGATTCCCGTAACGTAGGACTCGTGCTCGCCAGCGGGGATTTTTGGAACGTGCCGAAAGGCGGCGCCCAGCTCATCCCGCCGGGACTCGTCCTTACGGAAGGCAAGGCGGAGAGCGGGGGCTTTTTTACTTTCGGCGGAACGTGGAGCGCGCAGAACAACTACGGCGTCGTATGGCTTACGGATTACCGTAGCAAGGACCGTGAAAACGCATCGCGGCTCAAAGCTGTGGGGCTTCCGGATGGAAGCGTACTGCTGCTCTGGGAGAAGTGGACGCCGACCGCCTACGTAAGCACCTGTCTCCTCAGGGTCGATCAATACGGAAAAAAACTTTCCCCGATCGTGGATATCGGCACCGGCGTGCGGCTTGGGCGGAGGGAAGACCCCTTGGCCGTGGGGGATTTGGTTTATCTCTTTTCAGGTGACCGCGTGAATTCGAGTCTGCGGCTTCATGTAATCCGGTTTAAGTAAAGTATCCGCGTACCCGTACGGCCTCGCCGCCTAGTCGGCAAGCGCGTTATATTTTTGATATTTCGCGAAGGCGGCACCGAACCCGTCCTTGATGCAGATTTCAAGGGCGGTGGACGCGCGCGGAAAGATGGAGCAGTCCAGCTTTTCGCGCTCGTCGCGGGAGAAGTCCGATAAAACGTATCCCGCGATGTCGTCATGCTTGGGTCTGCCGATTCCGAAGCGCAGGCGCATGTAGTCCGCGGTGCCGAAGCGCTCTTTCATGGAGCGGAGGCCGTTGTGGCCGCCCAGGCCGCCGCCGTTCTTGAAGCCGAAGAAGCCGAATCCCAGTTCCAGGTCGTCGTGGATTACCAGGATCTCGGCGGGTTCTATCTTATAGAAGCGGGCGAGCTCGGCCGCGCTGTCGCCCGAAAGGTTCATGAGGGTTTCGGGTACCAGGAGCCAGATCTTGCCTTGATCGGTTTCCTTGTCCGCCCAGCTGCCCTTGAAACCGCGCTTCCAGCTCAAGCTTGCGAAAAAACTCAGCGACTCGAGGAACTGCCAGGCGACATTGTGCCTGTTTCCCCGATATTCGCGCCCATGATTTCCTAAAAAAACATAGAGTCGTATCATTTAACCCTTCTAAATGCATGATATGCGGAATTTTAGCGACAAAGCGGGTTTGACGCGCCTATCATCCGATAGTACAATACGCCGTTCCGATTGCAAAGCCCGTACGGCGACAAAGGCAGCCTAGCGGCAAGCCAGACATGGAGTATTCCGATGAATGATATCATATACGTTCTGGGGCACAAGAACCCCGATACGGATTCCGTGGTGGCGGCCACCGCCTATGCGCACCTGAAGCGCGAGCTGGGCTTCAAGCAATGCATCGCAGCGCGCGCAGGCAAGATGAATCCTCAGGCCGAATACGTGTTCGAGCGCTTTGAGATACCGTTTCCCGTCTTTCTTCCCGATCTCGTGCCCAAGGTGGAATATTTCCTGGGCACCCCGCCCGTGGTCGTGGATCGCGGCACGCCGCTGTGGGACGCGCTTTCGCTCATGAACTCGGGCAGCCAGAAGGCCCTTCCCATCGTGGACGGCGACGGACGCTATCGCGCCATGCTGCATTACAGCTCGTTCGCCCAGAATATCCTCAAAAAGATAAATCCCCACAAGAAGGCGATCATCCCCACGAGCGTCGGTCGGCTTTTGGCCACCATCAAAGCCCAGCCCGTCTGCATATTCAACCCTGAGGAACAGTTCAAGGCCCGGATGCTGGTTGCGGCGCTGGAGTTGGACAGTTTTAAAAAGCATCTTGAGGCAGAGGACAAACCCAACGTCATCGTCATCGTGGGCGACCGCATCGACGTTCAGCGCTTCGCGATCGAGTCCAAGGTTCGCGCCCTCATAATAACCAACGGCTCGCTGCTGGACCGCCAGCTCAAGGAGCTCGCCGAGAAAAACGGCGTATCGGTGCTCGTGTCGCCCTATGACACCTCCAGCACATCGCTGCTGGTAATCTATTCCACCCCGGTGGAGACGATGGGCGACGAATCCATCCGCGTCATCTCTCGGCATGAGCCGCTGCGGCGCGCGCGCGAGGCCATCGCGTCCTCTCCCAGCCGCTCCGTGCCCGTCATCGACGACGAGCAGCGCATCATCGGCCTGTTTACCGAAGGCGACCTGATGCGCGAGCCAAATGTCTCCCTGATCCTCGTGGACCACAACGAGCTCAGCCAGGCGGTGGAAGGCGCGGAGAATTACCGCATCCTGGAAGTCATAGACCATCACCGCCTCGGCGCGTTCAGTACGCGCTATCCTATAATGTTCATCAATCGCGTGGTGGGCTCCACCAGTACCATCATCACCGAGATGTACCGCGAAGCCAAGGTTCCGCTGCCCAAGGCCATAGCCTCGCTCCTCCTGGCCGGCATCCTGTCGGACACGCTCATCCTCAAGTCGGCCACCACCACGGACGTAGACATGGACATGGCCGAATACCTGTCCAACATCACCGACCTCGAGATCGACGAGCTGGGGCGCGACATCATGAGCTCAGCCAGCCTTGTGGGCAAGAAACCGGTACCCGAGATCGTGCGTCTGGACAAGAAGGAATATTCGGTGGCGGGGGTAAGCTTCACGGTAAGCCAGGTGGAGGTAAACACGCCCGACGAGATCCTGGAGCGCAGCGCCGAGGTACAGAAGGAGCTGGAACTCATACGCTCAAGCGGCGGCCATTATTTCAGCGCCCTCATGGTTACCGACATCACCGCGCTGTCCAGCATCCTGTTCGTGGAGGGCGACAGGGAACTGGTGCATCATCTGCGATACCCGCGCGTAGGCGAGCGTATTTTCGAGCTCAAGGACGTACTGTCGCGAAAGAAGCAGCTGGTTCCCGTGCTCATCGAGCTGACCGAAAAAGCCAGAACGGACTAGGCATCCGAATAAGACAAGCGGAATAAGATAGTATACAAAATGCCAAGCACGGAGTCGCGGAGGGCACGGAGAAAGAAAATGAAAGCAATTGGGGGAAAATCGATATTTCTATGATTTTTCCTGTATTGGGCTTAATTTTTCCGTTTGTTTTCTTATTTGACTTTAGTAATCTTCTCCGTGTTTCTCCGTGCCTCCGTGCAAAATTTTTTATGCTTTCTAAAAATTATGGTACACCAGGGGCGGCTTAAACCGGATTGCGGGTGGCGTTTTTTACGAAAACATCCTTGGATACGTAGTTGCTTTCTGCTGCGAGTTTGCCGTCGCGATAATAGCGGACGTAGGGAATCGATCTGTTGCCGAAGGTGTCTTCCTTAAAACGCATGAATTCGTCGAAAAAAGTTTCCCGGTCGTATTCCGTAAAATAGACGTCGGCGCCGGCTTCCTCGGAAGCACGTTGCAGCCAGGACTGCATCATGGTCCATTGGGGACACCAGCTCTGGGTTAAAACGATTATCACTTTGTCTTTGGAACCCGTGATAGTCCCGGGGAAATTACCTTGTTCTATGGCGGCCGTGCACTGTTCCGCGCTCAATCTTGAAAGCATGGAAACCTCCGGGTATCATCTATAATATACGTACAGTATCGGCATAAGAAGCAATGCCGGAATGCGGTTTTTTAAAGCACTCCTGCTTGATTTTTTACTTTTTGAGGTTTTTTTTGGACTTGTTACCTTAAATTCCTTGATTATGCCGATATTCTACCAATGGGGGACTGCAATGGCTGTAACGATGAGAGGCCGGACAACCGGGCCTACTTCACTTGAGATAGAACATGAATCCGGGATGAAATTTTCCGTTACCGCGCCCAAGGACAACGGAGGCGACGGCAGCAGTTTTTCTCCCACCGATCTATGCGCGGTTTCGCTGGGGGCCTGCGGATCCCTTATCATGAACATGTTCGCCGCCGCGAAAGGAATCCCGGTGGAAAGCATCTCTTTTACGCTTAAAAAGGAAATGACGGCAGCTCCCCGCCGCATCGAGCGAATTACCGTTTCTTTTTTCATTCACGGAGCCGTCAGCGATCTTGATTTAAAAAAAATCGAAGCTGCAGGCCGCACCTGTCCCGTCCGCCTTACTTTGGGGGATCAGGTGGAGATCGTCGAAACCTACCAGCGGGCTGAAAGATGAAATTCCCGGGCGGGAAAAGCATTCGAGCCACGTTCGTGCTTTTCCCGAGTATCGTTATTCTGGTATTTTTCTCTCTTGGGGCATTATTGCTGCTATCCGGAATTGGCGCTAAGTCCGCCACGGTCTCTCGGGCAAATGCCTACTCTATATTCAGCGCCTGGGCCGATCGTTTGGAAATTCGCACGCGCGAAGTTCAGTCCGGCGTGCGGCTGCTTGCCGGAACGACATCTTTATTCATCAAGAACCAAGCAGCGGATTCCGTCGATTCAACGGCGGCCGCCCTTGAGGATTTGCTTCTTTCCTATGCCGGCACGCTTGATTTTACCGTCGGCGCCGGGCTGTATCTTGATTTTTCGGCCGCGAAAAGGCGTTTCTCCTTGCACGCGATTACCCGAAGCGATAAAAGCATCTACCTCGACCGCTTTGACGGCATCGAGTCCTGGGAACGCAAGGATACCCCCTGGGTCTCCGAAACGATGGATTCCGCCGGTGCGGATGGAAAGCCAATGGCCTTTTTAAACCAGGAAAACAGTGGAAACAGGCAGATCATCACCTATGCGTTTCCTATAAGGGCGAACGGTAAAAACCTCGGCGTCGCCACGGTAGAAATAGATTTGCAATCACTGTACGGTTTTCTCAACAGCATATCGTATACGAAAGAGACCGATACCCTGCTCGCCTTCCGCGAGACCGGGGAGATACTCTATTCCAAGTTGGGCTCCGTAGGGGAAAACGCGAAGGCCCTCTCGGGCATCATAGCTGAAACGAAGAAAAGCGGGGCTGTATTCACCGATGCGCCCCTGCACGGCGAGAATCACCTCGTTTTTTCGCGTTCTATCGCGGATGATTATATTTTAATCATGACCGTGCCGTTTTCCCAGGCGTTTCAGCAAGTATACCGGACCGGCATTGTGTACCTCGCGTTGTCGATGCTGTTTTTCCTGGCGATCATCTCGGTGGTTTCCCTGCTTGCGCAAAATCACGTCGTGCGCAGGATACGGGTTCTCTCACTATCGCTGGATTCCATCGCGGCTGGAAACTTCGACGATATCCGCCCCTTGGAAGGCCGTGACGAGCTTGCCGACCTGTCCGGAAAATTGCTGGGCGTGGTACGGGAGATACAGAAACGCGAATATACGATAGGCAAGCTGGACGGCTACCTGGGTACCGTCCTGGACGCTCTCCCCGAGGCTCTCGTCGTCGTGTCGCCCTTGGGGCAGATCCATCTTGCCAACAAACCTTTTGTCGAGGGCTTCGCCGGCGGGGCCAAAGTATCGGCGGGGGGTAACCTGTACGAATGCGTTCCCTCCATGACCGGCTATAAAGCCATCATAAAATCTGTGGCGGACAGCCAGAGCGGCCTGGATTTTTACAAGGAACAGCTGCCTTCCTCGGCCGGCAGCCTTTTTCGCGTCCGCTTCCTTCCGCTGGCCTCCGGGAACGAGACGAGCTGCCTCATCGTATTCATGGACATGTCCGACATGGTCCGTACCGAAGAGCTGGAAAGGCAGAAGCGCATGTTCGAATCCATGGCAGGAATGGCTGGCGGTCTTGCGCACGATTTCGGCAACATAATCAACTCCGTGCTCGGAAGTTCGGACATGCTGCTTTTCGACCTTAAAACCGGCAAGCGACCCGATGATGAAGATTTACTGGAAATCATGAAGACCATAGAATTGGGAGCCAGACGCGGGGCGGACCTCATCAAGCGGCTGCACCTCCTGTCCAGGCCAAAATCCAAGGAGCGGCTGCCCGTTCCGCTCAGGGACGCGCTGCGCTCCGCCGGCGACATAGCGCGCGCGTCGCTCGACGCGAATGTCATATTGAATTTCGACGAGAGCACGGATACCGGAACCATCGTATACGGCGACCGCGTGGAGTTGGAACAAGCCTTCGTCAACATGATCGGGAATGCCGGACACGCCGTTACGGTCATGCGCCCTCAGGCAGAGCCCAAGGGCGGAACCATTACCGTGCGCATTAGCGAATATATAGCGGATATTTACGACAGGGCAGCCGATGCGAAACCGGGAGCCCGATATGCCTGCATTGAAATAGAAGATACTGGCGTAGGCATGGACGAAGCGACCCTGGCCAAGGTGTTCGACCCGTTTTTTACGACCAAGCCCTACGGTGTCGGAACGGGCTTGGGTATGTCGGTATGTTACAGCGCCGTAAAGCGCCACGGCGGATTCATGCGCATCAGTTCAAGAAAGGGCAGCGGCACCTGCGTAAGAGTTTATTTGCCGCTGGAAACCCCGGAATCCACCTGAAATTTTAAACGAGCTCGGCTGCTTCTCCCTTAACGGCCTATATTGCCGATCAGACTCCGTCATGCTACACTTTTGCGACAGGAGTCTAGATGAAGGTTCGTGAAATTGTAGCGACGCTTGAGGGCGTGTTGGTAAGCGGTGAGGATCAGCTGGACTTGGATGTCCAAGCTGCATGTGGGGCCGATCTCATGAGCGATGTCATGGCTTTCGTCAAGGATAAGGTTGTTCTTCTTACCGGGCTCGTCAATCCGCAGGTTATCCGCACGGCCGACCTCATGGATATCAAGGTCGTTGTGTTCGTCCGGGGCAAGTCGCCGTCTAAAGACATGATAGAAGAGGCTCGATCCAACGGGATGGTGCTGATCCACACGAAATACAGCATGTTTCTGGCTTGCGGCCGATTATACGAAGCCGGTCTCCGCTTGGGCAGCATGCGGGCCGCGAACTGATCCCCCTGCATGAAGCTTCGCTATGAGGTTCCGGGCGACGACTTGTCGCTTGCGGGTCGTGCAAGCACCGAGGTAAAGAAAGCGCTCGGGCGCTTGGGTATCGATCCTGCCGTCATCAAGAGAACCGCCGTGGCAATGTACGAAGCCGAGATAAACATGGTTATCCATGCAAACGGCGGCATCGCGCTCGTTGAAATAAGCCCCGATTGCATTCTTGTCATCATGGAGGATACCGGTCCGGGCATCCCCGATCTTGAGCTGGCCATGAGAGAAGGCTATTCCACCGCACCCCAGCACGCGCGCGAAATGGGTTTCGGCGCAGGCCTCGGCTTACCCAACATGAAGCGGAATTCCGACGAGCTTACCATCGAGTCGGTGGTAGGCAAAGGCACCACCGTGAAGTTTTTAATCAAGTTGAATCCATGAACTCCAAGGCAAGCCATTCCGTAACGCTCGATTCCTCAAAATGCATCGGCTGCACGACCTGCGTGCGCTACTGCCCGACAGAAGCCATCCGCGTCAGGAAAGGCCGCGCGCTCATCATGGACGAGCGCTGCATCGATTGCGGGGAATGCATCCGCGTCTGCAAGCAGAACGCCAAGAAACCGATCTCGGACCCGCTTTCCGCCCTAGAGCGCTTTGCGGTCCGCGTGGCCATTCCCGCTCCGACTCTCTACGGCCAGTTCGATGAAAAATACACGATAGACCGAATACTGTCCGGTCTCCTTACCCTGGGCTTCGACCGTGTCCTTGAAGTAGCCTGGGCCGCCGAGCTGGTTGCCGACGCCACTGCCATGTGCATCGCAAACTCCAAGATTTCCGGGCCCCATATTTCCTCCGCCTGTCCGGCTGTCGTCAAATTGATACAAGTGCGCTTTCCCAGCCTCCTTGACCGGCTGGTACCCGTGCTCTCGCCCATGGAGGTCGCGGCACGCATGGTCAAGGAGTATCTGTATCCGGGCCGGACCGATGTCGGTGTGTTTTTCATCTCGCCGTGCGCCGGCAAGGTTACGGTATCGCGGTATCCGCAGGGCTTGCGGACTTCCGCCGTGGATGGCGTTATCGGCATCAAGGATATTTATCTTCCGCTACGGAATATCCTGCCTTCGGTGGAAGAACTGCCGCTGGCGCACGCCTCGGGCAGGGGCGTGGGCTGGGCGCATATAGACGGCGAAAGCGACGCGGTTGGAAACTCGCGAGGCATCAGCGTCAGCGGAATCAACGATGTAATTGGAGTTTTCGAAGCTCTGGAGAACGGGAAACTTACGAACGTGGCGTTTATCGAGGCTCTTTCATGCCCCGCCGGTTGCGTGGGCGGCCCGCTTACCGTGGAGAATCCCTATATAGCCAGGGGCAGGATACGTGTCCGCGAGCGGCGCATAGCGCACCGGACCAAGCGTGACATGCCTGCCGATGTCAGCGGAATCAAACTTGTGTGGGAAGAAAGCGTGGAAGCGCGGGAAGCCTTGCGGCTGCATCCCGACATGCTCAAGGCAATGATCCTGATGGAAGAAATGGAACTGATCGCCACCACCTTGCCGGGGCTGGACTGCGGCTCGTGCGGTGCGCCCAGTTGCAAGGCGTTTGCCGAAGACGTGGCAAAAGGAAACGCCGTCATCACCGATTGTATCTTTAAACTGCGGGAAAACGTCAGAAAACTCGCGGAACAGCTTATCGACATGGAACGTATCCTGCCTCCCGGCCTAGACCGGGATTAGCCGTGCTTGCGCTTTTCCAGAAAGGCGGCGATGTCGGAATCCGGCGACGCATCGGCGGGTTTTTCCCGCATGAAGCTGTACAGGAGCTTGTAACCAGCTTTTATTTTCTTGCTGAAAATCGACCGGATTTTCTTATCCATCTCCGCCATGGTTTCGAAGCCGTAAATTTTGTCGTGTTCTTTCCCTTGCCCTGTACGCCAGGCGACGGTAAGCGCATAAGGCTCGGTAAGCAGGGCTTGCCTGTTGTGCAGGGTATAATACTGCATCGAGCCGCTTTTGGATGTCTTGAACAGCGTAATAATCATTATTTATAATTTCGGTATATTTGGCTTTTCTGTAAAGAGGATAATTACAATACCGGCGATAACATCGATATTCTGCCGTTTTTGCATGCGGCATATTCGGTACGCAAGGTTTTCCCGGAAAATGAAAACGGTCGCCCGATGGGCGACCGTTAATGCCCGGTTTTAAACCAGGGTCTGCGTCGTATATAAGACGCATAATAAAAACTATTTGATCAAAAACATCAGCACAAAAGTTTAAAATAAAACCAGCCGTTTAACACGGCTACGCTAAATAAGGCGGAGTATCCATAAAGGCCCTCCCTAAAACAGTTTGTAGGAATTAGTACCCTATAAATTCTCTTATTAACCTCTACTTACTAAACATACTACTTTATTGGTATTTTGCAAGCTTTTTTTCTTAAATTTCGATTTAATCATTAATAAAAAATTTGACAAAACATCCAAGGCCGATTATATTCTCTTTCTATGTCTTTTTTCCTTTTCTTTAGCAAACACTAGAAATGCTTTGCGTATTTTGCAAGAAATGCGTAAGGTTTTGGGAGTATAGCCCTTGAATAAGCGGGATTTTCCAGGGATTCATTTTTATGATCAGGATTTTGTCGATCTCTATGACAAAACCTGGGCTTGGATTGCGGATTATTGGACCAGTGGCTCTCCGGCCAGCGAAATTAGCGGCGGAAAGTTCTTTTATTATCCGGAAGACAACATCCTGGACCAGAGCGAACAAATTTTCTCATCGTTTTTTCTGGTGTACTCCAACCGGATATATTCGGCGTCGAATGGATTGGATGCACTCTATAGCAAGCAGGAGGAAAACGGCGCCATTCGGTGGAAATATTCCATAGAAACAGGCAAGCCCCTGCTTCCGCCCGAAAATCCCGAAGGTGTCGGCTTGCCGCTCTTTGCCTGGGCCGAGTACAATCTCTACCATAAGACTGCCAATAAAAAACGTGTTAAAGAAGTCATGCCCGTATTGCAGAAATATTATGCATGGGTCGAAGACAGTTTTAAACGGGCTAACGGCTTGTTCGAGACACCTGTTTGCGCCACGGGAATGTCCAATTCTCCCCGGGGTAAGGCCAAGTATCATGTCGATTTCGTGGCCGCCATGGCTATAAACTCCATGTATATGGCCGCTTTGGGTGATATTCTTAACGATAAGGATATTGGCTTCATATATAAGCGTAATTATTTTTCCTTAAAGACCCGCCTCAATAACATGATGTGGAACTCCGAGGACGGATTCTACTACGACATAGACGCGGCCGAAACCCAAGTGCGCATCAAGACTATCGGCGGTTTCTGGCCTTTGCTTGCGGAAGTCGTCAACGAAGAGCGTGCCGAAGCGTTGATCGCGCATCTTTCCAATCCCAAGACCTTCGGTACCGAAAATCCGTTTCCTACGCTGGCCGCGGACGCGAAAGACTACGACAAGCGCGGTTTGGGCTATCGCGGCTCGGTAATACCGGCTTTCACCTATATGATAATCAAGGGCCTCGAAAAATACGACCGGTGGGAACTCGCCAGGGATTGCGCCATCCGGCACCTGTATTTCATCCTTGATTCAGCCCATACGAACGGCGACAACAAGCAGGTTCTCTGGGAGGCTTACCAGCCGCAAAACGAAGGCAAGGCCATATGGCCGGAAAATCCCGCGTGGCCCCGTTCCCAGTATCTTGCCTACGCAGGTCTCGCCACCGTCGCCCTCATGATAGAGAACGTCGTCGGCCTGTCGGTTTCACTTCCGCGAAAAACGGTGGACTGGTACATTCCAAACCTGGAAATCATGGGCATCGAGAACCTCAGCCTCAAGCGCAACATGGTTACCATCCTCTCCAACAAGAGCGGCCGGGGCTGGGAAATACACATGGAATCCGAGAAGCTATATTACTTTACCATCAATGTGCTGGGCCGCAAGAAGAAGACGCTGCCCATACCCTCGGGCAAGTGCTCCATGCTCATCGACAAAATATGATATTGACAAAAATCCTGATGCCGGGGTATGTTTCTCCCGTGAGTAACGATTTTTCCGTACAGCTTAACCATCTCCATCATCACGGCCATATAAACGCGGTCGCGGTGATTGTCATGGGCTAGGCTCCGTAGCGGGCATACCTGGAACGACGCGCCGACCGCAAGGTCGGCGTTCGCATTTCCAGGGGGTACCGAACCCTTCGAGGAAAAGCGCCGACCAAAAATGGTCGGCGCTTTTTTTTTGGAGGTTTTATGAATCAGGTGCGAAGCGGGCCGGGCGAAACGCTCAGGCTCGCGCTCCCCAAGGGCCGGATGCAGGCGGGCATACAGCGCCTGCTGGCAGAGGCCGGCATGGACATGACATCGGCGGACCGGGATTACCGGCCGTCCGGCATCGGGTACGGTTTCGACGTCAAGCTGCTCAAGCCGCAGAATATCATCGAGATGCTCCACGCGGGCAGCCGCGATATCGGCTTTGCCGGAGCGGATTGGGTGGCCGAGCTCGACGCAAGCCTCGTGGAACTGCTGGATACCGGGCTGGATCTCGTCTCGATCGTGGCAGCCGCCCCCAAAACCGTCCTCCTTCGCGGAAAGCTCCCCCGGCGCAGGCTTACCGTAGCCAGCGAGTACGTAAACCTCGCCGCCAGATGGATTAAGAAAAATAAACTCGATGCCTCGTTGATTCGGTCGTACGGGGCCACCGAGGTTTTTCCGCCGGAGGATGCCGACTGCATAGTCGACAATACGGCGACCGGTTCGACGCTCCGTGCGAACGGGCTGGAAACGATCGAGACCATCATGACCAGCACCACGAGGCTGTACGCCAATCCCGCCGCCCTGGAAGATCCCCGGCGACGGGAACGCATCGAGTGGTTCGTGCTGCTCTGCGGCAGCGTGCTGCAGGCTCGCGGCCGCGTGATGCTCGAGGTGAATATCGACTCGGCTCGCCTGGATGCGCTTATGGAAATACTGCCGGCCCTAAGGACTCCGACGATTTCGAGCCTCAAGGGCGACTGCGGCTATGCGGTGAAAGTGGCTGCGCCGCGTTCCGCCCTGCCCGGGCTCATTCCGGCAATCCGGGAGCGGGGCGGCACCGGCATCGTAATCACGGAACCAAGCCAGATCGTGCCGTGAGCGCGCAACCGGCGGAAAGGAATCAGCATGAAGGAACTATCGATGAATATTTGCGGCGTGAGGACAAGACCTTCGGCGCGGTCTCCCTGGATTACCGCGGAAGGCCGCTATAAACCTGGCCGGAAATCGGGCGGCTCGGAACTGCGGCTGGATGCGAATGAAGGCAAGCCTTTTCGCTCTTCCGTAACAGAACTGAAAAAAGCGATGATGGATCTACGGCTGGAGTCGGCGCCGAATCGCTATGCCGTAGCCGATGTCCTGGAAAAAAATATAGCCGACCGGTGGAATGTCGATCCCTCTCGCGTCGTGGTGACGGCGGGCGGTGACGACGCCATATCCAGGATCATCGCGTCGCGTACGGCACCGGCCTCGAAGGTGCTTGTTTTTGAGCCGGCCTTTTCCATGTTCAGTCAATATGCGAAAGCCCGAGGATCCCTCTGCGTGGAATTGCCATGGTGGGAATCGGATGCCTTTCCGCTGGCAAGGGCGGTTGATTTGATTGAAAACTGCCCGGCGTTGAGTCTTGTATGCCTGGCCAGTCCCTCAAATCCGCTGGGGCTCTGCGTAAGCGAGGCTGAAGCTCTGGCCATCGCGGAAACATGCGCGGCCAACGGCGCGGCCTTGCTGTTCGATGCGGCCTATGGAGAATTCGCGGATGAGGATCCAAGCCCCGTTTTGGCGGCTAGTCGCGCTGCGCCGTCATTCATCGTAAGGAGTTTTTCCAAGGCTTACGGCTTGGCTGGTTTGCGCATAGGATACGCCATCGCCCCAAACGCCTTGGAAGCCTCTTGCCTGCGCGCCGCCGGGGCTCCCTATCCCGTTTCGGGGCTTGCGATCGCGGCTGCGGGCGCGGCCCTCGTTGACCCGGACGGTTTGGCCGCGGCTATAAAAACTGTGCGGAAAGAGAAAAAAATCCTGGCGCGCGAGCTGGAGTCTCGCGGATTGTGCGCCTCGGGAACCGCGGAAAGCCAGGCGAACTTCGTGTTTTTTAAGACGAAGGATCCGCGAGCCTTGGCCGATGCCTTTGCAGGGTTCGGAATTATAATACGAATTTTCCCCGGGATGCGCGGACTCGAGCAGGCCGTGCGAATAACATGCCCCGGCGACGGATCCGATTTTTCGAAGCTTCTGGAAGCCGTGCGCGGCATTGGAGCGGGAAGTGATAAATAAATTATATCGTTCGGCGGTCGTAAGCCGCGCGACGGGGGAAACCAGGGTCGCCGTGTCGCTCGCGCTTGCGCCAGGTGCGGTTGAGGTCGGGACCGGCCTGCCGTTTTTTGATCATCTGCTGGGCTCGCTGGCCTTCTACGCCCGCTGGTCGCTGGACTTGAAATGCTCGGGGGACTTGCAGGTTGACGACCATCACAGCGTGGAAGACTGCGCCTTGGCACTTGGTCTCGGTCTTCGGGACGCATTGGGAGACCGGGCGGGGATACGCCGTTTCGGCTGCGCCTACGCTCCGCTTGATGAATCGCTGGCGAGGGCGGTCGTCGATATTTCGGGGAGACCGCACAGCGTCGTGAAGCTTGGATTGCGCCGCGAGAATATCGGCACCATGTCATGCGAAAATATCGCTCACGCGGTGGCGAGCCTGGCTAATGCAGCTTTGGTGAGCGTCCATCTCGACGTAATCCGCGGCGCAAACGACCATCACCGGGCGGAGGCCGCGTTCAAGGCGCTCGGCTTGGCTTTGCGGGAAGCGGTGTCGTTTGACTGCGCATCGGTGGATCGCAGCCCGATAGCGGACTCCTTGCGTCCGGAGGCTTTTATTCCGAGCCTGAAAGGCTCGCTGGCGGAACGGGGGCTCGCCGATGGCAATGGGTAAACACGAAGTCGTGGTAGCGGATACCGGGCGCTGCAATGTGGCGAGCGTGCTCGCCGCGCTTGGGAGGGCAGGAGCCGAACCGAGCGTGAGCGACAGCCCCGAAATAATTGCCGCGGCGGAATTCGCCGTTCTTCCCGGAGTCGGCTCTTTTGGGCCGGTGGCCCTCCGCCTCGCGGAAAGCGGCCTTGGCCGCGCTTTTTCGGCCAGGGTGGCCAGAGGCGCGCCGACGCTCGGAATATGCCTTGGCATGCAATTATTTTTTAATGCGAGCGAGGAAAGCCCGGGTGCGATGGGAATCTCCGCCTTGAGCGGAAATTTAACGGGGTTCGACGCCGGGGTGCGGAGCCCGCAGTTCGGGTGGAACCGCGTGAGTGCGGGCGGCTCGGCGGTGTCGGAGGATGGCTGGGCTTATTTCGCCAACTCCTACAAGTTGGATGCCGCGCCGGATGGGTGGCATGCGTCTACGGCGAGGTATGGCTCGGATTTTGTCGCGGCGCTTGAAAAAGGCCCGGTTCTGCTTTGCCAGTTTCACCCCGAGCTTTCGGGGGAGTGGGGCTTGCGCCTGATACGCCGCTGGCTACGGCCGGATTTTTGTTTGCGAAAAAATGATACTTTCCGGACGCAACAGCAGACCTTTTCGCTTCCTGTCAGCTTGGGGAGAAAAAATAATGCTTCCTCGGCCATCAGGGTGATTCCCTGCCTGGACATAAGTGCGGGGCGCGTGGTGAAAGGCTTGCGGTTCAAGGATATGCGCGATGTCGGCGAGCCGGCCTTTCTAGCGGAACGCTATGAGCGCGAAGGGGCGGACGAGCTCGTGCTCTTGGATATAGGCGCCGGGAAGGAAGGCAGGGGACCATCGCTGGAAACGATACAATCCGTGCGCGCGGCCATCGGGATTCCCCTGTGCGCGGGGGGCGGAGTGAGCAGTTTGAAGGACGCGGAGAATATGCTGAAGTCCGGCGCGGACAAAGTTTCCATCAATTCCATGGCGTACAGGAAACCCGGGCTCGTAACCGAAATCGCCCGCGAGTTCGGCAGGCAGTGCTGCGTCGTGGCGGTGGACGCGGCCCGCGATGCGGACGGAACGGCGCGGGTTTTCCTCGACTCCGGGCGCTTCGCCACCGGAGCATGCGCGCTGGATTGGGCGCGCCGCGCCGTGGACTTGGGAGCGGGTGAAATTCTGCTGACAAGCAGGGATCGCGACGGCACTGGTCTCGGGTACGATGCGGGACTTATTTCCGATCTGTCCCGGGCGCTGCCAGGCACGCCGGTAATAGCCTCAGGCGGAGCGGCAAGCGCCGATCAGGTTTATGATGGAGTGCGGTCAGGCGCCGCGGCGGTGCTGCTCGCAGGCGCACTGCATGACAAAAAAATTACCATCGCTTGCATAAAATCATACATGCGCAATAATGGCGCGGAGGTCAGGATATGTTGATTCCTTCCATAGATATCATGAACGGACGGGCGGTGCAGCTGGTTAACGGCCGTCGATTCGAGCTGGACGGAGGCGATCCCTTGGACCGCGCGGCGGAGTTTTCCCTTCTCGGCGAAATCGCGGTGGTGGATCTCGATGCCGCGCTCGGGAAGGGCGATAACCGCGCGCTGGTACTCGAGCTTATAAAAAAATATCCGTGCCGCGTTGGCGGCGGCATACGCGACGCGGCGCTGGCAACCGAATATCTCGACGCGGGAGCTGTTTCCATAATGATCGGTACCATGGCTACGCCGTCGTTTCTCAAGATTTTTCCGGCTTCCCGGCTGATTGCCTGCCTTGATTCCCGTAACGGCATCGTCATGGACTCCGGCTGGACCAAATCAACCGGCGCAAGCGTCTCCACAAAGTGCTTGGAGCTCGCGGACTATGCCGGGGGCTTCCTTTTTACCGAAATAGGGCGAGAAGGCACCTTGGAAGGCGCGGATATATCTTCCGCCAGGCTGCTCAAGAATGCTTTGCGCGAATCAGGCTATAAAGGAAATATAACACTGGCTGGCGGCGTCGTTAGCTCGGAAGAAATGGCGGAGCTTGATTCCCTGGGAATCGACGCCCAGGTGGGCATGGCTCTCTATAAGGGAATCCTGAAACCGGCCCAGGCGCTGTCCGCATGCCTCCATAGCGACAGGGCAGACGGCTTGTGGCCTACCGTGGTCTGCGACGAGGCGGGAGTCGCCTTGGGCCTCGCGTACTCCGATGCGGAAAGCCTTGCGACGGCGATCGAAACAAGGACGGGTATCTATCGATCCAGAAAACGAGGTCTCTGGAAAAAAGGCGGCTCGAGCGGCGATACGCAGACTCTTCTTCGCGTCGATGCCGACTGCGACCGGGATGCCTTGCGCTTTACGGTGCGCCTTGACTCTGGGAAATTTTGCCATAGCGGCGCCAGAAGCTGCTTTACGGGGCCCCAGCGGCCGGACGGGGGCTTCGGCCTGCTGGACCGCACGGTAGCCGGCAGGCTGGCCATGGTATCGGACGGAACGGCGCCCGTTGGTTCGTACACGGCGCGGCTGTTCGGCGACCCGGCGCTCCTCGGCTCGAAGCTTTCGGAGGAGGCGCGCGAACTGTGCGAGGCTCAAGGCGCCGAACGCGCCGCCGAGGAGGCCGCGGATCTGCTTTATTTTGCCGCAGTGAAATTAGCCCGCGAAGGATCGTCGCTGGCCGAGGCGGCAAAGGTTTTGGATCGACGGGCCCTGCGCTTGAGCAGGCGGCCGGGCGATGCAAAAAAAAATATAACGGCGGAAGGAGCAGGGTCATGGGCGCAGGGAATACACTGAAGCGGGTAGGGCTCTCTCAGATAATGCCAGGCGGCAGGGTTGCGAACCGGGGGCTCGATGAAAAAAGGGATGAGGATTGCATCATGCGCGTCAAGGAAATCATGGACGAAATCCGGGCGGAGGGCGAAACGGCCCTGCTGCGGCTCAGTGCTTCGCTGGATGGACGCACCGGCAAGCTGTGGTACGGCCCCATGGATTTTTCCGCCGCGCTAAGAGGGCTCGACCTGGGTACCCGAGAAGCATTGGAACGGGCGGCGTCTCGAATGCGCTTGTTTGCCGAAGCGCAGGTACAAGCGCTTGGTTCGGTTACGATACCGGTACCCGGCGGTCTTGCGGGTCACGAGGTCCTGCCGGTAGAACGCGCCGGCTGCTATGTTCCCGGCGGTCGCTACGCACTGCCTTCAAGCGCGCTCATGACGGCAGCCGTCGCCAAGACCGCTGGCGTTCCGGATGTGACCGCGGCGTGTCCCCGGCCGACGCCGCTGGTCCTGGCCGCCTGTGCCTTGGCCGGCGTGGATTTATTGTGCGCGGCCGGCGGCGCACAGGCCATTGCCGCAATGACGTTCGGCTGCGGCCCCCTTGTTGCCCGCGATGTCGTCGTGGGGCCGGGGAATCGCTACGTGTCCGCGGCCAAGCGCCTTGCCCAGGCCTGGGTTCGAACCGACGCGCCTGCAGGGCCCAGCGAGCTGCTCGTGATAGCCGACGCCAGCGCTTCGCCGTCCGTCGTGGCATGGGATCTCCTGGCTCAAGCGGAACACGATCCCGAAGCGGTGCCCGCGCTGGCCGCGGTATCCGAGTCCTTCGTGCTGGAGGTGGAAGCCGAGCTGGAGGCCCACCTTGAAGAGCTGCCCCCTGTATCCGCCGAAACCGCGCGGCTTGCATTGGCCAATGGGTGGGCATTCATCTCTGCCGACCGCAAGGCCTTGGCCGAGGTCGCCAACCGGTTTGCTCCCGAGCATCTGGAACTCGCCCTCGAGCGGCCGGCTGAAATGCAGGCGCTCTGCTTAAACGCCGGTGCGATATTCCGCGGGCTTCGCTCGGCTGAGGTTTTCGGCGACTACGGTATCGGTCCCAATCACACACTGCCTACGTCGGGCAGGTCGAGAAGTTCCGGGGGACTGTCCGTGTATGATTTCCTGCGGATTCGTACCTGGCTGGACTTGGACGGCTCTGATGCGATGCTGATCGAAGATACGGCGATTCTGGCGCGCGCCGAAGGCTTGGAGGCCCATGCCAGGTCTGCCCTGGCTAGGCTCGATCATTAGTCCCCGAAGCTCGTCCCTACTTGCCGTGCCGTGGATATCAGTGGATGATCCAGTGGAATCGTCTTGGTCTTGCCGGCGACTTCCTCCAGCGGTACGCTGGTAATGGCCGAGCCCACCATCGCGGCCATTCTCCCGAATATTCCCTTGGACAGCATCTCGGCGGCGGTGGTGCCGAACTCCGTGGCCAGGACGCGGTCGTAGGCGCTCGGAGTCCCGCCACGCTGCAGGTAGCCCAGCACGGTGACCCTTGTCTCCATGCCGGTGGCGTTTTGTATCTCGGCCGCGACGCGGTATCCGATGGACGGCCAGGGCATGGCCTCCCTCATTCTTTTGCGCTCTTTTTTCGGCAGGGCGGCCTCGGCCTCGCTCATCGCGCCTTCGGCCACCGCGACGATGCTGAATTTCTTGCCTTCAGACCTGCGTTTTTCCAGGCTTCGGGCCAGGGCGGAAACCGTGTAGGGAATCTCGGGAATTATAATAATATCACCGCCTCCGGCTATCCCCGCATAGAGGGCGAGCCAGCCGGCCTTGTGTCCCATCAGCTCTATGACCATGACGCGGTTATGCGAATTCGCGGTGGAATGGAGCCTGTCTATGGCCTCGCTCGCGATGTCCACCGCGGAATGGAAACCGAAGGAAACGTCCGTGCCGAAGATGTCGTTGTCTATCGTCTTTGGCAGGCCGATTACGTTGATGCCTTCCGCCGCAAGCAGGTGCGCGGTGGTATTGGTTCCGTTGCCCCCAAGCACCACCAGGGCGTCGAGCCGGAGTTCCTCGATGTTTTTTTTGATAAGCTCGGGTTTGTCCTTGCCGATATCCGCATCGCTCAGGCGCTTTGCGCCGTTACCCGGGTTTCCCTCGACGGAATGCTCCCGGTCCTTGAAGGGCTTCTCGCGGGAAGATCCGAGGATCGTGCCGCCCATGGTAAGGATTCCCGAGAAATCTCCTGAAGACAGCAATTGCGTATCCGCGTTTATCAATCCGCGGTATCCGTTGTTTATGCCGACGATTTCCATGCCGTACATTCCGGAAGCCGCCTTGGCCACGCCGCGAATGGCGGCGTTCAGGCCGGGACAGTCGCCGCCGCTCGTTAAAATGCCGAATCTCTTCACGCCTTTGCCCGACATGCGGCCTCCTAGTTTTTTATCCCGAGTCCCGCGTATCTTAGGCTCGTCCGAAAAGCCCGCTTCTGCCGGTATGCCTCAGTATCTTGCCAATGTCCTTGGGGTTTTCGTCAAGGATTTTCGTAAGGTAGCGCGAAAGCAGATCCGGCTGACCCGATTCGTCGCGGACGGCCATGAAGCGGATCGTCGAAGGTTTTTTTCCGTCGGGGTTTGAATGTTTGCCGGCTTCCTGCTGAAGCGCGAGGATTCCTTCGGTAAGTCCCGTGGCGGCGCCCAGCGCCATCGAAGGCAGAGGGCCCGTCTGCGGCGGATTGCACAAGGCTACCACGAGAGAGCCGCCGCCGCTTTCCGCGAAGCGCCTGTCGGCCTCCTGGATAAGCAGGGCCAAGGCGGAACCGTTGGCCAGCGCGCAGCGCTCAAGGTCGCGCGGGCCGCATTCCTCCAACGGGCGCGTGTCAGGTTGGGGCGCTATGAGAATTACGAGTTCGTCCGGGCAACCTTCCACAAGATTTTCCGCCTGCTGCCACGCGCTTCTCGTGGACGCGTACGACAATGGATTCCACTCAACCTGCAGGCACGGAAGCTCCAAGGGCTGGTCCTCGTCGGATTCTCGCTCGGCAGCGCTTGCGCTTGATTCCTGTATGCCCGGTCGGGCAACGATTATCGTGCGATCGGTGAGGGGCGCTTCGGCGATGAAGGCTTGTAAAATCGAGTTGGCCAGCGGAGAAAGCTCCAGTACGGCAATAATTGTTTTTTTCACGGATTCAGTGTACTATGGGTGCAAAACAGACGCAAGTCAGAATTGCCCCAAGAGGTTACGCCGACATGAATGGACGTTCAGGAAAAAAGGCCGTTAACCTGCAATTGTTTTTTTTGGTTTTGCTGTTCCTTGCCGCTGCCTGCTTCGTCCTATTCCGGATACCCCTTATCAAAAAAACGAATCTTTTTTTCGCCTCCAAAGCCGAATCGGAAACACAGACGCCGCAAATCGCGGATATTCCGGAACCTTCGCCGCTATCCCGTCGCATCAATCTCCTTGCCTGCGGCGATATCCTGCTGTCGCGCTCCCCGGGCAAGCGCGCCGAGGAAAATGGCTACCGGTATTTGTTTACAGGTGTTCGCGAGGCGGTTCGCTCTGCGGATTTCGCGTTCGCGAATCTCGAGTGCCCCGCCGCGTATATAGGCGAGCCCTATCCCGGAAAGCCTGAAGTAATCACCTTTCGGGCTGATCCTGAAAGTCTTTTTGGATTGAAATGGGCCGGTTTCGATATCGTTTCCCTTGCCAATAACCACATGAACGATTATGGCCCCCGTGCGCTGAGCGAAACCTTGGACTACCTCGATTTATTGGGGATTGCCCGGTGCGGAGCCGGAAAAGACGCTGCGGAGGCACGAGCCCCGGTAATTCTGGAAAAAAACGGTGTTAAAGTGGCTTTTCTTGCCTATGCCGAGCCTATTTGGAGCGTAATCGAAGCTGATGATACTTCTAACGCGCAGATTCTTTTACGGGCAGAAAAGAGCCTGAGCGGTTTACCGGCGATCAAAAAAACACAGTTCCCCGATAAACCCGGAATCGGCCCGGAAGGAGTCGCTATCGCCAAAATCGACGATATTTCCCAGGATGTACGTCGGGTACAGGAACTCTATAAACCTGATTATCTTTTTGTTTCGGTACATTGGGGAGAAGAGCATCAGCACTATCCGCAGAACCGCCAGATGCTTCTGGGTCGGGCAATAATCGATGCGGGGGCTACGGCGGTACTCGGTCATCATCCCCACGTATTGCAGGGAATCGAAGTCTATAACGGCGGAGCCATTCTCTATTCCATGGGTAACTTTGTCTTTGACATGCGTTCGGAAAAAACGTACGAATCAGCCTTTTTCGAGCTTTCCTTGGATGCCGGAATCCTGAAGTCCATTCGCATCACTCCCGTGCGCATCAATCACGGTAGCTACATTCCCTCGGTAGCGCAGGGAGAAGATGCGCTTGCGATCCTGGAAAATATCCGGCGATGGTCGGGATCGAGTGGAAAAAACATGGAGATAATTGATAATTTCGGCATTTTGCCTGTGAATGACAATAAATAGTTGAAATTACTGGAAACCCGTAGTATATTTATTATGGTTTATTCTATATACCGTAAATATCTGTGTAGTCGATTGAGGTCAGTAGTTTACTAGGAGAGCAATGCGCAGGTTCCGATTCTTCGTAACGATTTTTTTTGTTCTCGCCTTGTTTGCCGGTTGCGATGCCGGATCTGACCTGTTTACCCAGAAAGATCTTGATAAAATGTATGTCCTGGATGTCTCCCAGGACGACAAAGCGCTCAGTCGCGGCGTTCCCCTAGATAATAAAGCTCCTGTTGATCTATCCATCAACGTCATGTCGGGAGCTCCGTCTCCGTCTTTCGTAACCGTGCTTCTCCTGGACTCAAAAAACAAAGAAGTCGCGAGAATATCCTTTGCAAAAAAGACCAGCGACCAAATAATCCCGGAAAAATATCGTATCGTTGATTCTTTCGAAGAGGCGCTGCCTCCTCTTGTTTTTCCCGAAAATCTGCCTTTCGGATATTACGTTCTCAGTACCCAGATCCTGGATCAATACGAATCCGTGCTGTCCGTAATCGATACTCCGCTCTTGATTTACGATCTCCCTCGACCGCAAATGAGCATCAGTCTGTACCCGGCACAGTTGAATGCAGGAAAATCCGCGCTTTTCAAGGTTGTTCTTACGGGACCGGTATCAAAAGATTCGTGGATCTCCTGGAAAGTAGACGGTATCGTGTATTCAGAAGGTTTTATCGATAATAAATCCGACCGAATCTTGTGGACTGCCCCGAAGCAAAAAGGCATTCATAGCATCTCCGCCGATTTTTATCCATTTAAGCCTCTTGCAGACGAAGCGGTCCTCCCGCTTTCAAGCAGCGAGATCAAGGTGCCGATCCTGATACCGGCTGTGTTCCCTTCTGAAGTTCCCGTAAACGATCCTTTTGTGTCCTTTAAATTCAATGAAGGAACCGAGAACACCGGAACCCAGGAACTTTCCAGACTGAGTGTTTCCAAGGATAAACCCTATCCCGAAGAATACTCCAACGGCTTTGGTTTTGTTTTGGGCGACGGCATCGGCATAGTTTCCCAGAATGCCATGATTCCTTGGAATGCTTCCCAGCCTCAAGATTTTTCCATTCTTTTTTCCCTGACCTCTCTAGCGGAGAATTCCACGCTGGACGATACAGAAAGTGCCGTAATCGAAAAGAAAGTTACCGTTGCGGTATCGTCGGACATAGCCAAAAATCCGATAAAACCCGAAGCTTTGACTGCAGCCCAAGATTTACAGCCCACCGCAGACACGATTGTTGTCGCTGGCCTCGAAACCACAGGAGACTCCACGTCCAATACAACCCCGGTTTTAGAGCTGGATACTGATTTCGCGCGCTCGTTGGCTGTCGGGGATACTAAAAATCCCAAACAGAGCAGTTCTGCTTCTTTGGAAACTTCCGAGGAGACTTTCGAGGAGGCACCGGTCGCCGAGGAGCCTGGAATCGTTTTATTCAGGTCTTACGATTCCAGTAACAAGGTTATTCTGGAATTGGGAATCTCCGGCCGGGTACCTTATGTAAAAACCGATAGCCGCTTAAGCTCGGAAGAAGCCCTTCCGAATCAATTGAGTACTCTGTTCTATAACTTCAACGCTACCGCAGAGGGTGTTCTTGAAGTCTCCATATATATAGACGGTAAATTATCCGGGATGGGGAAATTGCCCGATACCCGAAAAGGCGCTTCCGCAGGCATAAGTGAAATAGCCGGGAAGTCAGGCTATAAAGCCATCTACAACGAGTTTTCCGTCTATGGACATATTCTCTCGCCATTCGTGGAAACCATGAAGGGCATGTATTCGGATACCTTGATTCATGCCATTTCTTTTGAAGAACCCGGTTATGGGGTTCCCGTCTACGCAGTCTCGGGTAAACAGGCGCTTTCCGAAAGCAAAACCGCCACGAAAGGTCTTGTTCTGGCAACCAAGGAGCAGGGCGTTTCCGTAGATATTCCTCCAGCGCTTCCGCGATTCAAGCTGGAGCTGAAAACGCGTGCCGGTGTTCCTTCTGTTTCGGTTCTGCTCGATAACAAGCAGTCGTTTACCATCGACAAAGATGGCGTAGTTCGCTATCTGGATAAGGTTGTGGGCAGGTTGGAAACTTGGCAAACAAGCTCCGCGTGGCCGCTGTTGGTAGAGAAAAAAAACGATTCTATCGTGATCAGCGATAATTTAAAACAAAATGTCGTCACTATTTTAAAGATGAATGCCTCATTCGCCGGCTTGAGTATAAGTCCGGGCAGCGCCGTCCCTCTTGAAATTCAATCCTTGCTTATACTTGGCTTGAATAAATAGAGAAAAATACACAGCTTTTGCTCCCCTGAGTTATCCAAGAATCCCTTGGGTTAATTATCTATTTATTTTCCTCCTTTCCTTGAAATTGCAAAATAATCGAGCTATGCTTAATCAAGCAGTTACGCAGAACTGAAATTCCCGGTTGGCGTTCAAGGAAGGTTATACATGAAGAAGTATTTTGTTTTTATCGCGATTATCGTGGTTTTCATGGCCAGTTGCGTAAGTTCCCCAGCTCCTGTTCCTCCGCAGACGGCTTCCGGGCAACAAACGCCTGCCGATACCGCAAGTAAAGACAGGGCAAAGGAATTGGTCACCGGCGTGCCTACAGCCCCCGCTACCACTTCCCCCGCCTCTACCGGTACCGCTGCCGCCAGTACGACTCCGCCGGCCGCGACCGCCAGCACCAACGACGTAGCCCCCGCCGTACCGGGAGTGCTTACCCCCGAAGAAGAAGCATTTCTTACGAATTATTTAGCGAAGCTTCAGTACATGGTTTATTACGACGAAAAAGCGGGTATCGAGGCTCCCGTCGCCAAATCCGCAGTAGCCCAGGCTAATCGCTATCTAATCGAGAAACTGGGACTCACGGTCGTCGATACCGAGCAGATAGAGAAAAACAAGAAAGACCAGATGACCGCATATCAGGCGGAGACTGGCGGTTCAATCGACCTTATCCAGTATATCGCGCAGAAATTCAATGCAGATATCTATGTGGAAGTATCATTCAAGCCTACGATAGAGCAAAAAAACGGAATCTATCAGGCGAGCGTGCAAGGATCGATGAAGCTTTTCGACACATCCACGTCCCAGTTGCTCGGGTCCGTGGCTTTTTCCAGTCCCGCGGTGCGTTCCGTGGACGGTACGGCGAACAGCGCCGTGATTGCCGCCACGCTGGGGTCCGTATGGAACTCGATGCCTAAAATGGTCGAGCAATCCAAGATGCTGGTTAAGAACTCTTTATCCCAAGGCGTTCGCTACGAGATAACGATCCAGAACACTCCCGATTCCCGAGCTATAAGCGCACTGCGCAGGGCGTTGGCAAAAAACGTCCGCGTTGTCGAACAGAGCAGCTATTCACCCGCCAGCACGGTCCTCTATGTTTTTTCGTTCAAGTCCAAAGATAAGATCGAAGACGCGATTTACGATGCCGCCGAGAGGGCCGGCTTGAATGACATCAGGCTGGTATTCAGCCGAGGAAAGGCTTTTACTTTCAATAGTGGTCTGTAATTACCGTTTTTGTCTTGATTTTTAAATATAATGCGTTATGTTTGGTTCTACAGGTTCTTTGGTTGAATGCAAAGGACCATAATTACATGCTTAACCTTTAAGGAGGTTGTTGTGAAAAAGTTACTATCAGTTCTTCTTGTAGCGCTTGCCGTCATTAGCGTAGTAGGATGCGTAAGCAAGCCTACCCCGCCGCCGGTCGTACCGACGATTGCACCTTTTGAAATCCTGCAGCATAAGGGAACTACTCTCGGAGTCGTTACGCCGCCGGCATGGATCGAAGCTTCCCTCAATGGCGCTAAAGCCGTAGAGAAACTTCCCGATTATGCGAACAAGTATGTTTTCATCGTTGAAGTAAGCGGACAGAGTCTTGACGGCGTCAATTTGGCTGCGCAGAGGCTGAATGCGGATACCGAAGTATCTCGCTTTTTGTCGATTCGCGTAAAAGACGCTTTTGCCGGCGCTCAAGTCGGCGACAAAGATAAAATAGAGACATACATGGAACGCGTCGTAAAAAGCGTTTCCGAAGCCAAAGTCTCCGGCTACCTGAAAGCTGCGGACTGGTGGGTTCAGATCCGCTGGTACAAACCCGATGGAAAGAAAACCTGGGACAAAGATGAGTACAGGCTTATCCAGCTTTATACCATCGACAAAACCGTGCTCGACGAGCAGCTCAAGAAAATAATGAGCGGCGAAGCTGCGAACGAGCCGAAGACTGCCGAAAAACAGCGTGCAATGGATGCTGTGCAGGGAGCCTTCTACGAAGGATTCTGATCTATAGTCGTTGAAAAAAGGCATCCCCAACAGGGATGCCTTTTGATTATTTATCAGGGGATTGCGAAAGCAGGCCGGAAAGGCTCGCTTTCGGAATGCCTTGTTGAAAGGGACTTGTACCTGGTTATTCGAGGAATTGCATAAATCAATTATTTGGAGGTTTATTCTTATGCGTAAAGTGGCATCGATATTGGTTTTTTCATTGGCGATTATTTCATGTGTTTCGCAGCCCAAGCCTGTTAAGGCTCCTGAATGGACGCTTAATCCGCCTGCTCCCGATGCCACGAATACATATTTTGTGGGCTATTCTTCCGCCGGTGCCGGCAATGTCGCCAAGGCAACGGATGATGCGACGGCCAATCTTGTCGCAACGATAATGAATTTCATAGGCGCCAAGATTTCAGTCGACTCGACGGCAACCGCAAAGGCTACGCTCGAGTCATATCAGGCTGACATAGTGCAGACCGTTCGCTCCCAGTCAACCGGACGGCTATCCGGTTTTATGATCAAAGAAAAGTATGAGGCTAAAGATCCCAGCGGTTCGATAACCGTCTACATTCTCGCCTCCTATCAAACCGCCGATCTGAATAAAGAAAAAGCCCGGATCGCAGCGGTCTTCAAAGAACAGGAAGATGCCGTTTCCAAACCTGAAGGTTCCGGCGATGCTGCCTCATCCGAAGGCCGTTGGTTCGATGCAGTAAAATTTTATGTGCAGGCGGCCATCGCAGCCTCGGGTTCCGGAATCGATAATGCGGACATAAAAATGGAGCGTAACGTCAATAAAGCTCGCAGCCTTCTTGGTAAACTGCGGCTGATTTCCGTGGAAAGCCCCCTGTCGGTTAATTTGGGCAAGGAATATCCTAAGCCGTTCAAAGCCAAGTTGGTATTCGGAGAAGGAGATGCGGCTCCCGGGATTCCCGGCGCGGAGGTTTTCGTCGTGTATCAACGGCAGTCCAGCGGACGTGTGGTGACGAAAACAGAGCGTGCCATGACCGATAAGGACGGAATCGTTAGTTTTACGCCGCCTGCGCCGGATTTTGTCGGTAAGGCCAAGCTCACTGTCTCCTTGAATTTGAATTCCACCAAAGATCTCATCGATCAGCTCCCCTCAAAATTCGTTGCCTATTCCGATGCGCTTTTTGAGGACTTATCCAGGCGTTTCGTGGATTTTGAGTATCTTATAATCTCTGCGGCCAGGACGGTGCCAACCGGAGTCTCCATCATCGATTTAACGGACGATGGCAAGGCTGCCTCCACGAATATTGCCCAAGGCGGTTTGTTCGAAGCGCTTGCGAAAGAAAAATTCAAGGCTGGCCTTGCTCCCATAGACAGCGCCGCGATCGTGGGCATGAATGACGCCCAGGTTTTGTCGCTTGCCAAAACGCAATATTCACCCAGCCTTCAGCGGTTTATCTACGGGACGGCTAAAATCGACTCTGCCGAAAAAGACGGCAGCATGTGGAAGGCCACGGCCAGGTTAGTCGTTAAATGCGTCGATTTCGCTACCGGCATGATTCTGTACAGTTCGGAAAAGACGAGTATCGCAGTAGGAAACGATGAAGCTGCCGCTCGTCGCGCCGCGATGCTGCAAGTTAGCCGCGATGTGGCGGGCAAGGATATAATGGCAAATCTGCCGTAACTGATTTATATCGTATCCGTCAAAGGCTTCCGTTCGGCTCGCTGCCGGGCGGAAGCTTTTTTTTAGTGCAGGAAGGTATCGTAAGCATCGCGCCAATGGGTATTGCGTGCGACGAACCAATACGGCGAGTGGGGGAAGGCCGAAAGGCTATTGTTATTCTTTTATTATTATCGTTTTTCGCAGGCAGGTTTCGAGGTAGAAGCGGGCTGCCCCGTCCTCGGGCACGGATTCGAGTGCGCGCTTGAAGTAGAAGAGGCCTTCCGAAAAATCCTTTTGATAATAGGCCAGCATGCCCTGCTCGAAAAAAGTATTCGAGCGCATCTTGCGGTCGAACAGTTCTTGAGGCAGGCCGTTGAAAATCTCAAAGACCGATACCGGGGCGTCCTTCCCCTTTACCCGTACCTTCCCGATGAACCGGTATTTATATTTGCCCGGATCGGACAGGTTCATGAACGTAGCCTCGCTGATCACGATGGCGAGGTTGAAAGCCTTCGCGATGCTCTGTAGGCGTGAAGATAAATTTACCGAATCGGAAATAACCGTGCCTTCCATGCGGTCCGGTATGCCTACGATGCCCAGCATGAGCGTGCCGGTGTGGATGCCAACGCCGAGCCCGATGGCGCGGTATCCCATTTTTGCCCGGTGACCGTTGTACTCGCTGATCTTCGTTTGCATCTCCACCGCGGCCGTAACGGCATCGTCGGCCCCGCCGTTTTCGGCGAACAGGGCCATGATGCCGTCTCCCATGTACTTGTCCACGAAACCCTTGTTCGAGTTGATAAGCGGTACCATGCGCGAGAGGTAGGAATTGATGAACATGAAGCTTTCTTCGGGCGTCAACTGTTCCGACAGTTCCGTGAAAGCGCGGATGTCCGAAAAGAAAATCGTCATGTCTTTTTTTATGTGATCGCCGAGCTGAAGTTCGGTGAATGACTCGCGGGACAGATGATGAAGGAATTCATCGGGGATGAACCGCCGTACCGAGTTCTTCATATTGGTCACGTAATCGTCTATGACGGTGTCCTCGCGGGAATGGATGGCCAGTTCCAGCAGGGATACGATTACCGGGAAGAACGCCGCGAGCGAAAGCGCGATATGCTCGAGGAGGGCGACTAAGATATGAAATTGGGCGGGTATTTGAACTATTCCCGAAATCAGGTTCATGGTGCCGATGGCCGTGAGCAGGAAGCTGCTGGCTATCAAAAACCAATTGCCGCGTATCGGGCGGGTTAGAATGATGAGCATGACCGGGATGGAAACCACCGTAATGCATTGCAGGAGGAGTCCTGCCTGGATAGCGATTGCGGGAAGCGGGACGGCCAATGCGAAGATAGCGGCGGAACCTGCGGCGATGGAAAGATTGATGCCTAGCATGCAAACAAGCCACCAGCGGGGAAGTCGTTCGTCGCAATTGATGTAGGCGCTCCACGATAGCAGGGTAATCATGCTTGAAAGAGTAAATAACAGAAAGAGTTTGGATTGGGTAAAACCTGCGATGGCCGCGCGGGCGGCTTCTGGGATAAGGGGCGTAAAGAGCGGCATGGCCCTGATTACGAGAATAAGTGTGCAAAACGCAAGTAAGGGAGCGTAGTGTTTTCCGCGTTTTCTGATTGTGGTGATTATCAGTCCTGAAATCAGGAGGCTTAGCCAAAACCAAGCTTCGCCGGTAAGTAATATATCGAAGATTAACTTTTCAAGCATGGTCACAATAGTAACAGAAAAAAGGCCAAAATACAACGTTCTTTCATTTGACAAAATATATAAAAGTATTAGCATTTTATCGATTACGATATGTTTTTTCTTTTTAAAAAACTTGATTTATCCAGTATGGAGATTCAACTATGAAAACTAATGTTTTAATAGTTGAAATTAAGTTGAATTTTAGCCTCTTTTCGCCCCACTGTGCTTGTCTTTTTTTTTTCGCTGGGCTACAATCTGGTAGTTCGTATATCGGTATTTTTTTATCTATGAGGAGGTACGCATGGCAGTCAGTAAGATTGCGTTTTCTAAAGATCTCGAGAACTTCGTGCAAGAATGGAAAGACAAGCCGGGGAATCTGATAATGATTCTGCACCGCGTCCAGCATGAGTTTACTTACATACCACGGGAAGCCGCCGAGCGTCTTTCCTGGGATCTTAACATACCGTTTGCCAAGATTTACGGTGTCATCACGTTCTATCACTACTTCAAGACGACGAAGCCGGGCAAGCACCGCATCGCCATCTGCATGGGTACTGCCTGTTATCTTAAGGGCGGCCAGCAGCTTATTGATGAGGCCGAAGGCATTCTCGGCGTAAAGGGCAGCGAGGTTACTCCCGATGGTATGTTCTCCATCGATGCTGTGCGCTGCGTAGGCTGTTGTGGACTTGCCCCTGTCTTGATGGTAGGTGACGAAGTCTATGGTAAGCTCGCTAAAGAGCAGGTTGCCGAAATAATCGCGAAGTACCAGAAACAAGGTTGATTTGGTGCATTGTACCGTATGCGATTTCCTGCTCGACCTTACCCAGAATTCGGTAGAGGCCGGCGCGAATCGAATTACGGTGCGTGTAGTGGAAGATAATGGACAGCTGGAAATCGAAATAGACGATAACGGCAAAGGGATGGACGAGGCTACGCTTGCGCGCGTTCGGGATCCTTTTTTTACCGATGGCATCAAGCATGCCAGGCGAAAAGTCGGGCTTGGGATACCGTTTTTAATCCAAGCGCTTGATCAAGCCGGCGGATGGCACGAACTGGTTTCCGCTCTCGGGGTGGGGACGAGGTTCAAATTCGGTTTTCCGCTGGATAATATCGACACGCCGCCCTTGGGGGATCTGCCGGGATTGTTTCTGTCCATTATGTGCTTTGACGGTGATTACGATCTTGCGATAGAGCGGCGAGACAAGGCTCGGGGAGTTTCCTACGGGATTACCCGTTCCGAGCTCGTGGATGCCGTCGGTGAATTGACCGATGCCGGCGCACTGTTGCTGGCGAGGGAGTTTCTCGTATCGCAGGAGAGCGACGATTCGCAGGAATACGGCGCGTAGAAAACGGAATTTTAGCTGCGGGTAAACCGCGATTGAAATTGTCATGAAATGTTTTCCAGGAGGAGATAGTATACTATGGCTAAGATGACCTTGGACCAGCTCCGCAAGCTCCGCGAGGAGAAAAAGGGCGATATGACCCGCCGCGAGGTGGAAGGAAAAGAAATACAGGTTATCGTGGGTATGGGTACCTGCGGTATCGCTGCCGGCGCAAAAGTCGCTTTTGACGCAATCGTCAAGGCCGTGGACGCGCATAACGTGACCGCAAACGTCATCATCCGCCAGACAGGCTGCATGGGACTTTGCCACGTGGAACCCACCGTAGAAGTAATCGTACCGGGCATGCCCGCGACCATTTACGGCAGGGTAGACGCGGCGGTTGCCGCCGATATCGTTCGCAAGCATATCGTGGACAGGAAACTTGTCAACGGTTATATATACGACCGCCCCGCGGTCGATATCGTCAAGAAATAATTCGGAGGCTCCATACCATGGCGTATAAGCAATTCATTCTGGTATGCGGCGGCACGGGCTGCGAGTCCAGCAAAGCCGACGGCATATTCAAAGAGCTTCACGCGCAAGCCGAAGCGCAAGGCGTCAGCAATGATGTCCAGATAGTCAAGACCGGCTGTTTCGGTTTCTGCGAGAAGGGTCCCATCGTAAAAGTCCTGCCCGCCGAATCATTCTACGTGGAAGTAAAACCCGAGGATGCCAAGGAAATAATTTCCGAGCAGATAATCAAGGGTCGCGAGGTAAAACGCCTCCTGTACACGGACGATACCCAGAAAGACCGCCTCAAGGTGGAAGACATCGGTTTCTACCAGAAGCAGTACCGAATCGTCCTCCGCAACTGCGGTATCATCAATCCGGAAAACATCGACGAATACATCGCGCGCGACGGCTATGCCGGTCTCGAAAAAGCCGTATTCGAAATGAAACCCGAAGACGTGATCAACGAGCTCAAGATTTCCGGCCTTCGCGGGCGCGGCGGCGCGGGTTTCCCGACCTGGCGCAAGTGGGAATTCTCCCGCGGCCCGGTATCTGATCAGAAATACGTGGTGTGCAATGCCGACGAAGGCGATCCGGGAGCATATATGGATCGCTCCACGGTTGAAGGCGACCCCCACTCGGTAATCGAAGCCATGGCTATCTGCGGATACACCATCGGTGCGACCAAAGGCTTCGTCTACATCCGCGCGGAATATCCTCTGGCAATCGAGCGCCTCAAGATAGCGCTCAAGCAGGCACGCGAATACGGCCTCCTCGGCGACAAAATCCTGGGATCGGACTTTAGCTTCGACATCGAGATTCGCTTAGGCGCAGGCGCTTTCGTCTGCGGCGAGGAAACGGCGCTCCTGCAGTCGGTGGAAGGCAACCGCGGTATGCCTATGCCCCGTCCTCCCTTCCCGGCCATCAAAGGCCTCTGGGGAAAACCGACCGTAATCAACAACGTTGAAACCTGGGCAAGCGTTCCCGTTATCCTTACCAAAGGCGGCGCCTGGTTCGCGAAGATCGGAACCGAAACCTCCAAGGGAACCAAGGTGTTCGCGCTTACCGGCAAGATCAAGAATTCCGGGCTGGTCGAAGTTCCCATGGGAACAACCCTGCGCGACATCATCTACGATATCGGCGGCGGCATAAAGAGCGGCAAGAAGTTCATCGGCGCCCAGACCGGCGGACCGTCGGGCGGCATCATCACCGCCGAGAACCTCGATACCCCCATAGATTACGAGAGCCTTACGAAGCTCGGCTCCATGATGGGTTCCGGTGGTCTTATCGTTATGGACGAAGACGATTGCGTCGTGGACGTTTCCAGGTTCTACATGGAATTCTGCGTGGACGAATCCTGCGGTAAATGCTCGCCCTGCCGAATCGGTACCGCCCAGATGCATGACATCCTGGACAAGATAACCCAGGGCGTCGGCACGGAAGACGACCTCGAGAAGCTTCAGAAAATCGGCTCCGCCATGAAGCGCGCCGCTCTCTGCGGTCTCGGGCAATCCGCGCCAAATCCGACGCTGTCGACCATCAAGCACTTCCGCGACGTGTATCTCGAGCACATCAAGGACCACAAATGCCGCTCCGGCAAGTGCAAGAGCCTCGTCGTATTCTCGGTAAACAAGGACAAGTGCATCGGTTGCGGCCTCTGTGCCCGCAAGTGTCCCGTCAACTGTATTCCCGGCAGCAAGGTCGACAAGTACACCATCGATTCGTCGAAGTGTATCAAGTGCGGCGAGTGCTTCAAGGTATGCAAGTTCGGCGCTGTGGATAAGAACTAAGGAGATAGCCAACTATGGTGAACGCTAAGATAAACGGCATTTCCGTTCAGGTCGCAGAGGGAACCACGATTCTCGACGCCGCCGAAAAGGTAAATGTCAAGATACCCAAGCTTTGTTACAACGACGATCTGCCCGCCTGGGCCGCGTGCGGTATTTGCATCGTCAAAGTCGAGAAGAATCCCAAGATGCTCCGGGCCTGCTGCACGCCTCTTGAAGAAGGCATGAGCGTCATTACCCACGATCCCGAGATCGTGCAGGTAAGGAAGACCGTTATCGAACTGATTCTCTCCACCCACCCGGACGACTGCCTTCAGTGCCCTCGCTCTGGTTCCTGCGAACTGCAGACTCTGTCCGCTGAGTTCGGCATCCGCGAGCAGCCTTTCGCGAAACGCCTCAAGGGACTCAAGGAAGATCACTCCACCGTATCGCTGATCCTGAATCCGGAAAAATGCGTACGCTGCGGCCGCTGCGTAAAAGTGTGCCAGGAAATGCAAAACGTCTGGGCCATCGAGTTCCTCGGACGCGGTGAGAGCACCCGTATCGCTCCCGCCGCCGACGTAGCACTCGCCGACGGTCCGTGCATCAAGTGCGGACAGTGTTCTGCGCACTGCCCCGTCGGCGCGATCTACGAAAACGACCAGACCCAGGAAGTGTGGAATGCCCTCATGAAGAGCGGCGCCGACGACCTGACCTGCGTGGTGCAGATTGCTCCCGCCGTACGCGTCGCCCTCGGCGAGGAATTCGGACTGCCGCCTGGCGCCGTCATCACCAAGAAGATCTATTCGGCATTGCGCCGCCTGGGCTTCGACGTGGTGTTCGACACGAACTTCGCCGCGGACCTTACCATCTTGGAAGAAGGCACCGAGTTCGTGAAGCGATTCACCGACTACGTAGGCGGAAAGAACAAGCAGCTCATGCCGTTGATCACCTCCTGCTGCCCGGCTTGGGTGGACTACATGGAGAAATACTACTCCGACATGATCCCCAACTTCTCCACGGCAAAGAGCCCGATGCAGATGATGGGCGCAATGATCAAGACCTATTGGGCAGACCAGGCCAAGGTCGACAAGAAGAAAATCTACTCCGTGGCCATCATGCCCTGTACCGCCAAGAAACACGAGAGCGGCCGCAACAAGGACATGTTCAGTTCCGGCGAACGCGACGTGGACGTTGTGTTGACCACGCGCGAGCTTGCCCGAATGATCAAGCAGGCGGGTATCGACCTCGTGAACCTTCCGGATGACGAAGCCGACAGCCCGATGGGGCCGTACACCGGCGCAGGCACCATTTTCGGAGCCACCGGCGGCGTCATGGAGGCCGCTCTCCGTTCCGCTTATTACCTGATCACCAAGGAAGACCTCAAGGAAGTCGAGTTTACCGGCGTTCGAGGCATCTCAGGAATCAAGGAAGCCCGCATAAACGTGAAAGGCACCGAAGTCCGCGTGGCCGTCGCCCACCAGATGGGCAACATCGCGGCTGTGCTCGACCAGGTTCGCACCGCTCTGGCGGAAGGCAAGGAAGTTCCCTGGCACTTCATCGAGGTGATGGCTTGTCGCGGCGGCTGTATCGGCGGCGGCGGACAGCCTTACGGGGCTACCGACGAGACGCGAAGGCAGCGCATTCGCGGTATCTACGCGGATGACGAGAAGAGCACCTACCGCTGTTCCCATCACAACCCCTTCATCACGCAGATCTACAAGGATTTCCTGGGCGAGCCCAACAGCCATAAAGCCCACGAACTGCTGCACACGCACTACAAGCCGCTCGAACTCTACAATAAGTAATATTTTTGTAGCATCATGAGCTTGTCGAGGCCGCCGGGTATAAAAACCCGGCGGCCTTTTTTATGCCGTCGCGGCTGGGCGGAGGGACAGGCACCATGGTATAATAAACCGGGGTCTGTCCCCATCGGAGGTCGGCTTGAACGGAAAACGTTGGCTGGTGGCGATTATGGGCGTTCTGATGCAGCTGTGCCTGGGCACGGTTTATGCGTGGAGTTTCTTCCAGAAGCTGATCATGAAGGAATATGGCTGGACCAACGCCCAGGTTATCTGGATATTCAGCCTAGCCATATGTTTTCTGGGGCTGTCCGCGGCTTGGGGCGGCATTAATCTTCCCAAGCTCGGGCCTCGGAAGCTTGCTGTTTCCGGCGGGTTTCTTTATGGAGCAGGCTGGATTTTGGGCGCTCTCGCAATGAAACTCCATAGCCTTCCTTTGTTTTATCTCGGTTTTGGGGTAATTGGAGGATGCGGTCTCGGTTTAGGCTATGTTACTCCGGTAGCTACCGCCGTGCGCTGGTTTCCCGAAAAAAAAGGATTCATCAGCGGTATGGTAGTGATGGGATTCGGTCTCGGCGCGCTGCTTATGTCCAAACTGCTTGCGCCTCTGTTGCTGCTCCTTACATCCCATGATCTTGTGCTGACTTTTCTTTTCGTGGGGATGGCTTTGCTTGCGGTCGTCGTTTTCGCAGGGCTTTTCATGAAAAACCCTCCGGCCCAAACCGATACGGTTTCCTCCGTAAGCGGTGCCGATTCCTCCGCTACGGGTGCCGGGACCGCCATCCTTTCCCCGCGCTTCTTTTTTCTATGGCTGTTGTTCTTCTCGAATATTTGCGCGGGGATGATGTTTATAGGCCTGCAGTCGCCGATGCTGCAGGATATGCTGAAGCTGGGCGGCTCGAGCCTGGATTCGGCCGGGTTGGCCGCCGCAGGCGCCACGCTTATCGCCCTGAGTTCGCTGTTCAACGGCGCAGGCCGCTTTTTGTGGGGCGGTCTTTCCGACAAGATCGGCCGCATTCCCGCGTTTCGCGCGATATTGGGAAGCCAGGTTATTGTTTTTATACTTCTTGGTTTCGTAAGGAGCCCGTGGGTTTTCAGCCTGCTCGTCTGTTACGTTCTTCTTTGTTACGGCGGCGGCTTCGGAACCATGCCCTCGACGGTTACCACCATGTTCGGCGCCTCTCGGATGCCCGTGATCTACGGCTTCATGCTGACGGCCTGGTCCGCGGGAGGCATCGCGGGCCCGCAATTGGCCGCGAGGATCAAGGATGTGTACGCGGACAGGGCGCCGGCCTACACGTTCGCCGTAGGAGCCGTAATACTCGGGGTCGGCTTTCTCGTGTCGCTGTTCCTGGGCGATAAGGCGAAGGCCGGTGAAATTAAAAATTAACCTTGTCAACCTTCAGTTGAGGTTCTTGTACTGCTTTGCGAGATTGGCCACGTCCAGGATGAGCGCGATGCTGCCGTCCGCGAGAATCGCCGCTCCGGAGACGCCGTTGGCGAATCGGGCGATTTCTCCCAGCGGCTTGATAACCGTCTGGTAACCGCCGAGCACCTGGTCGAATCCTATCGCCAGCTTCGACTCGAAAACGCTGACGATTACTATTTCTTCGCGGGCGGGCGGAACATCCTCCGTTCCGAAAAGCGCGCGCGAGGAAACGTACGGAATGAAGCAGTTGTCCCGTATTATCATTCGTTCCGTTACGGCCGGCCGTTCCCGCTCAAAGCAGGAATCCACGGACGAGAGCGGAATGACGAACATCCGCGTATCGGCCCGCACGAGGAATCCGTCGATGATAGCCAGCGTCAACGGAATATCCAGTATGAACTCGCTGCCTTTGCCGAGTTTGCTGTTGACGGTTAACGTGCCGCCAAGCTGATCGATAGCCGTTTTTACGACGTCGAGGCCGACTCCTCTGCCCGAGACGCTCGAAACGACGTCCGCGGTGGAAAAGCCCGGCTTGAAAATCAGCTGGGATATCTCTTCCTCGGATAATTTTGCATCTGCCGATATAAGGCCTTTTTCTACCGCGCGTTTGAATACCTTATCGTGATTGATGCCCGCTCCGTCATCCTTGACGATGATTCTTACGAACGCGCCTGCATGTTGCGCCGCCAAGGTGATGGTTCCGGTCTTGCTCTTGCCCAGGCCTTCCCGAAGCTCGGTTTTTTCGAGGCCGTGGTCGGCAGCGTTGCGCACGAGGTGAACGAGCGGATCGTTCAGGGCGTCGATGACCGATTTGTCTATTTCCGTATCGCCGCCTTCCAGGTTCAGGTCAATCTGCTTGTCCAGGTTTTTTCCCAGGTCGCGGGTGAGGCGCTTGAATTTGGCGAACAGAGAATCCACGGGCACCAGTCTCATTTCCATGGATGTGGACCGCAATTCCGAAGCCAGCCGTTTTACGTAGTCCGTAATGCCGTGGATATGCCTGTCTCCCAAATCGCGAGTCGCCTGGGAGAGTTGCGCCTGGACGGTGACGAGCTCCCCGACGAGGTTGAGCAAGGCGTCCAATTTTTCGGAACGAATCCGTATAGTCTTTCGCTCGGTGTCTTCCTTCGAAGCCTGAACGACGGTGCGAACGTGTTCCTGCTGAAACAGAGCTTCTTCGACGACTGTCGGCGAAGCCGCCATGTCGTGAACGAGTATCTCTCCGATTGGCCGTTGCATCGCCAAGGCGTCCTGTATCTGCTGCGTGGGCAGTTTTTTCGTGGCGAGAATTTCCCCTATCCGCTTTACGTCGTCCCCGTCGAAGAGGCTTTCCGCATCGATGGCCTTGATGACTATCTTGGAGCTGCCTTGCTCGAAGATAAAAACGTCATCAATTTTTTCCCTGTTTTCCTGAGTGGTAAGGAGGATGTTCCAGGAGAGGTGGCATTCTTCGGGATCGAGGCACTCGAGATCGGGTATTTCCTTGCAATCGACCTTGACGCTTGCTTTGCCCATCGCTCGCAACTCTTTTATCAGGGCTTCCGGTTTTACCCCGCGACGGTAGGCGTCGGCGCTCGGCTTGAAGAAGATGTGATAAGTCGCGCTTCCTTCACCCATCGGCGATGGGTGGTCAGCGGTCTTGGCAGCGGTTTTGGGACGTTTTTTTTCGCTTCCCGAAAGCTTGGCCAACGCCACGGAAAGTTCCGTTTCTACAGCGGCATCCGCTTTTTCGGGTTCGTCGAGCAAAATGCGGATATAGTCCCGGGACCTAAGGACGACATCGGCAAGTTCGGGAGTTGCAGGCAGCTTTTCCGTGCGGAATTTATCCAGGGCGGCCTCAACGTCGTGGGCGAATGTTCCTACGGCATCGAAGCCGAACATTGAAGCGGAGCCCTTAATGGAATGAAGCGCGCGAAACGCGGCATTCATCGCTTCCTTGTTGTTCGGTTCTTTTTCAAGGGTTAGCAGATGGTTTTCCAGGCCTTCAAGAAGCTCGTGGGCTTCTTCCAGGAAAGTCTCGGTAAGCTTGTCGTTCATGCGATGCCTCCCGCGTTCGTTTCCTGGAGACTGTCGCAGCTCAGCATGGCGTGGATGTTTTTATGCGGTTCCATTTCCCTGAAAACGAGATTGACGCCCTTCAGAGCGACGGTTTTCTTGAGGGACTCGATCAATTGCCCCAGCGAGGTGTCAAAGCGCTCCAGGGAAGCGAAGTCCAGAATCAGGGAGTCCCCCGGTTTCAGCGAGGATACCTGCCTCAGCATTTCCTGTCTCAGGGAGGCGACGGCTTCCACTCCCGCTTTCATGGGTATTGTTATACATTCTTCACGCACGGTTCGCCCCTTCGTAGTTGAACAGAGTCTCTCGCGAACTGATTACTTTGAGGTTGATTATGTTCAATCTTCCGCTGCCGAGAATGTAGAATCCCTCAAAGAGCCTCTTCGCCTCGTCCGGCAGAAAATCCGGAACCGGGGCCAGTTCGCTCTCCGGCAAGTTCATGACCTTTCCGATTTTATCCACCTGGATGCCGATAAAAGGCAGCAACGTCCCGTTTTCTATTTCGAAGATTATGATTCCCCTCTCGGTACCGTCATCCAGCGCGTTTTTTCCGGAAGCATGGAGTTTGTCCTCGATTTTCGTGGTCTTGAGCGCTTCCCTTGGATCAAACATGGGAACGACATTTCCCCGCACGTTGGTCAGGCCGGTAATAATGCTGTTGGCGTGAGGCAAAGGGGTAATGGCTTGCGGATCAAGAACCGAGTTGATATAGGAAACCGGCACGCCGTACAAATGGTCGTCCAGGGAAAAAGTCAGGTATTGATTCATTGGGTTTTCCTCATTTCAGCGCTTTTGCATGTCATCATCGACTTCCTCGCCTATTAAAGCCGCACTATCATCATGACGAGTGTCGTTATTTTCCGGTATGTTATCAAATTTGACGTCTGAATAAGAAATAGCGGTCTGTAACTCCGTTTTGCCTGATCCGTCGAGCTTGAAAAACTCCGTGATTTTTTGAAGCAGGGCAGCTTGTTCAGCGACACTTTTTGAAGTATCAGAGACGAGGTTTGCCCTTGTCGAGATTTCTTCGCTCGTTGCGCTCAATTCCTCGGAAACCGAAGCATTTTGCTGTATTACATTGTCCAATTGCGTAATGGCGATATTTATCTGCTGCGCCCCCGAATCTTGCTCTCTCGTCGCGCCGCTGATCTCCTGAACGAGGTCTGCGGTCTTCTGTATATCGGGAACCATATTCTCCAGCAATGTCCCGGCTTTTTCCGCGATATCGACGCTTTTTTTGGATAGTACGGATATCTCTCCGGCCGCGGTTTTAGATCTCTCTGCCAGCTTTCCTACTTCGCTTGCCACTACGGCAAAGCCTTTGCCGTGCTCGCCGGCACGCGCGGCCTCGATGCTTGCGTTCAAGGAAAGCATATTGGTCTGCCGGGCGATTTCTTCGATTATCCCGATTTTTTCCGCTATCTGACGCATGGCGATAACCGTTTCCCGTACTGCGTCCAAGCCGGATTTGGCATCTTTGGCGGCCTTCGCGGCTATTTTTTCAGTCTGATAGGAGTTGTCAGCGTTCTGCTTTATGTTTGCGCTCATTTCTTCAACGCTGGCGGAAACTTCTTCGGCGCTGGCAGCCTGTTCCGAAGCGCCTTGTGATAATTGCTGACTGGACGTTGATATCTCTTTTATACCTTCGTTCATTTCTTGCGCAGACGTCGCCATTTCACAGCTGCCTTCCGCCAAGGCTCCGCTTGAGAGCTGGACATCCAGGATTACGCCGTGCAGTTTTATTATCGTGGTATTCAGGGAGGTCGCCAGGATTCCTATTTCATCCTTGCGGCTCAGATACGCTTTCTCTATCTTGATATTGAGCTCGCCATCCCGGAGTCTCCCTGCGACGGCGGACATGGCGAGGATCGGCTTGGACAAGGTCGTCGCGACCAGTATGGAAACCGCGATTGCGACGGCCAACACGATGAGCGCTACGAAAATGCTCAAGTTGACCAAGGCGCGCACGGGAGCTAAAAGCTTGTCCATCGGTATCACGTACCCGATGCTCCAGGGAAGCGCCACTCCCGTAAAATTAACGGCTTGGCTGACCGTGTAAAGAGTCTCTCCGCCCGCACTGTGCTCTTTTGTCCAGGTTTTACCCTCGCTGATCATGGCGAGCGTCGATTGCTTTTCCTTTTGATCTACCATGTCGCCGAAGTTTTTTCCTTGCAGGCTTTGGTCGAAATGGGCCACTACGGTTCCGTCGTTGGCGAGCAGGTAAACATAGCCGGTTTCATAGGGCCGTATCGACGCCGCAGTCTGCCGTACCGAATCCATGGAAAAATCGACGCCGGCAGTCCCGATCGGTTTTCCCTCGTACATGATGGGGACGCATACCGATACTACGGTAATCGGTTTGCCGCCTATCTCGTACTCCGTAGGTTTTGTTATAAAAGACTTACCGCTTTTGAAGGCAACCTGGTAGAACATCCCGGCGTCGCCTGAGTCGTCGTAGGATACGCAAGGCTCCAAGACCTTGCTGCCCGAGAATTTATTCCAATAGGGTACGAAACGCCCGTCCGGTGCGCTGCCTTTCCTGTTTTTGTACAGCGAGTCTTTCGCATCCAGCGCATCGGGCGCAAATACCGCCCATACGCCGTCAAACTCGGGATTTGCGTCGAGATAAAATTCGAGCGCGGTAATTATGTGCTCCCGCGCGGACGGAAAATTTTTTGCCGAGGCCAGTGACGAGGAAATGGCGCTTGTCTTTGCCAAAGCCTCTTCGAACGTGTGGGCGAGCGAAAATCGTGCGTCGTTGGCTTGGTATGAAGTAGATTCGCGTACTAAGGCCGTCGTGGATTTATTGATTCCGAGTGCGGTAATGCTTATGACAATGGCGAAACCTGCAGAAATGACGCCTCCGAACGACAACAAAATTCTGTTTCTCAACTTCATAATATTTACCCTTTCACATAAAACTTGGGCGAGAGCCGATTCGCCCAATTATTACGGATTTTCTAAAACTCGGTATCGCTTTCGGAAATCATTAAAGTGTCCTCTGGGGCATCATCTTCGGTTTCGTCCTCTATTTGCGATGAGTCCTCAAGCACGAAGAATGAAATGGCTTCCTGTAACTTGCCGGCCTGGCTGGCCAATTCCATGGCAGTTCCGGCGACCATGCTGGATTGTCCCGCGATTTCCTCGCTCGTGGCGCCAAACTCCTCGGAAAGCGAGGCGTTGTGCTGTATCACCGAGTCGAGCTGCGTAATCGCCTTGTTTATCTGCTGCGCGCCGGAATCCTGTTCTCGGCTCGCAAGGCTGATTTCCTGTACCAGTTCCGATGTTTTCTGGATGTCCGGCACCATCCTGTCCAGCATTTCACCCGCTTTGTCCGCAACGGCGACGCTTTTCTTGGTAAGTTCGGAGATTTCTCCGGCTGCCGTGCGTGACCGTTCAGCCAGTTTTCCAACTTCGCTGGCCACTACCGCGAAACCTTTGCCGTGTTCTCCGGCACGTGCCGCCTCGATGCTCGCATTCAGGGAGAGCATATTGGTTTGGCGCGCGATTTCTTCTATTATGTCGATTCGTTCAGCGATCCGGCGCATGGCGTCCACGGTTTCTTTGACGGCTGTAGATCCGGAGCGGGCATCGGCGGCCGCCTTGCGGGCGATTTTTTCGGTTTCCTGCGCATTCCCCGCGCTTTGCCTGATATTTGAGCTCATTTCCTCGATGCTGGCCGAAACTTCCTCGGCACTTGCGGCTTGCTCAGTGGAACCTTGGGAAAGTTGCTGGCTGGATTCGGCGACAGACTGGATTCCTATAGTCATCTGTTTTGCCGCCGATGACAGTTCCGCCGATATGTTGGCAACCGTACCGCTGGATTTCTGAACGCCGCCGACAATGTTCCGAAGCTTTTGAATCGTACTTTTTAAGGCCCGGGATAGTTCTCCCATTTCATCCCTGCGTCTCTCCAAGGATGATTCTGACGTGAGCGACAGCCGGCCCTCCTCGAGCTCTTTCACGGAGGCCAAAACCAGGGACAAAGGCCGGCGAACGAGCGATTCCAAAAGAATGGTAACGATGGCGATAAGTATGATGATAATGATAACTGCCTCTATGATGCTGCGGGCTGCGAGGCCTCCGAGGCTTTTTTCTATCTCGTTATTGGTAAAAATGATATGGATAGTGGCAATTTGCGTTCCATCCCTTACGATAGGAGCTTCCATGGTGATTTCACCATGGTCGGGAGTTTCTTGTTGGGGATTGGTTCCGGGGCTCAGATTCCCGTCCGGGGCTTTATCAAGGGAGGCAAATATGGAACCTGTCGCCTTGTCGAACGCCTGGGCATGCATGATGGCTTTGTCTTTCATTTCCGTGCCGATGACGGTACGCGCGTATTCAGGGTCCATCCGCCAGAAAGGTTCGACCAAATTGAGGGCAAGCCGTCCAGAAGCATTTGCCATCCTGTCCGACAGGCTTTTTTCCATGTCGCCTTTCAGCCATGTATAGCGCGTTACTCCCGCGGCAGTCAGTGCTATGCAGAACAGCGGAATGGAAACAAAGTAAAAAGTTGTGCGGATATGCCTGAATCCACGTAATGCTTGTTGTGCCACAGTTATGCTCCTGTAGAATTAATGCCGATTTCCGGTATTCGTACATACACGATTATTTAAGCATAATTTGCGCGCCGGGGGAGCGCAAGGGAAAAACCGTATTATTACTGTGAATCCCTTGATGGAATCGCGCTGAACTGCTATGGTGCACATAGGTTGCAGTAACCGTAATTCGTCCTTTTTGGGCGGTCATGTCCTTTCGATCAGGACGAAAACTGCGGCGGTCGTATCCACGCACCCGCCTCAAAAAAACAGGAGCTACCATGAGTCCATTAAAGACCCTGCACAACGATGCAGAGGAACTGAACCCGCGCATCAATTTAGCTGTAATCCTGATCAGCGCATATCTTGCGGTGCAGATGATTTCAGACATTGCAAGCCTCAAGATCGGTATCGTCGCGGGTTTGGCCGTTGATTTGGGAACTTTTTTATACCCGATCACCTTTACACTGCGCGATCTCGTGCATAAAGCCATAGGCAAGAAGGCCGCACGAAGCCTCGTCATCGCGGCCGGGGTTATCAATTTGGTCATGGCGGCGTACTTATTCCTGACGACGCTGATTCCCGGGGATCCCTCATGGGGCATGGACGTCGAGTGGGCCAAGGTGCTTGGTCCGGTTTGGCGAATCGTGGTGGCGAGTATTCTGGCGGAAGTCGTCTCTGAACTCGTCGACACGGAAATCTATCATAAGGTAGCAGGCCGGCTTTTTGACCGCCATGGCGAGAAACATGCCTGGATCGGGGTGCTCGCCAGCAACGCCGTGGCCGTTCCCCTGGATAATCTTATTTTTTGCGGATTGGCCTTTTGGATCAGCCTGCCGGGAAGCCCTGGGTTGCCTTTTACCGTTGTGGCACAGATATTCATGCTGAATCTTGCGGTAAAATTCGGCGTTACCTTGCTCAGTTTGCCTGGAATCTACCTGATCAAAGGAAGGGTACGGGATTAACTCAAGCGGCCTGAAGCGGAACACGTAAAGTTTTCAGGCATATCATGGAAAATCAGGTTATAATCGCGCGTGAGCGCGGGAAACCATCCATGATCGGGAGTTAGCATGAATCAAACGAGCATCACCCATCCGCTGAGGATAGATTCGGTACCGGTACCCGGGTATCAAGGACTGATAGGCATGACGTTTTGCCCGGGAAAAAGGCAGGCGCATGCCCTGTCGGGCTCTTGGAACCGCGATTTATCCACCGATCTGGCAGCCATCGCTTCGTGGGGAGCCACTATTCTGGTAAGTCTCATTGAACCGCTTGAGTACGAAAAAGTGGGAGTGCAGGAGATGACTGAAAAACTGCCGCCTACAATCAGGCACATCAAGTTGCCCATCAAGGATTATTCCGTGCCCGATGCCGCATGGGAAGAATCGTGGAAAATTTACGGCCAGCTTATCCGATCCGCCTTGATGCGCGGAGAACGCGTCTGCATTCATTGCATGGGTGGACTCGGCCGTACGGGCATGATAGCCGCGATGCTTCTGGTGGAGTTTGGCAGCAAGCCGGATGACGCCATCAAGACCATCCGTTCTGCAAGGCCCAGTACCATAGAAACAGCAGAACAAGAGAATTTTATTCGTTCCAGGAAGCCTGTTTAAGGTATTTAGCCCTAGAGGATATCGTCCAGTGCCTTGGAAAGCTTGTCTGCGGTCCGGGCAGGCTTGAGTTTCTCGTCTTCCTCCAACTGTTGGAACGAAGCCGCGGAAGACTCGTAAAGCCGTCTCAGGTCGAAACGGTTCAGGAACTGGGCGAACAGGGTGCCGGCATCGACATTGCCCTGAATCTTGCCGTCTTTGGCCTGGGGATCGCGGAGGCTGTACTCCGCCCGTTCACCGCCCGATTCCACGAATCCGCTGACGCTGCCCTCGTAACGCCCGCTTGCCCCGACACGGAAGCGCATCATGAGGGATACGCCTTTTTCCTCATAGCCAAGTTCCATGCCGCCATCGGTTTTGGTAATGCCTACCGTTCCCGAAGGAGGCTCTGCCAATACTGATCTGGGAACTCCTTCCTGCTCCAGGCGCTCGAACTTCGTCTTGGCCTTAAAAAGAAGCTCGGGATTTACCGCGCCGGCCGAGGCAGTAAGATCAACGAACGAGCGAATCTTGATGGAGAGAAGCTCTTTGTCCAAAGCGTTCGCTTTTTTTGTTTGAGCTTTTGCGGCTTCTTGCGGCATGCGCTGCGCCAGATTGCGAAAAAAATCAAATGCTGCCAGGAACACTCCTGCGGCTTGCTGGAAGTCCGCCGATCCTTCGCCTTGCGACGCTTTGATTTTCGCTTCGATCGCGGAAGGCTCCAGTGCCTCGAAAGCTTTCGCGTTCTGCGCGCCGGTCTGGTCCAGTCGTTTTTCCAGGAGCGCGGTGGAAGCAGCCAGCCTGGACAGGTAGTCGGCAAGGAAAATTTTCTGCTTTCTGTCAGCCTCGGTACCTAAACCGAGCGTGTCGCGCGCAGTATCACCGGTAAAGGAAAAGGTGTCGTAAAATGCGCGAATGGCCTTGGCGGCCTCGTCCAGGGTTATTCTGGCATCCCTGCGAGATTGGGTGCTTGCGCTCGGCGTGGTAAAGGCGGCGGCGGCCAACCGCTCGAGCAGGGAAAGTCTGGCGGCTGCCTGGGCATACAAAGACAGCACTTCTTCTGACGCAATGTAAGTATTCATGCTGCAAATATACTTCAAAAAGTCCGGAAAGTGCAGAGGGGCTCCCGGTAAATACATCCGGAAGCCCGTTGCCGTAAAGAGCTCTCGGATTTACTTCTCCGGAATGCTCGGCAAGTATTCAAGATTGATATTCCCCAGCGACTCCAGCAAGTTGCGCTTTTCTGCAGACGAGCCGTTCGTAAGCGCCTCGACCCTGTCGCGCACGCGGTCTCGCTCCGAGCGGTCGTTAAAGCCGCACGTGCAGGTGCTTGACAGGAGGCCCAGCTCGCCGGCCAGCCCGATAATCTGCTTTTCTTCCACCAGATAGAGCGGGCGCAGGACGCGAAGCGGGTATTTGTGGTACTGGACGACAGGCGGCATGGTGGAGAGCAAAGCCTTGTTCATCATGTTCATGAACAGGGTCTCGAGCACGTCGTCCAGGTGATGACCAAGCGCGATGGCCGTGTATCCATTGTCCAGCGCGTATTTGATAAGCTCGGTGCGGCGCTGCGTGGAGCACCAGTAGCAGTTCATGGTGCGCCCCGGCTTGAGCCGCTCCCGCACGCCGACGTCCACGGTGACGAGGGGCACGCCCCAATCGCCGTACATGGCCGCGAGCACGGGCGACATGGCGTTGGGCGCGAAATCGTTGCGTATATGAAGCGCGGTAATTTCCGCGTCGATGCGGCCGTGTTTTTTCTTGAGGGCCAGGTCGCGCGCGAGTATGGATGAATCCTTGCCGCCGGACGCCCCGATGAGTATCCGGTCTCCGGGCTTCAGCATGTCCCAGGTCTTGAGCGCCTTGACGACGAGTCCGTCGACTATCTGTTCCAGCGTTTTTCCCATGCTTATTTTTTCCCGAACACGACTTGGGGCTGCGTTTTGTTGCGGAATAAAACTTCACCCATGGGCTGGAACAGGCTCTGGTTCTCCAGCGAAAGCAGTTTGTACACCGGCTGGCTCAACAGCAGGTCCTGCTTGAACTCGCGGCAGAGCGAATCCAGGCGCGCGGCGACGTTGACCGTCTCGCCGATCACCGCGACGCGAACCTGGCCGGAAGCGGCCGTAAGTTCGCCGGCTACGACCTTGCCGGCGTGTATGCCTATGCCGATATGCTTGACGATGGGCAGCTTGTGGTCGGCGAGGTCCTCCTGGAAGTAGATGAACTCGGCCAAAAAGTCGCGAGCGCAGGCCACGGCCGAGTCCTGCGGATTCTTTTCGCCCAGCAGCCCAAAGACCGCGATTACGGTATCGCCCACGAATTGCTCGATGATGCCGTGATTCCGGCGAACGACGATGTCCCACAGCGCGTAATAGCGGTTGAGGAGTCCTATGGTTTCGGCGGCGCCTTCTTTTTCCGCGATGGGTGTGAAATTCCAGAGATCTGCGTACAGGACCACGACCTCGCGGTTCTCTCCGGTACCCAGCGCCGTCCTCGTGTCTATGGGAATTCCCGGCGGCTCAACGGTAGCGTAGATCGTGTCCAGCCGGTATTTGAGGGAAATCTGCTTTACCTTGTCCGACAGCTGAAAGAGCCCGAACATCAATGCGCCGAACATAAAGAAGATATGCTGCATCGGCTTGGCGAAACGCACGAAAGCCGGGATGAAATTATCGATGGAAAGGGCTTTTAATAATTCAAAGTAGCGGATTTGACCCAGCTCGTAGGATTTTGAAACTCCGAGACGCAGATCAAGGTAGAAATAGAAGAACACGAAAGTAAAAATTGTACCGAAACTCAGGAACACTTCGGTGATGCGTTTTGGCCATTTACGCTTGAACAGGAGCCCCAGCGCCTGGATTGCGCCAAGGTAAAGCGCTGTTATCCAGAGGAAAAAACTGGCCATGTCCAAAAGATCGCTTGAACCCGCCAAAATACGCGTTAGCGAATAAGCGGCCGGCGTAATGCACGAAAAGAGCAGCCGTTGTACTGGTTTGTGTCCGTTGCGGGCCAAGAGCGCCGTTTGCATCAGGAGGAAGCCGATGAGCACCACAAGGGCGATGGTGTCCGGCCTGATAATGGCCGGAGACGCAAACAAGGCGATTATGAAAAAAAGTACGAATTGGCTAGAGTATAGGAAAAATTCCTCGTAAAAGCGCCTTTGGAAAAATTTCATGACTACCTCGTCGGCGATGGATAGTGTTTGCCGTAATCAAGCTATGAGCAGACGCGACAGGCCGTATCATACTCCAGAAACGGATAAAGTAAAACCGGTTTCAGCTTGGAACTTTAATGGGCAAGCCATAATCAGTAATGGGTTTTTGAACTTGGCCCAGCTTGTATAGCCACTGATTGTATTGTATCTTCTAGCCGGCAGAAATGCCGGTCTTTTTTTGGGAGTCGCCTCATATGAAACCACGCCATGCCTTGACCGATGCCTTTTTTTTAAGCTTCATCCTTATGCTTGCGCTATTACCTTCCTGCGGTAAAAAGGCCGATTCCAGGCAATCGGCGGCTACCCTCCAAACTACGGCTTCCGTTCAGGAAATAGTATTGATCAACACGGTGCCCACCAGGAATATTTCGAAGGAGTCCCCCGCCTATCGCAGGCTTTCGCTCGTGAAATCCAGCGACATCTCCGCGGCCGAGCAGCTTTCGCGGCTTCTTGGGGTACTGGGCGCGGATTCCAAGGTGAAGGCCGTCGTCGTATCTCCGGCGATACGGGGGACGGCCGCCGCGTTCGCCTCGCTGCGCGAAAAGCGACCGGATCTGCTGCTGTACGCCATCGATTCGGAAGACGATTACCTGGAAATAGAGGAAGCCGCCACCTTCGTGGTGTCCGCGGACCAGGAGGCAGGAGCCTATTCGGCCGCGTGGACTGCCGCGCGGCTGGGATGCACGACGTTTGTGTATGTTGCCGGGCAAATCCCGCAAGGCGCACAGCCAGCCGGCGGCGGCACTGCAATGACCAGGCATGCGGTTCTGGTAAAGGCCGCCGCCGAGTTCAAGCTTGACTTCAAGGAAACCGTTCTGCGCCATGCAGGGCCGCCGGCAAAGAACAAGGCTCCCGTTCCCGAGGGTGTCCTTGTTTTTGATGATGCGCGGCTTCTGGTCCTTGGAATGCAGTCGGCGAACGAAAAAACCGCATTCTACCTCGCCGATGAAACCGTGATCGCCTCGATGCTTTCCGCAGTCCTGAAAGAAGGCGGCGTCGTGGCCGGAATATATCCGGCATCCTATTTGATGCAGAATCCTGAACTCGCGCTTGCGCAGAACTCGGCCGATCCGACCGTAAATCCGTCCCCGGAATCGACCGCCGAGCCGGCGAAGATCCTGGCGGATATCGAAAAATACATCGGCCTTCAGGGCGGCTCGGGGCGCTTCGTGATGCCGGGGTATCCCGAAGGCCCGGCCATGGAAGCTGCGGTTATATTTTCTTTGCAACGCCGCCTCGTAAAAAGGCAGGAAAAGACCGACTCCGCACAGTTTCTGGGCTTTTTGAGGCAGGCGACGCCCAATATCTCGTGGCGGGTGGACTATTCCATGGACAGGCAGACGGGCGTCAGGTCGAGGAATCACCTCCTGGTTTTCCAGGATCTGTATCTGATAGGCAGGGGATACTTGCCCTTTACGAAAGGAACCATACCCGAAAGCTACCGGCGCTAGAGCCGGCCGGCTTTGGGAATAAGCCTGGCCGCCGGGATATTCCGAGTCGGATATCCCGGCGGTTGTTTTTTTATTTCTTTGCCATCGCGTCGAAGACGCGCAGCAATTCTATTGGCAGGGGGAACAGGATGGTGGAATTTTTTTCCACCGCGATTTCCGTAAGCGTCTGCAGGTAGCGAAGCTGCAAGGCCGCCGGCTGGGTGGCTATGACGGCCGCGGCCTGGGTCAGCTTCTCGCTGGCCTGCAGTTCGCCTTCAGCCGCGATTATCTTGGCGCGTCGTTCGCGCTCGGCCTCGGCCTGCCTGGCCATGGCGCGCTTCATGCTTTCCGCCAATTCAACCGCCTTTATCTCCACGGCGCTTACCTTGATGCCCCAGGGGTCGGTAGCCTCGTCCAGCAGTTTCTGTAAAATGATTCCGAGCTCCGAGCGTTTGGAGAGCATTTCGTCCAGGTCGTGCTGTCCCAGTACCGACCGCAGCACCGTTTGCGAGAGCAGGCTCGTGGACATGGAATAATCCGCTACCTTGTTTATGGCCAGCGCGGGGTCGAACACGTTGAAATACACGACGGCGTCCACGAGGACGGGGACGTTATCCTTTGTTATGACTTCTTGCTTGGGCACGTCGATGGTGAAGGTTCTCATGTCAATTTTTCTGACGATATCGATTCCCAGCGGAAAAACCAGGTTGAAGCCGGGCTGCAGTATGGTTTTCATGCGGCCGAGCCGGTACAGGACGCCGCGCTGGTATTCCGTTATGATGCGGGCCATGGGAGGCAGGATGAGGAACGGAATGACGAGCAGGGCAAAGGAAGCATACCCGAGAATCGGGGGCACCATGACGCAGGCCGCTCCCCATATTCCGCCGAAGAGCACCAGGAAGACGAACATGGTTATTGCCTTGCGCGACAGGGCCACGATAATCCATATCAGCCACCACGCAGCGAAGATAGCCCAAAGAACGAAGAAAAAATTCATGGAAACCTCCTCGTAAAGCTATGTGGACACCGAAAGATTCGGTGACTCCCCGCGTCTTCTATGTCTTGAATTTTCCTGTTTCCTCCGTGAGGATTCTCGTGCTTACGGACGTGCTCGAAGAAAGCTCGTTGCTGTCCTCCGCCGCCTTGTTGATCTCTACCGTTCCCAGGGCGATTTCCGACATGCCGTTTTCCAGTTCGCTGGAGAGCTGCAGCAAATGGCGCATTTCAACGAGAACCGTGCTCGACCCTTCCTGCATCTCGGCCGCCGACGTTCGCACATCGGTGGTTATCAGGTTGATTTCCGCAAGCGACTCGAGTATCTGGGTCGAACCCGCGCTTTGTTCCTGCATGGCGTATTTTATTTCCTCTTCGAGGCGGGAAAGGATTCGTATCTGCTCCACGATATCCTCGAAGGTTCGCAGGCTGGTGTTGGAGCTGCCTACGACCGCCTCTATGACTGACCGTATCGACCTGATGTTCAAGGCGATCGTCTTGGACTGCTTGGCGGCATTCTCCGCCAGTTTGCGTATTTCGTCCGCCACTACCGCGAAGCCGCGGCCTGATTCCCCGGCATGCGCCGCTTCGATCGCCGCGTTCATTGCAAGCAGGTTGGTCTGGGCCGCGATACCGGCTATCAGGCTGTTGGCTTCCTGGAGCGTTTCGGATTGCGTGTCGATTTCCTTGACTTGCGACACTACGGTGCCTATCGCGTTTCTTCCGGTATCCGATTTGGAGAGCAGTTTTACGTAATAGCTTCCCATGCGCTCTATGTTCGCGGTCACCGACTGGATGTTGGCTACCATCTCCTCGATGGAACTGGACGAGGTGCCTACGCTGTCCGCCTGCCGTTCCACGAGCTTGTAGAGCTGGTTGATGTTCTTGGTAATCTGCTCGATGGTGGCGCTGGACTCGGTTACGGAAGCGCTCTGGCTCAGGGATTGCTGCTTGAGATTGTCTATGTTGGCGCTTATCTGACGGATGGCGCTCGCCGTTTCCTCGGTGTTGGCCGAGAGGCGTATCACGCCGTCCTTGAGGTTTTCGGCCTCCGCCTGCACGCGGTGGATGATGCCGCGCAGCATGGAAACGAAAGTGTTGAAATTCTCCGAAAGCAGGCCGAGCTCGTCACGGGTGCGTACGTCTATGGATCGGGTAAGGTCCGCGTCGCCCGACGAGATTTCCCGCATGCTTTCGGATACCTGCCTCATCCTGCCTATGACATTGGTGAGTATCACGATGGCCAGCATGAGCATGAGCAGGATGGCCCCGGTTACCAGGGCGGCGACGGTAACCATCGTGCGGAGAATTTCCGTTCGTCCACCCGTAACCTGCGCGATGGTTTCGTCGATATTTACCGTGATGATGTCCTGGATTGCGATGACGACGCCGTTGCTCTGGTTGAAGGTCTCCAGAGCGTTGCTTCCGTACCCCCCGATCTGGGACATGCTGAGGATGGCCAGCACCGAATTCTTCATCACCTTCCAATCGACGCTCAATTCCAACTTGGACAGCTTCTGCTTGGTGTCGGGAGACTGTATGAGCAGGGAACCTTTCATGGCGAGCATGATGCCCGAATAATTGTTCGTCAATTCCAGGATGTCGGATTCGAGGAGTACCTGATCCTTCGCGAATATGGAGGCGGCGAGAATCTGGGTCTTGCTCGCGAAATCCTTGGCGTTCTCGTAGGAGAGAAGCATGCCGAATCGCTGGCTCGAGCCGGTCAACTTCGTTACCGACGCCTCCCCGAGGATTTCCGTAATGGTGGCGATGGCGCTGGAATAGTCTTTGTAGGCGCTGGTATCCTGAATGGTTTTTTCCTGCACCTGCTTGCGCAGAGCTGCCAGGTTTCCCACGACAACTTCCATTCTTGACGCATCGCGATCGAAAGCGGCGCTTTTCTTGAGGTCCGTGGAAATTTGGCTCCAATAGGCGTCGGTTGCCGCTTGCGCTGCCGCAAGAGCCTGGTCATCGGTTTTATCCAGCAGGAACAGCGTGGAGATTCCTCGTTCCGTCTGGATTACCGACATCAATTCGCTTGCCCGATGCATTGTCCCGATTTTCTTCAGGGCATCATTGGTGAGCGCTAGGTTCTGGTATGACTGGACGACGAGCATCGTGCCCAACCCCGACAGGAGGAGAAGGGGAATGATGGTAAGAATAAATAGTTTTGTACGAAGAGAAATGGTCATGAATCGCTTCCTTCGGGATGCTTCTCCGGAATTATTTCCTCATTGTATACTGAATTCAGGAGCGCGTCGATATCGGCGATAAAAGTTTTAAGCCGGATTTTGGGTTTGCAGGATAAGAGGTACTCGTAAAATACAAGCGAGTCAGTGAGGAATGCGCCGGCTTTTCCGGGTAGTTTGAGCGCGGGATTCAACGTGGCTTTGGAGATAAGCACCAGCGCCTCGAAGGTAATTGCCCGCTCGATGCCGTTGAGAAGGGCCGTTTCGGTAATCGTAATGCTGGCCCATTGCCAGAGTATGCGTCCCACGGGAACCAGCAGGTTGGCGCCGACGATTCCCGCCATCACGAAAAACGTCATGAACGGTGACAATTTTCGCCCGGAAAGCCAGGCCGCGACGCCCGCGAGCGTAAAAATCGCGATGCGGATAAAAAGAAACGGGGAAAGGATGAGTATGAGCGAAGCGCCGAGTCCCGCCGCCGCCAGAAGATTCGGTTTGAACGCCTTTTGCCAGCGTTCGCGGCGTTTATTCCTGTCCACGCGCTTGTTCCAATTGCCGGGCGAGCCACTCCGACCGCGACGCGAAAACGGCGGCGAATATACCCAGAACCATTCCGCTGACCAAACCGAGGCCGAGGAAAAGCGGTGCCATGTAGCGGGCGCTGCCGCCGAAAACGAAAATGCGTGCAAGCGCGACCTGCGCCCCGTTGGAGGCCATGGCACCGGCGATGCAGAGCCCCAGGTAGGAAATTCCTTTGTAGCCGAATATTTTTCGGCAGAGTCGCATTATAAAAGCGCTGGCTACGGTGCCGGCAAGCGAAAAAAGCGCCACGTAGCTGAATAATGACCCTGAGAGCACGCTCATCCCCAGGACTTTCATGATGACCAGTGCCCAATAGGGACCAAGGGGCAATAAATCCACGGCAAACAGGATGGGAAGGTTCGCAAGCCCTATTCGCATGAAGGGGATCGGTCGAGGCAGCATATATTCGATGGTGGAAAGGAAAAACGCGAGTGCCGTCAGGAAGGCGGCGCGTTTATGACCTTCGCTACCTGACGACGGCATCAAGGCTGTCCTCCGTGCTTGTATCGGCATCGATGCGGACGAATACGCCGTTGGGCAGACAGGCCGCCCACTCGCCGTTCCCGGAAATTGCTCCGGTTTGTATGCAGGTTTTATTTTTGCAGGGGGAATCCGCGATGAAGGCCTTGCCGTCATGGATATGAACCATGGTAATGCCGATTTTGCCGCTTACGGGAATCTCCCTGTTCTCGGACAGAGGGTAGACGTAGTTCATGCCGTTGCCGGAAATTACGACTTGGGTGGGAGCGGCGCCGGCATACACCGAAACGGTAACCCAAGCCGTCAGAGCAAGCGAGAGAGCCCCTATAAAAAAATCGGCAGGCTTCAGCCTGCCGGTTTTTCTGGGTTTTGAGGAATTCTCAGTGACAGCCGCAGCCGCTTCCACAGCCTTCTTCGCTCTCGTCGCCGCATTCGCAGTCATCGCCGCACTCGCCGCCGCATCCGCCGCCGCAGCCTTCTTCGCCGTGCACGTGACCATGCTCGAGCTCTTCGGCCGTTGCCTCGCGTACGTCCTTGACCGTCACGTTGAAGTGAAGCGGTTTGCCCGCGAGCGGGTGGTTGGAATCGACCATGACTTCCTTGTCGTTGACGCTGATGACCGTAACGATGTGAACGCCGTCTTCCTGGTGAGCCTGGAACTGCATGCCCGGCTGCACTTTATCGGATTCCGCGAATTCTTTGCGAGGAACCGCGAATACCAATTCCTCGTCGCGTTCGCCGTAAGCGTCCACCGCGGCGATTTTGCACGAGAGTTTGTCGTTGGCTTTCTTGCCTTCGAGCTCGCGTTCCAGACCGGGTATGATGTTCTGGTTGCCGTGCATGTAAACGAGCGGGTCTCCGCCGATGGACGAGTCGATGACTTCGCCTTTTTCGTCCTTGAGTTCGTACTCTATGGATACGACACGATCCTTCTGGATGATCATGATTGCCTTCCTTATGCTTGATATGGGAAACGAAAAGCTTATGCCTAACGTATATTATCTACAATATAGATACTTTTTGATATTTTCAAGTGTATGGCCGACAATATTGGTTTTTTACCATATTCCGGGAGCTTTTTATAAACTGCAGGTTTATGGTATAGTCGGCCAAATCTTGATCAGTAGGGAGTTTACGTGACTATTTTACAAGCTATTATTTTAGGGATTTTTCAAGGCGTGGCCGAATTCCTGCCCATATCATCCAGCGGCCATCTCCTTGTTTTCAAAGACATTATGGGGCTTTCCGATGTGCCTGTTCTTTTTGACATAACACTGCACCTGGCCACCTTGGTGTCCATTGTGATCGTTTTCCGCAAGCGGATTATCGGCATCGTCGTTTCAATAGCCCGCTGGATAGGCCGCAAGAGCGCGGAACGCGACGCTGAAAATTTAGCTATCGTGATACCGGCGATCATCGCCACCGCGGTAACCGCCGTATTGGGTTACTTCGTCAATAAAATAGACCTGAACGGGCAGCCGAAAATCGTGGCCGGCCTCTTGATCGTTACCGCGTTCATACTTATCGGCTCATCGTTTTTTAAAGGGCAAACGCGCTATTCCGGCTTGCGCTGGCATCACGGCCTCATAACGGGACTGGCCCAGGGAATCGGAGTATTTCCCGGAATCAGCCGCTCGGGCATCACCATTGGCGGCGGTTTGGCTTCCGGCATGGACCGCGAAACGGCCGGCGAGTTCGCGTTTCTTCTGGCGATCCCGGCGATTCTAGGCGCTTTGATCATGAAAATCGGCGATCTGGGCGATTTATCCGCCAGCGTCGCGCCGTTGCCCATGGCTTTGGCCGCATTGTTCTCCTGCGTCGTCGGTATCCTGTCGCTTCGCATTCTCATGCCCATCGTGCGCAAGGGCAAGCTGGCGTGGTTCGCCGTTTATCTGATACCAGCGGGAATCTTGGGTCTCGTATTCCTTTGACGGAAAATTCAATTCGCGGGGCGAATTGAAATTAGGGACAGGCACCTAGGGACAGGCACCTAGGGACAGGCACCTAGGGACAGGCACCTAGGGACAGGCAC
>CAZAJF010000014.1:0-19658 GCA_964485395.1 uncultured Treponemataceae bacterium | reverse complement strand
CTGGGGACAGGCACCTGGGGAATTGAATTTGGGGCTCGGGCTTCGCTCAAGGCGTTTTAAAATAGGCCGATATTAAAACGGGGCAGTCCGGCGGAGCGCCGGGCCTACAATAAGTCGACGGAGCCTGAGTCTTGAAGCACACTGAAAAAGCGTCCATTCTGGCCAACGTCACCGGTTATGCGCTAACCACGTTGAGCTTCATATCCTTCGTCTCGATCCTGTTTACCCAAATGGGGGTGTTCGGTTACGAGTCCGCCGTCGCGCTTTTTCTTTTGGAAGGCTACTCCTGGATGGCGTATGTCTTTCCAGCCTATATACTTTTCGCAAGCATAATCATTCTTCTGCCCGGTTTCGACCTGTCGGTTATTTTTGTATACCTCAGTTCGCTGATCCCGGTTTCACTGTTGGCTTTTCTAGTGCGCTTCATGACGGATCCCGAATCCTGGCTTGAATACAGCCCGTTCCTCGGCGCTCTGGGATACCCTTGGGTATTTGGTCTTTGTACGGCGCTGATTGGCCTGTCTACGGCCGGTATCGTTTTATTGAAGTTTGTAATTTTTGGGACAATGAAACCGCAGGCGGATATATCTCGCTCTCCTGGATTGCGGTATTTGCCAGCGGCGCCGGGCGGGGCGGCAGCTGAAAAACCGCGTGATACCGGGGATTCGCCTCAAGAGTGGAATTTCTCGGTTCCCAATTTGCCGCCCGCGCCGTATTTGTCTTCGCTTACGGTCAAACAAAGCCCAGCGTCGGTACCCGATGCCGGGATGGACGAGCCTGTACCGGAATTTGAGCCGGCCGCTTTGGAGGATATCGAGCCGGCCGAGGAAGTCGGGGCGGCTGAAGCCGACGAGGGGTCCATCCAGACAGAAGTCATTACCCCGGTTCTGTCCCAGAAGCCTATTGGCGACGATGATGAGGCCGATGAAGCCGAACCGATTCCGTTTATGCTGCGCCGTGAAATACCCGCCGAGCGGGCGTTGCGCGGTATGGATGCCGCGACGCAGGAAGAGAGGCCTGTCGATCCGGCGCTGAACGCGGATTATTGGGACGATGACGACGAAGCAGATCCGGAGACCGAACCTGAAGCCGCGATTGAATCCGTGCCTGAAGGCGCGCCTTCAGGCGCCGTAAAACCGGCGCTTATGTCCCGCGTGGAAGTGTTCCAGGACGGTACCCACGCCGATTCAGTGCGCGTCTCCGGCAAGTCTCCCTCGAAGCCCAGGGATGAAGCCGTCAAGACGGACGAGGCGCGGCTCGTAAAGAAGGAAGTGGGCATGATAGACGGCATTCCCGTGCTGTCCGTACCGCCCGCGCCGCCGGTTAAAAAAAAACCGATGAAGCTGGCGGTGGCCTACAATATTCCAACTGAAAATATATTAACTTCCTATCCGGACGGTGAATACTGGATAGTGGACGACAAGACCCGGAAGGAAGCCGAGGTGCTTCGCCAGACCTTGAAGGAATTCAACATCGAGGCCGAGGTAACCGGCATCCGCAAGGGTCCGGTAATCACGATGTTCGAGATTCTGCCTGCTCCGGGCGTGCGGCTTTCCAAGATCGCCGGCCTCTGCGACAACATCGCCCTCAGGCTCGCGGCTTCAAGCGTGCGCATCGTGGCGCCGATTCCCGGAAAGCACGCGGTGGGCATCGAGGTTCCCAACGACAAGCGCTCGATCGTCTCGTTCAAGGAAATCGTGGAAAACGAGACGTTCAAGAGCGCCAAGATGGAAGTGCCCGTCGTGCTGGGCAAGGACATAACGGGTGAGGTCCAGTATATCGACCTTACCCAGACGCCGCACCTGCTCATCGCGGGGTCCACGGGCTCGGGGAAGTCGGTCTGCGTCAATTCCATAATCCTGTCCATCCTCTACCGCCGCTCGTTCAACGAGGTAAAGCTGCTCCTCATCGATCCCAAGATCGTGGAGTTAAAGTTATATAACGGAATACCGCACCTCCTCACGCCGGTGATCACCGAGCCTAAAAAGGCGTTCCAGGCGCTTCAGTACTGCATCTGCGAGATGGAACGGCGCTACAGCCTGCTGGACGCCATGGGCGTGCGCGACATACGCTCGTACAATCGCAAGATCGTCGAGAAAAACATGGCCACGGCCAAGCTTCCCTACATCGTCGTCATCATCGACGAGTTCGCGGATCTCATGGCAACTACGGGGAAAGAGCTTGAGTCAACGCTGGCGAGGCTCGCGGCCATGTCGCGCGCGGTGGGCATCCATCTCGTGCTCGCCACGCAGCGGCCCAGCATCGACGTGATAACCGGCCTCATCAAGGCCAACATTCCCAGCCGCATAGCCTTCATGGTAGCCAGCAAGTTCGACTCGCGAATCATCATCGACGCCGTGGGAGCCGAAAAGCTGCTGGGCAAGGGCGACATGCTGTTCTCCAGCGCCTGGGACGCGTTTCCCTGCCGCATGCAGGGGGCCTTCGTCTCGGACGACGAGGTGGAGCGCGTGGTGGAATACGTCAAAACCCTGGGAGAGCCCAACTACATAGACGACGAGATATTCATAGACGACGAGGACGAGGATGACGGTCCAAGCCTCTTCGACGACGAAGAGGACGACCCGCTGTACGAAAAGGCGCTTGAGATAGTTTTATCACAGGGAAAGGCCAGCGCGTCCTTCCTTCAGCGAAAGCTCAAGATAGGATACAACCGGGCGGCCAGGCTCGTGGAATTGATGGAAGAAAAAGGCATCGTGGGCCCTCAGCAGGGATCCAAGCCGAGGAATATCATGCATAATCCGGAGATGGGCGGCATGCGGCCACCGAGCCCCAAGGCGCGCTACGTTCCGGATTTCAGCGAGGACGAAGGGGAAGCCGAGGAATGAAAAAAATAGGATTGCTGGGTTCGGGGCAGCTGGGACGGATGACCATCGAGGAATCCAGGAAACTTTTATGTTACATCGAGGTCTTGTCCCCCGAATATCCCTCTCCCGCCGCGGTGATAGCCGACGAGACGGTGATGGGCACGCTGGACGACTTCGACGCGGTGCAGGAAATCGCCGACCGGGTGGACGTGCTTTCCTACGAGATAGAGCATGTCAACGTGGATGCGCTCCTGTTCGCTGAAAAGCGCGGCAAGACTGTGATACCGCCGGCGGAAATCCTCGCGCTCATCCAGGACAAGTCGGTGCAAAAAAAACTCATGGACTCGGCGGGAATTCCGACCGCCCCTTGGGTGTTCGTGGGAGACGGCACCAAGCCGGCCACTACCGCAAGCCTGCTGGAAGCGGTTGGGAAGCTGGGTGGATTTCCTGCGGTGCAGAAAGCGTGCAAAGGCGGCTATGACGGCCGCGGTGTCTCGGTAATCAGGAACGAGGAAGACGCGAAACCCGTCAAGGAAGGCGGAAGGCTGCTTCCGGTGCTCAGCTTCGTCGAGCGGTGCGTGGATTTCAGCAAGGAGCTCGCCGTCGTGATAGCCCTGGATACCTTCGGCAATTCCGCCGCCTATCCCTGCGCCGAGATGATATTCGACGCACGGGCCAACCTGTGCGATTCCGTGCTCATGCCCGCGCGCGAACCCTTGCCGGTATTGGAGGAAGCCGCGCGCGTGGCCGGTTCGACGGTAAAGGCGCTCGCCGGGGCCGCGAGGTCCATGGCGGAGAAAACAGGTAATAAATTCGTAATGGGCGGTATATTCGCGGTGGAGCTTTTTCTGACCCGCGACGGCCGGGTGCTGGTGAATGAAACTGCTCCGCGACCGCATAATTCCGGGCATCTCACCATGGAAGCTTGCATAACCAGCCAGTTTTCGCAGTATTACAGGATTCTCGCCGGATTTCCGCTCGGCTCCGCCGAACAAGTCCGGCCCGCCATGATGATCAACCTGCTCGGCTAGGAAGGCGCATCCGGCGAGCCTCTCTACGAGGGCCTCGATCGGGCACTTGCGGTTCCCGGAGTCACCGTGCACCTCTACGGCAAGTCGGAAGTAAAGCCGTTTCGCAAGATGGGCCATCTGACGGCGCTCGGAGCCAGCGCGGAAGAGGCTGTTTCCAGGGCGGAAGCCGCCAGAAGCTGCATCAAGATAAACGGGACGGGCAAGCCGGTCGCGTAAGCCCGAAGATTTCGCTCGCGATTATTTCCGGGGGGGCGGAAGCATCCACCCGGAAATGCGCGCAGGCTTCGTAGACGGCCTTTCGCTGGTTGTACAGCGTCTCCGGGTCGCGCGCCAGCATGGGGCGACGCGAATCTCCGAGGATTCGCGCGCGCAGCACCGGCCATGCCGCGTCTAGCCAAAAGACAAGCCCGTATCCGCGCATCGCTTCCCGAGCGGCCAGGTCTCCGCAAGCCCCGCCTCCCGTGGCAATTATGCCGGCCTCGCGGCTTTTGGCGTGCTTGATCACCGAGGCCGATTCGGCTTGCCTGAACTCTGTTTCCCTGCCTTCCCGGAATAGTTCCCCGATGGATTTTCCGAAAAGCAGCTCGAGCTCGGCGTCGAGGTCCACGAATGTCGTTTCTTTTTTTTCGGCGAGCAGCTTTCCCACGGTGGACTTGCCGCAACCCATGAATCCGATAAGGAAAATCGGCTTGCTTTTTTCCCGATCGGCCGCAAGGTCTTTTTCAATTATAGTTACCATTTTATAATCTCCATCACGGCCAGCCTGCAAGCCAGGAAAGCCGCCGCGCTCAAGAGCGTCTGCGCATACATGAGGCGAACCGATTTGCCGATGTCTTCGGGTACCGATTCCCTTCCTTGCGGATTCATGAACGGTTTCAGTACCGTTCCCTCGTCATACCGGACCGGCCCCCCGAGGCTTATTCCCAACGCGCCCGCGTAGGCGGCTTCCGGATGCCCCGCGTTGGGGCTCGCATGGGAGAGCCTGTATTTGAAGAATGACGCGAGCGCCTCCCTTAAGCTGAATCCGAGGGCCGGCGCGGCTACGCACGCCAGCATCGACGACAGCCTCGCGGGCAGGTAATTAGCGACATCGTCTGCCCTTGCCGGGAAATGGCCGAAATAAAAATAACGCTCGTTTTTATGCCCGAACATGGAATCCATGGTGTTGACGGCGCGATACGCGAACGCAGCGGCCGGCCCAAATAGGCAGGCCCAAAAAAGCGGCGCGGCAACGCCGTCTATCGAGCTTTCCGCGACGCTCTCCACCGCTGCCCTGGAAACATCCCCAAAGGAGAGCGTTTCAACCCGGCGCCCGACGATCATGGCCACCGCGGCCTGCCCTTCGACAGGCTGATCGGGGTTATTTTTTTTATCGGAACGTAAAGCTCGCTGGACTCGCAAGGCGTGCCTTGAAAGATCGGAAGGCGCGATGGACGCCCAGATAATGAACGAGTCGGCGAGTATGCCCGGGATTAGGCCGATACGGCGCGCGGCCGCGCTGAGGATAAAGGCGCAGGCAAGCGCGCAGCCTGTTACGATGAGCCATGCGGCGAAGCCTGCTACCCTAAGCCTTGCCGCAGAAGGCGCTTCTCCGGGCTTCAGTAACTTTCGGCGGGCGACCGATTCCATTTTGTCGGCGAGCGCCCCCAATAGCCTTACCGGGTGGAGCTTGTAGTTCGGGTCGCCGATCAGGGCGTCCGCGATAAGCGATACTATGATAACAATGAGTAAAGTATCGGTCAAAATCCGGCCGCCTTCCGGATTGCGTCCATGTCTATGGACGACTTTACAGCCTCGGCGAGAATATCCAGCCTGGAGTCGAGATCCGGCGTCCTTGTCGGAGGTTTTTCGGGCAGCCCTTTTCTTGCGCGTATGAGATTCAGGTAATGGCTCCGGAAGTCGTCAGCGTCGAAAACACCGTGGAGATAGGTTCCCCAAACCTGGGAATCGCCATATCCGAGAGGCCTGCCGTCCATACCCGCAAAGACTGCTTTTATCGAAGCTGCTTCCAACGGGCCGGTGGTTCCGTGATGGATTTCATAACCGCGGACCAAAGTGCGGGTTTCCGTCCAGACTGCTTCGGTTTTTATCAGGGTTTTATCCTTGCGGAATTCGGTGGCGACGGGCAGCAGGCCAAGCCCCGCCGAAACCGCCTGGTCCGACTCGACGCAAGCCGCGTCGAGTATCTTTTCTCCCATCATCTGGTACCCCCCGCAGATTCCCGCCACGAAGCCTCCACGCGCGGCGAAGTCCTGGATCGCGGCGGCGAGCCCCGTTTGCTTGAGCCAGTCGAGATCTGCTACGGTAGATTTCGTTCCCGGGATTATTACGGCGTCGAACCGTCCCTCGGCGAACTCCGCTCCGGTTTTCACCGCCGTCACGGAGACGTCGGCGTCTTGGGCAAAAGCGTCGATGTCGGTGAAATTGGATACCCGGGGCAGCCGGGGAACCGCTATCCTGATCGGGGAATCCCGATTGCCGCCCGCCTTTATCACCGGTTCGTCCTCGTCGGGTATGTTAAGATTACTGAGCATAGGTACGCATCCCAGCACGGGATAGCCGGTTCGGTCCCGGGTCATGGCGAAGGCGTCGCCGAGCAGCGCGGGATCGCCCCTGAACTTGTTGACGATGAAGCCGGCGAACAGTTCGAGTTCGGGAGGCGAAAACGTGCTTGCATGACCGATGAACGAGGCGAATACGCCGCCCCGGTCTATGTCCCCGACGAGCAGGATCTTGGCTCCGGCGTGGAGGGCTGCCCCCATGTTCACGAAGTCGCGCGGCTTCAGGTTTATTTCCGCGGGGCTTCCGGCGCCTTCCAGGATGACTAGTTCGTGCTCGGAGGCGAGCGAGTCGTAGGCTTCCCTCGCGGTAGCCTTCATGAGCTCATGGTTGGCGTAATATTCTTTTGCCTGATACCTCGCGTACGGCTTGCCCATGAGGATTATCTGCGAGCCTCGGTCGCTTTCGGGTTTCAGGAGGACCGGGTTCATGCGGGCATCGGCGTCGAGCCCGCAGGCGGCAGCCTGGACGGCTTGAGCCCTGCCTATCTCGAGGCCGTCGATCGTCACCGCCGAGTTCAGGGACATGTTCTGCGCCTTGTACGGGGCCACGTCGACGCCTTCGTTCCGGAATATCCTGCACAGGGCGGCGCTTATGAGGCTCTTTCCCGCGCTCGAAGAGCAGCCCTGGACCATGAGGGCTTTCGCGCGGGCGGCCGGTTTCCTGCAGGTGTTATGTTTTATTTCTCCAGGTTGCGGGAAGATGTCGCGGAAGGCGGCGAGGATGCGGCTGTTCTCCTCGGGAGTGCGGACGGCGAGCCTGACGTGCCTGGAGTCAAGCCCGGCGAAATTGGAGCAGCGGCGCGCGGCTATTCCGCGTTTAAGGAGCTCAGCGGCGATATCCCCTGAACCGGGGGTGTCGCTGGCCTCGAGCAGGTAGAAGTTTGCGGAAGACGGGAACAGCTTGAGGTTTCGTATCGCGCCGAGGGATTCCCCGATGCAAGCGGACTCGCTGCGAACGAGCCGTTGGGTAAGGGTCTTTCTATTGGCCGCGTCGGAGTCGGTAAAGGCCCTGTAGGCGAAAGCCTCGGCTACCGAGTTGAGCGGCCAATTGGGCAGATGCCGCCGTATCGACGCGGCGACGACGGGGGCGCATATGGCGTATCCCGCCCGGAGGCCGGGGACGCACCAGAATTTGGTCATGGAGCGCAGTATGATAATGTTACTGTATTTTAATGGCAAGCCCTCCGATTTGCGGGGGGCGGCGGAATCGACGAAGTCTATGAAGGCTTCGTCCACGATGAAAATCGATTCCGGGCGCGATTCGGCGAGCTCGCGGACGCAGTCGGGGTAGTTCGAGGGCATGAGCCCCGTCGGATTATTGGGCGCGGCGATCCATACGACCGAGCCGGGCTTTAAAGCCGGCGGAATTGTATCCGGGGTTGGAACGTAATCGAGACCGATCGCCGCCGATCCCGCCGATTCCGCTGCCTCGCGGTAGCTGGCGTAGCACGGTTCCGTTATAAAATGATCAGGGGAGCTTCCGAGTCGGTCGCGCAAGGCTCTCGCGACCGCGAACATAAGCTCGTCCGCCCCATTGCCGAACACGAGGCTTTCCGGGGCCGTGCCGAGGCTTTTTGCAGCCGCTTGCCTTAGGCGGCGATAGTCGGGATCCGGGTAGCGGCTGGATTCGCGGCGGCCTTCGTTGAAGGCGGCGTCAAGCCAGGACGGTGGGCCAAGAGGATTGAGATTCGCGCTCGCGTCCAGTATGTCCCCAGGGTTTAGCCCGGCGGATTCCGCGATTTCCCGTATGTTTCCGCCGTGCGCGGTATGCACCGCCTGCACCGGATGAACGTCTTCGACTTTCACGCGGGTTTTCCTTTTTTTCTGGCCAGGGGTAATACGAAGCGACCGTAATCGCCATGCGTGCCGTGCAGGAACTCCGTCTCGTATGCTTCCTCCAGATGCGTCGGGGTCAATACCTCGTCGCAGCCGCCGAAGGCAAGGTTGCCGTTTTTCCCTATGAGCAGCACTTTGTCGGCGTATCTCCTGGCGGAGTTGACGTCGTGAAGGCTGACGAGAACGCCTTTTCCGGTGCGGGATATCGCCCTCAGGATCTCCATGAGCTCGAGCTGCCTGCCTGGGTCGAGGTGGGCGGCGGGCTCGTCCAGCGCGAGCAGGGGCGTGTCCTGGGCCAGCGCGCGGGCGATGAGTACCCGCCTGCCTTCGCCCCCGGAAAGCTCGGAAACGCGCCGGTCCGAGTATTGATGCACGTCCATGCTTTCCATCGCGGCGTCGATGGCGTACGCGTCCGTCTCGCGCAGGTTCCGAAACGGTCCCGCGTAGGCGTACCTGCCTTGCGCGACCGTTTCGCGGACGGTAAACGACCACGCGGAATCCGAGGTCTGGGGCACCCAGGATACGAGTTTTGCGCGCCTGGCGGGGCTGAGGCTTTCGAGCCCCATGCCCGACAGCGTGGAAGTACCGCCCAGTTTTGGTAATAATCCTATAACCGTCTTCAGGAGCGTGGTCTTTCCGCAGCCGTTTGCGCCGAGAAGGGCGACGAGATTCCCCGGATATACGGAAAAATTCACGTTCTTGAGGATAGCCTTGCTTTCGTAGCCGGCGTCTATGCCGCTGGTCCCGAGAAGCGATCCTGTGGCGCCTTGCCTCGCCTCGCCTATCTTCGTCATAATTTCCCCAACCCGCGTCGCGATATCTTGTAAAGGAAGAACGGAGCGCCGATAAGGGCCGTTATCGCGCCTACCGGCATTTCCACCGGCGCGAAAAGGGTGCGGGCCGCGGCATCCGAGAGCATGAGCAATGTAGCTCCCAGGAGCGCCGAAGCCGGAATGAGTTTCCTGTGCGCGGGCCCGACGAATCGCCTTGCAAGGTGCGGGCAGACGAGGCCCACGAAGCCGATGGCTCCCGATATGGCGACGGAAGCCGAAACGGAAAGCGCCGTAACGAGGCCGAGCGCCAAGCGGGCGCGGCCCGGACGCAAGCCAAGGCTCAACGCCGTTTCGTCGCCCGAGGACAACACGTCCAGTACCCTGGAAGATGCCAGCGGCACGGCGAATCCTATTACGATGGCGGGAAGCGCCGAAAGCAGGTCGTTGATGCCGCGTCCCGAAAAACCGCCGAGCATCCAGAAAAAGGCGCGATGGAGGTCTTTGTCCTTGAGGGCCAGCATGACCGAGACGAGGGCGGAAAAGAGCGAGCCCAGGGCGGTACCCGCGAGGAGCAGCGTCGAGGCTTCCGAGCGGGTGCGCGACGTTCCCGAGACGAGGTAGACTATGAGGGTGGCGAGCATGCCTCCCGCGAAGGCCGCTGTGCCGATGGCGGAAAACCCGAGGAAGCTCACCTCCAGCCCGAGGGCTATCGCGCAGACCGCGCCGAAGGCCGCGCCGCTGGAACTTCCTATAACATAGGGGTCCGCCAGCGGATTCCTGAACAGCCCCTGCAGGACGGCGCCCGAGGTGGCCAGGGAGGCTCCCACGACGGCCGCGAGCATGGCCCGGATGACGCGCAGCCGCACGATGATGGTAAAGGGATCGGCGTCCGCCGCGCTCGCCGGCGTAAAAAGCGCCGAAAGCACCTTGAGGGGAGGAATGAATATCGCGCCCATTCCCACCGCGATCACAAGCGACGCGGCCAGCCCAAGCGCGAGAAGGCCGTAAATGGCGGGTAGGCGCAGTTTTGCTCCTGGTTTTTTCACGGATTTACTTGAAGAGTCCCGGATACAGGCGCCTGGAAATAAGCTCCAGGGCAAGCACGAAGCGCGGGCCCGCCCGCGATACGGTGTCTCCGTCGAAGAGCGCCACGTTGCCGAGCCTTACCGCCCTTATGCCGGCCCAGCCCGGCCGGAGCGCCAGTTTTTCGTTGCTTATATTGCTGCCGTGGGTTTCCGAGGCCATGATAAAGTCGGGATTGGCCGCCACGATGGATTCGAAGCTCACCGTAGGGTAATCTTCCTTAACATTCTGGAATACGTTGCGGGCTCCCGCGGCGACGAGCACCCTGCCTATGAAGCTGTTCGGACCGGCGGACATCAGCGGTTCGTTCCAGATCTCCCAGAACACCAAGGGTCGATTCTTTTCCGGTACGGCGGACGTCGCGTCGCTTATGGCCTTTACGCGGGCCTTGATGGATGCTACGGAGGCCGATGCCGTCTTTTCGTCGCCGGCGACGCGCCCGGCGGTTTCCAGCAGGGCGTAGATGTCTTCGAAGCTGTTCAGGTTGACCGCTGCGAAGCGGATGCCGGCTTCCTCGAGCGCCGGTGCCAGCAAGGCATGAGAGCTCAGCTCCCCCAGGACAAGGTCCGGTTTCAGCGAGATGATGGTCTCGACGCTGACGGTCTTTGCCGAGAATCCGCCGATCTTGGCGATTTTCGCGGTTTCCGCCGGGTAGTTGCAATACGTGGTTACGCCTACCAGTTTCGAGCCAGCCCCGGCGGCGAACAGCGTTTCCGTGATCGCCGGGGTAAGCGACACGATGCGGAGCGCCTTTGCGGGAAGCGTGACTATTTTGTTGCGGGCATCGGTAAAGCCGACCGTCTGGGACCAGGCGGTCGCCGGGATGGCGAGAGCGGTCAGGAAGATCGCGATAATCCTTTTCATAGCTGTTCTCCTTTACCCTGTTACGGGCTTTGCCCACGGGTTGCCCTGGGGCGCGGAGAAACGGTTGCGGTGATGGTTGTGTCGACCGACAAGCCGCGCGGGAACGCGGTCTATCGCCCTACGCCTGTACCACGAAGCGTTTCTGCGATTTTTGGCGGAAATCAAGGTATCCTGGCTCAGCATGGATTTCGGCAAGATGCCAAAGTCTACGCCATACAGTTACGGGCTAGCTCCGGAATTTAACCGGATTCCCCTTGGATTCCGATTTAAGTATGGCTTTTTGCGGGCGTGCTGGTCAAGTGCGCGGCTTGGCGGGAATTAGTTGCCTGTTTTTCGGTTGCCTTTTTGTTTCGGCGCGCTTAAGCTTTCTCCATGGAACGAAACGACGTGGATGGAGTATTTTACAGAGCCTTGCTGGAAAAAGATCCCCGATTCGACGGGTGCGTATTTTTTGGCATACGTACGACGGGGATTTTTTGCAGGTCCATTTGTACGGCGCGAAAGCCGAATCGGGAAAACGTCAGGTATTTCGATACCGCGAGGGAAGCCATCAACGCCGGATTCAGGCCGTGCAAGATTTGCGCGCCGCTGGATTATCCCGACGATATACCCGCGGCTTACCGCGACTTGATGGAGACGGTAAGCGCCGATCCTCCGATTCGGCTCCAGGATTGGCAAATTCGCGAACGGGGCATCGACCCCGAAACGCTCAGGCGATGGTTTAAAAAGAGGTATGGCATGACATTCCAGGCATTCTCCCGTACGACGAGACTTTCCAAGGCTTTCGATGCCATCCGCTGTGGAGCAAAGGTTACCGATGCGGGGCTTGCCTCAGGCTACGAAAGCCTCGCGGGATTCGGCGCGGCATCGCGGAAAGTTTCGGGTTCGAGCCCTTCGAACGCCGCCGAAAAGGGAGTCTTGCTGGTAAGCAGGTTTGAGACGCCACTGGGTACAATGGTGGCCGGCGACTGGAACGGAAGGCTTTGCCTCCTTGAGTTCGCCGACCGGCGAGCGTTGGAGCGCGAGATAGCCGACCTCGAGCGCCTGCTGAAAGTATCATCCCATCCGGGACACTCGCAACTGCATGCGGATACCGCGAGGCAGATCGCCGAATATTTCAGGGGAGAGCGCAAGGCTTTCGATATTCCCCTGGAAACGCCGGGCAGCGATTTTCAAAAATCGGTATGGAAAATACTCCTGGCCATCCCCTACGGCGAGACGCGCAGTTACCGCGACCAGGCTTTGTCGCTGAGCAGGCCCGAAGCTGTGCGCGCCGTAGCCAACGCGAACGGGCAAAACCGCATGTCCATTATAATTCCATGCCACCGAGTGATAGGCGCCGACGGCAGCCTTACCGGTTACGGTGGTGGGCTGCCGCGCAAGAAAGCTCTGCTCGATCTCGAGTCTAAGTTCAGCGGGCGTTTTGGAGCGTAGGTATCTTGGCCGCATCGGCATCGCCCGAAAGCCGGGCAAGGCACAGGCCTTCTTTATATAATTCCACGACGATGCCGGCTTTTTGGATCGAGAATCGTTTCGAAAATTCCCCTTTCCAATCCAGATACACCGAGGTTTCCGGGTATTCTTTTTGAAGCTTGTTTATAGTCGGTGTTTTTGGAACGAAAAAAGGCATGCCGCTCAGATCGCAGACGAGGATGATCCTCGCTTCGGAGAGGGCGGAGGCAAGCAGCAGTTTTCTCCACTCGTAAAGCCGGGCGGGGGCGTTCATCGCGTTTCCCGCCAGCACTATGCAGGTCCCCGATTTCAGCGTTTCGGAAATATCCAGCTTTGCCCCGAACTGGTCCGCAAGGATCGATGGAGCTTGGGCCGCGATGCCGGACGACGCAAGCGCCAGGAACGCCGAAATTCCGATTATTATTTTTATATAACGATACATGCGCATGATTCATCCTTGCCGTTGAAATTTTCCTTGAAGGGAATCCCGGTACGACGCGTGCCGAGCTTCCCTGGCGGTGCATGGTTCAGTGGAAGAATACGCCGAATATCAGTCCGGACAGATAGGGCAGCAACCAGACAGCCCACACGATAAGGCTGAACTTATGAAAGCTTTTCATCGTTTTTTCGCGCTTTTGCACGAGCACGATCGTCGCCCACACGGCATGGACCAGCATGAGCAGGATCGCCAGGAGTCCGGTGATACCGTGAAAGTTGAAGGTGAACATTCCGCCGCCGGCTATGCGGTTCATTACGGTTGTACCTGCGGTGTCGCAGGCGAAGCCGAGCCAGAAAAATACGAGCCAACGGGGCGAGAGGGCTCCCGTAATCTTTTCTCCCCATACGCCGATCGAATAGAAAATCAGTGCTCCGGTAATTAGGACTATTGCTGCTATCAACATGATTGCGCTCCTTGTATGCTGTGATTATTTACGCCAAAAACCTTTGTAGGCGATGATTCCCATGATTACGTAGGCGATCGTCTTGGGAATCATGAGCAAGCCCAGTGCGGGTATAGTCGCGGCGAACAGGATTACGGGAATATAGAAGGCGTAGGATGCCACCATGGACCACCCGATGCCTGACCAGGTTTTTCCGAACGCGCCTTTTGAGGCCAAAATGCACCTGACGGCAAGTATCACTCCGGCGATGGCCAGCGGAAGGTTTCGAAGGAGTCCCATCGCATAGGGGGGAACGCTGGTTTCCCAGTTGTTGCCCGGTAAAGCCATGATTATGAGCCTGCAGAACAGGAGAATCTGGACTGTCACGAATCCGGCGTCGTATTTTCCGCCGTGGCGCAATCTGAGTGCGTCGGCGATGACCATGTAAAATGCCGTCATCGTATAGGCGGTAGCCAGCATACCCAGCCCGAGCATGGCTGACGGAACGCCTCCGACGGTAATCAGCGCCGCTTCCGGGCCAAGGATCGCGGTAAGGACGCGGAACCCCACATGGAAGGTGTCGCCGGCACCGAGCAGGGCGAATGCCAGGAGGAATCTTGCCGCCGCGGGTTTTTCGCCCGCATTCTTGACCCGTTTGGCCATAACGAGGACCAGAATCCATACTGTAATAAGATACGCGACATTGAATACGTTTTCCATTAAAATGGCAGGTGTGATAGTCATAGTCATCCTTTCAAAAACGATATTGACACTCTTGAGTGCGTTATTGCACTCTGTAGTGCAAAGATAGTGCATAGTAATTTTTATGTCAAGAGGAACGTATGGAAAAACCCGAAAATAGGATTGAACGTAAAAAACGAGAGGCCCGAGACAAGATTATCGATTCCGCCTCCGCTTTATTCATCGAGCATGGCGCGCGAGCGGTATCCATGGACGACGTCGCCGAGCGGGCGGATATGGCCAGGCGTACTTTATTCAATCATTTCGAGACGAAAGACGCACTTTTATATGCGGTTGCCGCCCCGGTTTTAGAAGATGCGATCGCGCTTGCCGGCGAGCGTTTGGCCCATGCGCAATCTTCATTGGATGAAATCTTGGAATTATGCTTTGCCTTGTATGCGCGCTTCGGGCGGCGGCTGGAACTGCTCTATGCGTTCGAGCTGGAGGATTCGCCTGCCCTGGCAGATCTTCACCGCACGTATATGGGCGTTTTCAGGCAGCTCGTGCAGAAAGCCGCCGGAGAGAAGGATGCGCGCATCGTAGGAAAGCTTGTATATCGCGTTTTTGTTCCATTATTGCGCTCCCTCGATGGCGAAACCGATATCCAGCGCAAGTTTCATCATGGCATGAAAGGTTTACTGTCGGGAGCGATGTCCGACGGGCAGTGAGATAAGCGAATTAAACTTGACAAAACCAGGTACCAGGCTAAAAATACAAGGTCCGAACCATCAGAATTTCGGGAAATCGATTTCTGAATGAACGACGGCTGCCAGGGTTGGCAGACAATGCTTTTAAACAAGGAGCTACCATGTCAAAGAAAACGCGGTTAGGTTTTTTCCTCTGTCTACTGGCAATTATGGCGATTTCATGCAAATCGCCCCTAATTGAACCTGTCGTCGATCCTGTAGTCGATCCCATAGTGAATCCACCTGTAGTAACACCGCCGGTCGTGGATCCGATAACGCATCTGAACGCCATCGAGACGGCCGTTGCCTTGGTTTCGGCCAATATCAAGACGGCCGGGTTCTCCGATGCCGTGGCAACCCATATCGCCGGCGCGGCGCTCGCGAAAGTTCGCTTGCTGACCTTGGACGAAGGCGATCTGTCGGCGACGATTCCCGTGGCGACGGGCGAAGCGGTTCTATCACTCGGCGCCCTTACCCTTACCGATACGGAAAAAACTACCTGTACCAAAGTAATCACAGAATCCTTCGTGGCGGCCATAAACGGCAAGTTCATAGCCACGGGCCGTTCCTTGAACCGCGCCGTGAGCCGCGACCTTGCCGGCGATACGGCCTCCGTGGTCTCGCTTCTGGAGCGGATCGCTAAAGCCGCGGTGGAAAACCTCAAGGCCACGGGAATTTCCGTAGAACGCCGCGGCGACGTGGCGGGAGACGTAATCGGCACCATCCTGGGCAGCCTGAACAGCGGCGGCGTGGACAAGACATTGGTCAACGAATCCGTCGGCGCGTTGGCGGCGGCGACGATAGAATCGCTCGTTTCCCTTGGTTTGACCGGGCAGGAAGCCATGCTGGCCGCGGTCAGCGCGGTCATGAACGGCGCGATCCAGGGGATAGCGACCATTACGGTACCCGGCGTGGAAGCCGCCGACTATGCTGCCATCGCGTCCACCATTTCCTCCAGCGCGGCCTCCGCCCTCGGCTCGCTGGGTGCCAACACCGAAGAGGTAATCGCCTTGGCCGGGGCTTTGACCACAGGCGCAACGCAGGGCATCATACAAATGGCCCAAGGCGCGGGCGCGGTAAGCTCCGCGACGGCGCTTTCACTGGTGCAGGGCGTGGCGAACGGAACCATGCAGGGCGTCATGACCAGCGATTTCATCAACCCGCTTTTCGACTCGGCCGACTTGATCGGAGCCGTCAGCGGCGCGGCGACGGAAGCCATCGCGGACGCGACGGGCTCTACTCTTGCCGGTAATATTTCGGTAACCGACGCTTTGGTGACCGGCATCGCGTCCGGGGCCGTTTCAGGCTCCAGCGGCCTGAGCGCCGCGGAAATCGGCGCCGCCGTAACGGTAGTGGACGCCAACGGGGCGGCCGTCGTCTATAATCCCGGCACCGCCGTGGACGCGGGCGTAATAATCGGTACCAACGAGCCTCCCGTGGCCGCCACCAGCGGCGACGGATCCGTGGTGATAGGCACGGCCTTTACGGTGAGCGGAACGGGCAGCTTCGACGCAGAAGACGATGCTTTGCCAAGCGACGGCAAACAAAAAACATTTACCTGGGCGCTTATCCAGAGGCCGGCGCTGAGCACGGTGAGCCTCTCGGGTACGCTTTCCGGCGTTGCCGCGACCAGCGTAAGCCTTACGCCGGACGTAGCTGGAAACTATATCGTGTCGCTCAAGGTCACGGACAGCGCAGGCGCCGTCTCCGAGGCTTTTTCCAAGGTCGTGGCGCGCGCCGATGCCGTCAATACGGTCTTTGAGGGAAAGACGATGGCCGAGCGTCTCGTTGTCGCGAAGGATTATATAACTCAAAGGGACTTCCCCAAGGCGCGCGACGAACTGCTTCTGATACTGGCGCGCTATCCCCAGGTTCCGGGTTTCGATGACGTTTTATTCCACCTTGGATGGGCTTACGACGGCATGGCTTTGTACGACCTCGCCTTGACGCGCTACAACGAGGCTTTGTCCCTGGCCGTGGCCGGCGGCGAAGTGTGGACCAAGGCCGAGCTTTATAGGGCTTGGCTTACGCTTGACCGATTAAAGGATTTCGTTAACGCAAAGTCCCGCTTTGAGGCTGTCGTTGCCTCCGGTTCCATTCCTGCCGCGAGGATTGAAGCGGTTTGGGGGCTTGGCTCCGTATTGATGGCGCAGGGTTCGTTCCTGGAGGCGCGAGCGAAATTTATCGAAGCGCGCGATTCCGCGGATGCGGATCTGTATACCCGCTGCTATACCCAGCGGGCAATTGCGAACACCTATTTCAAACTGAATGACGTGTCTACTGCACGGACGGAAATGCAGAAAACTTTGACCGATTCGAAATTTTACCAAACCGATCCGGCGAATGCGGCTACCTTCGATGAAATATTGTTTACATCGTCTTTATTCGAGTTTTTTAATGGTCTCGTTGAATTAAGCCAGGTGTTGAAAGATTCTGCCTACCTTACGGAAGCAATGGATCTGCTCAAGAGTTACCTTACTGATACCAGGCTCAGCGCTTTCCAACAGCGGAGAATCAGGCGTACGCTCGCGGAGAAGTATCTCTGGAATTATCCCAATACTAAGGTAAACGCCCAGTTGGCTTATGACTATGCAAACGACGGTTTGGATTCATTCGTCGGCACCACCATTCCAGGCATCAAGGAAAAAGCCAGCAGCCTGCTCCGCCGCGGGCAAACCGAAAATCGCTTAAGAAGCTACTGCACTTTGGATGCCGAGAAGACAGCTTGGAATAACAAGGCTGAGGCCGATTTTCTCGCAGCCATCACGGAAGGTAGCAAAATCTGGAACGGCACGGGGGTTGTCTTCAATGCACGGGACGCCGCAGCCTCGCTCTATCTGTGGCAAATAAAAAATTATGACAAGGCTGAGGCCATGGCGCTGACCTATGCCGGTGCCGCCAACCCCAACGACGCGGTAAACAATCAGTACCGTGCGAGGGCTTACGTGCTTTTGGGACATATCTACATGGCAAAAGCCTATGTTGTGCGTGATCAATATAATCAAGATCCCGCCGCATTGTTCCAAAAAGCCATTTCTTATTACATCAAGGCAAAATATGCCGATTATCCTGCCACCATGGAAAACGACTGGTATTTCATCGAAGCCCTTCAGGGAGTTGCCAATTGCTATTCCGAACTTGGTAATTACTTGAAAGCGCGGGAATTCTACCAGCAGCTGCTGGCCAACGCAAGTCTCGATACTGCAACGACAGCTTGGAACCAGATTGGGCTTGCCTGGACTTATGATGCGGAAATGAGATGGGAACTGGACCACGTCAGTGTGAACAACGCGATTACCACTATTCTTCCACTTGCTAAAGCTGCTTATCTCGAAACGGCGAATATCAAAGAAGACGATGGCTCCTATCCGGAAAACGGAAATGTCTACGCCGAAGCGCTTCATGCGTTTGGCCAGCTTGAGGTAGATGCCGTAACCTATTATATGTATGGGGACGGAACAAGTACCCTGGCAGAACGGGACGCCCTGCTTACGGATGCGCTTGTTCATTTAAATGGCGTGACTTGGGCTGCCTTCCCCGACCTCCAGCAGAATTTATGGATTTTCGGCCAAGCCTTCGATACGCGCGGCCGTGCCTATGACGGCCTGAGGCGTTTTGGGGAGGCCCGCACCTCCTATCAAGACTTGATCGATGCCGTTGCCAATGGCCTTGCAAAAGAAAGTTTTCATACCCAGGCGATGCGCAGCCTTGCTTCCTCGTACCGGTCAGAAGCGGATTCAACCGAAGTGACTGACCAAGCAAGTCTCGACGCTGCAAACGCCTTGTATGAATCCTCAATCGCCAAGTATTGGGCGGTGCGGAATCTTGACGGCGGCGTGTACGGCGGCGGAAAGCGCGCAGCAAAGTCACTCAACGACATTTTCTACATTTATAATAGCATTATGTACCGTACGTTCGGGTTATACGGCCATGTAATATCTTTGAAACCAGAGGTCGATTCTTGGCTGGCCGATGCAAAAGCCGTCATGGACAACGTTGAAGTATTCAAGGTTAATGGCGTGTTGCCGGAAAATGGTAGTCCTGCAGCTTCAGTAGTACGTGGTTATGGCTATATGCAAACGGAGTATGCGGCATTTACCTACCATACGTTAGACGCTGCGACCCGAGACGCGGCATATTTGGCAGAACTGGAAAAAGCGCTGATTACCTTCCGCCACTGCGTAGATACCTATGCAGGCACCCAGGCAGATACCTATATCGATGCCAAAGCGGGCCTTGCTCAAGTGCTTTTTAACCTTTGTGGCAGTTATTACATACCCGCCGATAATACCAAGTTCAAGGACGCGTTTTTGGAGGCTAGAACGATTACCGAGGCAATCTTGGTGGATGCGGATACTCCATACTGGCTTATGGGCCGCGTAGCCATGAATCTGGGTTGGGCTTATTTAAATGCTTATATCAATAACGGCAATGCCGTTGTGGCAAGCGGCATTGCCGATGAAACCACCTGGCGCTCCGAGGCAACCCGCTTGTTCAACCTTGCACTGAGCGATCCTGCATACTGCACCGGAGACAATTACTGGGTAGGCGATAATGCGCAAAGCGGACTCGACTGGTTGACCGCCAACCCGATGGCCACTACTTTGTCCAAGTCGCAGCGCCCGAACTCCTATGTAAGAAGCTATATGGCAGCGAAAGCGGCGAGTTCAAAGAGTACAGTGATCTTGGTCCCCGCCAAGCCTCACCAGAATTGGTCCAAGGAGACCATGACCGGCCGGCAGACGAGCCACCCGGAGCGTATTTCTGAATAAGTTAAGATAATGTTACTTGCGGCGCCCGAAATCGGGCGCCGTTTTTTATAGGTCAGCCGGGAAGAGCGTCGGTGTTGGCGGAGGGGGCGGCCAGGGGCACGGTAAACGAGAAGACCGAGCCTTCGCCGAACTTGCTGTCGAGTACGACGAACG
>CAZAJF010000013.1:0-90325 GCA_964485395.1 uncultured Treponemataceae bacterium | reverse complement strand
GCCTGGAACGGAGGAAAAGGGAGAATACGACGACGGGAACCGCTATTTTAATTGACCGCATTTGTGCCATACCGCCTACTCGTCCAGTTCGGACAGCACTCTGTCCAGGCCGCTCTTGGCAGACCTGTTGTCAGGCTGCAACTCCAAAGCCTTGGTGAAATATTCCTTGGACATGATGAAATTCTTTTGGAGCATCGTTATGTTTCCGAGGTTGACGAACGACGCGGCTGAGCCCATCGCCGAACCTTTCAGGAATTCCGCACTGGCCTCGGTGTACATTCCCGCCCTGACGTAGAGGACTCCCAGCTGGTTGTATAAAGCAGCCGACTCGCCTCTCTGCGCGATCTCGTCGCGTATCGCCCGAATCTTGGGACCGAATTCCGCGCTGATATAGCGCACCAGACCGTTCTCCACGGCGCGCACCAAGACGTCTTCAGGAGGTCTCTTGAAGGTGCCGCCATCGCCCGATATGCCCACAGCGGGGTACGATTGCCATGCATCGCCGAAAACGACCCACGCCAACTCCTCGCCGCCTGCCCTGGCCGCGTCCAGCGCGTCGAGCCCTGCGTACCAGCTGTTCACGAATCCTTCCCTGAGCGCGTTCATGGAAAGCGGTATCCAAATCTCGCCGCCGATCTCGAAATAATTGGTATCCTGCGAGAAGAATTTATCAGCGTCCGCCACAGGGATTCCCATCGAGAAAGCCACGAGGAAATCCTTGCCCAGGGGCAGGAACGCGGCCTTGATGCCTACCGACTGCAAGGCTGCCGCGTAGAGCAGGCCCATGTCGTCGCAATCGCCCGAGACGAACGCCAGCGTCTGGAAGGGATACTGGATATAGTCGAGCAGGTTGGGGTCAAGATGAGTGGCCGCGTAGGGCGTGGCCGGGTCGGGGGAAGCGGAGAATCCCGCGAGGCGCAGGCCTTCGAACAGGTACATGCCGAACTGCATGGCTTGGTTCAGGCCCGTTCGCAGGCGCGCGCGCGCGAGCCCTACCGCGAATTTCGAATACTCGAGGACTTCGGGCGAGTTCGCCGAGACATAGGCCGCCAGCATGTTCGGGTCGGTCCAGCGCACGGCGTTGCGGTTGTACACCTGGATGGTCTGGGACTTGACCAGCCGCCGCTTGGCCCCCAGCATGTCATAACTTATTATAACCTCTCCGGACATCTTCGCGTTCTCGGAAAAATTGTAGATGGCCTCGGAAAAATCCGCCAGCATGGGAAACTCGACGGACTTCTTTCTATTGAGCAAGGGAATCGTGCCGCAGGACTTCAGTGAATTCGTATAACCCGGCACCTGGAAGAAAACCTCGACGTTCCTGATTTCCGCCTGTTCGTTATTGACGATGGTTATGGTTCCTATCTGGTTTTCCTTGTAGAGGCCCGATACCAGGGGATACACGGCCTCGTCCTGGACGAATCCGAGCCGGACATCGTCCTTGGCGCTGCCGAAATTCAGGCTTACCGTGGCCGAGAGCCCGAACGACAGCCCGGTGTAGGTGGAATCGCCGAAAAACAGATAATCTTCGTAAGCCGCGCTCGCGGACAGCGTAAAGGTCGGGGAGAAGCGAAACCCGGCGGAAGCCCTTGCCCTCCAGAATAGATTATAAAAACCTCCGGTATCGCCCGTTCCGGCTATGCCGTACACCCCTCCGGAGCCCGAACCTTGAAGCCTCAAGCGGGAAAAAGGCTGCCAAAAAAATCCCAAGCCCAGGCCCGCGTCGTAGAAATTGGCGATGGGTACGGGTTTCGTGAGTTCGTCGCGAAGCTGCCTGAAGCCATAACCGATTTGAGGGCTTACCAAAAGGAAGTTGAAAAACTCCGCGTCGAGACTGAGAAGGCCGCCGCCGCCCATTTTATAAAACAGGCTGGGTTTACCGGTATTTTCATCGATATGTACCGTTCCGTTGGAATCTTCCAGAAAAGGGCCCAATGGCAGGTTGACGCTTGGAATTACCTGGAGGGTAAAATCAAGCCCGAAAAGCCGACCCGCGGACAGGGCGCTCACCAGGATAAAAACGAGATATTTTTTGACGGGGGAAACAACGAACCGTATCATGCGTGTATTACCTTTGCTGCGGGATTATATCCAGGATTCATGAAAACTCCCTTTCTTGCCCGACGGCAAGCGCGGTAAGCAGCTTATCGAGGTTTCCGTTTTGCCGTACTTCTTCATAGCCATACATAAAAGTCGAATATTTACGCCGGCGTTCGCGAAATCCGGAACCGTTTTTAAAGTCGCCTACAGAATGCGATAACATTTTATTATCACATAGAGGTGTCTATTCGTCAAGGCTGACGAGGTAATCCGAACAAGACTATTCCTTATACCGACAGAATATATCACTGTTAATTTTTTTATCAAGCACACCTTTGTTTTTGGAGATAATGGATATAAAATAGTTACTTTTTTCTTAATTTTCTCCATTCTAATAATTCGACTCTTTTTACTGACATATTCCGCGACTCTGTCAAAAGGAACAGTTTTTTTATTCTTACAAATCCGCAAACAAATACAATTAAGACTTGACACGAAAACCCTATTCAGGTATTATAATACCATAATGCCTGTTAACAACGTAATTCACTTTTCCGACGCTTCTCTAATCGCGGTTCACGCACTGGCCGGCCTCGCGGCGCAGCCGGGCAGCCTGGTTCAGACGCGCGAACTATCCGCTGCCATCGGAGCATCGGAACACCATCTCGCCAAAGTCATGCAACGTCTTGTTAAGGCAGGCTTGGCCCGGTCGGTCAAGGGCCCATCCGGAGGATTCGGACTTGGAAAAGAACCTGATGCGATTACGTTTCTGCAGACAATCGAATCGGTTGACGGCCCTTTAAGCGCCCACTTTTGTCCTTTTAGTACCGATAATTGCAATCCGGATAATTGCATATTCGGCAACGAAATCGCCGCGCATTCAAAACAGCTTCTGGAATATCTGAAAAACCGGACAATCGGGGATATCTCCCGTGGAGCGGAGCTCCCAAGCATCTCCCCGGCCATGACTGGAGCGTAGGAATTTTGGCTGTGAATCGTATTCTTGCATCTATTTCTGGTATTACGGTACCAAATTACTATTAAAATCAAATTCAATTTGTACCCAAATTGAATTTTCTAGGAAAGGGGAAACTATGAGCAGAAGAACGGTTATCGAGATTGAGGAGTCGCTCTGCGACGGTTGCGGGCTGTGCGCCCAAGGATGTCCCGAAGGCGCCTTGCGCATCATTGACGGCAAAGCCCGCATGGTGGGAGAGAGCCTGTGCGACGGCCTTGGCGCCTGCATCGGCGAGTGCCCGAGGGGAGCCATTAAAACCATCGAGCGCGAAGCTGAAGCCTACAGCGAACGCAAGGTTATAGAAAATATTCTACCGATGGGCCAGGCGACGATAGCCGCCCACTTGAATCACCTCTACTCGCATGGACAGGACGCCTGGTATCGCGAAGCCCTGGGCATTCTCGAGGAAAAAGGCATCAAGATTTCCGAGGATTCCATAAAGGCCGCGGCCCATGCCAAAAAAGAAGCCCATGCGCGGCATGAGCATGCCAAACACGGCCATGACCACAAGCACCTGGACTTGAAACCTGCCGCGCACCACGAACACCACCATGGTTCGGGCGGCGGATGTCCGGGAAGCGCGATGCGCTCTTTCGCGCCTCAGGGCTCATCCGCCACGGCGCAAGCTCCGGCGCAGTTTCCGGCTACCGCTTCAAGCGGATCGATGAAGTCCGCGCTGGCGCAATGGCCCGTGCAGCTGCACCTGATAAATCCCAGGGCGCCGTATTTTGCCGGAGCGCATCTCCTTATCGCCGCCGACTGCACGGCTTTTGCCTGCGGCGCCTTTCACCAGACCTTGTTGACCGGACGTAAGCTGGTCATAGCCTGCCCCAAACTGGATGAAGGCCGCGACATCTATATAGAAAAGATCAGGACGATGGTGAACGAGGGCGGCGTGGAGTCAATCACCGTGGCCATCATGGAAGTACCGTGCTGCGGCGGCCTCAAGCGCATCGTGGACGAAGCGCTCGCGGGAGCCGCGAGGACCATTCCGGTATCTACGGTAGTAGTCGGCGTCGAGGGCGGAAGCCTCACCTGGATGTAAGCCAGGAAACGGCGACTCGAGAATCGAATTGAGATTTCAGGCGAATCGAACCGAAATCGCGAATACATAGAAACTACGCGCTTTGACGCGAGAACACAAGGAGACAATATGTTTTGCTATCAGTGTCAGGAAACGATGGGTAACAAGGGCTGCAATCTGGCCAAAGGCGTATGCGGCAAGGACGCTCAGACGGCTGATCTTCAAGATCTGCTCACCCACACGCTGAAGGGCGTGGCCGCATGGGCGCAGGAAGCCCGCGCTCTCCAAGTCAAGACGCCGGAAGCGGACAATGTCGTCATGGACGGCTTGTTCGCAACGATTACCAACGCCAATTTCGACGCCGTTTATTTTGAGAAAAAAATAGGCGAGGCGCTCAAGGTGCGCGACGTAACCCGCGATGCCGCCAAGACGGCACGGGGCGGCATGAAGGACAAAGCCTGCGCGGAATGCGGCGGTTCGGTCCCGAAAGGCGAGGAAAAAAATCTTCTGTGCTCGGATGCCGCGCTGTGGACGGCCGTTCCCCAGGACTACGCCACCAAGGCAGTCAAGGTAGGCGTAATGGCTACCGCGAACGAGGACGTGCGATCCCTCCGCGAGCTGCTGATATACGGTCTCAAGGGCATGGCCGCCTATGCGCACCATGCCGCGGTTCTGGGCAAGCGGGACGATACGGTATTCGCGTTCATGCATAAAGCCCTCGTCGCCACTATCGACGACACGCTCTCGGCGGACGCTCTCACGGCCCCGGTCTTGGAATGCGGATCGGTCGGCGTCGCCGTCATGGCATCGCTGGACGCGGCCAACACCGGCACCTACGGCAAGCCTGGGATAACTAAAGTTAACATCGGCGTTGGCAAAAAACCCGGCATACTCGTTTCCGGCCACGACCTCAAAGACCTGGAGATGCTGCTGGAACAGACCAAGGGCAGCGGCGTGGACGTGTACACCCACGGGGAAATGCTTCCCGCCCATTATTATCCGTCCTTCAAGAAATACGACAATTTCGTGGGCAACTACGGCAATGCCTGGTGGAAACAGCGCGACGAATTTGAAAAGTTCAACGGCGCCATATTGATGACCACGAACTGCATCGTGGCACCGGCCGACTCCTACAAAAACCTGATATTCACCACAGGCGTCGCGGGCTATCCCGGAGTCGCCCACATTTCGGGCGACGCGAAAGGCCACAAGGACTTTTCGGGCGTGATCGCCGCGGCCAAGACCAGGCCGGCTCCGACCGAAATCGAGACGGGTACCATAACCGGGGGCTTTGCCCACGACCAGGTGGCCGCGCTCGCCGGCCCCATCGCCGAGGCCATCAAGTCGGGCGCCATCCGCAAGTTCGTCGTGATGGCCGGCTGCGACGGCCGCATGAAGGGCCGCGACTACTACGAGGACTTCGCCAAAGCCCTGCCGAAGGACACCGTGATACTTACGGCCGGCTGCGCGAAGTTCCGCTACAACAAGCTGAACCTCGGCGATATCGGCGGCATTCCGCGCGTCCTGGACGCCGGCCAGTGCAACGACTCGTATTCCCTGGCCGTTACCGCGCTGATGCTCAAGGACGCCTTCGGCCTGAAGGACGTCAACGAGCTGCCCATAGCCTTCAACATCGCCTGGTACGAACAGAAAGCCGTGCTGGTCCTGCTCGCGCTCCTTTCGCTCGGGTTTAAAAACATTCACTTAGGGCCCACGCTTCCCGCGTTCCTGTCGCCGAACGTGGTAGGCGTCCTGGTAAAGGCCTTCGGCATCGGCGGTACGGGCACCGTCGACGAGGACATGAAGCTTCTTGTAGGCTGAAACGGCAAGTCAGTCGGCTGAGCCGCCTGCCGATTAAAAAAACCGATGCTTGACACGGGCTGGTTTCATGGCATAATTCCCGAAAGGGGATTTACCATGAAACCAGCTTTATTAGTCATAGACATGCAAAAACAATACCTGGGAAAAAGCGCCGAGTGCGCGGACTCGATGACCCAAGCCGCAAAGTACATTGCCTGGGCGATCGCGCATTTCCAGGAAAAAAACCTGCCGGTCATCCATATCGTCCATAATGGAAACGGCCCTGAAGCCCTGAAATCCGACGATTTCTGGGAGCTCGATTCCATCGCCTGCCCGAAGCGGGATGACGTCATCGTAAAAAACAAAGGCTCCGCCTTCATGGATACCGACCTGGCCTCGAGGCTCAAGGCAAGCGGCGCTACCATGCTGATAATTACGGGATTCGCCGCGGAATACTGCGTTCTTTCCACGGCCAAGGCCGCTGAAGACCTCGGCTGGGATTTCGCACTGCTCAAAGGCGCCCTGGCAAGCCCTGACCCCCAAAACATACCCTTCGTGGAACGCACGTCCGAAACCGTCAGCGCCGGCGCCCTTGTGGGCTTCATGAAATAACGGACGGAGATGCGGCAATTCGCTTGATCTGCGAGCGTCCGCGGAAGTATCCTAAGGGAGAGCCCGACGGGGCGAAGCGAGTTATTTTGGAGGAACCATGGAATATAGAAGACTGGGCAATTCAGGCATCAAGACAAGCGCGCTGTCGCTGGGTTCCTGGATAACATACGGCAATCAGGTTAACGTCGACGATGCGGCCGCCTCGATCAAGGCAGCCTACGACCTCGGCGTAAACTTCTTCGACAACGCGGAAGTCTACGCCGGCGGCGAGTCCGAGAAGATCATGGGTGCCGCGCTCAAGCGCCTGGGTTTGCGCCGGGGTTCCTATCTCGTCTCCACAAAGATTTTCTGGGGCCTCGCCGACGGTCCCAACGAAAAAAACACGCTGAACCGCAAGCGCCTCATGGAAGGGATCGACGGATGCCTCGCGCGCCTGGACATGGATTACGTAGATCTATTGTTCTGCCACCGCCCGGACCGGGAGACTCCCATCGAGGAAACCGTGTGGGCCATGAGCGACATCGTGGCATCGGGACGCGCCCTTTACTGGGGAACCAGCGAGTGGAGCGCCGAAGAGTATCGGCAGGCCTGGGAAATCGCCGACCGCCGCAACCTTCGCAAGCCCGTCATGGAGCAGCCGCAGTACAACCTGTTCGTGCGCGACCGGGTAGAGAACCAATTCGCGCGCCTGTACAAAGACACGGGGTTGGGGCTGACGACCTTCAGCCCGCTTGCGTCCGGCGTGCTGTCCGGAAAATATGCCGACGGGATTCCCGACGGGTCCCGCCTCGCGCTTAAGAGCTACGAGTGGCTCAAGGCAAGCTCCCTCACACCGGTACGACTCGAGGCCGCAAAGCGCTTGGGGGCGATCGCCAAGGATCTCGGCGCCACCACGGCCCAGCTCGCCATCGCGTGGTGCGCGAAGAATCCGAACGTAAGCACGGTAATGACGGGCGCCTCCCGCCCCGAGCAGGTTACGGAAAACATGAAGGCCCTGGACCTTCTGCCCAAGATGGACGCGGCGGTAATGGCCGCGATCGAAGCGGCCACGGTTTCGGCGTCTGACGTCAACAAGGCGTAATTACCTCGCGAATCACCGGGGCCCGTAGATGGCCCCGGCGCTTGGGTACCCACTTAAGAAATTCGTTGCACGGCCTCTCGGAGTTTGTCGAGGGGTCCTGCTTGCCCAACCGGTTTAATCGGCTATAATGGCATTGTGCTTATGCCAATTCTTGCAACTAAACTCTATTCACCCTCAAATCGACCAAAACTCGTGCTCCGTACTTGTCTTGTGGAAAGGCTGAACGAGGGGCGACACCGCAAACTAACGCTCATTTCCGCCCCTGCCGGCTTTGGGAAGACAACGCTGGCGAGCGACTGGATCGCTAGATGCAATAAACCATCCGCATGGCTATCATTGGATGAAGAGGATAACGACTTAATCCGCTTTCTGACGTATTTCATCTCTGCTTTACAGACGATTAAAATGGATATCGGAACGAAGATTTTAGCTGTACTCCAATCTCTTCGGCAGGCGCAGCCCGAATCGGTCCTGACGGCCCTACTGAATGAAATCAACGCCATGCCGGATGATTTTATCCTTGTACTTGACGACTATCACGCTATAGACGCCAAACCCGTTGATGACGCCCTCGCTTTTCTCCTGGAACACTCGACGCTGCGGATGCATCTCGTCATTGCCACCCGGAAAGAGCCGAACCTGCCCTTGGCCAAACTGCGCGCCGACGGCCAATTGACCGAGCTGCGCGCCTCCGACCTGCGTTTCACAGCCTCCGAAGCCGCGGAATTCTTCAACCAGGTGATGGGCCTCAACCTTTCTGAAAAAAATATCACAACTTTGGAAATACGAACAGAAGGCTGGATCGCCGGCCTAAAAATGGCGGCACTCTCCATGCGGGGACGGCGGGACGCCTCCGGCTTCATCCAGGCTTTCTCCGGCAGCCACAGGTTTGTGCTGGATTACCTACTCGAAGAAGTCCTTCAACGCCAAACAGGACGCATGCGTGACTTCTTGCTTCAAACGGCAATTCTTGACGGTTTATGCGGCTCTCTGTGCGATGCCGTGACGGGCCGGGATGACGGAGGAGCGATGCTGGAAGCCATGGAGCGCGGGAATCTGTTCATCGTACCGCTCGACGACAAGCGCCAATGGTATCGCTATCACCGCCTTTTCGCCGATGTCCTGAGGGCCCACTTATTGAAAGTGCAGCCTGAACTGGTATCCATGCTGCATCGACGGGCGAGCGGATGGTACGAACAAAATCGCCGGCCGCGCGACGCTATCTTCCACGCGCTTACAGGTTGCGACTTTGAACGGGCGGCGGGCTTAATCGAGCTGGCAGGCCCCGCAATGGAGGGAAACCCCCAAGCCGCCACATGGCTTGGCTGGGTAAAAGCCCTGCCGGACAAACTGATACGCGCCAGGCCCGTGCTCAGTGTTTGGTATGCCTATGCGTTATTGGCGGTTGGCCCAGAAATCGAGAATGCCAAGTCCCGACTGATAGACGCCGAACAATGCCTTGCGAACCCATCGACCGGAATTGTCGTCGTTGACGAGGGGCAGTTTCGGTCCCTACCCGCGACCATAGCCGTCGCCCGCGCCTATTTAGCCCAGTCCCTCGGCGATGTCGCAGGCACGGTAAAGTACGCTCGCCAAGGACTCAGCCTCATCGCTGAAGGAAACAATCTCAGGCGCGAGCAGGCAGCGGGTCTTTTAGGGATGGCCTGTTGGTCAAGTGGAGACCTGGATGAAGCCGGCCGGATTTTCACCGATTACAATGCAAAGTTACGGGCTGCCCGCAACGTCCCGGACGCGTGTGGCACAGCATTTGTCTTGGCCGAGATCCACGTGTCCCAAGGTCGTCTCCGCGATGCCGCAGCCACGCTGGAACAGTCATTGCAATTCGCGATGGATCGGGGCGAGCCCCTACCTCCGGATGCGGCAGATCTACATAGGGTATTGGGTGAACTATACCGTGAATGGGGTGATCTTGAAACGGCCGCGCGGCATTTATCGAGAGGCGCGGCGTTGGGTTCGCAAGGCGAGCTATTTGGTTGGAAGTATCGACTGTGCGTCGCGCAAGCTATCATGAAGCAGGTCCAGGGTGACATGGCCGGGGCGATTGACCTGCTGTATGAGGCGGAGCGCATGTATGTCAGTATACCCTTACCCGTTGTACGCCCTATTTCGGCGATAAAAGCGCGGATTTGGCTCATGCAGGACAAGCATGCCGAAGCCTTGGGCTGGGCGCGCGAACGCAGCCTGTCCGTGGTTGATGATCTCAGCTACTTACGAGAATTTGAATACGTCACGCTGGCCAGAGTCCTCATAGCCAGATACAGGAATAAACATGATGACTCCATCCAAGAAGCGATGCGACTACTGGAACGCCTCCTGAAAGCGGCGGAAGAAAGTGGACGCAACGGCAGCGTGATAGAAATCCTCATGCTTCAAGCGCTCGCCCGCGAGGCTTTGGGCGACATTGCTTTTGCGCTCGCCCCGTTGCAACGCGCGCTGACCTTGGCTGAGCCGGAAGGCTATCTGCGTATTTTCGCGGACGAGGGATCCTGCATGGAGAGGTTATTAAAAAGTATGGCCTCTTCATGTAAAAACGAAAGCCCCTCCATAAATGCATATATCCATACATTGCTGGCTAGCCTCGAAAAGCAAGCATCTTCAAAGCTCAGACTGGGAATGCCTTTATCTCCGCCGCCGGGCGAGCGGAAGCCGATCGACGATCACACCGTTGAATTCACGGTGCCCTTGAGCCAGCGCGAACTCGAAGTCCTTGGCCTCATCAGCCGAGGACTATCGAACAGGGAAATCGGCGAGCGCCTTTTCCTAGCCTTGGATACGATCAAGGGCTGCAACCGCAGGATCTTCGATAAGCTCGACGTGAAGCGGCGCACCGAAGCCATAGCCCGCGCACGCGAACTGGGGCTCCTGTAGAATTCCTTCATCGCATCCGCCGGTTTCATCAGGCAGCGAGAGACATCGACCGGAGAAAAGATTTTCCCAGCCAAGCAAAATTAAGCAGCGCCATGGTAATGAAAATCGCGCAAAATGACACTTTCGTGTCTACTTGCCTGCCGAATAAAATAGATATACTTGCACTCGAACATAAATGGAAAGAAAAAACGCTTCTCAAGCGGGCATGGCTTAATGGCATGATCCGCTGATAGCGGAATCTCAAGCTGAATAAGGCGGGCCAACATGATGACTTCAAAGGCAAATTCCCGGATCACCGGCGTATTGTTTATCCTGGGAACAGTACCGGTGATCGCCGCGATGCTGTTGTTTGGACAGCATCTCTCATCGTCGGATATCCTGTCCGCCGTGGCGGCAAATCGATTTTCCACCCTGATACTCGCCCTCGCCATTATCGTGATGGGCACTGCCTGCGCCGGAATCGGGATATCTCTCTACCCCGTCCTGAAACGGCAAAGCGAAGGTTTGGCAGTCGCAGCGATGGGACTGCGCATCGTTGAAGGGGCGCTTCAGATCGCGAGCTCCGTCGGCATTTTCGCCCTCGTGGCGATTAGCCGGGAATTCGTGAAAGCCGGCAACCCTCCCGACACGTTTTATCAGCCAGTCGGTCTGGCCATCAAGGCGATGAATGATTGGGCGAGCAACATCTACGGCATACCCTTTAGTATCGCGGCTTTCATATACTACGCGATATTTTACAGGACCAGACTAGTCCCCCGCTGGCTCTCTGTCTGGGGTTTGGTGGGAATTTCATTGATGCTGGTATCAGTCGCAAGCGGACTGCTCGCTTTGATAGACCCTTCCTCGCCGGTTCTATTTCTGCTCAACATGCCTATTCTTTTACAGGAACTGGTCCTTGCCGTCTGGCTAATCGTAAAAGGATACGCTTCGCCGACAGCCGCGACCGACATCAGAAAATAATTAACGTTAAAAAAACTGCACCTTGAATGGGCACACGGCTGCGCCATGAAGAACGGTACTCCGGGATTTGGGGAAAATCCCGCCCGACTGCTTTCCTGCGCCTCTCGCAGCGGAAGCAGTCGGCTATATCCAGCCCTATCGGTCGTTGTACATCGCCACGAGCGCCGCTCCGATCGCCTGGGACAGGTCGCCGAGCTTAGCCTGGGAATACTTTATCTTTTTCTGCTGCGCCGGCCAAAGCAGCGGCTTGGCGGTGTCTTCCATCGTCTTCATGTAGCGTGCCCGGAAGGCGGGCGTCGTGCTTTCCGGGTCCATGAGGCCGCCGCCTATAACCACGTATTCGGGGTCAAGTGCCATGGCGAGGTTGGCCAGGTGAAACCCGAGCGCTCGAGCCTGAAAGTCGAAGATATCGACGGCTAACGCATCGCCCTCCTGGGCCAAGGTCCGCAGGGACAGCACTTTTTCCTTGTCGGGCTTGGCGGAGGCGGCGAGGGGATGATTCGGATATTTTTTTATCATCTGCGCGAACAATTGCGGCAGGCCGGATATCGCGGTGTACGCCTCGATGCAGCCCCAGGTGCGGCCGCACCCGCAGGTAAACGCCGGCATGTCCAAGAGCTGCAGTGGAGCGGGCATGTGTCCGGCCTCCATGCCCACGAGCGACGCCCCGTCGAGCGGCAGGCCGCGTTCGTCTATGTAGGCGGCCCCGAGCCCGGAACCGGGCGCAAGCAGGAGCACCGAGCCGACGCCGGCGCCCCGGATGAGCTGAGCCTCGGCAACGCCGCCGTAATTCCCGTCGTTGCCCACGGTGAGCTTTATTTTACGTCCGACGACCGCTTCCAGCTTGGCGGAATAATCCAAGCCCACATTCCAATTTCCAAGGTCGCTCGTGAGGTTCGCGGGAATTCCTAAAAACCCGGGAGCGAGGAAAGGCCCGGGGATGGCCAGGCCTACTCCGCAGACATTGTCCCAGGACAGGCCGTTTTCCGCGAGATAGCCGTGGGCGGCGTCGATCCAGCCTTGAACCACGGTCGTCCGGCCCTTGTGCGAGTCCGTCGGACGCTGCGAAAGCTTCGTGGAAATAGGGCTGCCGTCTTCCCATACGCCGCCTATCTTGCTGGTCGTGCCGCCGCAATCGGTGCCTAAATATACTTTCCTGTCGTCCATACCGCTCTCCTCGATCAAATTGTTATAAGACTATAGCATGGTTTCCGGAATCCGGAAAGCGCGCACCCTCAGTTCACCGGCAAATCCGGAAAAACCAGAGCAGTTCGCAGGGAGCAAGAACCAGGTCCGCGTCCGGGTGCACCGTCCGGCCGGAAAGCAAATCCGTCGCCGGCTTTCCTTCAAGCAAGGCGGAGACGGAAGACGACCCGAGCACGGCTTCACGGTCGGAAAAATTCCCCAGGACCGTCAGCGACTGCCCAAAGCCGCGCTTGCGAAAAGCAAGGACCGAAGGATGTCCGGACGCGACGGTCGACAGTTTTTGCGTGCCGAAAACGGCATAGGCTTTCCTGGCACGCGCAAGGCCGCACAGGCCGGCGAAAATCCTGCCTTCCACGCTGGATTTGTCCGAGCGCCGCAAAGCCGAATCGTCGCTCCATACGGGGCGATGCACCCAGCGGGCGTCACCGGACAGCGCGGCGTCCTGTTCGTAGCCGTAGTCGTTCAGCGTCCCCAGCTCGTCGCCCAGGTAGAGCAAGGGAATGCCGCCCGCGGAATACGCGATTCCATACAAAAGCAGAACCCTGCGGATCGCCGTGTCCAAGTCTTCCCGGGATCCTCCGGACAAGGCTTTCTCCACACCGGCCAGCGATGCGGCGGTTCCGCAGATCCTGCGGTCCCCGTCGACAGGGTTGTACTGGAAACTGACGCCCGAGCTGAAGCTGCCGGGAAAGGTACCGAGGAAAAAGTCGTTCAGGAACGCACGGTGATCGGCGCCGTTCATACCCAGCTCGGCGGCATCCTCGTTGGCGAAAGTCCAGCCGATGTCGTCGTGGCAGCGAACGTAGTTTACCCAAGCGCACCCGGGAGGAAGGTTGTGTCGACGCTGCAGCGACAGCGACAGCAGGCGAACTTCCTTGGTGGCGGAGGCTTCCCACAGTTCCGCCATCAGCAAGGGATTATACGACACTTGGCACTCCCGGAGATCCACGTACTCGTAGATACGGTCCGGGTGGACGATTGCCTCCGACTTGAACAGGAGCGACGGGCACGCGAGCCGCGAGACCGATTGAAATGCCCGGATAAGCAGGTGGGCCTGCGGCAAATTCTCGCATGCGGTTCCCGCCTCTTTCCATATAAAGGCCACCGCGTCCAGCCTGATCACGCTGACGCCGCGGTTTGCAAGCCCTATCATCTCGGAGGCCATGGCGCGGAACACCGCGGGATTGGCGTAGTTGAGATCCCACTGGTACGGGTGAAAGGTGGTCCAGACCCATTTCTTCATCGCATCGCACCACGTGAAGGAACCTTTACGCACTTCCGGAAAGATATCGCGGAGCCCCGACTGATACGGAAGCGTATCCGCCCGGTCGGAGAACACCCAATAGAAATCCTGGTAATCGATCTCGCCTGCCTTTGCCTTGAGCGCCCACTCGTGCTCGTCGGAGGTATGGTTGAAGACCAGATCGGCTACCAGCGAGATTCCCTCCGCGGACAGCACGGCCGCCAGAGCTTCCAGGTCGTCCATGGAACCCAGTGCGGGATTCGTCTCGCGATAGCTGGACACCGCGTAACCGCCGTCGTTTTCTTTTTCCGGCGAGAGGAAAAAAGGCATGAGATGCAGCCAGGTTATGCCGAGTTCCTTCAGGTACGGGATTCGCTCGGCGACATGCGCGAAAGTTCCCGCGAAGCGGTCCACGTAGGCCACCGCGCCGACCTGCGTCTCGGATGCGAACCAGGACGACTCGGGAGGCTGGGCCACGTCCCGCACGCGCAAACGCGCAGGACGCCGCAGATATCCTTCAAAAGTCTCCTGGACGAGCAAACGCAGCTGGGACTCGAAATCGGGCCTGCCACCGTATAATTCCCGGAAGAGCAGCGCGAGCGTGCCGAATTCGGCCTGGTACCTCGCCTTGAAATCGGCCGTGTCGCCATGGGCGGAATACAGGGCTTCCCCGCAGGAATCTTTCAGTTTTACCCACGCGTTCGACATCAGCGCACCGTCATTTGATGGAACCGGCCACCATGCCTTTTACGATATACTTCTGCGCGAGCAAGAAACAAATTATAACCGGTATCATGGCCAGGAGTATGGCGGTGAGTATCAGGTCCCACTGCTTCACGAAGGCCCCGGCAAAGTTGGAGACGGCGAGCGGTATCGTCTGGATAGCGTTGCCCTTTCCCAGAATCAAGAGCGGCAGCAGGTAGTCGTTCCATATCCAGATGCCGTTGAGCACCAGGACGGTAGCGTGTATGGGCGTGAGGATGGGGAATATTATCTTGTAGAATATCTGGGCGCGCGAGCAGCCGTCTATGGTGGCCGCCTCCTCGAGCTCGACGGGAATGCTCTTGATGAAGCCGTGGTACATGAACACGGACAGGGAGACGCCGAAGCCGACATAGCAGAGGATCATGCCGGCATACGTGCGGAGAAGCCTGATCCCGGAAATGGCCGTCAACGTCCGCAACCACGAAAGAAGCGGGAACATGACTATTTGAAACGGAATGACCATAGCCGCGACGAAGATGAAGAATATGACGCTCGAGGTCCTGGTCTTGGTGCGCACGAGGGCCCAGGCGGCTTGCGAAGACAGCAGGTTTATGGCCACGAGCGAAACGACGGTGATGATGACCGACGACAGAAGCGACAGGGGATAGCGGATATTGCTGCTCGTCCAGATCGTGGCCGCGTTATCCAGCAAGGTGCCCCATGCGTCGGGCATCCTGAGCGGATACTGCGTCACTTCGAAGGCCGTCTTGGCCGAGTTGATTATCACCAGGAAAAAAGGAAACAGGAAAACGAGGAACAGCACCAAGGCTAAAGCCTCGGTGACTATCCTTCCGGCTTTTGCGTTGCTCACAGCTCGAGCTCCTTCCGTTTATTGACCGCTACCTGCACGAGGGCGACGAGCGCGAGAACGAGGAAGAAGACAACCGCCCTTGCCTGCCCCTGCGCGAGGAAATTGGAAAGGAACGCGGTATTGTAGATATTCAGGGCGAGCATTTCCGTGCCCGCGATGGGCGTACCCCTGAACATCGCCGAGGGGCCTCCGCTCGTGAGCGATACGTTGACGTCGAACTGCTTGAAGCTCTGCACCAGGGTAAGGAACATGGTAACCGTAAAGGCCTGGGCGGCCATGGGCATGGTTATGTGCCACAGGCGCTGCCGCGGGTTGGCGCCGTCGATCATGGCGGCCTCGAGGAGTTCGGCCGGGACGTTCTCTATTGCGGCGATGTAGATCATCATGATATGGCCCGCGTCCTGCCCGGGTCCCACGAGGACCAGGGCTATTATCGCGGTGGAGCCCTTTCCGAGCATCAGGTTTTCCGGCGTGGACAGCGGGGCGAAAAGCGGCGCTATCTTGCCGAGCGAAGGAATGGCGTTATTGAAAATAAACTGCCAGATATAGCCGAGAATGAGGCCGCCTATGAGATTGGGCAGGAAAAACCCCACCCGGTAGATCTTGCGCAGCTTTATCTTGCTCGTTACGAGGAGCGCGAGGGAAAACGCCGTGAAATTGATCACCAGCATATTGAGCACGGTATAGATTATCGTGATGCCGAAGGAATGCGCGAACGCGGGATCCTTGAAACTGTCTGCGTAGTTCTTGAGCCCGATGAACCGCAGGCCGCCGTCGACCTTCGCCGACGAGGACCAGTTGGTAAAGGAGTAGAACACCCCGAGGAAGAAGGGAACGATGACGACCACCGTGAATGCCAGAAGTACCGGCGCAAGGAACAGCCAGAAGACCAGCGAGTTTTCCTTTTTGACGTTCATGTTCCCTCCTGATTGATGGAGGGGCATCGTGAAACTGAAGTTTCACGATGCCCTCTTTACTTGTGTTATTTTTTATTAGCGACAAGGGCTTTGGTCATCAGGTCGACGAACTGGGCCTTCGCGATCTTTCCGGTGGCGAACTGGTTGTAGATGGGGGCGAGGGTCTTGTCGCGGAAATCGCCGGTAAAGTAATACTGGCTCCATGAATAGACCTTGCCGGCCGCGGACCAGGCCTGCACCGACTGCGAAAGCTGGCCGTCGGGCTGGAGGCTGATACCGGAATACGCGGGGATCATGCCTGCGTCCTTAACCATGTATTTTGCACCTTCGGGCGTGGTGGCGAGGTCGGTGAGGAATTTCTTGGCCATGGCGAGGTTCTTGGAATCCTTGTTGACCGCGTAGAACGAGGGAGCAGCGACGAAAATGCCGTCGGTTGCCTGCTTCATGGATCCATGCGGGGCGAAGGCCATCTTGAAGGTGGCGTTGGCGCCTTTGATGTTGGGGTCGGTCCAGTTGCCCTGGTGCAGGAAAACCGCTTTGCCGGTGGCGAAGGCGCCCACCTGCGAATCGTAGTTGCCGGTGGTCAGGATGGCTTTGTCGGCATATTTGAACAGCAACTCCACCCAGTCCGCATACTCGGAGAGGCGGGTCGCGTCCACGGTACCGGCGAGCAGGTCGTTGACGACCTTGAGGTCGCCGTAGGGCAGGCCGTTCGAAAGCAGCGAGTTGAAGTTATGGTGCGCGGTTACCCAGCCCATTTCCATGGCTGCGGCCATTGAAACCACCGAATCGATGCCGAGGTCTTTCTTCATCTTGTCGAGCTTTTCGAAAGCCGCTTTATAGCCGTCGTAGTTGACCAGCGTGGCGGGATCGATACCGGCCTTGGCCAGCAAATCGGCGTTGTACGCCATGCCCCAGCCTTCCACCGCTACGGGGAAGCCGAATACCTTGCCGTTGTACTTGAAGGATACGGCGGTCTTGGCAACCCATGGTTCGTTGGAAAGGTCCAGCGCCAGGGTTTCCCATTCCTTGTAATCTTCGATACCGTTGAATCCGAAGAGATCGGGCATGTCGCCGGCCGCGAAATCGGCCTTGAGCTGCGGGCCGAGTCCGCCGGACGTTCCGCCCACCGATTTGATGGTTACGTTGACGTTGTTGACGGTGCCCCAAGCGGTGGCGTAGGCCTTGAGGGCCGCGTCGATCTCGGGCTTGCCCTGGGCGAGGGTGAGGTTGGTGATTTTCGGCGGTGCCTTGGTACAGCCGGAAAGGACGATCGTCATGGCGAGCGCTACCATGAGCAGGATCAATAGTGACTTTTTCATATCGAATTCCTCCTGAAACTTAAAGTGTACTGGATCCCCGACGGGGATGCAAACGAAGCCTGAATCTAGATGCGATCAATCACCAAGTTTTAAAACCGGGAACCTTCTCCTTTCCTGACCGGTTCAAGTACTTGACCGTTCGACGACGGAAACGCGCAGCTGGATATTCCTGAGGGGCCGATCAGGTTCGTCGATCCTGCCCAGGAGCAATTCGGCCGCAAGTCGTCCCGACTCCTTCAATGACTGACTGATGGTGGACAATTCCATATAATCCGCGGCCTCGATATCGTCGAAGCCTAAAATCGCTACATCTTCGGGGACCCTGAGAGAAAGCTTCTTGGCGGCCTTCACCGCGCCGAAAGCCTGCAGGTCGGACATGACGAACAGGGCGGCAGGCCGATCAGGGCCGGAAAGAAGCTCGGTGGCCATCCTGAAGCCGCCTTGCACGCTCACCTCGCCGAGCCTCACGAAATCCCGCCGGAGCTCATATCCCGCGCCGGACAAGGCTTCGGTGTAACCTCTGATGCGCAGGTCGCTGGGCTGGAGCGAATACGGCAGCGAGATGTTCTGGCCTATGAAGCCGAACGAGCGGTATCCTCGGGAAACAAGATAGTCGGCCGCAAGGGCCCCACCCTTCACGTTGTCGCATTCAATGGAACAGAACAAAGGATTATTCTGCTCGATGAGCACGACCGGCAACCCCAGGCGCTTGAGATACGCCGCATTTTCCTCATCGAGGAGCATGGCCATGACGATAATTCCGTCCAGGCGCTTTTTAAGGAAACTGTTCCGTATATGGTCGTTCAGCTGCTCGAGCGAATCGATGCTGTATACGAGCATCTCGCAGTTGGCCTCGTGAAAAATGGGAGTCATGCCTTGCATGCGCTCCACGAAGGAAGGAGCCGGGAAAAACGGCGCCAGCACGCCGATACGGGTAACGTGGCGAAGCTGCCTGCTGCCCGTATTGCCCTGGTGAATATATTGCAGATTTTCTATCGCGGTCTTGATGCGGCCTCGAGTTTCGGCGGCCACCTTTGCCGGATTATTTAAATAGCGGGAGACTGTAGTTATACTTACGGCTGCATGGTCGGCAACATCGTAGATCGTTGCCTGCGTTTTTCGCGTCACCCTGTAACTCCCCACCCGTGCATTAGTATGAAAGCTCTTTTATGAAAGCTCTTTCATACTAAGGGCAGATTTTCATCCTGTCAACACGTTCGTTGAAAATAAGGTGACAAGTGTGAAACTAATCGATACTTAAGCTGCCCGTCAGTCTTTCCAGGGGTAAATGAAGCTTTTTATAGACCGTTTGCCTGTCTGGTCGCGGTCTGCCTGCAAAAGCTCGTCCCAGGGAATCTTGCGGCGGTTTGCCTCGGGATTGGCCTTCAGGTAGTCGTATTTTCGCATACGCAACCGTAAAGCCTGATCCATAAACGACAAAGCGACTGCGGGACCGGGAAATAAAAAAGCGGTGAACAAGGAGATTACGAGCATGATTACGGATATTAGCGCGCACACCAAGGCAAAAGGGAGGTTATCAAGGAGAAGCAGGAAGCTTTTCTTTAAGACAACGCGCAGGTCAGTCTCAAATCTGGCGCGGACAGGCAGAAAAAACTGCAGGCCAAGGAAAAAAACGAGGGTGAACCAAAAAATAAGCCCAACGGCCAAGCTACCGGCAAAAGTATTGATGCCGGCGTAATATTTAGCGGACGTGTACGAAACGAAACCGAGTATCAAAACCGCTGCTCCCAAGACCAGACCACTGGGTACAGCGGTTTTCAATGCCCGGGCAAAATCCAGGAACCCGAATTGCCCGGAATCGGGAAGCTCTTTAAGAACCAATGCGGACGCCGCCAAGTATATGAAACACCACAACACGCCCAGTATCGCTACGATGACGGCTAAAAGAGGCACCGGCGCCAAGAGTGTCGGCAGCAAGGCGGGCAACGCGGCCGACGCCACGAAGCCGAGATTCAGCATGACCATACGAAAAAGGTTGTCCCAAGTGTCGTACAGCGTCTTTTTAAGCGAAAAGCCAATCATGGGAAGAGACTATCCTGAAAACCTTGAATCTATCAACCGCCGCAGTGTCGACTTCCCCGACGGATCAAGCTTTCCAGAGAGGGTTCGGAAAGAGTCCCCGCTCATGAAAGCTGGCCAGACTGACGGTCAAAGCGTCGGTATCTTCCTTATATGTCATGCCCATCCAGGTATCGGACGAGTTCAAGACTTTCAGTTTAGCTCCATGCCGTGCGATATAGTCGGACAAGGCATCCGGCAGATAATATTCGGCTCGGGCGCTTTGAACGCAAAAAGCCTTGAGCCCTTCTTCCAGGTCCGGGAAAAGTTCGGGGGTAAAGCCCCAGCAGCTCATGGATACCAGGTCGGAACCTTTCAGCTCTATCGGCTGCTTGGACTTCAGGATAATGCCGCGGATATGGCCGTCCGTCTTCCGGATTTCCACCACTTCGTCCACCGCCCGCAGGTTGCCCTCTTCGTCGCACGAGCAGACGCCTCGGTTCACGCCTCCGAAATCTGAGAGCGTTTTATCGAGACGATAGGCGCTCATGGCCAGGCCTCCTCCGGCTTCCCAATTCTTGACGAGGAGCGAAAATGCTTCCTGGCCATAATAATCGTCGGCGTTGATGAGCCCGAAAGGCCCTGGCAGCTCGTTGCGGCAACACCAAAGCGCGTGGGCGGTACCCAGGGGCTTCGTGCCTTCGGGAGCCTTGAACCCGGCGGGTACGTCCTGCCTGTCCTGCATCGCGAAACGCAATTCGGCCCTGTTTTTTAAAATCGGCCCAAGCTTTTTATCGATCTCCGCCCGAAGCTCCGGTCTCGTCACGATTACGAACCGGCTGAAACCTGCGTTCATGGCCTGAAAAATCGAATACTCCATGAGCCATTCGCCCGAGGGCCCCACGGGGCACACCTGTTTCGCGGAACCGAAGCGGCTGCCCATTCCGGCAGCCAATATCACGAGGCTATACTTTTGCATTTTCACCCTTCCAATCGATGCCGAGCAGCAGCTGCCGAACGGGGAGGCTACCCGCGACCCTGGCCAGAGGAGGCATGGGCCGCGGATCCCCGGATGACGAAAGCCTGCCATCGAGCATCGGTAAATTTGTCTTAACATCACCGAGAACCCAGATTTCCAGGCTCCCTTCCCAAGGCTCTTCGCGCGAGCCAAGGGGCGAGAGATCCAAGGAAAGTTCGGCCTTCTCGGTAAAATAATCGGCCAGGGCAACAGTATACCATGCCCATGCGCCTTTTTCGTCGGCAACTGCGTCCACCGGCAGGGCTACGCCCGCCATGGTGATTCGGGGCGCCGGCAGGCTCGAGCCGGACTTTGGCTCGGGGGCCATGACGCCGGGCCGGGCAAATATCGCAAGCTGCGGCTCCATGACTCCGGCGGCGGGTTCCAGCGACAGCTCCAGCGTCGCGCCGAAAGCGCGGTGCGAATAATCGACGACGGGCAGTTTTTCGGCAGGGGAGCGGAGCTTGGCCGCCATGGCCGGCTCCAGCGGTTTCCCGCCGTTGCCGTCAAGCATGACGAGGGCGCCCCGAACCGCGAGCGGCAGAAGGCGACCGTGTTCATCCTCGTCGTAACAGAGACCGGCAAGAACGTTGTCACCAGCTTCGGAAAGAGGGCGTATCTCATAAACGGCGGCTTCGTAGCCGCAAAGCGAAACTTCCATGCTGTCGCCGGCTTTGTACAATCGCGGGCTCGTCCAGCGACCAGGGTACACCCATTGAACCACCAGTTGGCGGGCGGCGGGATCGAGCCCCTGGGCGGCATCCAGTTCCAGCCGGCAGGTGCGCGGCTCCATTCCGGGATTTCTGAAACTTACGATGCCGCGCTGGCCCTTCCAGTGGGCGTAGCCGTACGCCTCGCCGCGCCTGATGTCGCCGCCCACGGGCCAGGCGGTCGCGGAGAGCAGCGGGAACCGGTCCCTGGCCCAACGGAGGCTCGCAGCCAGGACGCGCCACTCCTCCTCCCGGATTTCGGACGGCGAGAGATAGAGCTCGTACATGCTTACGCCGCGGGCCAGATAAAACATCATCTCGTCGGCGAACTTGGCCAGCGGCTCGTTGCGGCCGATGTCCCCCACGTCGATGCTGCCCTTGAGCACTCCGTGCGTCATGAGGCCGGACATCGGGAACCACAGGTCCTTGAGCCTGAAATCCTCGTCCAGCACGAGGTCCCGGTAAGTTATGGAAGAATCACGGGTTGAAACGGAACCGATGTCGGCCGACCCGAAGTCGTTGCCGTCCATCCATATCTGGTCCGCTATGGCGAGCCACCAGGGGCTGAGCCAGGTACCCGAGGTGATATTCAGGTACATGTCCTTGTCCAGCGCCCTGGCCTTGTCGGCGATTCGCTTCAGGTTGAGCAAACCCTGCCGTCGCGCGTAGAGCCCGGTCTTCAAGCCCGGATAGGCGTCGTTGCACACGAACTGCAGGCCGTCCCACTTGAAATACGAGGCGCCGGCCTCCACCATCTCGCAGACGCGCTTCTCGAAAAGGGCGGCGTAGCGCGGCCCAGAAATGGACATCATGTCGTTGGAGCTTACTTCGTATCCGTTGGCGCGGAACCAATCCGTGCGGGTCTTCCGGAAGCTGTAGCCGCCCGTAGGCCCGAACCAGACGCCCAGTCGGGTGCTGGTTTCCTCAAGCTTCCCGGAAACGGGGGCGAGCCCGCGCGGGAACTCCTCGGCGCGAAGTTCCCAGGCGCTTTGGTAGACGTCCCAACCGTCGTCGAGCACGAAGGCGTCCAACTCGATGCCGTGGTCCCGGCACATCCTGTCCTGCACCTCGCCGGCGAGGCGCAATACGTTTTCCTCGTTCATTATCTGGCCGTCCCCGATGTCCGGCAGCCTTTTCCGGTATTCGCTCGTGCGCAGGTCATACCAGGTGTTGTACAAGGTATACGGCCTGGCCGGCGCGGCCCTGATCGTTTCCAGATACTCAAAAAAGTGATGTTTAATATACTTGTCTGAGGTCAGGCCCAATATGGTCCATTCGCCGCAAAGGCTGGATTCACCGAGCACCTCACCCATCTCCTGCCTGGTGGAGAGGGTTCGTCCCGCGAGGCTGATGTGCGCCGCCGGCCACTCGACCCCGAAAAACGCCCCGCCTCCCGCGGCGCGATTTCCGCCGCGCAGCCAGGCCGCAGGCTGCCCGAAACCGCCGGCCTTGAGTATTCCGGGTTCATGGTCGAGCTGCGTGGAATACGAGGAGAGCCCATGCAGCAGATGCCCGTTCGCGTTGGGGTCGCGCAATTCCAGGCGTCGCCTGAAATATCCTCGATCGCCGTCCATGCGGTAGACCAAGTCCAGCTCGAGCGGAGCCTTCGGCCGGTAGAACCCGCCCACGTCGGGTCCATGGAAGCGCAGGACCCATTCCTCGCCTTCGGAGCCTTCCCTCAGGGCTTGACCTGCGAATCGAAAAGAATTCCTGTCCAGAACGCATTCATTGTCGCCGTTATTATTTTTATCCGGCGCGCGCCAATCGCTCCAGACCAAGTCAAGGAGAAAATTGCCGTCCATGCCGCATTCCTGGCCGTTCCAGAGGAAGCGCTCGCCGTCCAGCAATCCATCGCGCAGCGCCACTTTCACACGCGCCGTTGCCGTACCCCACTCGATGACTGAATCCATTGCGTCAGGTCCCCCATGCTCCGATTAAAATATCACCAGGAAAGCTCCAGGATCGCCGTTTCCCCGGAACTCAGGAAATTACCGCAGCGTCGAATTCCCGCAGGATCGGCGCGACGGCCTCCGTCCTGTCGGCAAGCTCGTCGAGCAAGGCCAATTTCAGCCGAACGCCGAACAGAAGCGACTGTCCTTCGTTCTCTATGCCGTGGGACGCTGCGTCGATCCGCTCCAGTCCCTGTTTCAGGCGTTGTCCGTTTTTCTCCAGCGAACCCGCTTCGCCCGAGACTTCAGACGCGGATCTCACCGCCTTTTGTATATATTCATTAACTTGATGCAGGGCGTCGCGTGCCTTGGTCGCGTTATTCATGCCTATACCCAGCGATTGGCAGGCCTGCTCGTTCCGGTCGAGCATGTCGCGGATTATTTCGTGCAGCAGGCCCGTACGGACGCGGGTCTTGTCTATCTCCTCGGCGGAGACGGACGAAAGCTCGCGGATATCCTTGGATACCTTGATGAAGTCCGGTCTCCACTGGCCGCCTTTCGCGCTGAGAATCCCGGCCATCACGGCAACTTTATCTATGGTTTCCACGGTATTCTGCATATTGAACATCATGGCATCTATCGCCCGGAGCTCAAGGGCAAAAGCCTCGGCCAGCCTGCTGACGCTTTTCAGGGAGATATTGGCCTCCCCCAAGACCTGCAATATGCCGGCCGCGGAATTCTCGCCCTTTACCGAGGTTTCTTCGCTCGCGGCGATGCTTCCCGCGGAGACCTGCGCCGCCCGGCTCAACGGCACTATGGCGGCGGTCATCTGCCCGATATGCTCTATCATCGAGGAGGCGGATTGTCGCTGCTCGCGCGCCTCCTGGATGACTTCCTGGCTCAATCGGGCGAGCTCGTCGCCGGAACCTGAAAGTTTTTTTAACTTCATGCACATGCCGGAGACGAGGGACTCGAACGTTCCCGTCGCCTGGCCGACCGCGTTCGACGAGAGCCACAGATCCTCATAGCGCAAGTCTTCGTTGGTATGGACCGCCGTTCCGCGCAGGGAACCCCGGTACGCGATGCTGTTCTGTATGAAAGCCACGGGAATCAGCCAGGCCGTCGCGGCCGAGAGCTTGAGAAAGTCCATGAACTTGGCGCGCCGTTCGGCTTCGTCCCGTATGCCCAGGGTCGAATCCAGCGCCTCGAGGAGCTTGGGGTCGTTGAACTCGAAAAAATTATCGCCGCCCCGGGGATTGATGAACGGTTCGAGCGCGAGATAGGCGTCGAGCTCCGGGGTATTGCCCAGGTACATGACGTCGTACGTCTTGTAAACCTCAAGGGATGCCTTATCCTGCGGAATGATGCTCAGCTCCACCTTGAGCCCGACGGCTTGCAGGTCCTCGGCGATGAGCGCCGCGGTCTTGGCGAGGTAAGGCGCCCTGGGATTCTGCACGGCTGCCAGCCTGATGGGCACTTCGCGGGAGGCGCCCGTTTCCTGGTAGGCTTTCTTGATCAGGTCCCTCGCGCGGTTGCGGTCGAAGCCGTATAGTACGCAGCCGCCGGTATCGAGGATATTCTGCTGCAGGACGGTATGCGCGACGCTGCCCTTGCCCTCGTAAGCATCCCGCACGATCCTGTCCTTGTCGATGGCGTGCCAGATGGCGACGCGCAAGTCGGCGCTGCGGCTGGTAAGGCAATCCCTCGTAAAATTGAACTGAAGCGTATTGACGCGTCGAGATTCGAATTTCAGGAGACGCTCCGTACGGATACTGCTTGGCGCGGCGAAAAAATGCGTAAGTTCGCCCGATGCGTAGGCGGTCGCCGCATCGGAGATTTTTCGCTTGATGACCAGGCGGTCGAGATAAGGCCGACCGCCCGTTTTATAAACGTTGGCCTCGAGGATATCCGCCTCGGCCTCGGGGTCGTAGCCTTTGTGCACGAAGGGACCCGCGCCGACGGCGACGCCCGCGGGAAAAGGCTTCCTGCCATATTCGGTGTTTTTCTTGACGATGGCCGCATAACTCTGCGTCAACATGCTCAGGAAAAAATTATACGGCTTCCTGAGCTTGAACATCACCTCGTGCTTGCCGCTTGTCACGATGCCGCTGATCTCCGCGCTTTCGCCCGCGATGAACTCGGCGGCCCCTTCCAGCACCGTCAGTATATTGGCGTGCGGAGACTCCATCGCCGGGTGCAATACCCGCTCGAATGAAAACTTAACATCGGCGGCGGTTACGGGGCTTCCATCGGAGAACAGCGCGTCCTTGCGCAGTTTGAATCTCCAGGTTACCTGGTCCTCCTCGAGGAGCCAGGATTCGGCCAGAAGCGGCGTGATCTGTCCTTTAACCGTGTAATGCGCAAGCTGGGAATGCTGGTAATCCGAGAAATTACGCTCGTAGGTGTACAGTGCAAGGGCGGGATCGGGACGCTTGATTGCCTCGTCGGGAAAAACGAGGGAACCCTGGACGGTTCCGTCGGCGAAGGCGGAAGAAGAACCCGCACCGCGCTCCAGCGCCTTGGTCTCGGTATCCTTGACCGCGGAAACGCACAGGCCGATTCGGCCCGCCTCCGCTTCCAGCTCGCCGGTACTTCGCGCCGCCGCGACCTGTATCCTCGTCGTCGAGTCTTCCAGCGCGACGATGCTGGCCTGAAGCTTTTCGCTCAGCGACTGCAAATCCTTGATGCCGCCGCGCGTTGAGTTTTCCGCCATGGCGGCGTTGGCCACGGTCCTGTCGAACATGGCGATGAAGTCGCGCAGCTCCAACACGCGGGAACGCATCGTGCGGACTTCGTCGATGCTCGATTGAATGCGCTCCACAAGCCTGGTTTCGTTCGCGACTATCCGGGAGATGGACTCGCGGACCTTCACGGCCTCGATGGCCGTCTTTCCGGAAAGCACGTCGATCTCGCGCGCTATCACGGAAAAGCCTTTGCCTTTTTCGCTCGAGCGATGGGCAATGATAATGCTATTGATAGAAACGATCTTCGTCCGTTCCGTAATATCGGTGATCAGTTCGGTAAACGCCGTGACGTTGAGCAACTCCTTGCGCATGTCCCCGACCATCAGCGAAAGCTGTTCCGCCGTCGCGATGGATTGGTCGATGGCCTGCAGGACCTCGTCAACCGCCTTGCGGGCGTTTTGTCCGGCCATCGCGGCGCCGGAAATCTGGGCGTTGATGGCTGCGGCGGCATCCACCAAATTCCGCAGATGCATGGTCAACTCGAGCTTGGCTTCGTTGGCCTCGGTCAAGACCGCCATTTGTCCGCCGCATTCGGCCGCAAGACCGCTTATCAGCCTTTCAAAATCGGCGGAAGCCGCCTTTATACGCGATAAATCGTCGAACAACCTGCCTAAGGCCAGCTCTTGATATCTCTTTATTCGTAGCGTATCGGACACAACATCACCTACCAGTCTGTAACTATACTAGCCGACAAATACAAGGTCAAGCTTTTCTGAAAGTTCATGGGCGCTGAAAGGTTTCTGCAAAAAATGCACGCCTTCCGCCAACACGCCTTTTTGCGTAATGTGGTCTGCGGTATACCCGGACATAAAAAGGCATTTAAGATCCTGGCGCGAGGCTCCCAAAATGTCGGCGAGCTCGCGTCCGCTCATATCGGGCATGATGACATCGGTTATGAGTACGTCGATCGATTCCCGGCCGTCCTTCGCGATGGAAATCGCCTCGAGGGGCCCGGCGGCGCACAGCACCCTGAAACCCATCTTCACCAGGTGATGCCGGATAATCTTCAGTATCATGGAATCATCCTCGACGAGCAGGACCGTTTTACCGGTGGCCCCGCCGGCGACTACCGTCCCGGAGTCCTGCCCGGGCGCCACTGATTCGGACTCCCCGCCGGACTCGCGCGGCAGGTATACCTTGAAGCTGGATCCCAGGCCGGGCTCGCTGTAAACAGTTATAAAACCATCATTCTGGCGAACGATGCCGTAGATGGTGGCCAATCCGAGACCCGTCCCCTTATTGCCCTTTTTCGTCGAAAAAAACGGTTCGAAAATATGCGGGAGGGTGGACGGGTCGATACCGGAGCCGTTGTCGCTCACCGTAACGACGACATAAGAACCGGGTTGCAGCCCCGGATGCAGGTCGCAGTAGGTTCCGTCAAAGCACCCCCCGGTCGTCTCGACGGTAATAGTACCGCTTCCGGTAATGGCGTCTCGCGCGTTCACGAGCAGATTGGTGAGAATCTGGTCCACCTGCACGGGGTCGATCCGTACCATGCCGAGATCCAGCCCAGGCACCCAGGATACCTGGATATTTTCCCCGATAATGGGCTTAAGCATTCCGAGACTCTCGGAAATCGCCCTGTTGAGGTCGAGCTTGCGGGGCGCCACCGGCTGTTTACGTGCGAAAGCCAACAGGCTCTTGGTAAGGTCGGCCGATCGCAGCGCGGCGTTCTTGGTATCCTGCAAAAGCCCGGAGAGCTCGCTCCCGGACTCCGCCTCCATCAATGCGAGCTCCATATTACCCAGGATGCACTGCAGTATATTATTGAAATCATGCGCGACGCCGCCGGCCAGAAGGCCTATGGACTCGAGCTTCTGCGCCTGGGCAAGCTGCAGCCGCAACTTCTCCCTCTCGGCCTCCGCCTTCACCTGGGGGCCGATATCCAGCCCGACTATCATTACCATCGGGCCCTCGGCCATGTCGACGCGCGAAACGCTCAAGAGATACGGGACCCGCATCCCGGCCTTGGAGACCGGAGTGCATTCGATAGTTATTGTTTTATCAGAATCGAAAGCCTCCCTGAAACGGAGGCCGGCCCTGTCCCGTTCCTCTTCCGTAAGGAACCAGGAGGCGAAAGACTTGCCGAGGAGCTCCTCCTTGGCGTATCCGGAGGCGCTTTCCAGGTTTCGGTTCCACCGCCTGAGGCCCTGGGCTCGGTCGAACAAGGCAAAAATACCCGGCAGGCCCGTAAGAAGCATCTCCGAAAAATCTTTTTCCCGGCGTATCTCGGAGAGCTGCCGGTTATTCTCGGTAATGTCCCGAACGGTAAATTGCAATAAATTCTTACCTTTCGATTCGAACCTGAGCAGCTGCACTTCCGCGTCCCACTCCCGTCCGTCGGGCGTCAGGTGCAACCAAGGGAAATTGAGGGTTTCTCCGCTTCCGGATTTATGAATCAATGATTTCGCGCGTTCCGCAGAGCTTGTGCCGCCCTGCTGGTATTTGGGGGAAACGTCCAGCGGAGTTTTGCCCAGCATCCGGGCGACGGAAGGAAAACCGTATATCTTCGCCGCGGCCGGATTGCCGTCTATGAATTCCCAGGTATCGGGATCCATGATCACCATCGGTACCGCGGACTGCTCGAAAACGCGCTTTTTGAACGCCTCGTTTTCCTGCACGAAGCGCTGGCGCATAAAAAAGGAGCTGGCCATGAAACACGCGATCATGAAAAGGCTGAGAAAGACCGGGGTCGCCGCACGCCGGAGCAATGCCACGGTCCAGCCGCCCGATTCGTAATCCATGCCAAAAACCGCCCGGACCCTGTCGGAACTCAAATCCTTGATGGGCATCAAGGCGCTGCGCCAGGTTCCCCAATTATCGGTAAAGGCGGGACTGATGCTAGCTTGCCCCTTGTCGAAGGCCAGCGCGAGGGCGGGAGAATCCTCGGCGTAAACCTGGCCCGGGGGCGAATAATCGGCTGCCCCGTCCGGAGCCGTACCCATATAGAAAAAATACTGCCCGTCGGACTGTTTTCCCATGAAATAAAGGTAGCGGTAGGATGGATTGGCGGCCCGGATGCGGATGAGGGTATCTCTGAGTTGATGATAATCTACGGAGTCCAGGTCATTCGCGCTACCGCTCAGCCGGTACAGTGAATGAACGTCGAAAGAAGCCGCAAGCATGCGCGCCTGCACCAGCATCTCCTTCCGCAGGAGGCTTGCGGCGCCCCTGGCCTCCAGACAGGCGACCAGAGTCCCGCAAGCCAGGATCGCGCAGGAAATACCGACGATAAGTTTCGTCGAGATAAATCTAAAAAATGGATTCCTGCCTGGTTCTGCTTTCATGCACGCTCCGTTCGGGATAACTATCAGGGCTGCCACTCGAAAAGTCAAGCCGGAACCGGCGATGGAGCAAACGTGCCGGTTGCCTTCGGCGCAAAAACCATGCTTAACTGGAATCGTTCCGGCAGCTGAATTACGGGGAGGATTTTGGTGACATTCATTCGCGTACGCGATCTTTGCAAGGATTTCAGGATCAGCAGCCGCAGCAGAGGACTTCTCGGGCTCATGCTCAACGCGGTCGTTCCGCGCTACACGGTAAAGCACGCCGTAAAGGACGTAAGCTTCGATATCGGGCAAGGCGACATGGTTGGCTTCATCGGCCCCAACGGAGCGGGCAAATCCACCACCGTAAAGATGCTGTCGGGCATATTGCATCCCAGCCGCGGGGAGATAACGGTGGACGGCCTCGTTCCCCACAAAAACCGCACGAGGCACGTAAAGCGAATCGGCGTCGTATTCGGCCAGAAATCCCAGCTCTGGTGGGACCTCCCCGTCTCGGAAAGCTACGATATGTTAAAATATATTTACAGGATAGATTCGGCAACGTACGCTAAAAACCTCGGAAAGGTAAAGGAAATGCTTGGCCTCGGCGAATATTTCAACCAGCCGGTCCGGCAACTCAGCCTAGGCCAGCGGATGAAGGCGGATCTGGGAGCCGCGTTCCTCCACAGCCCGGACATACTTTTCCTCGACGAGCCTACCATCGGCCTGGACGTCGTCGCCAAGGAGAACATCCGCGTCTTCCTGAGGGAAATCAACAAGGAAAACAACGTTACGATGCTGTTTACCACGCACGACATGCAGGACATAGAAAAAACCTGCGGACGCATGATAATAATCGACAAGGGACAAAAACTGTATGACGGGTCAATCGAGGAAATCCGCACCCTTTACGCGAAGGACAGGGAGTTGACGGTGAAGTTCGCGGAAGACTGCCGCCGGCTTGAAATCGAGGGAACCACGGTGCTGCACGAAAGCGACCGCGTCAAGAGGATAAAATTCCGCAACTGCGAAATCCCCGTACAGAACCTTATCGCGAGGATAAGCCGAAGCCACGCGATCGCGGATCTTTCATTGAAGGAAACGGAGATAGAAAGCATCATCCGGGAAATCTATATAAACGGCATGGCGAGCGATGCTTCCGTACTTTAAGTATTTCCTGCACTGCTTTAAAAAGCATTTCGCCTACAGGTTCGATTATGTCGCCGGTATTATGGGCACCTTGGTACAGATTTTCGTCTATACAGCGATATGGAAATCACTATACGCCGGCAGGGCATCCATGGAGGGAATCGACTTGGCGACCGTGAGCACGAACCTCGTCCTCTGCCTTGGATTGTCAAACGCTTTCATGCTCGACGACTTCATAATAATGCGGAAAATCCGCAGCGGCGACATAGCCAACGAGCTGCTGAGGCCCGTTTCATACGGAGGTTTGGTTCTCGCGGAGAACGCGGGCAACGCCGCTTTCAGGCTGCTTTCAAATTTCCTGCCGGCCCTCGGAATTTCGCTCCTGTACATTCCAGTCATCCCGCCTTCATCGGTAACGAATTTATTACTCTCGTTGCTGGGCCTGTGCATGGGCTTCGTTATCCTGTCCGGGATCAGCTACCTTGTCTCGCTGTGCTCCTTCTGGGTAATAAACGTCTGGAGCATTTCCACGATAAAAAACGTGATCGTCGGCGTTTTCTCCGGATTGCTCATCCCGCTCTGGTTCATGCCTGAACCGATCCTTCGCGTCGTCAGGCTCACGCCCCTGGAATCCATCTATTTTTTCCCCGTCTCGCTGTATCTCGGAAAATCGCCTCCTTCCGAAATCCTGCCGTCATTTTTCAGGCAGGCATCCTGGGCGCTCGTCATTTACGTGGCTGCCGCCTTGCTGTGGTCGCGGGCGGCGCGACGCCTTGTCGTGCAGGGAGGCTGAGCGATGAGGCTTGCCGATACGCTCAAGGACAACTTCCAACTCATGGTAAAATACGCGAAACTGAGCGTAAAAACATGGTTCGAGTACAAGGTGGACGCGGTGCTCAGGTCCGGCGCGGTGTTCCTCAGGGAATCCTCCGGCATTATTATAATATATTTTTCACTTCTAAAATTCGGGTCAATCAACGGCTGGAACCCGGACGAGCTCTTTTTCCTCTTCAGCTTCATATTCCTGACCTACGGATTGTTCATACTGTGCTTCACGGGCCTGAGGGATTTCGAGCAATTGGTGCAGACCGGGGAATTCGACCGCTTTCTGCTGCGCCCGAGGCCGCTTCTTCTCCAGGTTATGGCATGGGATTCCGACTACTTCGCGGCGATCGGGCAGGGAGGCCTCGGGCTGGTCCTCTTCATCGGTTCGGCATCGCGGGTTCACGTGGACTGGACGATCCTGAACGTCGGCTACGCCGCCCTATCCATCGCCGGCGGGGTTTTTATCCAGGCCGCCATTTTCCTCATTACCGCCTCGGCCAGTTTCTTCTTCGTGAAAACAGGGAATCTACGAGAAATGTTTTATTACAACGCCCGGAAATTCGCGGGCTACCCCATCGGGATTTTTCCGAAAATAATCCAGCAGGCCATGATCTACATCGTGCCTTTCGCCTTCATCAATTATTTTCCGGCGCAATTTTTCCTGCGAAAGGCGGACATGTCGCATTTTTGGACGGGTTTCCTGTACCTCACGCCGCTCGTAGGCCCGTTGCTTTTTTGCCTGGCCCTCGCCCTATGGAAATTCGGCGTTAAACATTACTCGAGCACGGGAAACTGAGCTCCATCCAAGCGAAAGGATATCAGTCGAGACCTTCCACCCATAGCAAACCTTCGCCGGCGGAAGGCGTTTTTTCGAGCGCGATCAGAAAGGCCAAACGGGAGCTTTCCCTCCGGCTTGTGTAATAATGGTGCTCGCCGATAAAAGTCGCGGAAGCGAGCTTCCCGTCAACCAGAAGCGGTCCCATGTCCAGGAAAGCGTCCGTATGCGCGATGCAGCGGATCAAATGCGATTCTATGAGGAACGCGAACAGGGTATCCGGATCTTCCGCGAGCTTAAGGCTGGCGCCGAGTCCGGCATCGGAACCGGGGCCCGCCAGGACGCGCCCCATCGGGATTTTCGTTCCAGGAGCTAGGCGAGTGGCGTCCACCCGCTCAATATCTGTAAAGTATAATTTATTCACAAATACGCGTCGAGCCGCGCGTTCCAAGGCCAACAGAGGCGCCCCGTCCCGGGAAAACGAGGCCAAATTCGGCGGATACTCCAGGACTCCGGCCTCGCGCGAGGAAAAATCGGCAGCCCGGATATGCATCCCTGCTTCTTCCTCCGCGCAGGTAGAGGTAAATCCGTTCCAGGGAGAACCGCCCCGCTCCAGGTCAAAACGACTTTTGTTCCGCATAATCACTCCCCGAGTTTTTCCAGCGCCCTTTCGTAAAAATCCTCAACGGCCCACATCATCCTGAAGTCCGGATAATCGCCCATCAAGCGCTCGCAAAGGTCGCGCGCGTTCTGCCACTGCTGCCTGTCGACGTACACGAAAATCTGGTTATATAAGACTTCGGGAAGGAACGCGTCCTTGGGATACGCCTTTTCGGCCGCGGCCGCCCACAGGAGTATCTGGTCGCAGCAATACTCGTTCAGGACGGCGTCCTCGAAATATTCCATGGCCTTGCCGCGAAGGTCGGAGTACATATACTGCAGGTTCCAGATGGCCTGTACGGGCGTATCGCCTGAGTACACGGAAGGATTCTGCTGATAAGCGGCGCTGGCCGCGGCGGCGTCGGCGAATCCGAATTTTGCCGGAGCCGTGATCATGTCCGCGAAGGAATAGAATTCACGGAGGCCGATGCGCGCTTTCAGGGATTCGATATTGGCCGCCAGAACGTTCATCTCGCGCCTGTAGCGCTGCCTGCGAAAATCCTTGAGGTACTTGTAGGCATCCTCGATGGCCTTGCCCGGCTTGCCGAACGAAGGGTCGAGACCCTGCGCGGCATTGAACAGCTTGAGGGCGTCGGCGTATCTGCCCTGGTCGAACAGCGAAACGCCGCGGTAATAATTCTTTACCGCCTCCAGCTTGACCGGCTCGGCCAGCGGAGCGGCGAAGCGGATGCCGAGACCGGCGGCGAGTTTCTGCGAAATCTCGCGCTGGGCGAGGATCGCATCCTGGCTGCCCTTCGTGGAGGACGCGGCGGAAAGTATCGCGCCGCTCTCCGCCTGAACCGCCTTGACGTCCACCCGAAGCTGCGAGCCGGAAAGTATGAAGCTGCCGTACACCAGAATCTTCGCGTCCAGGAGCTTTCCCACCGCGGAAGCGCCGCTGGGGTCTATCAGCCCCGAGAGACCCAGCTCCAGTTCCCGCAACACTTTTTCCAGCTGCTCGCGCTCCACGAGCACGACTCCCGCGCCGGATGCGAGGTCCGTAGCCACCATGTCGGCCAAGCCTTTGGACAACCAGTCGTACTCGGCATTCTTGGCCGTATTCTCAAAATACAGGACCGACATCGTCGTACCCACAGGAACAGGCGTCTGCGTTGCAGCCGGCGTCTGCGAAAATACCGGGCTAGTCAGCGCCGACAGCGCCAGCGCCAGAAAAGCAAACCGGGGGTTCACTTGCTACTTCCTTTTCGCCTCTTTACCATGCGTATCAGAAATACAACGCCGGTGACAAAGATCGCCAAGCCGAGAATATACAAAAATCCGCGAAGATCAGACGGCGTTTTTTTAGCCGCTAAAACGGTATCTTTCGGCGATCGGATATAGTCCATATAGGAGCGCGCATACATGCCTATGTCCGAGAATATAATTTCGCCGATGGCGCCCATTGCCACCGCGGTTTTCTGAGGCGCGGCTTTTGCGGCAGCCTTCGTGTCGTACAAAAGGTAATCCGGATCCGCGCCGTAATCGTATGAGGGATCGTTGACATAGCGCGCGGGAAAGGTAGCCTTGATGAGCCCATCGAGGGCGGAAGCTTCCTTTTTTGCCTTCCTGGCGATTACGTCGTAGGCATAGCCCTCCCGGAACGGAACGGCCTTTGAACCGGTTTTATCCGAGCTCAGAGCGTCAATTACGCGTTTAGCGTCCGCATCGGCGCCGGTCGCACCGACGGAAAGCACGCGGTAAAAATAATCTTCGATGACAAGATGCCGGTTTGAGAGAAGCACGACCGCGGCGTCCCTGTCCGCTTTCGAGCCCAGCGAGTTGAGAGCCAGGAGTCCAAAGGCGCTTTTCCCCGGCATGAGGGTAGCGTGATACGGCTGCGCCATGTCCTCGAGGTAGTGCAAGGCCCACCCGGCGAAACGGTAAGCCCAGTAGGCATGGCCCGTCGCCAAAGCATATCGCGAGAGACTCGTATACTGCGAAACCCGATACCCCGCGCGCCCTTCCTTGATCCAGGAAGCCGCAAGGTTCAGCACGGGATCTTCCCAGGGGAACGCCATGTGAAACGGGGCCTGGCTGCCGTAAGTCAGCGCCGGGTTTCCGAAAGGCTGGTTTCCCATGCCATAGCGGGATCCCGAGGCGGTCTTGTTGTCTTCATATAAACCGATGTCCATGCCGTAATCCGGCTCGTCCGAAGCGCTGGTAAGCACTTCCAGCAGGCCGACAGTATCGCCCTCGTGAATTTTCTCGAAAGGCTGGTTTGGAAACAAAGCCTTGAACATATCCACGTCCGAGACCGCCAATTGCTCACGGGTTGGATTCCGGGCAAGACCTGCGGCAGGCTGGATGAAAAGAAGGAAAGGCCGGTCGGGATTTACCCGTATCGCCGCTATGAAAGAGTTGAGCAACGCCGTTCCGCTCAGGGAAGGATCAAAGGCTAGATTGGCGGGCAATGCCGGATATCCCGGATTGTTTTTCACCTCACTGCGCTCAAATTCAGCGAGCATTACGGCCAACCCGGCCTTTTCTGCCTCAAGGAAAGATAGCAACTCCTCTACGGAAACGGTTTCTTTAGCATATGTTTGGCCAACCAGGGCGTAGTAATTGAGTTGGTCGTGGTCGTTCCAAGCGAACAACGCAAAGGAAACGCACAGTAGCGCTACGAATAGCACAAGTTTCTTCATTTATCCTCCCTGGACTACTTAACAATATTGCCTGCATAGAGTACTTTATAGGTCTAATTCAATTCGTAAACGAATTGAATTTCATGTAGGTAGAGGAAATTCAATTCACAAACGAATTGAATTTCCTCTACCTACAATACCTTACTTGGATCGAGTACACAACATGGATTATTCCGAACTTAACCTGCATCCGGACATCGCGCGCGCAGTCGCCGACGCCAACTACATTTCCTGTATGCCCGTGCAGGCCGCTACCTTCCCCCATTCGTTCCTCGGGGAAGACATCTACGCCCAGTCCCAAACGGGTACAGGCAAGACCGCCGCTTTCCTTATTTCCATTTTCCAGCGTATCATGACCAACAACGACCTGCGCCACAGAAAAGCCCTGATCATCGCGCCCACGCGCGAACTTGCGGTCCAGATCGAGGAAGAAGCCAAAAAGCTGGCCCGCTACCTTCCCGTGAGCATCGGATGCTTTTACGGCGGAGTGTCCTACACGCCGCAGGTGGACCTCCTCAGGGACAACGTGCAGATACTGATCGGCACGCCCGGGCGAATCATCGATCTCGTGCAGCAGGGCAAGATGCTCCTGCGCGAGGTAGGGTTCCTCGTGGTGGACGAGGCCGACCGCATGTTCGACATGGGATTCATCGACGACCTGCGCAAGCTCCTGCGCTATCTGCCGCCTCCGAGCGACCGCCAGACCTTCCTGTTCTCGGCGACGCTCAATTTCCGCATCAAGAACCTGGCGTGGGAATACATGAGCGAGCCGAAGGAAATCGTAATAGTATCGGAAACCGTAACCGTGGACCTGGTAACCCAGGAACTCTACCACGTGGGCGCCCACGAGAAGATGCGCGTGCTGCTCGGGCTTCTCGCCCGGGAAAAGGCCAAGAGCGCATTAATATTCTGTAACCAAAAGTTCATGGCGGAAGAAGTGGCCCGACGCCTGGGCATAAACGGCTTCGAATGCGAGTACATCATGGGCGACCTGCCGCAGGCCAAGCGCCTCCAGGTAATCAACAAGCTCAAGGAAGGCAAAGTCGCCATTCTCGTGGCCACCGACGTAGCCGCCCGCGGCCTGGACGTGAACGCCCTGGACCTCGTCATCAACTACGACGTTCCCATGGACCCGGAGTCATACGTGCACCGCATCGGCCGCACGGCCCGCGCGGGCGCCTCGGGCAAGGCAATCACACTGGCCTGCGAGAAATTCGTGTACGGCCTGCCCGCCATCGAGAAATACATAGAGACGCGGATTCCCGTGCTGCCCGTCAGCGAAGATATCATAGCGGAGGACAAAAGCGCCGGGGTACGGTTCGGCCATAGCCACGACCGCGCAAAACCCGGCGAACGCAATCCGCGCCGCTCTTTCGAGCGCACTTCCGGCGGCAAGGACACGAGGCACCGCGACGACTTCAAGAGCCGCGGTCCGCGGCCGGCGACAGGCAGGCCCGAAAGGCAGGCGGACAGACCCGCAGCCAGGGCCGCTTCCGGCGACAGACCGAATAGCCAAGGCGCAAACACCCAGCGCACGGCGGGCGACACCCGACGCACGGAGATCCGGCGCACGGAAATAAAGGGCAACGAAACCAGACGGCCCGACAATCGGCAGGCAGGCAGGCAGGCCTCCCCTACGGGTAAACCGGCCGTACCCGCAAGAGCGCAATCGGGGACGCCGGCCGCGCAGCACGGCAACCCTTACGCCGTGAGCAGCGAAGAGCGCATGAGGCGTTACAAGGAAAAATACTCGGGACCGGAAACCGGCGCGCCGAAGCAGGATCGCGCTAAATCCGGCCAAGCCAGGCGAGGCCCGGCACCTGCGGCCGCTCAAGGCGGAAACCGCGGGAACCACGAGCCTAAAGGCACTGCGGCCAAAAAGCCCGGAATCCTGGACAAGTTGAAAAACCTGTTCGGCAAGAAAAAGAAACCTGAATAGAACATACCGAATGCCAAGAAAAAACCTGCGGAACCTTCTAGGGAACTGCAGGTTTTTTATTGCTTGAACTCCAGTACGATTTTCGTGCCGCGGCCTCGCTCTATCCTGATTGTTCCGTCCAACTGCGCGGTGAGCGTTTGCACAAGCATCAATCCGAATCCCGTGGAGTCGGTAAAGTTCACGGATTCGGGCATGCCTCGTCCGTTGTCTTCCACGATTACCGAGACGCTTGCTTTTGCGAGTGTTACCGATACGGCAATCGTTCCATCTGCCCTGTCGACGAATGCGTACTTCATGATGTTGGTAAGGAGTTCGTTGATTATCACGCCAAGCGATTGCAGCTTGCGTGCGTTTACGACGATGTCTTCAATATTTTTTATGACTTTTACCGATTTGTTCCCGGGGAAATTGGCCATGATCTCGTCGATGAGGGACGGAAGGTATTCCCTTATGGACAGTTCGGAAACATCGATGGCCCGGTACAGTTTATCGTAGAGGATCTCCATGCTTTCCATTCGCGCGCCTGCGTCGTCGAGCGCGGCGACGGCGGCTGGATCCTTCATGGTTTCGGCCTGGAGCGACAGCATGATTTTCATGGTTCTCATGTTGTTTTTTATCCGGTGATGGACTTCCTTGAGGGTCAATTCCTTTTCCACGAGAAGCGCATTTATCTTTTCCTCGGCGAGCTTGCGGTCGGAAATGTCCGTCAGTACGATCCTGCACACCGGCGCACCGTCGTTTCCCGTTGCGATTACGGACACGAGGCGTGCGTAAAAAATCCTGCCCCCCTGCCTGACCATCCGCAGTTCGCAGGCCTGCTGCTGGTCGGCCCCGACCAGCTGTTTGCGATACAGATAGTAGACATCCTGGTCTTCCTCGAGGATGAACCTGGAGAAAGGCTGACTGGTCAGTTCTCCGCGCGTAATATCGAGCAGCCTGGCGGCGGTGAGATTGGCTTCGAGAATCAAGCCCTGTTCGCTGACGCTGCAATACCCTACGGGCGCCAGGTCGTAAAAATCAAAAAACCGCGATTCGGATACTTCCAGTTCGCCCTGCGTTTTCCGCAGCTCCTCATTCTGCATTTCCAGCTCTATCCGGTATACCCGCAATTCATGAAAGGCGGTTTTCAGTTCTTCGGGCGAGAGGGATTCGACAGCGCCATCCTCTCCCTCGCTGTCTATCCGCGAGACCAATTCGGCCCGCTTGCGAAGTTTTTCGTTATCGATCATCGCTTACCGCCTTGAAATACGCAGCACGGAGGCACGGAGATACGGAGTAAGAAAAAAAGGAAAGTTATCAAATAGGTCTTCATCCCAACCATCCTTCCCATCCCTTTTCTCCGTGTTCTCCGTGTCTCCGTGCTAATCTTCGTATTCTTACAACATAAACTCCAGTATCACTTTCGTTCCGCCGTCCCGCTCGATGTTGATAGTTCCTTCAAGCTGCTCGGCCATCAAGCGAAGCAACCTGAGCCCGAAGCCGCTGGAATTTTGGAAATCAAGCGACTGCGGAATTCCGACGCCGTTATCCTTCACGCACACAGCGACCGTTCCGTCCGAGAGCGTCGCGGATACCGTGATTATTCCATCACTTCCATCGGTAAACGCGTACTTCATGATATTGGTCAGGAGTTCATTGACGATTATTCCAATTGGCTGCAGCCGTTTAACGTCCAGAACAAAATCATCTATATGCTTTACTACTTCGACTGTTTCTGCACGGGAAAAATTGCTGATGATATCGTCTACCAAAGGCTCCAAATACTCGCAAAGCGACAACTCGGAAAAGCACTGGGATTGATACAATTTGTCATAGAGCATGCCCATACTGTATATCCGGCTGCCTGCGTCCTCAAGCGCGGCCGAGGCCGAGGGTTCGGCGACGGTTATCGCCTGAAGCGACAGCATGCTCCTTATCGTACTCATGTTGTTTTTCATCCGGTGATGAACTTCTTTTAATATGATTTCTTTTTCCGCGAGAAGCTTCCCGATTTTATCTTCCGCCGCCTTGCGTTCGGTTATATCCTGGAAGCTCACGAGGCTTGCCCAAATAGTGCCGCGCTCATCCCGAATCGGCGAACCGAACACTTCAAGTCGCGTTCTGCTTCCGTCCGGCTTGACTACGATCATGTCGTCTACATGTTTTGATATTCCGCCCATCGCCACCACGAGCGGAAGCTCTTCATTTGGATACGGCTTCCCGGAATCGCATTTGTATAAATCGTAGACTTTAGAGATTGTGGCAGAATTGGCTTCCGGGACGATACCCCGCCCGAGTAGATTGAACGACGCCTCGTTGGCCAAAAGCGGTTTGCCGGAAGGCACTTCGATCATGTAAACACCGATCTGCAGGTTTAGGAGAAGCGTCTCGAACAAACTGTTCTGCCGTTTCAGTTTTTCTTCCGCGAGCTTGCGGTCGGTGATGTCCTGAGCTACGCCCGTCATGAAGAGCGGTTTGCCCGCGTCGCCAAAAACGGTTTCGCTGGATTTGGCCCATATCGTGCGAATCTCCCCGTCAGGCAGGCTAATGCGATATTCAAACGGCTCATTGGCGATCGCAGCCGCATTGGCGGGAAGCACGACATGCAGATCGTCGGGATGGATGCGATTCCTGATCACGTCGCCAAGCTTGCCCGTATAGTTTTTTTTATCTATCCCGAATATGCGGTACATTTCGTCGGACCAGCTGACCTCCGCGGTCTTCAGGTTCCATTTCCAGCTGCCTATATGCGCAATCGCCTGGGCGTGCCGCAAATCCATTTCGGACAGGTGCAATGCCTGTTCACCCGACTTTTGCTCGTTGATATCGCTCATGACGACACGGCAAAGGGATACGCCGTCGCCATCGCTCACGCCGGTGCACACCAGGCGTGTCCAGAAAACAATCCCGTCGGTTTTCAGTATCCTGAGATCTCGGGATTGTACCGATTTGGATTGAAGGAGTTTTCTTAGAAAAATGGAAAAACCGTCCTGGTCGTCCTTGAAAATAAAGTGCTGGAACGGTTGCTTTACCAATTCGCTCCGCACGGTACCCAGCATATTCGATGCAGTCAGGTTGGACTCGAGTATCGATCCCTTCACATTCAGGGTAAGGTAACCTACAGGCGCCATATCGTAAAAGTCGAAATATTTCCGGTTGGCCGCCTCAAGCTCGATCTGAGTCCTGTGCAGTTCCGCGTTTTGCATTTCCAGTTCAACTTGATGTACCTGAAACTCGTAGACAAGCGCGGAAATCTCCTCCGCCGACAGACCCTGCAGGCGATCATGCGAGAGCTTTTTTTTCTGCCTGAAGAGCGCTTCGGTTTTCCTTCTCAATTCATCGTCCCCGATCATCGTTTACCGCCGCTTAAAGAATATTTTAGCACGGAGGCACGGAGTAAAAGCCTGTATTTTAGAATGCATAACACGGAGACGCGGAGGTCACGGAGTAAGAAGGAGATGAGAGTGATCAAATAATTCTTTATCCTTCCCATCCTTCTTTCCTCTCTTCTCCGTGTTCTCCGTGTCTCCGTGTCCCTCTTCGTATTTCCGTGTTCTCCGTGCCCAGCTTCTTATTTTTACAGCCTGAATTCCAGAACCACCTTCGTTCCATTGCCGCGCTCGATCCTGACAGTCCCGTCAAGCTGTGCGGTCAGCGCCTGCACCAGCATCAAACCAAAGCCCGTCGAATACTCGAAACTGACGGATTCGGGCATGCCAAATCCGTCGTCCTCTACAGTCAATGCAACCATCCGGTCAGACAAGATAAGCGAAACGCCGATATTCCTGTCGGGCTTTCCACCGAACGCATACTTCATGATATTTGTAATCAACTCGTTGACGATGATCCCAAGCGACTGCAGGCGTTTTACGTCGAGGTTAAAATCATCGATCCGCTTACGCAGCTGTACCGATTCGCCTCCCGGAAAATTGCCCAGGATTTCATCGATCAATGGCGAAAAATACGCGGCCGTGGAAAGCGCATCATACCCGATCGAGTGATACAGTTTATCGTAGAGCACACCCATGCTCTGCATCCGGCGTCCGGCATCTTCGAGAGCCGCGACGGCGGACGGGTCTTTCAGTTTCCTGGACTGGAGATAGAGCAAGCTCATCATGGCGGCCATGTTATTCTTGATGCGGTGGTGTACTTCCTTCAGGTTCAGTTCCTTTTCGGCAAGCAAGTGCTTTATCTGGGCTTCCGCCAGCTTGCGCTCGGTAATATCGCTTATTACGATCCTGCATACCGGTACGCCGCAAACGTCCTGTACGATGGCGGAATCAAGTCGGGCATTGAAGACGAGGCCATCCGGCCTGGACATCCGCAGTTCGCACGTTTTTCTCAAGCGGTCCTTGAAAAGTTCCTTTCGATACAAGTAGTAATCGGCCTGGTCTTCCTTCAGAATGAACCGGGAGAACAACTGCCTCGCGAGGGAACCGCGGTCCACACCCAGGAGCGTGGAAGCCATCAGGTTGGCTTCGAGAACAAGGCCGTTTTCCCCGACGGAACAATATGCCACGGGCGCCAGGTCGTAGAGTTCAAAATAGAGAGCGCGTGAATCCTCCAGCTCGCGTTGCGTCCTGTGCAATTCGTCGTTCTGCATCTCCAGTTCTATCTGGTGCACGCGAAGCTCGTGCAGCGCCGCTTTGGTACTTTCGGGCAGAGTAGATTCCGCTACGTCGGCAAGAGTACTTTTGTCCCCAACGGATTCCTCGGCACGCCTGCGCAGTTCGTCCTGGTTAATCATCCCTCACCGCCACCTTGGAATGCATTGCACGGAGACACGGAGGTACGGAGTTCACGGAGTAAGAAAAAAAGGAACGTTATCAAATAGTTCTTCATGTCACCCATCCTTCCCTTCCCTTCCCTCTTCTCCGTGTTCTCCGTGTCTCCGTGCCCGTCTTCGCGTCTTTACGGCCCAATTACTCAATCTGCTTGCGTTCGGAGATATCCTCGATCATGCATAGGTGGCGGGGGTGCGCGGGATCCTCGACTTTTACCGAAGCGATCGTCATGCGTATCCAGACAGGCGTTCCGTCTTTATGGAGATAGCGCTTTTCCATCTGAAAGCCGGAAATTTTCCCGGCGTTCAACAGCGCCATCTGGTCCAGGTCTTTCTGGATATCGTCAGGGTGCGTAATGCTCATCCAGGTAAGGTTCTCCATTTCCTCTCGCGTCCTGCCGGCTATCCCGGCGAACATGGGGTTTACTTCGAAGATTCGTCCGGAAAGGGAATCGATCAGGGCTATGCCCAGCGGAGCCTCGTTGAACAGGCGTATGAAAAGTTCTTCACTTTCCTTCAATGCTTCCCCGATCTTCCTGCGCTCGGTAATGTCCACGAACGTGATTACGGCGCCTTCTATCACGTTGTCCAGCGTGCGGTACGGCAGGATGCGCATCGTAAACCAGAGCCCCTTGGCGGTCTGCACCTCCACCTCCTTGGGAATCAGCGTATCCAGCACGCCCTGTATGTCCGCCGTCATCCGGTCGTACCCTACCAGGTTGGTCACAAAGTGGTTGATGGGGCGCCCGACGTCGCTTTTTATCAGGTTGATGAGCAGGCTCGCGGTGGGCGTAAAGCGCAGCATGCGCAACTGGTGGTCCACGAACAGCGTGGCGATACCCGTGCCCGCGAGCAGGTTGTTCATGTCGTTGTTTACCTGTGATAAATCGCTAACTTTCGTGGAGAGCTCGTTGTTCACCGTGGACAGTTCCTCGTTGACCGACTGCAGTTCCTCCTTGGATGTTTCCAGTTCCTCGTTGGTGGACTGCAGCTCCTCGTTTACCGATTGCATCTCTTCATTGGACGACTTGAGTTCTTCATTTGAGGTTTCCAACTCCTCGTTGGCGCTTTGGAGGTATTCCTCCTTGGCCTGCAGTTCCTTTTTGAGGGTGGCGATAAGCTCGTCCTGGCCGGCATCCGCGCCCGTGACGGTTTTACTCCCGGCATCGGATCCCAAGGAATGCCCTTCCTCCAGGATCACGAGATACAGCGCCGGCGATTGGGCGGATTCGGCATGAGCGGCGGCCGGGCAGACGGTCAGGTTTACCGAGGTAAAATGACCGTTGGTCTTTACGCGCAAGTTCGGGCAGCGCACGCTTTCGTTGGTATGCACCGCCTTGTGCAGCGCATTGGTCAGTTCGCGGCGCAGCCCTTCCCGGGCCATTTTTATTATGTTGTAGACGCCTACCTCCCCGGTGGCGGGCTCGAGGTACATTCCCGTGCGACCGTGCAGAAAGAAAATATCACCGTCCTTGCCGACGAGCGCGCTGGAAGGGGCAAGCTGGTTGAACAGCGCATGCTCGGCCAGCTCGCGCAAAGGGATCTTATCGTAGCGCGCCTTGCCTACGGGCGGCGGCATCCCTGCACCGTCCGGTTTTACCGAATGCGGCAAAAATCCGCCCAGGGCCATGTGCCGCATTCCCAGCGAAGTAAGCTTGCGCTTATAGAGCTTCGCCTTGCGGTCCAGCACCGCGAACAGGTCCAGGTATTCGCCCACGGTCTCCGAGGTGCCCAGAAACAGCATGCCGTCGGGATTCAGCGCGTAATGAAACAGCGGAATCAGCTTTTTCTGCAGTTCGCCTCCCAGGTAGATCATGAGATTGCGGCAGCTGATGAGGTCAAGCTTGGAGAACGGCGGATCCTTGATGACGTTTTGCTCGGAGAAAACCAGGATGTCGCGGATGCTTTTGTTGATTCGGTACGATTGCGGGTTTCCATCCATGCCGCCGGGCTCCGCGGTAAAAAACCGCGACAGCCGCTCGGCGCTTACGTCTGCGGAAATGCTGGAAGGATAGATGCCCGTGCGGGCGGTGGCAATGGCCGCGGCATCGATGTCCGTGGCAAATACCTGCACGATGAAGCTTTGCTTGATGCGCTCCATGCATTCCATGATGAGTATGGCTATCGAGTAGGCTTCCTCGCCGGTTGAGCATCCCGCGATCCAGACGCGTACCACGGCGCCAGCGCTCTTGCCTTCGAAAAGCTTGGGAATAATCGCTTCCTCGAGGGCCTTGAAGGCATCGACATCGCGGAAAAAATTCGTAACGCCGATGAGCAGGTCCCGGAACAATGCTTCCGCCTCCACGGCAGTCTGCTGCAAATACTTGACGTAGGCATCTATCGAATCGATCTGGTGGACCGCCATGCGCCTCTCGATGCGCCGCATGATGGTGTTGGGCTTGTACTGCGAAAAGTCATGCCCGGTCTGGGCGCGCAGCAGCACGAATATCTTGTTCAAGTTGTTTTCGGTTTTAGGCGTGGGAATACCGGAAAGCGCGGTTCGGCTAAACGCATGCGCGGCATAACCCATCAGGGCGGCGGCCATTTTGACCGGGGGCAGTTCAAAGTCCACCATGCCGGTAGCGATGGCGCTGCGCGGCATGCCGTCGTATTCCGTGGAATCCGGGGTCTGGGCCATGACCATGCCGCCCTCGCCCTTGATGGCGCGAACCCCCAGGGTGCCGTCGGAGCCGGTTCCCGAAAGTACGATGCCGATGGATCGTTCCCGTTGGTCCTGCGCAAGCGAGCGGAAGAAAAAGTCTATGGGCAGGCGCAGCCCGCGCAGTGCCGACGGTTCCAGAAGCTGCAAAGTGCCGTTCAGAAAAGCCATGTCGCGTCCCGGAGGAATGATATAGGCGCAATTGATCCGCACCTTCATGCCGTCCTCAACTTCAAAAACCTGCATGCGGGTATAGCGCCGCACGAGGTCTGTCAGGATGCTCTCATGGTCCGGTGCCAAATGCTGCACCAGCACAAAAGCCATGCCGGGATCCACGTCCGCGGGGATGCCCGAAAAAAACGCCTCGAACGCCGCAAGGCCTCCGGCCGAAGCCCCGATGCCCACGATGGGGAATTCGCCGTACCTTACAGAGTCGCCCGGAGCATCCTCCGCCAAAAGAGACGCGTCTTTTTCTTCCAGTTCGGCCTGGTTATTTTTTTTCATGCGAATCATTCCTTCCTGGAGAAAAAACAGCGCCAAAAACATCAAACACAAATACCTCCAAGATCCACCACTACAAGGCGACAGACGAAAGCGCCGGAATCATCCTGCGTTTTTACGGCCTTCAGAAAGGCGTTGAACGCGGTTCCGTCTTTCCGATGCATGCTCAGTTTCCAGGATTGACCGCCACCGGTCTCCAAAAGAGCTTTGCGGTTCAGGTAATACCGGTCCTGGTCTGCGATGCAGATAAAATCGGTTAAAGCCCGCTTTACCAGCTTACTCCTCGCTTCCCCGAGCAGATCGGCGGCAGTAAGATTGGCATCAACGATTATTCCTATTTTATTCAGTGTAAAAAACGCTACCGGCGCCATGTCGTACAGGTCAAAATACCATTGCTGCAAGGTTTCGAAATCAGTCTGTTTCTTCCGTAATTCCTCGTTCTGCATTAGCAGTTCAATTTGGTGCTCCCGCAGGTTTTCCTCTATCTTTTTTCTCTCGGTAATGTCGCGCCTGAGAACAATAAACCGAGGTTCATCCTGATCGCTTCCCTTGCGGGTAACGGAAAGCTCAAACCAAAAAGTGCCTGCGGGAACCGTCATCAGGTACTGTTTACCAATCGACGCGCCTTTTTCATGCGCTTCCTGCACGGCGGACATCACAATAACGGAGACAGCTTCAGGGAGAATATCCTGTATTTTTTGCCCGATGATATTTTGAACCGGCAAAACCAGCAACTCGGAATGCGGCGAATGGCAATCATGGCAGAATCCGTCCAAGCCCAGCTCAAACAACAGGTCTGGAAGCGCATCCAGGGTGGCTTCCAGTTTTTCTTTTGCCGATTTTGTCTGCCTGTTGGCCTCGAACAGCTTGAAGGCCATCTTGATGGAAGCGTCCAGCACCGTAACGCTGGAACTTTTAACGACATAGCCGTAGGAAGTTATTTTTTCGGTTTTTGCCACGATTTCCGGCTCGGTATGGCTTGAGCAAAAGACCACCGGAATGTCGCGTTCCTTTAGAATCAGTGCGGCAGCCTCCGTACCGTCAAGGCCCGTGCCCAAATCGATATCCATGAGGATAAGGTGTACCCTGGCAGTTTTTTTTACCGTTTCAACGGCTTTTTCCCCGGAATTCACGCAGAGTATGTCATATCCGTAGTTTTCAAGTTCCATTTTCTGAGTCATGGCAATTATGGCTTCATCTTCCACAAGGAGTATTGTTTTTTATTGGTTTCGGTCATACCTTTTCTCCTGTTACGACATAAAAGCAACAAAAAGAAAAAGAAGGATCAAATTTAGTCATTAAGCCAGATTAATGCTTAAATACTCTGCTGTCCAGCAAACCAAGGAATTAAGGCCGCGATACACCCTGACATTCTTCCATATTATCTGACAATAGTACTATTTTATAAACTGAACAATGAGCGAGCAGTGTTTCATAGGCCGCATCCAGAAAAATCACCGATAAAGGGGCAATTAATTTTATGCTGTGCGGATTTAGTCAAATAGTATCCAGCAGAGTCTCCACTAGAACTAAATAGTTTTCCCACGGAACTACCTCGCCTGCGGGAGGTTTAGATTTGCCAGCCTTGTACTTTTGCCTGTCTGGCGTGGTCCAAATTTAAAGAAAGACTGCATAGCTATCTCAAGCTCTCTTGTAATCATTATGCCAAAGTGCATGGCGTTTTGGCATCGTTGTAAAAAGCTGCATAGCAAAAAAATTAGGAAAAATAGAAAAAAAGTATATACTTGCAGTAAAGAAACTACTTTAGGAAATGCTCGTCGATTAAGGGGCCAAACCAATGAAGCAACGAAGACAACAAACTCAAACCGTATTCTTATTGCTAGCTGCGTCCTTTTTACTGGCATCCTGCGCCACAAACAGCGCCGTCACCCGCCTGCAGGACGTTTCGAACGGCAACTCTTCAGCAGAAACCGTATACCTTCGTTCGCCATCATCCATGGGAAACCAGCTCAGGCTGGCTTCCCCGGCGCTCCTGGCCTCGCAAATAGAGACGGGCATGCTCCTGGAATCCGGCTACGCCGAATGGCGAAAAACCCGGCTCAAGCAACTTGAATCGGTGCAGGCGCTCAAGATAAAGTTTTCCATTCCCGGCGAAAACGGCGAAACGCAATCGGGCATGCTCTTCCTGCCCGCGGCCGATAAAAAAACCGTGCGCGGGCTGAGCTGGGTCGTCTATTGCAAAGGCACGGAAATTCCGCGGGACAACGTGCCTTCCGGCGGAAAGGGTCTGGAGACCGCGATAGCCGCGACGCTCGCCGCACTGGGAAACGCCGTCTGGATGCCGGACTACGAAGGCATGGGTGACAGCCCGGGGATTCAGACCTACTGCGTGCCCGACAGGCTCGCCGCCTCGGCGCTGGTCGGTTTGGCGGCGGCGAGGCGCTATGTCTCGGCCCACCCAGAAGCCTACGAGGAAACCGGCCGGCTCTACGTCATGGGATATTCTGAAGGCGGACTCGCCGCCATGGCTACCGTAAAAAAGGCCGCCGAGGATAAAACTGCCGCGGCGGGCCTTGACCTGACGGCTGCCTATCCGATGGGCGCGCCTCTCAACCTGATGATAGGCATGGATAATTTCAAGGATATCGACCCCGTGCTCACGCGCCCCGAATACCAGATGCTGCTCGTGCTGGGCTGGGCGCGCGCGTATCCCAGGCTCGTGATCGCCGACGACATACTGTCCGGCGATTTGCTTAAAAAAGTATTACCGCTTTTCATGGAGGGAATCCTGGACAACGGAGATCTGCATAAGGCCATCGCGGAATCCTGCGGCAAGAAACAGGGCACCCTTCGCTATTCGGACATCTTCCGCGCCGACTACCTGGACGCCTTGGGGAAGGCCCCGGACGAGGTACCGTATTATCGCGTTCAGCTGGAACACAGGCTCGACCGGTGGGTTCCTCCCGCGGGCCTGCCCGTCTTCCTTGCGGCCACGGAATCCGACACCACGGTGAATCCCGCGAACAGCCATAACGCGCTCGCCTGGATGCGGGCCCATGGAGACGCGTCGCGGGTAACGCTGATCCGCTTGCTGAGCGAGTCCCATGCGATGGCTGGCGGAGAGGCGCTCCTGTGGGCGGTAATGGATATCGACAGGCGGGAATCGGCAGTCGTTAAGAATTTATAAGCTCGTCGCCGCTATGGCGAGGATCGGCTAAACTTCGCCTTCGTACTCGCCCGCGCCTGCGCGAATAAGCCGCACGTCGCCGAAGCGCAGGTCCAGCACGGTAGCCATGCGGCGTTCCTGCTCCTCGCCGGAAGCCAGGACCAGATCCAGGCCAGGGATATCCTCGAACTCCCAGGCTTCCGAGAACAGGGCATCCTCGGGAAAATCGGGCTCGCTCCAGTCGCCGGACACCATTCCCCGCTTGGCCGTAATGGAGAGCAGCGGCTTTTCCAGCTGCCGGATAATCTCGCACGGTACCGCGTGCCCCGGTATGCGCACCCCTATCTCGGCGCGACGCAGGTCAAAATCCTTTACCAGCTTGTTGGTGCTGCGCAGGACGAATACATACGGGCCGGGTACCAGGCGCTTCATCACGCGGAACATGGCGCTTTCAAGCTCGCACAGCTCGGACACCTGGTTAATGGAGGAACAGAGCACGGAAAGCGGCCGATCACGACCCGGCGCAATCAGGTTCTTCAGCTTGCTTACGCCTTGCCTTGACGATATCGAGCAAACGATGCTCCAGCTTGTATCCGTCGGCACGCCGACGAGCCCGCCGTCTTCGAGAATTCTGGCGGCACGGCCGATGAGGCGGAGATCGGGATTTGTCGGCACGATATATTCGATCATACAACACCTTGCGGGCATAAGTTGGGAGACATCGCAAAAAGGGCTTTTTGGATATTCTCTTGGACACTTCCATAGTTTCGACGCTTTATTATACCGCATAAGGAACTATTCTGTCGCGCCTTAAAAAATCAACCTTGACATTATCCTGATAAATGTCACTTGACATTTATTTCCCGAGCTGATAGCGTAAAATCATGGAACAACGGGGTATGCCAAGGACTAAAACTCGGCCAAACTTTAATCCAGACAGACTCGCCACTAATCCTGCCAGCCTCATTTCTCTCTCCATTTCCCTACTACCCACACTACTACTCTCCCTTATTTAGCTGCCTTCGTTCCCATCAGGGATCGAGGGCAGCAAAAACCACCACACAATATGACATTTTTTGTTGAAATGTCTAATCCATGGGATAATTCCATCTCGTGGAAATTCCACTTTTGGAAAGCGAGGTTACGCGGCATCCAGACTGAATTTCATGGTTTTTTTTCCGGCTCAGACACAACTAAATCGCTCTTGATCGATTGAGGAGAACTATGCAGCGACCAATAACCATTTTTGACACAACGCTTCGGGACGGCGAACAGGCCCCCGGATGCAGCATGAACCTGGGTGAGAAAATTGAGGTAGCCCGCCAGCTTACCCGGCTGGGCGTCGACGTAATCGAGGCGGGATTCGCCATCGCAAGCCCCGGTGACTTCATGTCCGTGCGGGAAATCGCGCGAACCGTGCGCGGGCCCATCATCGCGAGCCTGTCGCGCGCGCTTCCGAAAGACATAGACAGGGCGTGGGAAGCAGTCCGGGAGGCGGAGCGCCCGCGAATCCATACGTTTATAGCCACGTCGGCGATTCATATGGAACACAAACTCCGCATGACGGGAGAGCAGGTGCTGGAGCAGGCGGTGACCATGGTCCGCTACGCGAAACGCCTTTGCCCCGACGTTGAATTTTCCGCCGAGGACGCCTCCCGCTCGGAACCTGAATTTTTGTGCCGGATATTCCGGGCCGTCATCGCGGCGGGCGCCGGCACCATCAACGTGCCCGATACCGTTGGGTACTCGACGCCCGAGGAGTTCGCTGGCCTCATAAGAAAAATAAAAGCGGATGTTATAAACGGTAACCCGGCCAAAATATCGGTGCACTGCCACAACGACCTTGGATTGGCGGTAGCCAACAGTCTCGCGGCCATCCAGGCAGGCGCTGACCAAGTGGAATGCACGGTAAACGGCCTGGGCGAGCGGGCGGGAAACGCCGCGCTGGAAGAAGTGGTCATGGCCCTGCGCACAAGGTCCGAGCGCTTCGGCGCAAGTTGCGGAATTGACACGACGCAGATTCACGCCACAAGCCGCCTCGTTTCGTCGGTCACCGGCGTACGGGTACAGCCCAACAAGGCCGTCGTGGGCGACAACGCCTTCGCGCACGAGGCGGGCATACACCAGCACGGCGTGCTTGCCAACCGCGAGACCTACGAGATCATGACGCCTGAATCCGTAGGCTTACCGCGCAGCGAGATGGTGCTGGGCAAGCATTCCGGCCGCCACGCCTTCGACGAACGACTCGCGACGCTGGGCCTCCGGGTGGAGCCGACAGCCGCGAGCGCCCTGTTCGAGGCGTTCAAGGAACTGGCCGACAAGAAAAAAACGGTCAGCGACCGCGATATCGGGGCGCTGGCCTTGGGCAGGACGCTCGTGGTTCCCGAAGCCTTCAAGCTGGACAGCTTCGTCATAAACTCAGGCACCATGCTTACGTCCACGAGCAGCGTTCGCTTAAGCATCCCCGATGGCGACGTGACCGAACGCGTCGCTATCGGAGACGGCCCCATCGACGCTTCGTTCAAGGCGATAGACAAGATAGTGAACCTGAATTTCACGCTTGAGGATTTCCGGCTCGAGGCGGTTACCGGAGGCCGGGACGCACAGGGCGAGGCGCGGGTGCGCATCGGGTTCGAAGGCAATTCCTTCAACGGCCGAGGTGTCTCCACGGATATCGTAGAGGCGAGCATCAGGGCTTACCTGGGCGCCATCAACTCCATGGAAAACGAAACGGGACGCACGGGCTTGCGTGAGGCGTCCCGACAGCCCGTCGCCGGGTTCCGCGCGGAGCAACTCGAAGCAGTTGCCGCACAGTAGGCAAAAAGTACTTTACAAGGAGGGATACATGGGAATGACCATGACGCAAAAGATTCTTGCCGCCCATGCCGGACTGTCAAAGGTGGAAGCTGGCCAGCTCATAGAAGCTCGACTCGACCTGGTTCTGGGCAACGACATCACCGCGCCGGTGGCGATCGCGGAATTCGATAAAATCGGAGTGAAGCAAGTTTTTAACAAGGCAAAGATAGCGCTGGTACCCGACCATTTCGCGCCGAACAAGGATATCAAGGCGGCGGAGCAGTGCAAAGCCATGCGCGAGTTCGCGGACAGGATGCAGATAGAGAATTATTTCGAGATCGGGGAAATGGGCATCGAGCATGCGCTTATCCCCGAGCGCGGGCTCGTGCTGCCCGGCGACCTCGTGATCGGCGCGGACAGCCATACCTGTACCTACGGCGCCGTCGGGGCTTTTTCCACCGGCATCGGGTCCACCGACATGGCGGCCGGCATGGCCTCGGGCACCGCCTGGTTCAAGGCTCCGTCCGCCATCAGCGTGGTACTTACGGGAACGCCGCGCGGCTGGGTATCGGGCAAGGACTTGATACTCCACCTGATCGGGAAAATCGGCGTGGACGGCGCGCTGTACAAGTCGCTCGAGTTCTCCGGTCCGGGCGTGGCGGCGTTGTCCATGGACGAGCGCTTTACCGTAGCCAACATGGCTATCGAGGCAGGCGCCAAAAACGGCATCTTTCCCGTAGACGCGCTGCCCCGAGCCTGGGCCCAGTCTGTATCGGAAAAAAAATATACGGTATACGAAGCGGACGCCGACGCTGCCTACGAGCGCATCATCACCATTGATCTGGATACATTGGAGCCGACCGTGGCGTTTCCAAACCTGCCTTCCAACACGAAAACAATTTCCGAATCCACGGGAGTCCCCATCGACCAGGTTATAATAGGTTCATGCACCAACGGCCGCATCGAGGATCTCCGCGTCGCGGCGTCACTGCTGAAAGGCCGCAAGGTTTCCAAGCGGGTCCGTTGCATCGTGTTCCCCGCCACGCAGAAAATCTACCTGCAGGCCATCCGCGAAGGCTTGATAGAAACCATGGTGGAAGCCGGCGCCGTGGTATCCACCCCCACCTGCGGACCATGCCTCGGCGGCCATATGGGAATCCTGGCCGCCGGCGAAAGCGCCGTGGCCACTACGAACAGGAATTTCATAGGTCGCATGGGCCATGTCGATTCCAAGGTATACCTCGCCAGCCCGGCGGTGGCGGCAGCCGCAGCCATACGAGGGTCGCTCATCGATCCATCGAGCCTCATGCGAGCCCCGGACCGGGACACCTTCAGCAGGCCGGCCGTCCGAGGCGAAACGACAGGAGACAAACCATGAACCAGGGAAAAGCCTTTAAATACGGCCGCGACGTAGACACCGACGTAATAATCCCCGCGCGCCACCTCAACACATCAAACCCAAAAGAGCTGGCCGCGCACTGTATGGAGGATATCGACGCCTCGTTCGCGAAAAACGTGCGCCAAGGCGACTGTATCGTTGCGCTGGAAAATTTCGGATGCGGTTCCAGCCGCGAACACGCTCCCCTCGCCATAAAGGCGTCGGGCATCGGCTGCGTCATAGCCGCCAGCTTTGCCCGCATTTTTTACCGCAACGCCATCAATATCGGCCTACCCATACTGGAATGCGCCGAAGCCGCAACCGGAATAGAATCGGGCGACGAAATCGCGATAGACCTGAAAACCGGGACCATAAGCAACCTCAGCAAAGGCACAAATTGGCAGGCGCATGCTTTTCCGCCTTTCATGGAAAAAATCATCAACGCCGGCGGCCTCATCGAATACACAAAAACCAGACTGCAAGGAGAACCGCGATGAACTTTACGATTGCCACGATTCCAGGGGACGGAATCGGCCCCGACGTCGTCCGCGAGGCCGTATGGATACTGCAGGCGCTGGGCAGGCGTTTCGGCCACGATTTCCGTTTTGCCCAAGTCGCATTGGGCGGCGCGGCCATCGACGCGTTCGGCGAACCGCTCCCGCCCGCCACGCTGGATACCTGCCGAGATGCCCATGCCGTGCTTCTCGGCGCGGTGGGCGGCCCGAAATGGGACCACCTCCCGGGTGCGTCGCGGCCGGAAGCCGGCCTGCTGGCATTACGCGCGGGTTTGGGCGTTTACGCCAACCTGCGGCCGGCGCTCATGTTTCCCGCCCTGTCAGGCGCATGCCCCCTGCGGCCGGACATCGTCCACGGGGGCCTGGACATGCTCATCGTGAGGGAGCTTACGGGCGGCATCTATTTTGGCGAGCGGGGACGAAGCTCCGACGGCGAAAGCGCCTGGGACGTGGAAAAATATTCCAGGACCGAGATAGCGCGGTTGCTCAAGGTCGCCTTCTCGGCGGCGCGCGGCAGAAAGAAAAAACTCTGCGTCGTGGACAAGGCCAACGTCCTCGAGTCCAGCCGCCTGTGGCGCGAGACCGCCACGGGCATGGCGGCGGATTGGCCTGACATTCAGTTAAGTTTCATGTATGTGGACAACTGCGCCATGCAGCTCGTGCGCAATCCGCGCCAGTTCGACGTCGTAGCCACCAGCAACATTTTCGGCGACATCCTGTCGGACGAGGCAAGCATGGTAACCGGCTCCATAGGCATGCTGGCCAGCGCGAGCCTCGGCGACAGCGGCCCCGGACTCTACGAGCCCATCCACGGCTCGGCGCCGGACATCGCCGACCTGGACAAAGCCAATCCGCTGGCCGCGATCCTTTCCGCCGCCATGCTGCTCCGCCACTCGCTTCAGCTGGAAACAGAAGCCGTTGCCGTGGAAGCCGCCGTGGTATCCGTTCTGGAACAGGGGTACCGCTGCGCAGACATCGCCTGCGGCGCGCCAAAAGAAAAAATAATCGGCACGGAAGCCATGGGCAGGCTCGTGGCAGAGGCGATCGGCGGATAATCTCAAGAACATCGGGTAGTTTCGCATCGCGCGCTCCTACCCGATGACCTTTTCCCGCCCGCATGCTATCCTGCTCTCTCTCTCCTATAAACATAGAATACCAAAACAATCATGGGGTAAAAAATAAATGACCGCGACACCATTGCGCTTTTTCACGGCCCTAGCCGTATCCGGCCTGCTTGTTTCCTCCTGCGCCCCTCGTACAATAGACGACAGCTCCCGCCTCGGCCCCTTCGCGGACGACATGAAGCGCTTGCTCCTGTCAAACGGCGTAACCGTGTACGAAACCGGCCATGAAGTAAAGAAAGACAGCGACATGGTCCTGATCCTCGCCGTCGCGGGCGGATCGTCCGCCGAAAATCCCGGAGAGGAAGGCTACGCGCACTTTGTGGAGCATCTGGCCTTTTGCGGGACCAAGAACTTCCCCGGAGATTCCGCCAACGATTTTTTCAAAGGCCTGGGATTTGAGCTCGGCGGAAACTGGACCGGCTATACCAACAAGGAAAAAACATGGTTTACCATATTCCTGCCCGCGGAAAAGCGTGAATATTATGTTACAGCCTCTCGGATCTTGGCGGATTTCGCCCGCAACATCCGGTTCGACGAATCAGCCGTGGAAAAAGAGCGATCGATCATCCTCGAGGAAATGCGTTTCTGGAACGACGACAACGCCGCGTTCGCCAAAAATTACGACCGGCTCCTCTATGCCGGCTCGCCCTTGGACAATCCCGTTTTGGGCACCGTGGAATCCATACGGGGCGCGACACCGCAAAAGCTCCGGTCTTTTTTTGAACGAACCTACCGTCCCGCCAACATCTTCGCCATCCTGATAGGCGCCACTCCATCCGAGCTCGAAAAAATCGGCGCGATACTCGACTTCAGGCCGCTTAGAGGCCAATCGGGCGATCGCGCCGCGATTCTTCCCGGCAGGATCGCGGACAATGGCTTCCTGTCGTATGACTCACAGGTTCCCGGCGGCGGCCAGTCCGCAATGCTTATCCGGAGAAAGGCGAATTACGCTTCGCGCGTCAACGCGTCCTACCCCGACGTACTGCTCGAAAAATTTGCCCTGGACGCGGCCGACGCGCGCCTCAAGGAACTGACCGAGACCGGTAAGGGCAACTGGCTTCGCGCCGCAATATCGGGCTATGTCGGCGGAGGCGATTGCGACGTATCGCAGATCGTTCTCGATTCCCCTCGGGGGAAAGGCGCGGAGTCGCTCAAGGCGCTGCTTGCCGAGATTCGGCGGCTCAGGGATTTCGGCATAACGGAACGCGAGTTCGCCGAACTCAAAAAACGCTGGGACTATTTCCAGACCGATGGCCTCGTTAAATTCGACGACGGCACCAGATCCACGCTCGAAAGCTGCTTCCAGAATTTCATGTTCGATTCTCCCGTCCGGGTGTCCAATCTCCACCGCGACTATGTTCAAAAATACTTGGGAACCGTATCGCTCGCAATGGTAAACGAGTCCCTGCGGCAAACCCTCGACCTTGCCGGCTGTACAATTCTCCTGCAATCAGAAGCCGGCCCCGGCGGGTCCGCCCTCACGGAACCAGACGTCCGTGCCCTTATGGCGGACGGATCGCGCGAAGCTTCGCAGGCGTACGACTACACCCTAAAACCAGTGCAGTTCGCGGAAGCCGCACACAAACCAGGCACTGTGGAATATGAGCGAGATCGGGGGAACGGCGTAACCGAGCTCATCCTCGGCAACGGCGCCCGGGTCCTGCTCCTGGCCACGGGAAACCTCACGCAAGATAAACTGTACTTCACCGCCATCGCCCCGGGCGGATACGAGTCGGCGGAGTCCGGCGACAAACGGCTTTATGAGGCCTTACCGGAACTGGTTGGCGCGCTCGACGCAGGGGGCTACGACGCTGCCTCCGTATCCCGGTATCGGTCTGACAACACTGTAACGCTGGAGGCCGACGTCAGGGCTGACTCGCTGCGCCTTGACGGGAACTGCAGCCTCAATTCCCTGGACGAGTTTTTCAGCCTCCTTGGCGCTACGCTCACCAGTACCCAAGCCAATCCAAACGCGTTTCGCGGCGCAAAAAACCGGCTATGGGCGTCATGGCAGAAGGAAGAAAACAACCCGGACGCCCGGTTCGACAAGCTGTGCTCCGGCATGCCTTATAACGGCTACTCGGCCGAAAAGGTCCCAAGCCGGGAATACCTGGACGGAATCACGAGCGCGGCCGCTATTGAGCGCTTCGAGGAGCTGTTCCTGAATCCATCCCGGTTTACCTACGTTTTCTCCTTTCATACGTTCAGCGAGTACGCGAAAAAACTTGTCGTGGACGCGATCGGCAACATTCCAAACCGCGCCAAATCCAAAACCCTGCCCGCGCCCCGGACAACCCGCACGGACGGCCCCGCCACCCATCGCTTCAGTTTCACGCGCGAGGACAAGGCCAGCGTCAAGATCGTCTGGGCACAAACCGCGCCCATGAAGATAATGGAAGCCGACAGCCTTACGCTCCTGGCACGCTTGCTTGAAAACCGGCTCTTTGACCTAATTCGCGAGGAAAACGGCAAGACCTACGAACTATCCGTGGAGTTGAAGCTGAGCCGCAGCCCTCCCCTCGGCTATGCCCTGGAAGTAAGCTTCTATACCGATCCGGCCTTCGCCGACCGGGCCGTGGAGATTATAAACCAAGAGGTAAATCGCATAAAAGAAGGCGAGCTTCCCGACAGCTGCTACCAGGATATCCGTAACCAAGATTCCATAGTAGTGGATAACGCCGAGGAATATTACGAATACCTGCGCGAGGAGCAGCTCGAGGACGTACTCATCAGCGATTTTCTTAAAGCGGGTTTCGACCTGACTACGCGCTTTGAACAACGATCCATGCTCTTTTATCCGGACAACATCTCCGATATCGCCAAGGCACGGCTCCCCGATTCCGGGAAATTCGTATTCATCCTCGAGCCGCCCCGGTAGCGTTTCCCCGGTTTCCATGCTACCATTCCCGCGCCAAAGGGAGGCTCCATGATCGATCCGAGACTCGAGAAACTGGCCAAGATTCTGGTCAATTATTCCGTTAAAGTGCAACAGGGCGACAACGTCCTTATCCAGGACACCGGCTTCGAGCCGGCGTTCGACCGCGCTCTCATCCAGGCCGTCCACGCCGCCGGCGGGCGCGCCTTCGTTACCATGCGCGACAAGACCGTAGACCGCGCCCTGCTCATGGACGCCCCGCCCGAACAGGTGGAAATCCAGGCCGAGCTCGAGCTCGCCCGCATGAAAAAGATGAACTGCTTCATCGGCTACAACGCCTGGCGCAACCTGAGCTCCTGGTCGGACATCCCCGGCGACAAGCTGGACCTGTACAACAAGAATATATGGAAGAAAGTGCACATCGAGCAGCGCTTGAACCACACCCGCTGGGTCGTGCTCCGCTACCCTTCGCCCGCGATGGCCCAAATGGCCTCCATGAGCGAGGAAGCCTTCGAGGAATTCTACTTCAACGTGTGCACCATGGATTACGCCCGCATGTCCAAAGCCATGGACCCGCTCGTGGAATACATGAAAAAAACCGACACCGTACGCATCACCGGCAAGGACACCGACCTGTCGTTCTCCATCAAGGGGCTGCCGCCGGTCAAGTGCGACGGCGCGCTCAACATTCCCGACGGCGAGGTGTACACCGCCCCCGTCCGCGGCTCGGTCAACGGGGTAATTTCCTATAACACGCCCAGCGAGCATGAGGGCTTCACCTTCGAGAACATCCGCTTCGAGTTCAAGGACGGCAAGATCGTCAAGGCAACGGCCAACGACAGCCCGCGCATCAACCGCGTCCTGGACACCGACGAGGGCGCCCGCTACGTGGGCGAGTTCGCCCTGGGCGTCAACCCCTACATAACGCGCGCCATGAAGGAAACCCTGTTTGACGAAAAAATCGCCGGCTCGTTCCACTTCACCCCGGGCAACAGCTACGACGACTGCTTCAACGGCAACCGCTCCGCCATCCACTGGGACTTAGTCTTCATCCAGACCCCCGAGTTCGGCGGCGGCGAGATATTCTTCGACGGCAAGCTCATCCGCAAGGACGGCCTGTTCGTGGTTCCCGAGCTCATGGGCCTCAATCCAGACAAGTTACTATAATATAATTCAGGGCGCGTCGTCTTTTTTTCGGCCCATGCCGGAAAAAAGACGGGCATGCTCTCCGCTTTATCTTGGGCACCTCTGCGCGGCGCCCAAGGATACCGCTGCGATCCCTCGCGCATTGTAAAGCGGCATTTTGCTTAATAAAACACGCTGCTAATTTTTGATAAGGCTCTCAAAAAATTAGTTGCCTACTCAAAAAAAGCATCAGATACGGTAACACCTTCAGTTTTCAGCACTTCAACCAATGCGTCATAGCTAATCTTAATAGTTTCCTTAACTTTACCACCAGGCAAAACACGTGTAGAGCTGTTGATAGTCTTATAATATGTATGCAGATCGGTAGTGACGGTTAAGGTATACGTGATACTGTTAATCGAAGAACTTCCAGTATTTTCAATTGTGACTGTTACTACAACGGATTTTGTAACAGTATCATTTGATTCGTATTTATCAGTAATTATTACGGATCCAACGGGGTACCAGCTTGTTGGCTGACCACATGAAACGAAAATCCCAACCAGCAATACAACAAGAAGCCCGTTTATCACAAACTTATAATTCTTCATTTCTTCTTCTCCGACTTAATTGAATAGCCAACAGATAATGATATACTGGCAGGAATTTCTATTTTTGTAAGATTCTTTGATACGCCTAAGCGCAATGAAAAATCACCAGTTGAAAACCATACTTCACCACCACCAGATAGTGAATAAGCGAATCCATTCATGTTCCATTGATTGTTCCGAAGTTCTGATAGGCAGAATCCTTGTATTATTCGGATAGTATAGCCTATCCTGTCATTCAATACTTCCGATATGAACAATTGAAGATTCATATCGCCTGGGCGTATAGTAGTTACAAAACGTTCCACACGTGGCAAGCCAACATTATAGGAAAATACGGAACCAATCACTACCGGATCAAGAATTCTTGAAATTGAAACATTAGCACCTATTGTCCAACGACCACTACCACCAGTCAGAATTCCTTCGCGTGTTGTATAAGGATTCCAATCACCAGTTGGTATGTCGGAAGATAATCCACCACGTAACCTAAAGTCACCTACTTTGCCAGTCCAGCCAATGGAAGCACTTAAATCGCCTATTACAATAGCCGCTGGTCTTTTAGAATTATGTTCTAAAACCAGTTCCGATACAAAAGGCATTTGGACACTAATAGACCATGCGCGTTCTATTAGTATATCAAGTGAAGTATATGGATTAAGGCTAAAGTAGTCAGATTCCATATATGAATCATTTGACACTGAACTTCCTGCTTCGATTCCTAGTTCCCATATTGTCTTACGTTCTACACCTAATCGTTGATGTTCAGATGTCTGTCCAAACAGTGTTATAGAACACAGTAATGTTATTATAATTGCTAATATTCTATTCACTATTACCAATTCCTTCCATTCATATATGCTACTTCTTCCATTCGCGCTTGCTTATCACTAGCATATTTTATTGCTTTATTTAACATTTCAACATTTTTTACAGCAGTTCTTGATGCTAAAACTAATACGTTACCCGAAAAGCGTTTCATAAATTCTGACTTTGATATAGATTCTAGTCCACGTGCTGGATCAACTGTTATTCCACGTCCATCATTGAAACCAAGTAAAAGTGCAAAATGTTTTTCAGGCTTTTCATAATGAACTATTACAGGCGCAAAACCTTTATCAATTATGCTAATAAGCCCATTCCAGTCCATTTTATATGCTTTCGATGCTATTTCACGTATTGTGAAAATTGAAGCCATATCTGAAAAATTGACTGTATAATTACCTTCAAGTAGTTTGGCACCTAAAGATTGTTCGACTAATTCGAGTTCATTTGTTGGAATGTTCCAGTAATTCTCAAGAACCGTAGATGATACAGACATACCACAAGAATTATCATATCCTTGTTCTTGCGAATATTGGAAACGAAGAGATTCCTTCGAGGAGATAGAACTAACTAAATTGAAAATTAAAAATGATACTAAATTCATGTATACTTTATACTCCTAAAATTGCAATAGTCTTATATTGCACGGCAATTTTAAAAAAATACGATCTTATTTTCTAGCAAGACGAAAAGCCAGCATATTATGAAGGCTTTTCATACATAACAAAATAGAAGGCTATTATAATTTATATTAACATGCTAAATAATTAGCATAAATACTTGAATTAAATTTTTTAAGATTAACTTAAATTATACCATCCAAATCATTTTAAATTTTTCCATATCTCTAGTTTTTGAATCATTTTCCCCATAAATAAAACTCACTATCATGCTATTGCTAGGCCACGGTTCATCAAAAGTAAATCCTTCTAAGCATTTTAAGTAGCCATCACTAATAAAAAGAATAAAACCAACTCCATTTTTTACATTTTCGAGTTCAGCACTTAAATCACTAATTTGTAAATTTTGTTTTCCAACAATTTTCTGTGCATCATCAGCCACACTAAAATTAGTAAAAAAACCAACTCCAGAAAATTCTCTAGTCTCGATTCTTGCATTTGAGTATTGAATTCTTAATTTTTCTAAATTCGGATCATTACCAAACAACAATTTATCCATTACCTTTTTTTCAAATTCCTCAAATGCAATTTGCATAATATCTCCTTTAGTTAATTAGGTATAAACGCAGTTCCAATTCTAAATACTCCATTAATAACCTTACCACTTATTGTAACATTCATTCCTGCAACAGACACAACTTTCTCAATAACTTTACCGGTCAAACCATAATCATTAACTAATTGCTGCCCTGCATTGACTATTGCATTTGCTGCTTCAGTACGATTACCACCAAAATACTCTAACAAAGGCTCAAATCTGTGGATTATATTATTAAAAAGGTGAACAATCTTATTAGGTTCAATTTCCTGGACAATTTTTGCTCCTGCCCCAGCTCCTATTAAGCCACCGCCACTACCTCCACCGCCACTACAACCGAATTCACCGTGATTTATTCCTCCGCTTACAGCTAATAATTCGTTAGTTTTGAGTGCTAAGGAATCAATCATCGCAAATAAATCATCATCATTATTCGCTGCGCTTTGTGTAAATGCTGCTGTTACGCATAATAGCACCATACAAAGCACTACGATAAACTTCTTCATTTTATACTCCAAATAATAAGATTTCTATTATACTTGGCCAAGCATTTAAATAGATAACTATTGATATATCACGTGTATTTTTTTTATACAAGGTAATTCTTAAATATATTTATAATGATTCAAGGCACTATAACAAATCAAACAAATATCTCTAATATTATTTATTAATACTTATAACAAATCATATAATCAGTATTATTTCTGTTTTCCTGATTAGTTAGTTATATACATATTGCTATATATTGATTATCAGCAGTTCTGAATTTGTTATATTTGAAATCAAGATGCTTCAATCTGTGTAATACAAGATCGTAAAAGTTTTACTCAGTATATCTGGGAAAATATAAATTGCATCTATAAAATGCTTATATTATTATCACTAGTGTCCAAGATAATTTTCATAATAACACCAACTGCCCGTACAAATTATCTGATGTAGAATTATCAGGAATTTTATCAGAGAACCATTCAAGCAAAGACCGTCTTTAAAAATTACCGTGGGGGAAACTGAGATAAGACAGGTAAATGTCCTTATAGTTTTTGTTCTGTATCGCGTTTTTAGAAGATCCGCAAAATCTTTTGATTTTTAGATTCTGTTTTATTGCCTTGAAGAAAAGCTCGATTTGCCAAAGATCTTCATATATTGCGGCAATCGTCGATGCTGACCAGTCAAAATGATTCGATACTAGCTCTATTTCTTTCCCAGTAACAAGATCAAATGAATCTTTTCGACTTCTTTTGATTCATGCGCCAACGCGTTGCTTATTACTGCAAAACACGGAACCTTTCCGCAATGATCAAGTTTTATAGAAAGTTTAATTCCCGCTTTTGCATCTCTGAAATCTGCTCATGGAAAGAGATTAAGACAAAGATCAATTGTTGTAGCATCGATGCTATACAAAGGATTTTTAAACTTGAAACCATGGCTTTGTTTGGCAATAGGAACATGTTTCACTGATGCATAAAAAAGTTGCTCAAACAATTCCGAACTACGATTCGCGTTGGCATAAGAGATAGTCGGTCGTTTAACCAGCCTTGGAATTCCTAAATCATACAATGATTTGCTTTGACGATTAATTCCGTCTTCAATTGAACGTAACCCGCTTTGACCTGACAACTGAGCAAAAAGCATCGTGACAAAGTGGTATAAGGTCTAGGATTTGTCTAAATAGCGTGTTATTCTCATTCATGCTTGATTTCATCATATTGTATTGTTTTTTGTTTTGTCACTCTAATCATACCATGGAAATCAAGCGCTTTTTCTACAGTTTATCTTGGACACTAGCGTTGTTAGATATTAAATATCATATACCAAACTTGTTTAAACAAAGATCGTCAAGGCAACGGCCAACGACAGCCCGCGCATCAACCGCGTCCTGGACACCGACGAGGGCGCCCGCTACGTGGGCGAGTTCGCCCTGGGCGTCAACCCCTACATAACGCGCGCCATGAAGGAAACCCTGTTTGACGAAAAAATCGCCGGCTCGTTCCACTTCACCCCGGGCAACAGCTACGACGACTGCTTCAACGGCAACCGCTCCGCCATCCACTGGGACTTAGTCTTCATCCAGACCCCCGAGTTCGGCGGCGGCGAGATATTCTTCGACGGCAAGCTCATCCGCAAGGACGGCCTGTTCGTGGTTCCCGAGCTCATGGGCCTCAATCCAGACAAGTTACTATAATATAATTCAGGGCGCGTCGTCTTTTTTTCGGCCCATGCCGGAAAAAAGACGCGCGTGCTCTCCGCTTTATCTTTTCCGGCGCCGCGCGGCGAAAAAGATAAAGCGCCGATCCCTCGCGCTCCGATCCCGCCGGATTCCCCCGGTTTCCCCAGAAAAACCTTGACCCCGGCGATTCCACCCATATACTTAACCGTAAGGGGCCCAGAAAGTGGAAAGAGGTTCAAAGACCATCCTGCTCGTAGAAGACGAAATCATAACGGCCATGTTCGAAAAACGACAACTCGAGAACGCGGGCTACGTCATCGCCCATGCTTTGTCGGGAGAGCAAGCCGTCAAGCATCTTAATGACCGGGAACAGGCCGTGGACCTCATCCTCATGGACATAGATCTGGGAAACGGCATGGATGGCCCCAGCGCCGCCAGGGAGATATTGGCATGCCACGATATTCCGCTCCTGTTTCTCTCCTCCCACACGGAAAAAGAAATAGTCGACAAGACGGAAAAAATCACGAACTACGGCTACGTAGTCAAGAATTCCGGCATTACGGTGCTCGATGCTTCAATTAAAATGGCTTTCAAGCTTTTTGCGGAGCGAAAGACACGCATACAGAATGAGCAAGCCCTCAAGGAAAGCGAAAGCCGCCTCAGGCTGGTTTTTGAAAATTCAGGCACCGCAAACGCCATCTTCGACTCGAATTTCAAACTCATCGTAAATAATGCCATGTCCCAGGCCATGCTCAAGCTTACCAAGGAACAGTGCATCGGAAAATCCGTAAAAGAGCTGTTCGGAGAAGAAAAAGGAACGCTTATCGAAGGCCGCATGCGCTCGATTTTACAGTCGGGCAAGCAAGAGACCTTTGAGTCGGAATTCAAGCTGCCGGTCGGCCCCCGCTGGGTGCGAACGATTTACCAGCTCCTCATGGACGCTGATTCCGACACCACGGTCATTCAGCTTGTTTCCCAGGACATTACCGAGCGAAAACAGGCGGAGGACGCCCTTGTGCAGGAACGCTCCATGATCGTTAAAATAATGGAGACCAGCCCCGTCGGCATAGCCACGGTGGAGGCCGACGGAAGGATAAGCTACGCGAACGCCATGGCGGAGCAGATACTGGGGCTCAAGCGTGAATCAATTACGTCCCGGGACTACAACGCCCCCGGATGGAAATCCACCGATATCGACGGCAACCCCCTCCCGGACGAAAAACAGCCTTTTTCCATAGTAAAGGCTACGCTCCAACCGGCATACGACGTGCAGCACTGCATCGTATGGCCCAACGGAAAGCGCGTGTTGCTGTCAGTGAACGCAAGCCCCCTCAAAGGCTTGCAGGGCGAGTTCCAGGGCATGGTTGCCACCTTCGACGACATAACGGACCGCAAGAACAGCGAACGCATGGTGCGGAAACTGCTTGCCGAAAAAGAGCTTATACTCAAGGAAGTCCATCACCGCGTCAAAAACAACATGAATACGATGAGCGCACTTCTGATGCTGCAATCCGGCATGGAAGGGGACGCCAAGACCACGGGAGTGTTGATGGACGCCGCCAGCCGCATCCAAAGCATGATGGTGCTCTACGACCGGCTCTACCGCTCCGACAACCCGGGAATACTGTCCACCAAGGATTACTTTCCCCGATTAATCGAGGAAATTGCAGCTATATTTCCTACCAGGACCAGCGTCAAGGTAGAGACGCGCATCGAGGACATCCAACTTGAGCCGAAGCTTCTTTCGCCCTTGGGCATCATCATCAACGAGCTCATTACGAATTCCATGAAATACGCTTTTTCCAAGGACGAGGGCTTGATACGCGTCTCGGTGGCCCTCGCGGACGGCTTCATCCGCCTCGAGTACGCCGACGACGGCATCGGCCTGCCCGCTTCCGTCTCCTTTGAGAATTCCGGGGGCTTCGGTATGCAGCTCATCAAGATGCTGGTAGACCAGTTATGCGGCACAATACGCATAGAACGCGGTGCGGGAACGAAATTCGTCATGAATTTCAGCGCGCCGGAGCTAAAGGGCCAACCTGCGTAAAGGCGGCTCCCCGTCTTGCGATACTGCCTCCGGAAAAACTATACTTGAAGCATGAACGACATCCTGATAGGCACGAGCGGCTACTCATACGAAGACTGGCGGGACGTCCTGTATCCGGCCGAACTGCCCAAGGACGAGTTCCTCCGCTACTACTCGCTGTTTTTCCCGTTTACCGAGCTTAATTTTTCATATTACGCCATGCCTACCGTAAACGGCCTGAAAGGCATGGTAGAAAGGACTCCAAGCAGTTTCCTGTTCAGCATCAAGGCGCACAAAAGCCTCACCCACGAAATCGACGCGAATTGGAAAGATGCGGCGGCTCAATTTCACCGTGCGGCTTCCGTGCTCGCAAAAGCGGACAGGCTCGCCGCGGTGCTCATCCAGCTGCCGTATAGTTTTCATCACACCCCGGACAACCGCACCTACCTGGCCGCGCTTCTGTCCGCGCTCTCCCCCCTGCCGCTCGTCGTGGAATTCCGCAACGACGAGTGGTATACGCCCCGGGTGTACGACGAGCTGGACAAGCGCAGCGTGGGAAGCGTCATGGTGGATCGGCCCGACCTTCCCGGATTGCCTCCGATAGAGGAACGCGTAACCGGAGGCCTGGGCTACATCCGCTTCCACGGCCGCAACGAAACCAACTGGTGGTCCGGCGACAACGTATCGCGCTACGACTACCTGTACAGCGACGAGGAGTTGCAGGCCTGCGCGCCCAGGCTCAGGCGCATGGCCAAAGCCGGCACCCTGCTGGTGGCCTTCAACAATCATGCCAAGGGAAAAGCCGTAAAAAACGCCAAAAGCCTCAAGGCCATATTATTCCCCGAATGAGCCGGAAATCTTCGTCCTTACGGCGCAGAGATCGTCGAATTCAGCGGAAGTCAATTTAAAATAACCTTCTTCGTCCATGGTCATCACCAGGGCGTTTTCCCAGTGTTCCAGGTTGAGGCCCAGGTAGCTTATTATGGCATCCACGGCCTGCCCGTCGGTCCTCGAAGGAATCAGCAGCTCCACGTATTTCTTGGCGTAGGTGACGGCCGATACCCAGCGCATCCGGAGCACCACGTCGCATACGTTCGCGCAGCCGGGAACAAGTTCCTGGTGCTTTTGGATCCAGTCATCGTGGAATCCGGGAATCTCCAGGATTTCTCCGTCGGGCAGTATCCAGATGGCCCCGGCCGTCCATATGAAGGGAATCACGGCGGTCATGGGCGATTCTCCGGCATCGGTTCAGCGGAAGCCCCGCCAAGCCCCACTCGTGCGTAGAAGGCGGCAAAATGCGGAGGAAGCCCAGCCATGACAGTTATCGGGGGAGTAAGCGGCAGCGAAAGCCTATATGCGTACAAAAACAGCTTTCGGGCGCCCCATTCCTTCTGCGCCAGCTTGTTTCGCTTAAAGTCGCCGTATTTATCGTCAGCAAGGATGGGCCAACCCGCATCCGCGAAATGCTGGCGTATCTGGTGCATGCGCCCCGTGCCCAGCTCGGCCTCCACCAGCGAGAATCCGCAGGCCGATTCCAGCACCCGGTAGCGCGTAACCGCGTCCACGGATTCGCCTTTAACCTTTACGGCGTCGCGAAACGTACCCGAAGCGGGCGCGGGAATCCCGAAGACAATGGCCCGATAGGTTTTCTCGACGCCGCGTCCGGCCAATAGCCGCGAAAGATCTGCGGCGGCACGCGATGACCGGGCAAGCAGCAGGCAGCCCGCCGTGTCCTTGTCCAGCCGATGAACCAGCCAAGGCCTAAAACCGTAATCCCGTTCCACTGCCTCAAGAACCGTCATCCCCACGCCGGCGCCTGGCTGCACGGCTAATCCGCAGGGCTTATCGATGATGAGGATATCGTCGTTGGAATACAGGAGCGGAAGCATAGCGGCATAATATAATGTCTGTCGGCCAAGCGCGCAAGTGGGAAAAAACGCGGTTTTAACCCGGTACGAGGCATGAACCCCGGCTAAATTGCTTTTTTTATACCGATACGCTACAATATATGGTAGAATATATGATGATTCTTTGGTAACGGGCGTCTAACAGACTCTCGTTGTCGAGGCAGCACCCGCAGATGCGTAAAATCTGACAGGTTTACGTAGAGGCACCGTGTGCTGATTGGGAGGGTCATAATGGATACTCTTCATGATGTATCATGGATACGATACCTGTACACCTCGGTTACGCTCGAACGGTTCAATGAAGGTTCGTTCCGGGTCGTCAGCGTCATGGTTCCCGATTCTTCCGTTCATCATAACGAGCGATACCGCTACCGCATGCTGTTTTTCGAGACGATAACCGTAACGCCGGTCTTGGCGATCAACCTGGAATCGGACATGATGGGGCTGTGGTGCATGAGCCTTCAGACGGGAAGCTCGCGCAAAGTGCTGATGCATTTCGACGAGGCGCCCGGATACGACGCGTTCCGTAAGCTGGCGCTGATCCATGCGGAAAAGCTGCCGTTCATTCACATAAAACACCCCAAGCAGCGCATCAATAAAGTAAAACCCGGCATAAGGACGAATAAACATTAAAACTCAGCAATTACGCATCATTATTCTCGGCGCATGCCTCTTATTGGCATCGCTTTACATCCGTGCCGAAGAGTTTAATTCCAGCCACGGTTTCTTCATAGACCTGCCCGAAGGCTTTGCGCTTACCGGCAGCGACGGTACCACCGAATTCATGTTTACCGGTCCCGACGGCAAAACCTTCGTGGACATACGGGTATACGATGCCTCCCGCTACGCATCCGTCGCGGCCATGATCGACAGCATGAAAAAAAACCAAGGCGCCGTAATGGCTCCCAAGCCTTTTTCCTATGCGGGTAAAAACTGCGCTTTCGGTGATTTTACCGCAGGCACAGGGGCTCAGGCCATGCGCGGGTCCGTTTTTATCCTGGATGACGCGGTACAGGGAGCAGATAAAAAGAACGGATTCGACCTTATCCTGCTTTCCTACACCACTGCCGCGAATTTCGCCGGCTCCAAAGACTTCATAGCCTCGGCCATCGACGGATTTTCAATCAATGATACTTTCCGGGGCCGAAGCGGCCCCTTGACCGCCGCCATCAGAAGCGGCGTTCCGCAAACAGACGATTCAGTCGCTGAAATTACCTTCGGCAAAGCCGTTATCAGCATGCCATGGAACAAAAGAAACGCCGCCGTCGCTCAAGAGCTCGTGGAGCGCGAATACCGCGTGCTGGCCCCCTACGGCAACGTACCCGAACTTATAGAAGGCGCCGTACGCCGTTTTTACAGGATGATCTATCGCGATGGCGCGCATAATCTGGACAGGCTCAGCCTTGCACTGTCGCAAGCCTGGGAAACAGGAGCCTATGCCGGCATCAGTACAGGCACCGCCGGAATGGCGCTGCGATTTCCGGCGGAGGGACAGAGCTCCAAAACTCCGTCAGCATCGCAAGCAGCCTCGCCGGTAGCGCCACCGGCGGCAGCCCGCTACGGCGTTCCCACGGATCCCCGGGGGTATGCCCAGGCAATTCTTTCCTGGGTGCAGGGTTTTAAATACGAGCGCGACACAAAAGGTTCGGATGTCGTCAATTCCATCAGCACGGCGATGGAAGCCAGAGGCGACTGCGATTCACGCGCAGTGCTTATGGCAATACTGCTCAAGGCGGAAAGCATCGATGCCGCCATGATGGTCTCACTGGTTCACAGCCACGCGCTGGCCGCCGTCAATGCGCCCGGGCTCGGCGCCCGCTTCCCCTATCTGGAAACAAAATGGCTGGTGGCGGAAACCACCGCCACGGTGGATATCGGCCGCATAGACCAGAAACAGTCCAACATAGAAGACTGGATCGGCATCGATTTTCCCTACTGACTGAAATTCGACACTAAAGCGAATTGAATTAATTTTAATTCGCTTTAGTGGTTGAACTCATGTTTTCACTGTGCTACACTCCGCTTGAAAATAAAAAAACCTATCCGCGCCAAGTTTTTAAAGGCGCGATCCAACACAACGGGGAGGTACGGATATGAGCGATTCAGAAGACGGAAGTAGTTCGTCATCAATACCGTTGCCTAGAAAGCCCCGCTCGGATCGCGACCTGCACAGAACCTGAGATTCAGGATCATTCGGGTCGTGCCATCCTTCTGGGGCATCGCCGACGACCTTACCGTACGCGGAGGTACCGAATGATCAACTACTGGAAAAAATCCGACACACGACTCGTCCCCGTAACAGAAGCGGAGCGCCATGTCTGGATAGACGTGCGCAATCCCACGAAGGACGAGCTTGCCATGCTCGAAACCGAGTATAAAATCCTGCCCGACCACCTCATGGACATCATGGACGTGGATGAGCTCGCCCGCGTGGAAAAAGAAGACGACTACACCATGTTCATCGTGCGCGTCCCCATTTACGACCCGCAATTCGCGGTTACGCATTTTACGGTACCGGTGGGCGTCATCCTGTTTACCGACCGCATCGTAACCATCTGCCAGGCGGACTGCGATGTACTGTCGGACCTGGCCGCCAACCGGATCAAAGACCTGTCAATCCAGAACAAAAGCGCATTTTTGCTGCATATCTTCGGCCGCGCAGCAGTCGTGTACCTTCGATTTCTCAAAGATATCAACAAGCGTACCGCCGCCATAGAACTGGAACTGCAGCGCTCCGTAAAGAACCATGAGCTGACCCAGCTCCTGGCCTTCGAGAAGTCGCTGGTATTCTTTACCACCAGCCTCAAATCCAACGAGATCGTACTTGAAAAGCTGCAGCTCACCAAAGCCCTCCGCCTGAAAGAAGACGAAATGGAGCTGCTGGAAGACGTACTCACGGACAACAAGCAGGCCATCGAGATGGCCAATATCTACTCCGACATACTTTCGGGCATGATGGACGCCTTCGCCTCGGTAATATCCAACAACCTGAACATGCAGATGAAGCGGCTTACGGGAATCTCGGTTATCTTCATGCCGCTCAACGTGCTCTCGGGCATGGGCGGAATGTCTGAATTTTCAGCGATAACGAATTTCATCCCCTGGTGGCTTTCGTACTCGCTGTTCGCGGTAGGACTCGTCTTCGTCGCGTTCCTCACCGCCGGCATCCTGAAGCTGACGGGCCTCCGAAGCGACAGGCGCAATTGGCAAGCCAAACGCGCCAAGCGTAATTCCAATAAAATCTCGGGATCGACCGCCGTCGGGCTTGTCGCGCCTCATGGACATGCCGCAAAACGTTGACACTATTCAGGGTGCTTGTCTATACTGGAAAAGGAATTTGGAGGCACTATGGAACCTGTCAGCCACCGCTACATGGATCAGATAAAAAAAATGATGAAATCCTCGCGCGGCGCAATGGTTATAACGCCTGAAAACGTGTATCAGCCCGGGAACAACGACATTCTTCAGTACATAGATATCATGGTGCGGGAAAACCTCACCGAGGATTCCGGCCTCCACTCGTTCGAGAACATGCGGGCGCTCGCCAAACTTGCGGCGGAAGGCAAATCCTGCCTCATCCTCATGGAGCATTACAGCAACTTCGACCTGCCGGTGTTCCATTATCTCCTGAGGCAACAGGGTGAAGAAGGCGTTAAAGCCGCCGAAAACCTCATCGCCATCGCCGGTTACAAGCTCAACGAGACGAATCCCGTGGTTACGGCGTTCAGCGAGGCGTATTCACGCCTGGTCATCTATCCCAGCCGCTCGCTCGAAGGCCACAAGGCCACCATGAAGGATGCCAAGGAATTGCTGGCAGAAATGATGAAGAGCAACGCCATCAACCATGCCACCATGAAAAAGCTCAACGAGATAAAGATCCAGAACAAGCTGATTCTCGTTTTTCCATCGGGGACGCGGTATCGCCCCTGGGATCCGTCCACCAAGCGCGGCGTGCGCGAAATCGATTCGTACCTTCGATCCTTCGATTACATGGCGCTCGTTTCCATCAACGGGGGCGTGCTCACCATCAACCCGGCCGGCGAGATGCAGGAAGACTTGATCGGGCCTGCCAAGGTTATTTACGACGTCAGCCCCCCCATCGATTGCGCCGAGTTCCGTAACCGCATCAAGCATACGCTGAACTTCAGCGAAGACAGGAAGCAGGCCATCGTGGACGCCGTGATGGAAGGCCTCGACGCCATGCATAAAGCCATAGAGAAGATTTTTTAATATTTTCCGTACGGGATTATTTCGGTAACGGACACCCGGAGGCGGAGGGTCGCGGCGTAGCTGCCTGAGATAATGGCCACGCGCGGCGGCATCGCAAAAGCGCAGGTTCCGCGGACCTCGCGCGGCTTGTTGTGGGTTTGCCCGCGCAGGTATTCGCGCAAGGCTTCCCTGGTAGCGGCGCTTATCGCCGCCCGCCTGGACTCCAGCCGGCCGGCCGGCGCAAGTTGGCCCACCGGCGGCAGCGACGGCGCACCGCCTTTTCCCTGGGCAGCGGCATACACCGCCCCGGACCATGAAAAATACTCGCGCCGCGCGGTACTCTCCGGCAGGTACGTAATCGTAGCCAGTATCACCACGCCCTCCGTGCGCACGGATTCCACGCGCATTCCGGGATCCCCCGGCCGAATCGCGCCGCGCGGAGTAATGGTAAAGAATTCTTCCACCTTCCGAACCTTGTCGCTGGGCGTATATACATAGTCGAAACCCCAGATCATGCCCGAAAAAACCCAGGCAGCCTCCGCAAGCACGGCCTTCGCCGAGTCGCTGTCGGGAAACTTGGGGATAAAATCCGGGTCGCTCACTCCCTGAAAACCTTCGGGCGAAGGCGGCACCATGTAATCCACCGGAAATTCACCGCGCAAGACGACGTCCCTGTCCTGGGCGGACAGCGGCGCGGCCGCAAGAAGAAGACAGGCGGCCGCGAGAAAACCGAGTTTCATTTTCGCGCCATGAGAAGGCGGCGTATGGGATTCACTCCATGACGAACCGGGAAATACAGAGCGGCAAAGCCGAAGCCCGCCAAGTGCGTCAGATGCGCGATGTTCCCGCGCGCGCCAATCAGTTCGGAAACCAATTCTATTACCGTATAGCCCAAAACCAAAACCGGCGCCACGATGGGAACGATTCCCCAGATATAGATCTTGGCCTGCGGATTGATTACGGCAAACGCGAAAAGCACCGCGAACACGGCTCCCGAAGCTCCTACCAACAAGGTTTGCAGGGCCCCCGTCATTATGAAGACGCCTAGGGAAAACAAGCCGGCAAGCGTTCCCGTAAGCAGGTAGAAAAGCAGGAATTCCTTGCTCCCCATTTTTTGCTCTACGGCGGTTCCAAAAAAGAACAAGCCCAGCATGTTGAACAGGATATGGCTTAAGCCGTCATGCACGAACATGTAGGTAAACGGCTGCCATAGCCAGCCTTCCTTAAGAACGGCCAAAGGAATGAGGGCCAGGTAGATCTTCAGGTCGCTGAACAGGCTCGTCAGTAAAAAAACGAGTACATTGCCCCCGATTAGAACGAGCACCGCATTGAAATTTGAATAGCGGAACTGTTTTCTGAGCACGGTTGAGATTGACATGACAATAATGTACTAAAAAAACCGATAAGGGGACAGACCCCGCGCTTGACTTAATGCGGCAAAACGCTATCCTGTAACTTCGGTCGCAAGGAGAACGCACGCATGAAAAACTGGATGGACAAGTTCCTCTCTCTGTACGGCTCAAAAAGCTTTATCGTCCAAAAAAAAGTTAGAATCCTGCTCGTATGCTCCATACTACTCGGAATCGCGGGGGCGCTCTACGCCACCGTCGCGCTCTTCACAACCAAAAATCCCGTTGAAGTAATCGCGTATTATACGACATCCATTTTGCTGATTCTCTGCCTTGCCCTCCTAAAAAAAGGATACCATGCGGTCGCGGGCAACCTGAGCCTCATTATTATATTTTTTGCGCTAATCGCCGGGCCCTTAAGCATGCCCGTTTCTTCTATATACCAGATATCGGATTTGTGCCTCATGCTTCTGCTCATGCTCATCGTGGCCAACCTGATAGGTACTTCCATATACCAATTGGTCGTAATCGGAACGGTGGGCCTTGCGACTATCCTCTACTACTATTTTTCTTCCATCGTTAAGCTGGAAATCCCTTTGGACATGGAAGAAACCAGGCTTAATATCCTGCTATCCGCGGTAATCGTCTATTCTATCGCCTCGGTTATCACGATTTATATCTTCCGAATAATAAACGGCATCCTCCGCAACTCGGAGGAGGAGATCGCCAAAAACACGGGCAGGCTTACCAAGCTCCATGGCGTGATAGGCGTTTCCGCGGAGGGCATGAAAATCGGCGATGGGCTCGTACAATCCACCGGAAGCGCGCTCGCTTCTTTGGAAGAAGCAAACGCGAGCATGCGCGGATTAAAAAATTCTATGTCGGAACTCAACGTAAAAATGGACGGATCGCTCCATGGGACCGATGAAATAGCCAAGGCTACCGTAGCGCTCAAGGAAGTGCTTGAATCCCAAAATGGCATAATCCAAGAATCATCTTCCGCAATAGAGGAAATGACGAGCTCCATAAAGAATATACGGGATACCGCGAACAATAAAGGCGCGCTCGTGAAGCTCCTCGAGGAAAACGCGTCCATCGGAGGAAAAGAAGTCGATAAATCCATCACCTCCATGGACAATCTTATTAAAAATTCCGCGGGTATCATGGATATTATCAAGGTGATAACCTCGATTTCCTCCCAGACGAACCTGCTGGCCATGAATGCGGCCATCGAAGCTGCCCATGCGGGCGAATACGGTAAAGGTTTCGCGGTCGTAGCCGGTGAGATAAGGTCGCTGTCCGAAATTACGGCTAAAAACACCAAGCAGATCAGGGCGGAGCTCGAGAAAAATAACGCAAGCATTCTTTCGGCCAGCAACGAAAACAAAAAAGCTATGGAATATTTCGCCAAGATCAATAGAGAAATACACGAGGTAACGGATGCGATGTTCGAGATAATCTCGGGTATGGATGAACTATCCGAAGGAACGGGAAGCATCAATAAAGTAGTATCGGATCTCGTTTTAATTTCAAGAAAAACCAAAAACGCCATCGACGAGGTAGAACGCAAGAACCAGGAAAGCCTGGAAGGGTTCCGCAGCGTTAAGGGCTTTTCCGGCACGCTCAACTCCGCCTTGGAGGGAATCGCGGGAATCTTCGTATCTATCGTAGGGGAAATAGAGAAAGCCAAAGCGATGGGGCACGAAAACAGCCGCCAAATCCAGCTCTTGAACAACGAAATTCAGAGTCTTGATTAAGGCCGCAACAAAATCCCGTTGCCGCCTTCCGGAGTTTATCCTATACTAGAGCCATGAGCGACACTCCGGCCCGGGCGCCCAACTGTCTGGCATGCATACATTTTAAAGTAACCTGGGATCCCAACTATCCAAGATCCTGCCTGAAATTCGGCATAAAATCCAGGAATATTCCCAGCGTGGAAGTCTATGCGGCTACCGGCAAGCACTGCCCGGTTTTTCAGAAACGCCCCGGCGTGCATTAGGCACGCTTTACAAAGTAAAGCGCGGTTCGATTGCGTAGCAATCGAGCGACCGTTATCAAGATGAGTTGCCATGAATCATTCCTTATACTAAGCTCTGGCCATGCAAGAAGTTTTAAACGAAATTCTGGAACGGGCATCGGCATGTACCGGTAACGGCCAGGTAGCATCCTATATTCCAGAACTGGCCAAAGCCGCGCAGACGGATCTCGGCATCGCGGTAAGCACCCATGAAGGAAAAATATTCCAGGCCGGCGATGCCCAAAAAGACTTTACCATCCAGAGCATTTCCAAGGTCCTGGCCCTTGCCTATATCATATCGATACGGGGTGAGGAAGCCGTGTTCTCGCGCGTGGGCAAGGAACCTACGGGGGACCCCTTCAACTCGATAATTCGCCTTGAGACCAGCGCCAGCCGAAAGCCCTTCAATCCCTTCATCAACGCCGGCGCCATCGTCGTTTCCAGCATGATGCCCGGTACTTCGCCGATCGATCGGATCGAACGCTTTCGCGCCTTCGCCAGCGTGCTTACGGGCAGGCCGGACATCGTCGTCAATAAGGCAGTCTACCAGTCCGAGAAAGACACCGGTGCGCGCAATCACGCCATAGGCTGGTTCCTCAAGGAATTGAAGCTGATAGACGGTGAAGTGGAAAACGCTCTGGACGGCTATTTTATGCAATGCGCCTTGATGATCAATGCCGTGGACCTGTCCCGCATCGGTCTCTTGCTGGCCATGGACGGCTTCGATCCCATACAAAAAAAACAGAGCCTTCAGCCGCACGCGGCCCGAATAATCAAGAGCTTAATGGTTACCTGCGGCATGTACGACGGCTCCGGAGAATTCGCGCTGGATGTAGGCATCCCGGCAAAAAGCGGCGTAGGCGGCGGCATAACGGCCACGGTACGCGACCGCATGGGCATCGGTATCTACGGCCCGTCTCTGGATGAGCGAGGAAACTCGGTGGCGGGCATCGAAGCCATGAAGCTGCTTTCCAGCGCATTTAAACTGCGCGTGCTGTAACCGCCATATTTGCGGTGATCACCTGCGGTGGTCACCTGCGGTGGAGGAGCACGGCGGTTACATCGTCGGTCATGCGCGTGCCGCTCGTATGAAAGCGCCATTCCTGCATGATAAAATTCAGAGCCCCGCGGGCGTCTTCGGTCGGAGCGGCGGACATGGCATCCAACACGCCGTCCAAGCCGAATTCCTCATGGTCCACATTGCGCCCTTCATTGACGCCGTCCGTGTAGATCAACACGAAATCACCCTTGTTCAGCTTGAACCGTATGGATTTATACGTAGCCGCAAACGCGGCGCGTCCTATGGGCAAACCTTTGTAATGGTCCACGCCGCGCGGTTTCAGCTCGATGGCTCGCGGCTTGTCGGCGCCTTTGTAGCATATTTCCGTATGCGCCGCGCTCGTGTACTCCACGGTGCCGTCATCGTCCAGCCGCAACAGCACGGCCGTAAGGTAATTGTCCACGGAATCCAGTTCCTTGATCAATTCACCGTTGATGGATTCCATTACCGTGCCCAAGTTCTTGTTTTTCTGCTCGTAAAAATTCCGGTAAAAAATAGACCGCGCCAACACGGTAACGAGACCGGATGCTATCCCGTGGCCCGATACGTCTCCCACCACGATTCCATCCAGTTTTTTTCCTTCGTCGCTGACGTAAAAATCAAAAAAGTCCCCCGAGATTCCGCTGGCGGGCAATAAGACGAACGCGGCATCCCACTGCTCGGTTCTCGGCGACACCTTGGGGAAAAATCCTTGCTGTACCTGCACGGCAACCTGCATGTCCACGGCGGCCACATCCGTCACCGCCTTGAACCTGGCGGCGGTTTCGGAAAGCTTAATGTTCAAGCTGTCCTGATCTCGCATGACGAGCTCAAGTTCCTCGGTGCGTTTCGCTACCTTTTTTTCAAGCACTTCGTGGACGGCTTCGATTTCGGAGTAAACTTTGGTAAACTGCCCCGCAAGCACCGTCGCGGTACCGAACACGAGCAGCATGAACCCGTACTGAAGGAAGGATTCCGAAGTCTCCGCCCGTATGTTCAGGATGTTCAGGCTTACCGTGGCGCCTACCACCACCAACCCGAGTAAGATCCTGGGTGGATCCAAGCGGCGGAAGCTCATGAGAACGGTTTTAAAAAAGGTCCGCTTTGCCGTTATCAAGCGCCTGTAATGCCGCCAGGCACCCCGGAAGGGCACGGCAAGATCCTTGAACAGCACGAATAATGCCGGAAGAAACGCCACGATCGTCCATATCAGCTGAAAAGCCTCGCGCCAAAAGAAAAACTGAAGAATCAACGGCAAAAAAGACGCTGCGGAAAACAACTTGGTAAAAAGCGAAGCCTTGCCATGAACCGCCGTATCGAAAAAGGCGAGGAACACGGGAACTATCGCGATCATCGTCGCCAATTCCAATCCTCTGATGATTTTCGTGTTTTGGATCAATTCATAGACAAGGTAGGTCTTGAAGAACAGGTGAAAGGCAAGCAGCCCCGCGCCGATGGCAAACATCAGGTAGGCTTTGTTTTTCGGCCTTAAAAGAAACAAAATAAAATGGTATATGGCGAAAAATACATAGACCCCGATAAAGCCGAGAGAAACATACTGGATGCGCATCTGCAGGAGTTTTTCATATGAGCCCATCAAATACGGTGCCCTGGCGGTAAGGCCGAGCCGCGCGTCCAAAGGATCCCCTTCCAGCATAAAGGCAAGCACATTCTGTCCGTCGGTCTTGAAGATGCGGGGATTCACATTGATAAGAACGCCTTGCTGCGCGCGCTCGGCATTGCGGGGTAAATCCAGGAATTCATAGAACAATTCATTTTTTATCAAGACGCCGTTTAAATACACCTGCCAGTTCTGCCCTATCGCGGGCAGGAATAAGGCAAGGCCCGTTCGCACCTTCAGCATTTCCGGCGTTACGACAAAGGGAATTAAAATACAAAACTGCTGCTTTTCGCGCTTTGCGAATGGAAAGATGTTTTTTTCCGGCATGCCCGGAAGGGAAAGTTCACGGATGATTATGGGCCTGTTTCCCCTTCGGGCGGGAAGTCGAAGCCAAGCAGGGCGCTCGGAAGGAGAAACGGATTTTTGGTTCGTGGAGTCTATGGAAAGGCGCCAGTCGATTTCCTCCTTCCCCGGAATAAAAACCTCAAACGAGTCTTTTACTTTCAGGTAGGATTGCTTAAACCCGACGGATACGAAAGCGGGATACTCCGTAAGATCCAACATTTGGGCGGACGCTGAAAAAACCAAGGCAAAAAAAATGCCCAAAAATAAAAACAAGGACTTTTTCAATGCATCCCCCCAATCTCGAATAACGGGCTTATCCGAGATTCACTATATTTTATTCAGCTGATCCCGTAGTATCGCCGCGCGCTCGTAATCTTCCTCCGCGATGGCTTTTTCAAGCTCCGCCGCAAGACGTTCCCGCTCGGGCGATCCCGGATTGAAAGATAATTCGGCTTCATCAATAGTATCGGCTTTTAAGATGGTTTTTTGCGATAATTCTTCCTGCTTGTTATTTTCAGGCGCGCTGTCGGGGGTCTCGCGGATCATATCCACCGGAATACCGGCTTCTTCCACGATGGATTCCGCAATAAAAATATACACACCGGCACGTACGGCCAGGGCGAGCGAGTCGGAAGGGCGCGCGTCCACGACGATTTCCGTACCGTTCTGCAGAAATATCAGCCGTGCAAAATACGTACCTTCATGGAGGTCGTTTATCTCGACACGCTGCAGCGAGGCTCCCAACACATTGATGGTACTCAGGAAAAGGTCGTGAGTCAGCGGCCGAGTCACCTCGATGCGTCCCAATCCTATGAGAATGGCCTGCGTCTCAAGTTGGCCGATAAATATAGGCACCACCGTATCTGAACCTTTTGGCCGCACGAAAACGACGTTGCCCTGCTCCGTTTGCGCCACTGTCCATATATCTGCCTGTACCAAGGTATTGGAACTCATACATCCTTCTGCTAGTATTACAGGATTCCCGAGTAACTTAATTAGTCGGGGAAAGGCACCAAACAACGATTTTTTTTACTGTGCCACTTATAAGTATATGAATGTTATGCCCTATTTGAAAGGGCGAAATCCAGGATTTTTCCTAAAAGGATACACAATGGCAGGCGCGGGATACGACAAGGCGGATTTTTGGGCACTCAAGGCAAAAAAAGAAGGATACCCCGCGCGGAGCGTCTATAAATTAATGGAGCTCGATAAAAAATTCCGACTCATCAAGCCCGGCATGAAAATATTGGATATCGGCGCCGCTCCGGGCAGCTGGAGCCTGTTCGTGCTCAAGCAGCTTAACGGCAAGGGATTTTTATCCGCCGTAGATTTGTCCCCTATGGGCATCAAACCGCCGTACAGCAATTATTTCTTCCTGAAAGGCGACCTCTACTCGCCGGAAGTCCGCAAAGCCGTCGCCGAGCACGGCCCCTACGACCTGGTGCTCTCGGACGCCGCGCCCGCGACCAGCGGCAGCCATTCGCTGGATACCGACCGCTCCGAGGCGATCGTCGAAGCTGTGCTCGACTACGCCGACGAAATGCTCCGGGTGGGCGGCAATGTCGTCTGTAAATTGTTCGTGGGAGGCGGGGAGCGCGAAATATTGGACCGCATCAAGGCTAACTATGAAACCGCGCGCGGCTTTAAACCCATAGCCTGCAGGCAGGTTAGTTTCGAAACCTATGTCGTGGGCCTGCACCGTAAAAAACCTACTGTAGCTCCCGTTTCCGAAGATACTTTAAAATAACCTTAAAACTGATTAAAAAAGGTCGGCCGAATCCTCGTGGATTCGGCCGACCTTTTTTATAATCTTATATTAGTATTTTTTGCTGCGCGGTGCCGGACGTTCGCCGTCGGGCCGGGAAGAGCGCCTCGGGGCGCGTGAGGCCGAGCCAGGAGCATCATCGTAGTGGGACTTGCGCCGCGGCGCTTCCTGCCGTGAAGAAGGGCGTGACGAAGGAGACGACGGCGCCCTCCCGGCGGATCGGCCTCCGGCATCCGGCCTTGCTCGGGACGGCCGCCCCTCGGGCCTTCCGGAAGTCGGCCTCCCCGCGCTCGGTCTGCCCGAAGACGGTCGCTCTTCCCGTATGGAACGCGCCACGCGGCTTGCGCTCGGTCGCCCCGTCTTGCCTGAGCTTTTGGCTTTGCCCGCTTCGGAGGCGTCCAAGGTTCTTTCGTACCAGCTGGGCTTGCCGCCGCGACCTGGCCGCTCTCCCGCAGCTCGCGCTTTGTCCCGAGCCGCGGTAGCCGCTTCCACGGCCTTTTCGGCCTTTACGGCTTCCAGGCGGTCCTTGCTCCGTTCGCCCGAATCGGAATTCTTGGGCGCATTTTCTTCCTCGGGATTCCAGAAGCCTTCCTTCCAGTTGAAGCGGCCCGAATCCTGTAAAACGATGCCGTCCCGGGCCGCGCCCATGACGCGCTTGTATACCTGTTTCTTTACGGTAATAAAGGAAAAATCAAGCAGGAATTTATTGAGTCCGTCCTTCTTGAACAGCGGGATTCGGTCCACGAGCGAGAAGGGCTTTACGGCGATCACGGTAGACGTGTCCAGGTCGGATACCAGCTCGTAGTCAGCCCCGTCGCGGTCGCGGAAGAACTTGAAGTCGTAGCGCTCGCTCATATTGCCGCGGATGGTAAATAGCTGCGGGTAGGAGAAGACCGTCATCATGAGGCTCTTATTCGGCACCACCTCGGCCATGCGCTGATAATTCTGCTTGGAGATCTCAAGCGGCGGCATGAGGAAATCCGCGCCGTTGCCCAGCACGAACGCCGCGGCCCATGAGTTAAAAGCATATAACCACGGACCCGCGATTATCGTTACGTTCTTTCCCTTGAGCAGCGCAAGGTGGCCAAGGTTATTGACGATGAAAACCTTTTGCCCCTGCCCGATCCAGTAATTGATGTCTTCTTCAAGCCACTGCGCGTCGCCCTGGGGGAAAAACGGCTCCAACCACAGGATCAGCGACTCGCGCTTGTACGGCAGCTCTTTCTCGTGCTTCCGCATCTGCTCCGCATTCTTGCGGTTGAAGCGGATGACGGTCTTGGCCGGCCTGTCCGTCAGCGTGGCGTGCATATCGGCCACGCGGCTTACCATGGCGTACAAGCCCTCCGGCAATACCGAGAGGCGATCGTGCGGTATCGCGGGAAAGTCCGGCTTCGGCGCGGTATCGTAACTCGGGAAGCGGTGATACTTGGCCAGGGCCGCGGGCAGGATGGGCTTATAGCGCTTGCTCATGGCCTTTGTCTGCACGAGATAGACTTCGTCGTGCTCGTTGTAGGCGCCGTCCACCTGGATCATCAGGCCCTCGTGCTTTTCCTTAACTTCGCGGACACGCGCGGTAACCCGGCCCGAATCGTCGTGGCTGTGGATGCGCAGCGAATCGCCCTCGGCAAGGCCTTTATAGCTGTTTACCAGCATCCAGCGCTTGTCGTCGAACACGCGCACCACGCGGATCTTGCCCAGGGCCAAGCCCGTGCCGCCCGACTGCTCAGGCCTGATATAATTTTTTTCAACGGTGCCGTCGAACCAGAACGTGGTCTTCCTGCGGGCAAAGTCGCCCTTCAGGATGGCCTGCGCCTTGGCCATGGCTTTTTCGCGGTCAAAGCGCCAGTTGTCCAGCATGTAGCGGTAGGCTGCCACGACGGTGCCGACGTACTCGGCGCTCTTCATGCGGCCCTCGATCTTGAAGCTGGTGACGCCGGCCTCGACAAGCTCTGGCACCTTGTCTATCAGCTGCAGGTCCTCGGGGCTGAAGAAGTAGCCGTTGTCGCTCTCCTCCGCCGCGAAAAGGCGGCGGCAGGCCTGCGTGCATGCGCCCCTGTTCGCCGAGCGTCCGCCCAGATAGCTGGAAAACAGGCACATGCCCGATCCGCTCACGCACAGCGCGCCGTGCACGAACGTCTCCAGCTCCATGTTGGTGTTGGCCTTGACCGACTGGATCTCCGCCAAGGAAAGCTCGCGCGACAGCACCACGCGCTTGAAGCCGAAGCGTGATAAAAAGTTAGCGCCAGCGGCCGAGCCCACGTTCATCTGCGTGGACGCATGGAGGCTCAGCTTGGGGAAGTGGTCCTGCGCCATCTTGATGATGCCGAAATCCTGCACGATAACGCCGTCCGGCCCCACCTGCTCCAGGTATTGCAGCAGCTGGAACATGCGGTCGGCCTCGCGCTGCTCGAAAACGGTATTCACCGTAACGTAAATGCGCTTGCCCATCCTATGCAGAACATCGGTGGCGGCCTCGAATTGGCTGAAGGCGAAATTGCTGGAACGAAGCCGGGCGTTGAAAGTCTTCAAGCCCAGGTAAACGGCGTCTGCACCCTCGCCTATGGCGGCGTCGAGAGCCTCGGGGTTGCCTGCGGGCGCGAGAAGTTCGGCCGTGGCGTTTGTAGTAGTCATACGATCCTCTTTAGATACGGTACCGGCAAAGGCCGGAGAAAAGCGGAATCACCCAAAGGTTCCGCGCATGGACTATCAATATACCGTTTTTTGTCAAGATTGTATACCAGCCTCTGCGGTTCTTTCCCGTTTTGTGCTGTTTTTTGGCACCTCGTCGCCTGCCGGCGCCGATCGGGTCACTCCAGGGCTTCGGTCGGCTGTCGCCGACTCGTCGCGCTTGCGGTGCAAGCGCTTGCCCCTTCCGGCCCCTGGTGCTCAGGTATCGGCATACTATAATAAAAACCGTTGACATGAATCTAAAATCCAGTAAGCTGATAGCCGGGGGACACATGACAGTAAACGAAGCAATTCACGCCCGCCGAAGCATCAGAAATTATCTGGAAAAACCGGTTCCGCGCGAGCTGGTGTTAGACCTGCTCGAAGCGGGGCGGCAGGCGCCTTCAGGGAATAACCAGCAGCCGTGGAAATTCATCGTCGTAGAAGACAAAACCCAACGCAATGAAATAGCCACCATCAGCCATAATCAATTATGGATGACAACGGCTCCAGTTTTTATCGTTATATGCGCCGATCTGGGAACCTACGGCCAGAATCACTCTAAGTTCGACGAGGAAACCTCGGAATTCAACGCAAAACGCGCAATACGGGATACTTCAAATTCAATTCAAAATATCATGATCAGGGCCGTGGAATTGGGTCTCGGCACCTGCTGGGTCGGCTGGTACGAGCAAAAAGTAATCAAGCCGATGTTGGCCGCGCCGGATTCGGTATTCGTACTGGGAGTGCTTCCCGTAGGATATCCCGCGGAATCACCAACGCCACGTCCCAGAAAACCGCTTGAAGACATTGTATTTGGAGGAACATGGGGCAAAAAATATTGACCCCTCCCTCTCTACAGGTCCATGCAAGCACCGAGGCTTGACGTCCTCGATAAAAACGTTACACTAAATTTATGGGTACGCCCGGGTATCGTAAAAACCCCGTAGTTTTCGCGATGCCCCTGACTGCCTATACAAGGATGGTTATATGAACCCTTCAAAAAAAGTGCTACTTGGGCTTCTCGTTTTGGCCGTTCTTTTCGCCCTCGGTTTCGACTATATGACGCTGCCTGCCTACAATCCGGGCTCATTCGGTTTCTGGATCCTTCTCAGCATCGCCGTGGCGTTTCTCATATCGATTATCGCGCTGCTCGCGGGTAAGCGTAAAGGCGTCATCATCGGAATCGTCGCAGGCTGCGCCATAACCGCGGTGGCGATAATACTTTCCGCGGGTTCCTGGCTGATATGGCCGGGCAATGATAAAAAATACGCCGCGCTCATGCCCCTCACCGAAAAAGACACCTCCGCGTTCCTGTCCGATTTTTCGGATTCCGTCAACAAGGACTTCATGGGCGACAAGCTGTTCCTGCCCACCATAGACAAGGAATTGTCCGTAAAAACCGCGCAGGGCAAGCTGGGACAATACGGCGCCCAGTTTTCCATGAATGAAGAAATATTCACCGCCGTTTCCGTATATCGGAACGGCGCGCGGGCCGTCGTAAGGGTTTCGCCGCTCGACTATTCCGGCTTGCTCGTCGCGCTGTCCCTCAAGACAAAGGGAACCGTCGGCTATATCGAGGTGGATCAAACCACAGGCGAGGGCATATTGGTTCCGGCTCCCGGCGGCATGAAATACACGCCCGGCGCGATATTCTCCCACGACCTCATGAGGCACGTGCGCTTCAAGTACCGCAGCGCCATTTTGGGCGGCTTCAGCTTCGAGATAGACGACTCGGGAAAACCTTGGTGGATCATTCCAGTTCTGAAAAGAACCATAGGAATATTCGGCGGTACCGATTCCGACGGCATCATCATGGTCGATCCCGTTAACGGCGACATTACGCGCCATGCCAGGGGCGAGGAGCCGCAGTGGGTGGACCGCGTCATTCCAACCGATGTGCTCATGGCACAGGCGCACGATGCCCTGTCGTTGGCCGGCGGCTGGCTGAACAGGGTTTTCGGCCAGAAGAGCGGAGTGTTCCAACTCTCGGACGGCTATAACTACGAATTCTCCGATGCCTCGGGCAAGGGAAACACATGGTTCGTCTCAGGCGTCACCTCCCCCAACGAAGCGGATCAAACCTTGGCCGGCTTCATGATGATCAACACGAAAACCAAAACCGCCAGGCGCTATTCCGTAGGAGGCATCACCGAGATGCGCGCCATGGAAATAGCCCAGAGCGACGAGCGAGTCAAGGCGCAGGCGCTTACGGCGACCTGGCCTATTCTTACCGAAGTCGGCGGAGAACCCGCCTATTTTATGTTCCTTAAAAACCAGGTTCAACGCCAGCGCTTCGTCTATCTCGACGCCGTTACGGGACAGCGCGTGGCCATGGGCGAAACGATAGAGAAAGCCAAAGCCGATTTCGCCCGGCTTTCCGGCTCCAAGATTCAGGCCGGGGAACCTTCGGCAACCGCTTCCGGAACAGTCTTCCGTGTGCGGACCAGCCCGCAGGACGGCACGACGACCTTCCTTCTCGTCGGCAATCCGAATATCCTCTACTCGGCGGATACCGCATTATCCAACGGCATGCGCTTTTTGGAACCCGGCGACAAAGTAGAAGTATCCTACCGCGAATCTTCGGCCACTCCGGGGCGTAGATTCGTAACGGCGCTTAAAAACAGCAGCGTCGGTGAATAAAAAATCCAGCGCATCCCGGGCCGTCGGCAGTCCGGGATAAAGGAGGAAGGATTGCAGGAAAAAATCGTCATGGAACGGAATAATCGCGGGGAAAAGACCTTCCTTATCCTCTTTTTTCTCTTTGCGTCGATAGTAATGGCAGAATGTTTCAGATACTGCCTCGTAACTTATGTAACGGAAATTTCACCTTTGCTGTTCGGGATTTTATCTACGGAAAAATTAGAATACAAAAATCTCGTACCTGCGGGAATAATCTCATTTTCGGGATTATTCCTCTTTTTCGGCTATTTTTGCGTTTTTATCGTGCGCGGCATGCCTTACAAAATTTCGGCAGACGTGGCCGCCCTGGCTATTTCCTATGATGGATTGACAAGATTTACCAAAAAGATACAGTTACGGGATATTGCCTCGTTCACTGTCGAAAGGAATCGCCGCGCATATGTCATCAAAGCCGTTTCCCCGGACGGCAGGAAAAAAAACGTCATTACCCTGAACGGCTCAAAACAGGATCCTTCTTCAGTGATAAAAACTTTGAAAGACTGCTTGATTTAATCCGCTGAGCTTGCTTCCCCCGGGATGGTCCATCACCTGAACCTCTATTAAAATTTACGAATAAGCGGTATTATACGTCATTATCAACTTGGCCCAATGTCAGAATCGATCCGGTATCCCCAAGGTAAGCGGAGCATCGAAAGCCCATAAACGAAAGGCGACATGAAATTGCGCATCTTGCTGCTGACCATACTTTTACTTCTCAATTCCGCAGCATTTTGTCAAAGCTTGACAATCTACTGCGAAGACGACAAACCGCTGCAATACCTCGACGCAAACGGCAACGTAACCGGCATGGCTGTAGAATTGGTGAGGGAAATCCAAAATCGCATTGGAAATACCGATGAAATAATCATCGTGCCCTGGGCTAGAGGATTGAAAAGCCTGGACAGTACACCTAATACGTTTTTGTTTTCCACGACTCGAACGGCGGAACGAAATCCTCTCTATCAATGGATCGGTCCCATATTCGAAACCACGTTCGGATTATACGGCAAAAAAGATTCCGCGATAAAAATTACATCCCTCGATGAAGCCAAAACCCTGAAAGGAATCAGCGTATACCGAGGCGATATACGCGATCAGTATTTAACCAAGGCCGGGTTCCTGAATCTTGAACGCGTAAGCGATACCATAACCGCCTTCAAGATGCTGATGCTCGACCGGGTAGATTTGTACGCCGGCTCTTCTACCGGCATTAAAAACAGCGCGGAAAGCGCCGGTTATTCGCTGAATGACGTCAAACTTGTTTTTGCGCTCATGCACAGCCAACTCTATATCGCAGTCTCAAAAGATACAAATCCTCAAATTACCGCGCAATGGAATACAGCCCTTGCGAACATGAAAAAAGACGGAACATTCGGTAAGATTTTCAAAAAATACTATCCCAGTCTCGATCTTCCAGGTCCTGAAATAACGAATTTCTAGACGTCTTTTTTAGAATTTGCCGAAAATATCAAGCATCCGCCCACAGCCTATGGCATACTTATAATGTCATGACAATCTACGAACAGATTCAGAAAAGCCTCGAACTCATCGAAAGGAACGCAACCCTGAGTCAGATAGAAAACGCCCGTGAGACAGGCATGTCCACGAGAAGTTTTTCCTCCTGGTTCTGGGCGGTTACGGGTATGACGTATCGCGATTATTCGGTACGGCGGCATTTGGAAAAAGCACGGTCGGCTCTTCTTGGCTCTTCAGATTCAATATTGGAGATTGCCCTCGAAGCTGGATATCAAAGCCATGAGGCGTTTACCCGCGCCTTTAAACACGAGTTTGGGCTCTCGCCCGCATACTTCAGGAAAAGCCGGCCGGCCCTGGAAGGACTGCAAAAAACCATGCTTATCAAGGAGATGTATATGGGAATCATCATCAAGGAATTACCTGAAACGACCGTCGCCTGCTTTGACGGCTATGCGCCAGACAGCGAGCAAAAGGCGGGAAAACTGCTTGCCGAGTGGAAAAAGAGCCATCCGGAAAAAGGAAAACCCCGACGGGTCTTCGGGCACAATATCGACAGGCACGGGCAACCGGCCAACGATCCGCAGAATGAAGGCTACCGGTTCATGATAACGCTCGAATGCGCATCCGAGGCAGACGGGGCAACGGTTGCCGTAATCGCACCCGGTAAATTTCTTGTAACCGGTATCGAGGGCAATTTCAAGGATGACCCTTCCGGCGGCTGGATAGGCAAAGGCTGGGAGCGCATGCAAAAATTGGTACAGGAAAAAGGCTATAGAATTCCCGAGAAGGCTCGCTGGTTTGAAGAAGAACTCGAACCAAGCATACTGGGAAATCTGCGCCTCGACCTCTACCTAGAGATAGCGCAGTAAAAAAACGACAATAGGCCTGTAAATATAAAAAAATCTTTCCGGGCTCCTGTCGCTTAAAAAGGTGCAGCTCAGCGCTGCACCTTTTTTAAGCGTGCACTAATAGCACAATATAGATAGGCGGCAGCATCGCTTGCAGCAAAGATACCAAGAAGTTTCATCGCTCATGCCCAAATTCAGGCTTATGATGCGATAGCCGACGAGGTAGCCAAGCGCGAACACGGCGAGGCCTCGGGCAAGGTCGAACTCAAATTGTCTGCCTTGGTTAACGTTTTCATGCAAGAAAAGAGTTCTCATGTATTACTCCTTTTCAACGGTATATCCGCGCCTCCGGCTGGCAGCCATGGACGATCGGCCAGCGAACTGCCATGGAAAAAAGTTTAAATTTAGTTACCTTGTATAGATTTCAAGCAAACGATGCTTTTCTCCAGCGTAGAGTTTTGCAACGAGCTCCCCGAACAGAAAAGCAACGTTTACGCCCTGCCCGCCGTTGTAGCCCAGTGCATAATATATGTTCTTATACTTTCCGGTTTTTCCGATGCGTTCGCTTTTGCTCTTGGTTTCGCAAATTATACCGTCCCATGTTTTTTCGATTCGAATACCCTTTATCGCGGGATAGAGTTCGCCAAGTCGCTTGGAAATTTGAGCTTCGATTTTTTTAAGATCACCAGGGTAGAGGAGACTTTCATCGTTATTGTACTCCACACTGCCTCCACCTATTACGATCCGGCGATCCTTGGTCATTATCATATGGAAGGTAGCGTCGCTGTCCGTGCCCGCATACTGGTCGTCATACCACGAAATGTTGTCTTTCCATCCGATGGCGTTGAATTGCGACTCGGTAAGCCGCGCAGTGACGGCTACCTGTGTATGACAAGGTTCAATGTCATCCGCCAGAAAGTCGAGCGTGGCTGCGGCATATGCGTTAGCAGCTATTATCATGCTTTTTGCCTTGACTTCGAAAACCTTGCCAGCAGCAAAAATCTCCAGCGTGATAGTCGCACCTTCGTTATAACTCATAACGGGACTGCTTTCATAAATGACTACACCGGCGTCTTCGGCTAGTTTTTTCAATGCCGCTACCAATTTGCCTGGATTCACCATACCGCCGTTGGGATCGTAGACAGCACCAAGCAAACCAGGAGAGCCTAGTTTTTCAATAGCTTTTTCCTTTTCCCAAAATTCTATGGGCATGCCCAGCTTCCGAGCCTCAGTCGCATACTCCCTGAAAAACATAATATTGTCGCTATTGAAAATTCCCGAGCATTGACCATTAAGTACGTATTCAGGATTGATGCCTGACGATTCCGCCAACTCTTTGAGGCGTTTCATGCTTGCAACGGTAATGTCGTAGATTTCTTTGTGGTATTTACTATTCTTGCCCATCGACATGCCGCCTTCACTATATGTCTGGGCAAGCACGAGTCCGCCGTTACGTCCAGAAGCTCCATTGCCGACTCGCTTTGCCTCGAAAATCGCGACTTTAAGATCGGGATTTGCTTTTTTTATGTGCCAGGCCGCCGAAAGCCCAGTAAAGCCTCCCCCAATCACAGCGACGTCGATACTCTGATCTGCTTTAAGAGGCGGGTTGATTGAAGGAAGATATGTAGCCCAATAACTTTCATTTTCATCATAAAATGCAGGGACCTTTGATCCCTCGGCGCAAGCACAGTTGGGGAAAAATGATAAAACCACAAAGAACACTACAAGTGCCGCTGAAAATTTTTGATCTTGTAGCGGCTTCGATTCCGCTGTCCAACTATTAAAGCATTTCGCACCATGTACCATTTTAATCTCCTTTGCATGAGGGATACCCCATAATCATGCATCTACTCGGCTTATAGATACGACTCGTTGTAGCAGTCGTTCGGGTGTATCGTAAGATAATCCCCCTAATAAATCGTCTGAAACGATCAATCCGGTCTTTTTTCCCTTTTATTTTAGTCTATTGCCGTTAAATATTGGATTGGCTCGGTTTTCTTTAAATCTGAATTGAACCTTACAATTACTTGCTCAGCCATGTACATTAACTTAGAATTGGTTTTATGGATTTCATTATGCTACTCTGTTCAGCGGGCTTAACGCTCTGTCTTTTTATAGTCGCCCTGCTTCTGCTTACTCCCCGTGGGGAGAATTCCGGAAAGCCTTGGCTTGCGCTGGCTTTTATAGAATCAGCATTTTTTTTAACGACGATGATAGTTGAATATAATAATATAACCGGCTTACTGCTTCATGCGCTCAAGACCCTTGATGGGCTCTACGCAATTCCCACCGTCTATCTCTTTACCAGGACAATTCTGATCCAACCAGATCCACGACCGCTGCGGCATTTCGTACCATTCATAGTTTTTTTATCAGCCTCTTTCATTATAGCTTTTCTGCCAAAAGGTTTAAATTTAATAGAGATTTCTTCTCTTGATGAAATTTCCTGGTATGTTGAAACGTTCCAGATAATCTGGTATGGAAGGCTTTCTCTTGCATTGGTTATTGAACCGCGTCGCAAGGATACACGAACAGTTCAAGCAATCCGCGTTGCGCGATGGCTTCTGCTTGGCTTTGCCGTATTTACTATGGGTCTTTGGCTTCGGGATCTTTTTGACTATGCGGGAATAATGCCTGCAGTTTTAGATGAGGCTCCTTGGGTAGAGACGTTCCTGACCTTCCCTTTTTGTCTAATAGCGGGATTTATATTAACAACGCAACCTGATTTGCTCTTTGGGACTGGTCCTATCGATCGGCGGCCTAAGTTTAACGGAGGCTTCCTATCCAGAGAGCGAGCGGAGGAATTACTCGCTCGAGCCCGGGCTTGGCTTAGATCTCGTAAAAACTTAGCGGAAGCGACCCCTCGTTCGCTGGCGGAAGCGATCGCGATTCCGTACCACGAGCTTTCGCGCGCAAGCAATGAATTCGGGCAAAAAACCTTGGGCGATTTAATAAACGAGATAAAGGTGGAAAGGGTTTGTTTACTTCTCCAAGAACGATCGGAACTAGATATTCTCGATAGTGCGTTCGAGGCAGGCTTTGTAGCGAAATCCAGTTTTAATGAAATATTCAAGCGAGAAAAAGGTATGTCACCCAGGGAGTGGAGAAAGTCGCGGTTACATTAGGAATATTATTCAGTCTTTTTTATTACGCGAGAAGATACAAAGCACAAAACCCCCAAGAAGGATGACTCACCCCTTACTCAGTCAGTCGCCTGCGCCCCGCTCATCGACCTCCCCCGGTATCCCCATCCCTCTTCCCAATACCCAGGCGCCTGCGCCCCGCGCAGCGAACCCAGTCACCATCGCTCGGTATCAGGTCTTTTTTTTCATTGCGCGAGAAGATACAAGGCACAAAGCCCCCA